>JAUXTU010000040.1 GCA_030679145.1 Bacteroidota bacterium | reverse complement strand
AACATTATCGTCACCATCGCGGACTCGCTCTACATCATCGCGATGCTTATTTTAAATGGTATTTTTATTTTGTACCTGGCAAAAATAGCAACACTAAATGACTATTATGCCCATTCTGAGGAGCAAAGCGACGAAGAATCTCGTTTTTTCCAATTAAAAATAAAACGAGTTTTTCTTCGTCTATGGCGAATCAAAATAACAATAGACAATTTCACCTCATATCGACATTTCATCCCTGCTTATAATCGTTTCATCACATTGTTCTGCTCATCCAGATATTCAATCCATATATTTTACCAAAATATTTTATTAACAATCCTCAAATCCCATGGTCTATATTGTTTCTATTTTACTTTTTCTTTCAAGTTGTAACAATGATCTTGATATTACTTCGTCTGATTCTTTTGAAGAAAATGATACCACTGTCGTTAGAATTCTTTATGTTGGTAATAGTCTTACGTATACCAATAATTTACCGGAAATTGTTGCTGATATTGCAGCAAGCGATTCCGTAAAGATTCGGTATTACGATCTATCGAATCCGAATTATTCAATTGAGGATCATTTGAATGAAGGGTTAGTTCAAAAAGAAATTCAATCTGGAAAGTATGATTTTGTAATTGCCCAACAAGGTCCTTCAGCATTATATGAGTCACAGCTTATTTTGATCCGAGATGCAAAAAAACTTGCTTCGCTTTGTTCAGCAACGGTGAAAACAAAGTTTGCGTTAATGACAGTGTGGCCTACAGCGGAGCGTTTAGGTGATCTTGATGATGTTATCTATTCATATAAAAATGCAGCAGATTCATCACACGCAATACTATGTCCTGCAGGTTTGGCGTGGAAAATTGGATGGCAGATGGATGAAACACTTCCATTCTACGGAAGAGACAATTTCCATCCAAGTTTCACCGGAAGTGTGTTAGCCGCATTGACGGTCTACGGTGCATTATTTTAAAAAAAATAATTATGACGGAGTCAATTTCCACATAATGTCCTGGAACAATGAAATGACCGAAGCACGATTTTTGGTCTTAAAACAAATTTCACTTCAAGCTCTCACTCAAGGGAAATGATTCCCAGCATCTAATCTTTCAATCGTTTAAAGATCGCATATTGCTCTCCGTATTTTAGAGGCGCAGTATAGTCACCACGTTCTAACCGGAGAAGAGCCTTTTTGATCTGTTCCGGAAAAATTTGCACGTTCACTGTTCCAATCGAACCGTTGCTTGTACGAGATGATGCGACTGAATATTTTTGCACGATCTCCGAAAAATTCACTCCAGTTTCTAATAAAGCAAATGCCGTATCTGCTGTTTCTTCATCACTAAAGATGATTTCGCCCAGTAAAACATAAAATGGGTCAGAGAATTGAACGATTGCAGTCTGCCTCAGCCAAATACTGACAGGTTTTCCATCGTACTTTGCCGGAGAATACTTCCAGAGACGAATTGCGTTTGCAGCAGCAGAATCCCACGAAAGATATCCGCTGCTATTCATTAATTCAACGTCGTGAACGGCGCCATTCTCGCTGACAAAAATTTTAAGAGCAATTCTAAGATGAGATGTTGAAAGTGGTTTTGGAAATGCCGGAAGCGGATGTTGATAGATCAATTCGGGAAGTGTGATCCCGGTTGTTTCTTGAGTTGAAGAGCAGGCTGAAAAAAATATGAACGGGAACAACAACACGAGAAGTTTCATAAGTGCCTCCTTTCAAGTGTTGTTTAAATGTACTGATTAAATTAAGGATAATCCAACGGTGCGAAATCGTTTATTTGATCAGTGGCATGTACCGTTCTTCAATGATCCGAAGATGATGTATCTGGTGTCCGATGATATTGAATCCTATTGCTAAAACGGACATTTTGGTGTTATAACATTTCCCGGTCCGAAGCAGCATTTCATCATCAAAACTTTCAAACATTATTCTGTTTGCCTTGCGTAATACCGTCACTTCTTCCAGCAACGAGTTGATCGTTCGTAGATTTGCAGTTGTGTGCTGCGCAAAACTATTTTCATCAAAACCAGGAAGCAGGGTATTGTCATTCCGTGCAAAGCGGAGTGCACGGTATGCAAAGATTCGTTCCGTATCGATGACGTGCTGAATAATATCTTTCACAGTCCATTTTTCCGGAGAGTATCGTTTGTGGTCAAGTTTTGTAAAAAAATCTCTGTCAATTTCGTGAAGTTGTTCGATGCTTTTGTCGAATGCATCTAAGATTTCAATGTCCGCAACAAGATTAATGTAACGGTCGAAATATTCCGGCATTGGGTAGATATCTGATTTTTTCATATGGCTCCAATATTGATTGATGATGACCTGACTTATTTTACCATTCCGTTTTTCTCAAATGTTTTAATCAATGCTTGATAAATATTTCCTTCCATCTTTTTGTATCCCGCGCCGTTCGGATGGAATCCGTCAGACATCAAGTTTGGATGACCGAATATTCCTTTCAGCGGATAATCAATGAGCGGAACTGCAAATCTTGATGCTACGCTTTTGATCATAGAATTATATTCCAACGCCAGAAGTGAATCTTCTGAAGACCAGCTGCCGTTTGAATATTGAAGCATGTCGGTATTGATGAAGCTGAGTAATACAACTTTAGTTCCGCTGTTTTGAATTCGAGTGACGAGTAAACTTAACAACGAATCTGCAGTGTGAGCAGAAATGTTTTGTAGAAAATCATTTGCCCCAAACTCTACTAAGACTAATGCCGGCTTTTTGGAAATAACACTATCAGTAACGACAGAGAGAGCGTAACTTATCGTTCTTGCGACATATCCTTTGTTCAAGACGGTGATCTTTAATTGTTCTTGCAGGAATCGAGGATACGAAGAATCCCCCGTATTTGAAACGCTTGGAGTATTTCCTCCAATCCCGCCAATTCCTCCTATTGGTCCTGGACCACCAAACTTTTTTTCACCTGCACCATATCCATACGTTAAGCTAGTTCCAAAGCAGACAAGAGTGTTTTGTTCGTTCCATTGAACATCGAATGCCGGAAGCGGTGGATAAGGTCCATCGGAAGATGGTGAATCATTCAGATTATCACATGAGAATTGAATGAATGCGGAAAAAAATATTAAATATGGAATTCGAAATTTCACTGTCGTAAAAAAATCAAGTTGAGTATTTATTTTCATTCAAGAAATTCAATTTTTGTTCTTTTAGTTTTAACAAAAATAACAATAGTCTTTTGTACTGAGTTTTTATTAGATAACGTTCTGCTCGTAAATTATTTAATAGTAATGGTATTCCTTCATCCAAAGTGTTATCCAAAATAAATGGGATTATTTTCTGCTTTGCAGTTCCACTAATTATTCTAGATAAAATGGACTGGTATTCGTACCGAGACCAACCTGATTTAAGTTGATTACTACTTATGCAAGGAAGAATTGATCTGCTTTTTTGAAGTCCATCAGTAATTTTATCAATTATATTGTCTCCAGGATTAATTTGTTCTTCATCAATCCAGTATGTTATCCCTTTCTTTTTAAAATCGTCTGTAACTTTTTTTAGAATACCTTTATCTTGAGAAGAATGACAAATAAAGACATCCCATTGATATTCACTTTTTCTAATACTTTCAGACTCAATACCATTTAGTAAGTCTTTTACTTTGTACGATTTTTTTAATTTTCCGACAAAATATTCATCTTTACCACTTTCCTCGTATCCAATCAATTCATCATAATCAAGAGCATAGTCCTCATATCCAGTTAATGGAATCCATTCTGAGAATGTAAGTTTTTCAAAATCCTTAATTAGACTGTGAAATGTTTTTCGAATAATCGCAAAATGTTCACGCCTTCGTGGTCCGCTTACAATTATATTAATTTTTTTTTCTTTAATATCTGCAATGATAACGGCAATTGAATTGAATATTGGAACTTCAAGTACTACACCGGTTCGCCAACGGAGGTTATCTTTAATATCTTCATGCACTCGGACTATAAAACGAAGTAAAATGGAACGTGGTAATATATCTTCAAACTTAATATAAAATTTGAGTAAAGAGCCATCAAGTTTTGGCAAAACGGGTTGTTGAATATCCATTAGTTCTGGGATTAAATACTGTGTTCCTTCGCTTATAGGAAAACAAAGTTCAAACTTTTGCATTAAGTCTAAAATGTATGGATATACACTACTTTGATATGTAAAATCATTCTCATCTTCTTTACTCATTATTTGGGATAGCCAATCAATTTTAAGTAATCCATGATTTTCAGCAACCTTTTTAGAATTAATGATTTTATATGCAGCCCTTGAAACCCAACGAGGTTGTAGAATGTGCAAATCACTTAATCTCAAATCCTTAAAATGTACAACTACACCTAAGTCATTAAGATATCCAGCAAGAGTTTCTTTTGAGATGATTTCTTTAACATTATTTTTTTCGCATATCGATTCATAATCTTTTTGAGAAATAAAATCGTTTGTCATTTCTTCAAGCTTTTGTTTGATTGGCAACCAATTTTTTAGCCATGGAGTTGTAAGAATTTCAACTTTATCTAATGCATTAAGTAAACCATCCTGTAATTCATTTATACCTGTTATCTTATTTAAACAGGTAGTTTTATAAAATCCAACTATAAATGGATATTTTTTCTTTAAAAAAAGTCTATCAACATCATAACTTGGATTTGTATCAATTTTATTTAATACAATTAACACTGGCGAATTTCCGCCAAAACTTTCAATATGCTTTAACCAATATTCAGCATCTTCATCTCTTCTTCCATCTAGCACTAGTAGATATATACTTCGTTTTGATAAAAAAAATTGATGTGTAGAATGCATAACTTCTTGTCCACCAAAATCCCAAAAATTCAGTTTAATGTTCTTTTTATTGTGTTGAACATTGTGGTTTTTTATTTTTATATAATGTGTTGGTTGTTCACTTGGGTTTGGAGATTCACCTGTTAAGCATCTTACGAGAGTAGTTTTTCCGACATTTCCATGACCCACCAGAAGTACTTTTACTTCATTTATAAATATTTTTTCTCCCTCAAACCAAGCCTTTATTGCTTTCTTACCTTGTTTAATAATTTCAATTGGGGGGTTTGTAATTGGATTATTAAAAAAGATAATATTTCCATTACTGTATGAATACTGATCCCATTTTATATTCATGTCAAAGTCAGTAATCCATTGTGGCAGCTTTTCTATTGGATTTTCAGATAAAGTTAATAAGTGCAACCTCTTCTTATTTTTTAATACCGAGATATCTTTTATGTTATTATTTTCCAGTGTTAATTCAACTAGTTCATTCAGTCCATTTAAAAATGAAAGATCCGTAATTTTGTTCTCAATAAGTTGAAGGCTCCGTAGTTTCGTAAGCTGCTGTATTGTTGAAAAACTATTTATCCGATTACTTCCTAAACCAAGAGATCTCAAATTATTTAGACGACTAATTGGTCTTATGTCTGAAACAATATTATTATATAGCCATAAAAAATTTAGGTAATTAGGTAGAAACGTAACCAAAATAAATTTTAGTAAAAAGTTTTAATAAATTG
>JAUXTU010000031.1 GCA_030679145.1 Bacteroidota bacterium | reverse complement strand
CGTTTGACATCTGATGAACTACATCGAGCACAATGTTTTTTTCGTCACGATTCTACACCTTGTTGGAGTTTTCTACCAATAACGCTATTTCAAAGAACAACTTACAGTGATTTTAGCAACACTTTTTGACTATTATGCCCATTGCGAGGAGTCCCAATGTCACCCTGAACGAAGTCGAAGAATCATTGGGACGACGTGGCAATCTTTCCATCAAAACAAGATTGCTTCGGTCGCTTTGCTCCCTCGCAATGACTATTCTTTTTGAGATAGATTTATTACTTACCCAACCAATGCCCTCAGATACGGCAGCAGCACATTCTTTACCTGACACTTCACGGCATATTCCTGAAGCAGTTTCAGATTTCTATTTTTCAATTTCAAATAATTTTTCAACGCTTCAACTGCCAGATCTTCTCCAAGTTTATTCCGATACCGGAACATATCGCAAATAGTTTTTTCCATACTATAGATACGAACTTCTCCCATCGATGTTTTTGTCCGGATGATACCGAGACGATAGAATCGTTCCGGGAAAAAGAAAAATTTTGTCGGCGGAAAAAGTATCTTCTGCGGTTTTTCCGCAGTTGGAATTGCAACAAACACTTCGGACGGATTGAAGGTTGTCAATTCGTAATGCGCAAGCGCCGATGTAAGACAAATGATCCCCTTCGGAACAGCGTTGCACACATCGGCAAAACTGAGATTCTCATCATTCTTCTTTCCCGGTTCTGCCAGACGGTAGAGCCCCGGCTTTACTTTCTCAATTTTTCCCACTTTAAGATAATGCGCAATCGTGCGGGTATGAAATGCCGCCTCTTTAAGATCGCGCATTCGCGCAAATCCGCCGTTTTTATCGATATATTTTAGGAAATTATCCACTGGTTCTTTTCTTCTGTTAATACATTCTATTTACAGAAAAAAAGAACCAAAGTCAATATTAGGCAATTAACCTTGACAAGGTTTAGCTTATTGGACAAGAAAACAACCCCGGATTCATAACCTTGTCAAGGTTGTGAGAGGAATGGGTCAAACAAAACCAGCAACCATATCTTGCCTTGTTTTCAAGATCGAGTTTTTATACTTTACCACAAAAAATGAATAAGAAATCGTCCATAAATGTTCAGGGAACTGCTGTCACAATTCTTTCACAAAAAGAGAGTGATTTTATTTCTCTTACAGATATTGCTAAACATAAAAATGCCGAAGCTACCGGTTTGGTTATATCTCATTGGTTAAGCACTAAATTTACTATTGAATTTATGGGCATTTGGGAGCAATTGCACAACCACGATTTTAATGTTACTGAATTCAGTAACATTAAAAATGAAGCGGGCAGTAACGGTTTTGTGTTATCATCAAAACAATGGATAGAAAAAACGGGTGCTATTGGAATTATATCTAAAACAGGAAGATACGGAGGCGGAACATTTGCCCACAAAGATATTGCATTTGAATTTGCATCTTGGATTTCAGCAGAGTTCAAACTTTACCTGATCAAAGAATTTCAACGATTAAAAGATGACGAAAATGACCGCCTAAAATTAACCTGGAATCTCCACCGCACTCTCTCCAAAATAAATTACCGCATCCATACCGATGCCATTAAGGAACATATCATCCCCGAACATATTACCAAAGAACAAGCCAACGTTGTATATGCAAATGAAGCGGATGTGCTGAATGTAGCTCTCTTTGGTAAAACCGCTAAACAATGGCGCGACACAAACCCTAACAGTGACGGAAATATACGGGATTATGCCACCATTGAGCAATTGCTGGTACTAGCAAATATTGAGAGTATGAATGCTGAGTTTATACGAATGGAATTGACACAAAGCGAACGATTGCTTAAACTAAACCAGATTGCCATTGTTCAGCTTAAATCACTTACTGCAAACCCGAACATTAAAAAGTTGAAATAACAAAACTCAGCTGCTCTACAAGTGGTAGACTAAACACCCCCCAAACCATATCTTGCCTTGTTTTCACGAATGAGTTTTTCTACCTTTACGAAATGAATATAATCAGACCTAGACTTAACGATTTTTATAATTTACCATTTCGACAGGAAGATGTTGATTTTGTAATTCCGTTTCTTGATGAAGATATACCATTCTATATAGATCCTTTTTTATTGTGGAAATCTCCGTCTCAGCAAGATAATGCCTTGCACTTGTCATTAATTAACTCCTTCAATTACTTGGGGTATCAATTTCTAAAAGGGAACGTAGACTCTTTACAAATATTAATAAATAGTTCGGAATGTAATGAAATCGGTTTAGGAACATCAAAATCAAAAATAGGTAAAAGAATAGGGCAAAAAGCCGCTTCTGATATATTAACGCTATTTAAAGATATTCCTCATATTTCAAAATCAGGTTTTATTCACTTTGAAGAAATTCAGTTATTTGTAGACAACATCGCAGAAGACAGAATTAGTGATATAACAGCTAACTTCATTAAAAAACCTTGACAAGGTTATCTTGGAATAGAATAAACCTTGTCAAGGTTGAAGAAAAAATTGAATCCTGCTTTCACAAGACTTACAATTACATTTTCATTCGTTTACTGGCATTTAAAACAGAAAGTCCGATAATCTCGCCGTTCTCGTAACGGACAATCATATCATCATCAGTCATTTCGGAGTTATCCGCATGATTGGGTTTCTTGAAGTGCAGATAGAGTGTATCCGCTTCACTGTCATAATTTGCCCAAACATTTTTATGTTTAAGAAAATAGGGCAGTACAGTTTGAATATCTTTTACGGTTCCTGCTTCCATACGATCCTCTTTTTTTGAAACGTCTTCAAACCTTGTAGAATATAATAATTTTTATTCTTATGAACAGAACTTATAAAAAAGATGAAAATCATTCAGATTTTTTGCTATTTGCGGAATACTTCCAAAACTGCTGCAGCCAAAGAATTAGCACAACAATCCCAACAAGCCCAACGCTTCCGCCGATCGACATTGCAACATTCTCTCCGGTAGAAGCGGCAAGAAATCCGATCAGTGTCCCTCCCACCAACGGACCGCTCATATAACTGAGCATTTCAATTCCAACCATCCGTCCGCGAATGGAATCGGGGATCGTCTGATTCCAGATAATGGAACGGAAGATCGCACTCAGCATATCGGAGAATCCGGCGCACCCGAGAAAGAAAAGCATCAGCCAGAGATTTCCCGTGAATCCGGCAGCAAGAATTCCAATGCTCCATCCCACTGCGGCGATTGTGATCGCTTTCCCGTGGCGCACAATATTCTTCGTCCACCCGCTCGTCAGCGACGCAAGAAATGCACCGATAGCAACGGAAGCGTGGAGCGATCCGAGAACGGCAACTCCGCCGTATGCAGCGGCAAGCGCAGGAAAAAGCGGATACGGATAGGACGTTCCCATCGACATCATATCGATGAAATATGTTCCCAACAATTCTTTTCGGCTCCACGCATAACGGAGTCCTTCACTAATATGAGCAAATGAAAATTCGTTCCCATCATCTTCTCCTCTTTCCAGTTGGAATTTTCGTCTGATCAACACAATCGTAACAATTGAGAAAATGAATCTCAGCGCATCGATCAGATATGTAATGAACAATCCGAGCGATGCAAGAATAACTCCTGCCAGCGATGGACCAAGAATCATTGCCGTAGTTCCTCGGAATCCCGACAGCGCGCTTGCGGCGGGAATCTCGTCATGCTCGATCACTCGGGGCGTTAACGCATCCAGCGCAGGACGGTGGAATCCACTGACGAACGATGCTACCGCTGCGATGGTAAATAATATCCAGACGGAAATATTCGGCAGCAGCGCTGTTGCAACAAGCGAAAGACTCGTCAGCGTCAGCACAACTTCGGAAATGATGATGATCTTCTTCCGGTCAAACCTGTCCGCCACCGAGCCGCCGATGAATCCACTGATTGAAAGAGGAATCAGCTGGAACATTCCGAGCAGCCCCACATACGCCGTTGATTGCGTCACAGTATAAATCTGATATGACAACGCCACCGCAGTGATGGATGAACCAAGGAACGAAATGAACTGTCCGATAAATAATAACCGGTAATCGCGGTTCTTCCGAAGCGGAGTGATATCCATGGTGATGTTGTTAAAAAAGGGCATACGTTTATATTTTTATTTTTGACCCCACCCTAACCCTCCCCTTACAGGGGAGGGAATTTGCAGAAGAAAATATCAAAAATCTGCTCAAGAACGAAATGCGATGGACAACACGGGCGGACAACGTCTGACATGCTCTTCAATGTCTGACGTTTAGCACGGGCAGATATTTGCGCTACAACCCATCGCAAGATATCAGACACCTTGAAAACGGTTTCAGATATCCTCCATTAATGTCTGACATTTTGGGGTGGGTCTTTGCGCCTCAGCCCTCGCTAGATGTCAGATGTCTTGAAAGCGACATCAGACATCATCTAATATTATCTGAGGTTTTTTTGGGTGAGGCTTTGTGTCTCAGCCCCCGCGAGATGTCAGACATCTTGAAAGCGACGTCAGACATCATCCAGATCACATGGCAATTGTAAACAAAGTTAGATATTCGTTTAAGAATCTGCTCTCAGTATTGAACATGTGAGGTAAATTGTAAATATTCCTTTAACATTTATTGTTACAACACTATTGTTGATTCACAGAAAAAAAACAGATACTAATGCGATATACGATGAATATTACTACGATGACATTTATCTTTGTACTATTGACAGCACATACTCTTCTTTCGCAGCATGCTTTTCCCATCGCAGACAACTCAACGATCATTGCTGCTGCCGATACAATTCCATTTACACTAGGATTGGATAATAGGATATATATTCAAGGAACGATCAATAATGAACAACCGATCGATTTTATCTTTGACACAGGTGCCGAGGGGATTTGGCTGTACAAATCCGGTTTGACAAAATCGTCAACCATCATCTTCCATGGACAAAGCACCATATCGGGTGTTGGCGGAGACATAAATTCCGAATATAGTCTGAATAATACTTTGCGAGTAGCCAACCATATCTGGAACAACAGGACAGTTGATTATTCCGGGGTCCAAATGCACAACAACGACGGCGGAATCGGCTACAAATTGTTCGAAGAAAGCAATATAGAATTAAACTTTGATAATGGACTCCTGATCATTCACGACTCTCTGTTCATTCCGGAGAATGGATACACACAGTGTCGGCTGCAAAAAAGGAACAACAACTATTTCATTGAAGTTACGCTGAATTCTGGCGTGAAAAAGATCGACGAATGGTTCCATTTTGATACTGGAAGCTCCGGTTCATTGAATATCCATAATGAGTCTATTGCAGCACAAAATCTCTACAGTGCCATGAAGAGAATTGGCGAACACAAAGCTTCCGGTATCGGTCAGGGAGTCATTAATTTTGAACGAGTGATACTGCCAAAATTGGAGATTGGCGGATATGAACTGGTAAAAATTCCCATCAGTTTGGAGATCCCTTCTAATACGGAAGGTCTTCCGTTCGGGATTATTGGGATCGATATTCTAAAACGATTCAATATCATTCTTGATTTCCAACGATCTATTGCTTATTTGAAACCGAATAGTTTATTCCACTCTTTCTTTAAAAATTAAAAATGGAAAACGTCTGACAAGTTCTTCGTTGTCTGACGTTTTGCGTAAGGATGGACAACGTCTGATATTCCTTTTATTATCAGACGTTTAGCAAGGGGCCGGCTTTTGTGCTTCAACCCAACGCAAGATGTCGTAAAAGCGACATCAGACATCATCCAGCAGTGTCAGAAATCGCATTGTAGCACTCCTATTTATACAGTTATTCTCATCTTGTTTTCGCATCCATCTTTTTCTACCTTGTCACAACAACCTGCTGAATTACTATGAAAAAATTCGTTCTTCTCCTTATCATCGCTTCGATTCAATTCACATTCGCCAGCGAAAAATCGATCCACATTCTTACCGTCAATGGGAGCATCAATCCCACAACCTATGATTATCTAAAACAGGGGATTGACCATGCGAAAAACAAAAATGCTCAAGCCGTTATTATAGAAATGAACACGCCGGGAGGACTTCTTCAATCCACCCGCGATATAGTGACTGAGTTTTTGAACTCGAAAATTCCGATCATCGTTTATGTCTCGCCGCAAGGTTCGCGCGCTGCATCAGCAGGAGTTTTTATTACCATGGCTGCGCATATTGCCGTGATGGCTCCGGGAACGAATATCGGTGCAGCGCATCCGGTCAGCTCGCAGGGTGAAATGGATTCTGTTATGTCGGGAAAAGTGACGAACGATGCCGCAGCATTTATCCGCACGATCTCAGAAAAACGGGACCGGAATGTTGAATGGGCAGAGGATGCCGTACGCCGCAGTGTTTCTATCACTGAAACGGAAGCGTTGGATAAGAATGTGATCGATCTTATCGCTCCAAACCGTTCTGAACTTTTGAAAATGCTTGACGGGAAAAAGATCATCATCGAAAATGATACAACGATTCTTGCTACAACGGATGTTGTGATTGAAGAACAAAAAATGAACTGGCAGTACGAAATTCTCAACCTGCTCAGTGATCCGAATATTTCATATATCCTCTTTCTCATCGGAATGTATGGATTGATGTTTGAACTGTATAATCCGGGCTCTATTTTTCCCGGCGTAGCCGGAGCGATTGCAATGATACTTGCATTATATACAATGCAAACACTTCCCCTTAATTATGCGGGGCTTGCGTTGATCGTCGTAGGGATCATTCTATTCCTTCTCGAAATCAAGATCACCAGTTACGGATTACTATCCGTTGGCGGCGCTATTTCTCTCTTTTTGGGTTCCATTATGTTGTACAAAACCGACCGCGGAATTGAATTTGTTGAAGTATCACTAAGCGTGATCATTCCGTTTGTCATTGTAACAGCATTGTTCTTTGCTTTTGTGGTTGGTGCAGGATTAAAAGCACAAAAACGAAAGGTTCATACCGGCGAATTGGGAATGATCGGCGCAGAAGGAATTGCAGTAACACTGCTGAATCCAAACGGACAAGTTCGAGTGCAGGGAGAAATTTGGGGAGCGGAAAGTGTTGATGGAAAAATTACAAAAGATGCAAAGGTAATCGTGACGGAAATTCATGGATTGTTGTTGAAAGTTAAAAAATCATAGAACATGTCAAGTGACCGTCATTTCTAAAGTGACGGTCACCTGAACAAAACAAAAAGGAGAACTACAATGGACGGCATGATTGGTTTTATATTTTTGATCGCATTCGGTGCGATCATTCTTTTTAATCTCATCAAAGTTCTATCGGAGTACGAACGGGGCGTTATATTTCGTCTCGGGCGCCTGCTTGCAGTAAAAGGTCCCGGACTTATTATTTTAATTCCGGGAATTGATCGTATGGTGAAAGTAAGTCTGCGCACTGTTGTGCTCGATGTTCCTCCGCAGGATGTTATCACCAAAGACAACGTTTCAATTAAAGTAAATGCGGTTGTCTATTTCCGTGTCGTTCAGCCGGACAAAGCGATCGTGAGCGTTGAAAATTATATCTATGCAACATCACAACTGGCACAGACAACGCTGCGAAGTATTCTTGGGCAATTTGAATTGGACGATCTGCTTGCACAGCGCGATAAGATCAATCACGAGCTGCAAATCATTATTGACAATCACACCGAACCGTGGGGAATTAAAATTGCCAACGTAGAAGTGAAACAGATCGATCTTCCGCCGGAAATGCAGCGTGCAATGGCGAAACAGGCAGAAGCAGAACGTGAACGACGCGCGAAGGTGGTGCATGCCGAAGGTGAATTACAGGCTAGTAAAAAACTTGGTGAAGCGGCTGCTGTCATCGAACGGAATCCGATTGCGTTGCAATTACGCTATTTACAGACACTGACGGAAATCGCATCGGAAAACAATTCAACAACCATTTTCCCGCTTCCAATTGAATTGCTAAAACCGTTTTTGAATATGGGAAATAACAGCAGGAAAAAATCGTTGAAGAAATAAAATATTTGAAAATCAGTCCGGTGATGGATTTATTTTTCAGAGAATCATCAGCGATCGGTAGTTTCACAACGTTTGAACTTTATACAATTCTTTCAACATAATTGAAGGAGTGTATTATGGACAATAAATATAAAAAACTAGCAGGGGAGATTTTTGAATTCGCCGGAGTTCACATTAATGGAAGTAACCCATGGGATATCCGGATTCATAACGAGGGATTTTACAAAAGAGCAATTACAGAAGGTCAATTAGGCGTTGGTGAATCATATATGGATGCGTGGTGGGATGTTGAGAAAGTTGACGAATTTATGTATAAGATTATTCGGGCTCAACTCGAAGAAAAAACACATCAAAAGTTTTCGCTGGCGCTCAACCTTTTTCTGGCAAGATTGTTCAATCTGCAATCGAAACGAAGAGCATTTATTGTTGGGGAAAAACATTATGATCTAGGCAATGATCTTTTTCAACATATGCTTGATAAACGAATGAATTACAGTTGTGCATATTGGAAAGACGCCGCCAATCTGAACGAAGCTCAGGAAAACAAACTGGAATTAATTTGCCGCAAATTGTACCTCAAACCGGGAATGCGAGTGCTCGATATCGGCTGTGGCTGGGGTCCATTTGGGAAATATGCTGCAGAGAAATATAATGTTAATGTTGTCGGAATTACTGTCTCTAGAGAACAAGTGGAACTTGGAAGAAAATTATGCGAAGGACTTCCGGTCGAATTCCGGCTGACTGATTACCGTGAAATGAATGAAAAGTTTGATAGAATAGTCAGTGTTGGAATGTTTGAACATGTCGGATATAAGAATTATAGAACATTTTTTAGCGTTGCGCAACAATGCCTGATTGATGACGGTTTATTTCTTCTTCATACGATCGGTCGTCCTACCTCGATCAAAACAATTGATCAATGGACACATAAATATATTTTCCCAAACTCAATGCTTCCATCAATCGCACTACTTAGCAAGTCATTTGAAAATCTTTTCATCATGGAAGACTGGCACAACTTCGGAGCCGATTACGATAAAACCCTTATGGCATGGTATGATAATTTTGTTGCTCATTGGGATAATATAAAGAGTCAGAATTCAGAACGCTTTTTTAGAATGTGGAAATATTTCTTACTCTCAGATGCCGCCGCATTTAGAGCAAGACGAAACCAATTATGGCAGATCGTTTTATCTAAAAATGGAATAACCGGAGGTTATCAATCAGCACGGTGATCGGACGAAACCCGGTTGAATTGTCGATGCCGTTTTTGACCATCGGAAATAACAACGAGACAAAACGGTTGAAGAAATAATTATTCGTCTCTACAAATTAATAACTGATGTTACGCAGAAAAAAATAACTGCCTGACAAAGTAAAATCATCATGCCCGAATGCCTAAGTCGGGCATCCATTTATACTGTCTCGTCCTGAGAAAAGTTGACCACAGTCAACGAAC
>JAUXTU010000023.1 GCA_030679145.1 Bacteroidota bacterium | reverse complement strand
ACAGTCCCATCCACCAGAATTTTCATCAGGTTGTTCGGGAGCTTTAATATCTGAACGATCTTTGCGACCGTTCCTTCCATGTAAATATCATCTTTGCCCGGCTCTTCTACGGTTGGATCCTTTTGCGAAACGAGAAAAATGAATTTATTATTTTCCAGCGCATGATTTGCTGCACGCAATGATGTTTCGCGCCCGACCAGCACCGGAAAGATCATATATGGAAAAATAACTACATCGCGCAGCGGAAGCACCGGCAACGTTTTTGGAATAGAGTCGAGCGTTTCGATTGTTACTTCAGGTTTAATTATAATATTGTTTGCCATAACACGGTTTCGACGTCACAGAGGATAAAAAAAGCGGGCAATGCCGCTTTTATGTTGATTGTTGAACCAAGATAATCAGATTTTTTGGGGGAAGCAAACGTAGTTAATTGAACAAATTATGGTTGATTTGTCATTTCGATCCCGCCTTGGCGGGAGAGAAATCTTATTTTATAATTTAAGAAGAAAGGCAAGATTCCTCGCCCCGCCAAAGAAAAGCGGGACTCGGAATGACATTGATTGAATATTCTCAAATTTTAATGCGGCAATTTTTCTCTGAACGCGCTGTGTAAATATGCACCGATCAATGCACCAAACAATGTGATGATTGCAGGTAATTCTCCTGCACCGATCTGCGCAAAAATTGGTCCGGGGCAGGCACCTGTGATTGCCCAGCCGATCCCGAAAATTATTCCGCCAATGATGAATCCCTTATGGAATGTTTTTCCTCCATACTTCAACTCTTCGCCATCCACAGATTTTAGTTTTGCCCGCTTAACGATCCGCATCGCAATGATTCCGACAACGACGGCAGAACCGATAATGAGATACATGTGCGGTTCTTTGAACTGAAACATATTCTGAATTCTGAACCAGCTAACCACTTCTGATTTTGTAAGAACAATTCCGAAGAGTGTTCCAAAAATAATAAATGTTATATTCTTCATTTTTTTTCCTTATTGTTTTCTCTGTGTCTTTGTGTCTCTGTGTCTCTGTGGTAAAGGTTTTTATTTTACAGTGAAGCAAAAAATGTATACAACAAACCTCCGACAAAGAACGATAGCGTTGCTTTTAAACTCGATGACTGCAAAATTGAAAGCCCAAAGATCGAATGTCCCGACGTGCAGCCGTTAGCGTAACGAGTACCGAATCCGACAAGGATACCGCCGATAAATAGCTTGATATAACCGGGATAATAATGATATTCTTCCGGCAGAAAATGTATCGGCAATGATGATAGATAATTCGCCGCAACGAATCCTCCGATAGCAATTCCGATGGAGAAATAAAGCTTCCATCCGTTCTCTTCAACATTGAATTTAAAAATGGATTGTTTCTCTTTCGGAAATACCATCATACAAATATTTTCAAATGCTGAGGAGATGCCGAGCATTTTATTCGAGATGATAAGCAATGCCGGCACAAACAGACCGATGATCGGTCCGGCGACGTACCAGTTCCACGGTTCAAAAAAAGCGTTCATATGTTTTCCTTTTTTTATGTAAAAAATTGCATCGTCATTCTGACGCGAAGCCCCTGAAGGGGCGTAGCGGAAGAATCTGCTAGTGGCGCTGGAGAAAGAAAGATTCAACCAATTGCGCAAACCAGATTCTTCGTCCCGATAAATACCATCGGGACTCAGAATGACGCAGTTGTTAGAGATAATCGCTTAAAACAAAAAAGTCCTTCGCGAACGAAAGACTTCTCAAAAATTACAATACACAATGATTGGTCTCTCAGCTCGATAGCAGTACCGGTAGACAACATTGTATGTATGATAGCGTGATATTAAATTGTCTCATTTTCATTACTTATAATATACGAATTTGATTCTTTTATGCAACTGTGTTTTATAATGTAAAACGGAGCTTCTTTAGAACAAACTCGTTTGCATTCCAGTTTTTGGTTTTTCTTCTTCGGTTTTTTTCTCTTGAAGGTAGGATTTAAAACTTTGCTTTATTCTTTCAGAATTTGAAATATCTTCAATACGATACCAACCATTAAGGAATTTTTCGTCAATCCGTTCTTTTGCAACTACTTCTTTAAGGTATTCAACAAATTGTTTCCCTTCATTTTGAGCCGGATGCCAAAAGCCATCCTCCTGCACTTCTTCTTCAAAAAGAAATTGACATCCAAGTTCTACTTCATAATCAAATTGATCGCCAAGACGTTTAACCCAAAACAATGCCCGATCTACGTCAAGATCGAAACGAATGTTATAGTCATTCGGGCTTTTCTTGTTTCGTATTAATGTAACAACCGCACGATCTATCTCGCCTGGTTCCATATTTAAATCCAATTTTTTGTTAATGCGTCTATCTTTTCCATCTGATTGATAGTAAAGATAAGAGATTTAACAATACTTTCAACATTATCAATTTCATCGCTGCCAAGTTCGCGCCCTTTGCGGTCTTTCAAGTATTTATCCAATACCTGATAACCTCCGATGCAAAACTCGTACACTTCTTGCGGAACATTATCAAAGTATTGTGTGCTGTTAATGTAAAGTTTTCCCTTCTTCTTGTCCAGAACGAAATGTGGTTTTTCTACAACATTGTTTCCCTTGCCTATAAAATGACCGTTTGGGTATCGTGGATGTTTCTCTAACAAATGGACATCAATCAATTCACTCCCTAATTTGGCAATTTGTTTAAACAATTTTATATCTTCGGTGAATGGAATGCGTGGATAATCTACCTTTAAAAACTCTGCATACTTTTTACGGTATGTGGGACTATAAAGTATAGAATATATATAATTCATAGTCTTATCTATTGACAAAACAATCCCATATATATTTTTGAAGTAATCAATATAGTTCTGAGAATAATTTGTAATATTCTCATCAGAAATTGTTAAGGGAAATATATAACTGCCATCATAAGCTGTCGATAGTTTGTGCTGTCCTACAGGTATGTTACAAATAAGTGCACCAAAGGGTTCTTTTGTTTGCCTAGTAGTAATAATTGCTCGAACACCTTTTTTAAGATTCTCATTAATTTCTGGTCTATGATAATCAAAAGCAAACTTCCCGTAAAGCATGTATCGAAAATCAAACGGCCTATAAAGACACTTTAGTATATTTTGTTTATCAAATTTTTCTTTTCTGGCAGTGGGTAGTTTCCAGTCTCTTGTATCTGGAATATTATATTTTGATGCAATTTCTTTATCGCTCAGCTGTTTATTTAATAAATCTTTAATTCTTGAAAGGGCTTCTTCATGCGAAAAGGCGATTGCAAAAGAATCTCTATGAGAATTTGGTCCGACAGAATATTTCTGAAATATTTGAGTTAAAGATTGGTAAGCATTGTATTGAGCACTTAAATCTGGGTTATAATTCCAAAAAAAATAATATGGCTTTGAAGGAGTAATATCTTTCCATTCTATACCATGAACATTTTCTCTTAAGCAAGTTTGATATTTTTCTTTTCGTGTTCCCCAAAAATCTGTATACGATATTTTTTTCTTTAAACCTTTCTTTTTTATAAAAAGAGAAATTGAAACCCCTTGTACTATATCGAAGACATTTTCATCTTTTCCACCAGAAGGATTTTTTTCTTTTTTATTCGTATTACCCCTTAAATTAATAAAATATAATTGATCAAAAGAATCGATTAAACTTTTACGCATCCCTCGAAAAGTAGGGTTGTCAAGAAAAGAATGATTAGTAATAATTCCGACAACACCCTCTTCAACACTATCCATCTTGTCTTGAGCAAAACGTATAAATTTTACATAATCATCCTGAAGCCATTTTGGATTTTTTTCCTTAAGTGGTTTGCCATCAACAAAAAAATATTCTAAGATTTTCTTACCAATAAACGTTTTCTGTTTAACAACCATTTCTTTTTTTGTAACCTTGAAAACTTCGTCGAATCGTTTGAATGATTCATTCCATTTTAAATGGCTAAAGTATTTTGTGCCCTTTGGGAGTTTTACCTTAATTTCACTTGGATTTTTTGAATGTCCTGAATACGGCGGATTGCCGGTAATAACAAGTATTGGTTTCTCTTTCACATGCTGAGCTTGTTTAGCTTCATCGGTTAAAGCAGGCAACATTGGAATTTTTATTTGTTCCCCAATTGGCTCAAGTGTGTTAGTAAGATAAATTTGCAACCGTTCTTTTGGCTTTAGTTCATACCCGTTGTCTTTTAGAAATTGCGACAGTTTTAAATGCGCAATAGTGTAAGGAGCAATAAGAAATTCAAATCCGTAAAAATTCTTTAAAATATGTTCTTTTATGAGAATGTCTTTCTTACCCGAATCTTTTGGCAGTTTATCAAAAATTTGTTGTAACATTTCAACAAGAAATGTTCCTGTACCCGTTGCAAAATCAAGAACGGTAACTTTGTTGCGGTCAGCAAGCCCCTCTTTAATATTAAAGGTATTCACCAAAATATCATCAATTGCCCGAACAATAAAATTAACAACTGGTGGCGGCGTGTAATACACACCTTTAGATTCGCGTAATTTTTTATCGTATTCAGCAAGAAAATCTTCGTAGAAATAGACATAAGGATCTTTTACCAATAGATCGTTTTTATCTTTTCGTTTCTTTGTAAAGGAAAGAGATTCATGAATTGCTGGAAGATCGAGATTATTCATGATCGTAAGCACTTCTTCTACGATCCATCGCGTTTCACGGTATTCATCATTATCAAGTTCATCAAGAAAATTCACCAGTTCTTTTATCAGTTCGAACGATGATGGAATGAATTTCTTTGCATTGTACAAATTTACCAGTTGGGTATCAGCATTCAATTTTGCAAGAAACAAACCGTACACAAGATTTTGAGCAAACGCATCTGCAAATTCTGCAACACTCAATTCATGAAAAACATGCGTCTTAAAAGTTTCATACAGTTGATACAATCGACCTTCTGTATGCTCTTTTTCTTGGTGTTGTAATTCCACAAGTAGAAAATCTTTAAGGTATTTTGCACGGATTGCGAGTGCTTTGGCAAGTTTTTTAACATCACCAATTTTCTTTGGTGCTTGCGAGAAGAAATATGTAAGGAGTTTTTCTAATGCTCTAGCTTTTTGGGGATCAAGTGTTGCTTTTTTATTCTTAATATCATCAAGAGAGCAAAATTCAACGGTCTGAACTACTTTCCCTTCACGTATCCAGATCCAATCAATGTAATTAGTGAGAAGAATATTATCAGAAAGCTGTTGATATTTTTTCAATTGATCGGATTTTAGAACCTTTTCAAGAATTTCTTCGATCTTCTTATTTTCTACATAGCCGACAATGCTTTCCGTTTGAATGATCTTAAAATCGGGTGAACCAAGTTTACCATCGCGTTTCGGTTCGTGCAAAATTTTCATCTTCGGACCAACATACAATTCTAACAGTTCTTGTAAGTCTTTGCGATGTGAGTGTTCGGTAATTTCCGAAATTTTGAACGAACGAAGAGATTTGAAGTATTTTTCGAAATGATTCAAAGTGGTATTTTTTGTCATACAATGTATTCTTAATCTACTTACTTCTTAATATCAAATCAATATAAGAACTAATAAAAGTCCTAAAAATAAAAAGGCGAAACATGAGTTTCGCCTTTTTATTTATTTAGTAACAAATAATAAATTACTTAGTTTTAACAATATATTTATTATAACCAGAAATAAAACCAATAAAATCATCAACAGAGTTTGTGTTCCAGTGTTTAATATCTATTTCTAATTTACCAAAATCTTTGTCTATGTTAATACTGTTTTCTTTTGCTGTGACATGTGCTCTAAAATAATAGAAAATGAAATGCGATGATATTATAAAAATAGAGCTAATCGGAACGCTAAGGTCAAATTCAATCGGACAATGAGTGATAATTATATTTTTATTTATAAAATAAAAACAAACACTCATCACTACAATAATGACAAAAGTAGCTATTACAAATGAATAGTTTAGTGATATTTTTTGAAAAACAATAATTCTTGGTCTCAAATAACAATACATCAAGAATACAATACTAAGAAAATTGAGGATCAAATAGCTTTCATTAATAAAAGCCCTATCCGAATTTGTACTAAACCCGTTCAATAATAATACAAATATACTGTAAAGTCCTGCGTACAAACATAAAAACGGAAACTCTTGAACAACGCTAGAATCCTTTGCCAGATTATCACAATCTGTTTTTAAATCCGTGTTGAGTTTTTCAAAATTATCCAATTCTGTTTTCAACTGATGAAGTTGCTTGTCTAAATTATTTTCCGAAGTTGTAATCTCAGTTACTTTTTTTGTAACTGAAAGTAAGCTTTCTTTTGCCCCCGCGGTTAGACTAGAAATCATCTCGTGTTTACCCAACAAGACTTGAAAATGACGAATTATTTTGAGGTTTAACATTTGCACAAAATCATTCGACAATACATATGCAAAATTAAAAACAGCTGTTAATTCAAAAAGAGAATTAAAATTTTCAAGTGGCATACTAGTTTAATTTTATACTTTTTGAATCACGAGAATTAAATATTTGATCAAAATATTTAATTAATTTATCTGTTAATTCGAGATTATTAAAACTTCCTTTCGCTAAAAATTTATCAGTGTCTTCTTCCAATCTAAACATACAATTATCACCTGTGGTAAAATGTATTTTTTTCTTCGTTTTTTCCTCAACAACATGTGTGTTTGTTTTTTTTATTTCTATGTTTTCGGGATTAAAAAATGAATATGTAGAAAGTAGATCAAACAAATGTGGTTTTTTGTCTTCCGTATATTCATCTAACAAAATATGCACTTTACCTTTTCGGTTTAAGTAGGATTTTAAGCTTTCAATATAACGCTCATTTTGTGACACTTCACCACTGAAATTTCCTGCAAATATTCGAATCATATCCTTTGAATTTTGGAAAATATTCGACATCACTATAGAAGCATGCTCTGGTCCTGAATTATAAAATATAGTTGGAAGTTTATTTTCTGCTAAATTTTTAATATAGCCGATGTAGTCTTCCATAGATTTAACCTTAAATTTAATTATTCAACTGTTGTTAATGGGTTTTATTATATAAAATATACCAAAAAAATGCAATTTGTACGTTGAATTATTTTAATTAAAAAAATACCAGTAAACATTGAAGTTTTGTGTTGTTTTGCGGATTCTTTAATCATGGTTGACCATCACCTTTACTTGTCCGCCAGTTTTATGGCGGAAGGTGACGGTCAACTGATTCTACTATTTCGATAAGATCGCTTTCGCTTTTTCTTTTTCTCTCTTAGTGAATGCAGAATATTCCAGCATCTGCTTTGCAAGATCAAGCGGATATGCGGTCTTTACATCGGTGATGTTCCCTTTTTTATCTTTCACCGGTTCAAGTTTCGGCATCACAAATCCGGTATAGACTGCGCGGTCAAGTTTCTCCATCCGTTGCAATACTTCATCACGCAATGTTGTATCGATCTTAAATCCGTATGTATCGATCAATAATTTTGCCGCCGCAAGGTCTCCTTCGGATTTTATCCGTTGAATTTCAGCAAGTAATTTTCCCACACCGACCCGCATCTTTTCATAATCGGTCACGCGGAAAAATGTTTTGCCATCTTTTTGTACCTGCTCAATACAATCCGCATTCTTCCAGAGCCAATGAACGTTCATCTGACGGTTCTTCATGTGATCTTCTTCCAACTGGTCGTGTCCTTTCGGAACGCGCTGCAATTGCACCAGTCCTGCATTCCGCACCTCTTTATCATACATCGCTTTCATTGTTTCCATAGTGTTGGAAATGATTCCGATCTCTACTAATTTCGGATCCCATATATGATAGAGTGCAACAAGATCTGCGCGCGCTTCCTCCAGTGTGGAATAATATCCCGGCAGCGCTGCCTGCGGATCGACCTTCAGGTTCGGCGAGATTTTTCCCGACGCGTGACCGAGCACTTCGTGCAATGCGGTGTGCATATTATCCGCAAGACTTGCATACTTGTCAGCGCGTTCAACTTCCTGCGCATCGAACGCAAATTCTTTCAGAATATCTTTTCCGCCTGTTTTATCATACGCATCCACAATGTTATAGAGCGTTACCGATTTGCTTCCGTATTGTTCCCGCACATCCTGCTCGTTCGGAAGATTGATCCCGATCGCACTGACCGGTCCTGCATCGCCCGTTTCAACCACAACGTTGATCACGGTATATTTTAACGGTTTCACATCAGATTTTTTATATTGTGCATCCCACGGCATGCGGTCTTCAAAATATTGTGCGTTTGTTCCAACTTTCTGAAATAATTCCGTCAGTTCGGGATTCGCAAAATTTACCACCGATTCGAATTGTCCTTTCGCCCCGCGCGCATCCAGATACACTTCAATAAATCCGTGGATCATATCCACCTGTGATTCGGTCTCTTTCACCCAGCCGATATTGTAATCGCGCCAGTCATTCAGGTCGCCGGTCTGGTAAAATTTAATAAGCTTGCCAAGATTCTCTGCTTGTAATGGGGTGCTTGCATATGCTTTCGCCTTTTCCAGATAGGAAATTGCTACTTGAAGATCTTCGGCATACATTCCTGCGGGAATCGTTCCGCCAAGATGTTTATTTCCTGTACGGTATATCTTTTCAACAAGTTGTCCGTTTTCTTTCACCACTTTGGAATTGAGCGGATTCTTTTCTTTGCCTGCTTTTGCCCATGCTTCAACTTCGGCGAACGTTGTTCCATCGTACAGATTGTTCGCGCTTCCTGCGATCATATCTTCGCCGGGAGTTTTATTCGTATGCACCGGTTCAAATGTTTTATCGAAGATTGCCCGTTGAAGCCGTTCAAGTTTTTGTGTCAGTGTTTCTCCTTTATTCAAAGAGATTTTTGCGCCATTCTTCACGGCAGTGTTTACATTCGCAACAAACTCTTCAAATGAACCTTGCATCACGAATTTTCGGGAAGTGATATTGTCATACTGTGAATTGTTCACCCAAAATAATTTTGTGTACAGCACAATATTCTCGTAACTCTTTTTATCGATCCCCTTTGGATGCGTATAGAGCGCTTCCATCAGTTCGCGGATCTCCAGCGCATCGCGATGACGCTGATCGATGGAAATGTCGCGCGCTGCAATTGCGGATTGATATAGATAATAGGTGAATACTTTTTCTTTCAGCGAAAGTTTTTCAAATCCATCCGCATAGAGCTGCACAATGCGCACGGGTCCGACATCCCCCATCTGTAATTTTTCAATTGTGTATTTTCGTTCCATAAGACTCGAATGTTTTGGTTTATCTTTGTGTTGAGCAAAGAGTTGTGAAAAGATCACTGCTAATACGATTAATTTTTTCATTATTACTCCTGATTAATTTTATTAAAGTATGGAGAGAAAGGTGTAAATGCAATTGAAGATTGTAGGATAAGTTTACATTTTGATAAAAAATATCGCCACAAAATCACTAATTCACTAAATTACACGAAACTTTCCATGGCTGTTTTATAAAAATATTTGTGTTTTTGTGTCTTAGTCCATTCTTTGCTTTTCTGATTGCGATTGATCTGTTATTAGATTTGCAATTTTTGATGATGTTTTACCAATGTTGGGATTTGAAATGTCTGTTTTTTGGGGGATTTTTAACTTTTTTTTCGGCACGAAATTTTGATAGATTAACTGTAATTCAAAGATCTTCAATGAAAGGAAACCGTATGACTCCGAGACAACAAGAACTGGTTCGCACTTCGTTTTCACTGGTGCTATCTCAAGAAGAACGTATTACCGAATTGCTGTACCAAGAATTGTTCCGGCTGGAACCGTCAACCAAAGCACTTTTTCGCGGCGACATTAACGAGCAGAGAAAAAAATTGATGCGCATGCTTCAGATCGCAGTGGAAAATCTCGGCGACAAAGCCACATTACAAACAATGCTCTTTAATCTGGGAATGATCCATCAATCATACGGCGTTGAAGAACATCATTTTGTATCGTTTGGAAAAAGCTTGAACTTTGCTTTGAAATCGGTCTTAAAGGATGCCTTCACCCCTGAAGTTGAAGCAAGCTGGATAGCTGCATATCATTATTTTGCAGTAACAATGAAGAATTTTCCGCACGGTACGGATGCGGTGCAGGTTCCGCATAATTAATTGCGTGAACGGGAACGAAAAATGCTCTATCTTATGTTAGAAACGGTAAGACTACCTCTTCAATGAAAAAACCAATCGCCATATTGATGTTGTTTGTATATACGGTTCTTACCGCCGGGATGACGGTTATTGTCCACACCTGTGGCGAAGAATCTGAGACAACGATTGCGGTCTCCGAAGCAAAAGATCCGTGCGCTTGCGGCGATGAAATGTCCGTTGATATGTGCTGTGCAACCGAAATTAAAACGGTCAAGATCGATGATGAACAAAAAGTAATCGCGACTGCAACGATCATCGAAAAATTAGTGATTCTTGAAAATCTTGTGCCTCCCCAATTTTCTACTGAACAGTTTCTTGATTCAGGAATCGAATTCCAATTTGCTGCAAATGTTTCACCCCCTCCCAAGACCGATATCACTCTCGTCAATTCGGTATTTCTTATTTAAACATTCTGTGGGCTTTGTGTTCACTTTGGTGAACTGTTTTTTTTAACCCACAGATTTGAATATTATTTTAAATAAGGAATACTTTCATGAAAACGACTATCGTTGTAGTAATCATAACTGTGCTTTCCGCAGTCATGATTTCAAACGCACAAGATCATCCATTTTTATCAAAAAATACGATACAATATCCTGCAGCGAAAGCACAGAATGAATCAACATTTTTTGAAATTCTGCCGGCAAGTCCTGCCTTCAAATCGAACGGCATAGCTTTTCATTCAAAGGTGGAACCAATTTCAGATGTGCAAATGAACGTACTGCCTGAAGTGCCGCCGTCAAAAAAGAATTTTATTTTCAAAAATCGGTTTACAGCTCAAACGGCAACGATGAATAGCAATTTGCTGCCGAAAAAGCCCGGATCGAAAACAAATTTTTTTGAGCAGCATTAACACTATGAACAATAACGACACTGCTGCTTACACTTCGGTAAGAACACTTGGCTGCGAGCAGCAGTACAATATTATAAAATTTTTTCTAAAGGAATGTATATGAAACTGATAATGTTCATCGCACTGTTCTCCACCTTTTCTATCATTGTTCTTGGGGGCGATACTATTAAAAAAGAAACATTTACGGTCTACGGAAATTGCGGAATGTGCAAATCTCGGATCGAAAAATCATTGAAAATTTCGGAAGTATCATCCGCACAGTGGGATAAAAACACAAAGATCCTCTCCGTTAAATACAATGCAAATGCTATAACGCTGGATTCTCTTCAAAAAATTGTTGCTTCCGTTGGTCACGATACGGAAAAATACAAAGCAGCAGATGAAGTGTACAACGATCTTCCCGGTTGCTGCTTGTATCGTGAAAATAAAGAGTCACATTAATTAGTCAACGGAGAAAATAGCAATGAAATTCAAATTAGTACTTTTAATCTGTGTGGTTGCTGTATCACTCACGGCACAACAACACGATACGGTTTCGCTCTCATCATTCATCGATCAGGCGATCAATGCAAATTTCAAACTGAAAGCATCACGTTCGTCGGTGAAAGCCGCAGAAGCGCGCGTTGGCCAGGCAACAATGTGGCAAGCACCGCAGGTTGCGGTATCGCTGATGGATAATCCGATCACTTCTCTCTATCCGCTCAATGGAATGGAGCGCGAATATTCCATTACGCAGATGATCCCTTTTCCCGGAAAAAATTCTTCGTCGGAAAATGCAGCAAAAGCAAATGTCGCATTTACTGAAAATGTGTACGGTGCAGAAGAACGTGCCACGATCACCGAAGTGAAGAAACAGTACGTGATGATCTATTCTGCCCAGCGCCGTATTGAAGTGAATGCGTCGAATCAAGATCTGCTGAAGCAAATGATCGCTTCGGTTCGTTCGAAGTATTCCGTGGGGCTTGCAACTCAGGCGGATATCCTGCGATTGGAAATCGAGCTTTCAAAACTGGAAAATCAACGCGCAAATCTGGAACACGATGTTCGTGTTCCAGAAGCAATGCTTAACTCACTCCGCGCACTTGATCCGGCAACTCCCATCGGAAGAGTTCCGGAGATTGTCTTATCGTCCTATACGCTCGATAAAGATGAACTCATCACTCTGGCGGTACAGCAGCGTAAAGAACTTTCCGCAATGAAAAACGAAGTGGTGATGAATACGGCAGAACTGACAATGGTCCAGCGGGAACGATATCCCGATCTGATGGTGGGTGGTTTATACAAGGAACGAATGGGAATGCCCGATTCCTGGGAATTGATGCTCGGCATCAGCATTCCTATTGCACCCTGGGTAAGCGGAAAGATCAGCGGCAAAATTGAAGAACAGGAATACAAACTTCAGCGAAGTGAAGCACTGGTTTCGGATATGGAAACGATGGTCCGTTTTGAAGTGATCGATTCGTGGACAAAAGCGAAAGCACACTGGGAACAGGCGGAGCGATACCGCACATCCATCATTCCCAATGCACAGCAAACACTAGAATCGTTACTGAGCGCTTATCAAACAGGCAAAATGGATTTTCTTTCATTGATCGACAGTTTCCGGATGCTGCAAATGTATAAGATGGAATACTACATGGAAGTTTCCGACTATTTAATGCATCGTTACAACCTTGAAAAAGCTACTGGCGTCGAATTTGAAACGAATTTTTAATTACTTCAACCTTGAGAAGGTTTTGAAAGAGGAATTTATATGAAATACATGATCACGATAACATTTGCTCTTCTTCTTGCATCCTGCACGAAGAATGACGGACAACAAAAACAACAAACAGATTCAACGGCAATGGCGAAGTCAGCACCCGTGTATACTTGTCCGATGCATCCTTCGGTCATCTCCGATAAACCCGGTGCATGTCCGGTATGCGGAATGGCGCTGGTGAAAAAATCGGCATTAAAAGATATGAGCAATGATGAGCTGAAAAATCTTGAACACGTCAGTCTCTCTTCCACTCAGCGTGTGCTTGCCAACGTAGCAACAATTTCCGTGGAACGAATGCCGCTGGCTAAAATGATCGACGTCGTCGGCATTGTTGATGTTGCGGAAACATATCAAACAACCGTTTCCGCGCGGTTCCGCGGAAGGATCGATAAACAGTACGTTAATTTCACCGGAAGTTATATTGAGAAAGGTCAGCTGCTTGTGGAAATGTACAGCCCCGACCTTGTCTCATCGCAGCAGGAATTTATTCTTGCCCTCGACGGTAATCAGCAAAACCTTATTGAGGGAATGCGTGAACGTTTGAGATTGAATTATGGAATGACCGCCGAACAGATCCGTCAAATTGAAAAAACACGTACCGTACGAACTGCCGTGCAGTTCTATTCCCCCATTTCCGGAACGGTTGTGTTGAAGCAAGTCCAAGAAGGACAATATGTGGATGAAGGAACTGTTCTCTATCAACTTGCCAATCTTTCAAAAGTGTGGATCTATCTTGATGTGTATGAGAAAGATATTCAGTTCGTTCAAAAGGGACAGATCGTTCACATAACATCGGATGCTAACCCCGACGAAGAATTTTCGGGGAGAGTGACTTTTATTGATCCGGTCATGAGTTCCGAAACGCGTACTATTCGTATCCGTACAGAATTCGATAACCGCCACGGAAAACTGAAACCAAAGATGTTCGTGAAAGCACAACTGCATATGGAAGGTAAAAAAGTGCTGACTGTTCCGGTTTCCGCCATTATGTTCACCGGCAAACGAACTGTTGTCTGGGTTGAAACCGAAAAGAATACATTCCAGCCGCGTGATGTCGTACTCGGACAATCCGCCAATGATAATTATGAAATCGTCAGCGGATTGGACGAAGGGGAAATGATCGCCGTCTCCGGCGGATTCCTGATCGATTCCGAAAGTGCGCTCCGTCAGCCCAGTGCTGCAGATCCGCATGCCGGACACAGTACTGAACAACGGGAGAAGGAGCAACTCCCAACAGAAGATCATTCGGCTCACACACCGCCGGCTTCTCAAACGCAAAAAGTAAACACTGTCAAAATTACGGTTGATGGCAGTTATACTCCGGAAGTTATCCGCGTAAAACTAGGAGAAGAAGTACATCTTCAATTTCATCGTGTAGAAGATTCCGAATGTACGAATGAAGTTGTGTTTGAAGAGTTGAACATCCGTAAAAAACTACCGGCATTTAAAACCACAACCGTTACGCTCACACCGAAAAAAACCGGCGTGATCTCCTTCGCGTGCGGTATGGGAATGGTCCATGGAAAATTGATTGTAGAGAGATAACGTAATGGTGCTGGTTTGCACGGTTCAGGATTCAAGTAATTGACTCTTTTGAATTTACTATAAACTAAAAGAAAAATTTTATGATAGAAAAAATTATTGATTACTCGGCGCGGAATAAGTTCATTGTTATTCTCGTCTACCTCATCATTATCGGATGGGGAATTTGGGCAGTTGCCAAAACTCCCCTCGATGCAATTCCAGATCTCTCAGAAAATCAAGTGATCGTCTTTACGGAATGGATGGGCCGTTCACCACAATTAATTGAAGACCAGGTTACATTCCCCCTCGTTACTGCACTTCAGGGCGTACCGGAAGTTGAAGCAATTCGTGCCCAGTCAATGTTCGGGATGTCGTTCATCTATATCATCTTCAATGAAAATACCGATCTCTATTGGGCTCGAAGCCGCGTGTTGGAGAAACTTTCTACCGTGCAATCTTCGCTTCCGCAGGGAGCAAAAATGCAGCTCGGTCCGGATGGAACAGGAGTTGGCCATGTATTTTGGTACACCGTTGAGGGTAAATACGATCTTGGAACGCTTCGTGCGATTCAGGATTGGTACATTAAATTGAATCTTCAAGGAGTTCAAGGAGTTGCCGAAGTTGCATCAGTCGGCGGATTTGTAAAACAATATCAAGTGGATGTCGATCCGGATAAGATGAAGTCATTTGGTGTTACGGTGAATGATATCCGCAATGCAGTAATGAGATCGAACAACGATGTCGGTGGCAAGATCATCGAAATTTCGGACCAGGAATATTTCATCCGTGGACAAGGATATATTCAAACAGTTGGAGATGTAGAGAACATCGTTGTCGGTACCGGATCAACCGGAACACCGATCTATGTCCGTAATATCGGACGAGTACAACTCGGCGGAGACATCAGACGCGGATCATTGGAATTGAACGGCGAAGGCCAGGTTGTTGGTGGAATTGTTGTTGCGCGATACGGCGAAAATGCAAAAGATGTGATCGACCGAGTAAAGAAACGGATTGAGGAAATCTCACCCGGACTTCCGGAAGGGGTGAAAATAAAAGCATCGTATGACAGAAGCAGTTTGATCATGGCAGCCGTTGATACATTGAAAGGCGCATTGATCGAAGAAGCGATCGTCGTGAGCATTATCGTATTCCTTTTTCTTCTTCATGTACGAAGTGTCATTCGTGTTATCATCGAAATTCCGGTTGCGGTATTGATCGCATTCATTGCTATGAAACTTGGCGGGATCACCTCCAACATCATGTCTCTGGGAGGGATTGCGATTGCTATCGGCGTGATTGTTGATGCATCAATTGTGATGGTGGAAAACGCTTATCGCAATGTGGCGGAAGCGCAGGAACAAAAAGGAACATTAACCAACGAAGATTATGTTGAGATTTCCATTATGTCTGCAAAACAAGTTGGACCTTCAATTTTCTTTGCGGTAGCGATCATGGTGGTGTCGTTCCTGCCGGTGTTTATGCTCGAAGGACAAGAAGGAAAACTTTTTAAACCGCTCGCGTTCACAAAAACATTCGTGCTTGCCGGTTCGGCAATCATAGCAATCACACTCGTTCCAATGCTGATGACGATGCTGACACGCGGCAAGTTCCGCAGCCAGGATCGAAATCCAATTACTCGAGTTCTAAATCGGCTTTATGCTCCGGTTATTCACTGGGTTTTGAAATATCGTAAGACAACCATCGCGCTGAACATTTTCGCACTTGTCATCACCATTCCGATGATCATGAATATCGGTTCTGAATTCATGCCGCCGCTTGACGAAGGAAGTCTATTGTTCATGCCTGTCACTCTCCCCTCCGCTTCCATCACGGAAGTGAATCGGATTTTGCAGGTGCAGGATGCCATCATCAAATCGGTTCCGGAAGTTCATCACGTGCTGGGTAAAGCGGGAAAGGCGGAAACCTCCACCGATCCGGCACCGTTGAGCATGCTTGAGACTATTATTTTACTCAAACCAAAAAGTGAATGGCGTCCCGGGATCACAAAAGATGATATCATCGCTGAACTGGATGCAAAATTGCAGATCCCCGGTGTTCGAAACGGTTGGACTCAGCCAATCATTAACCGCATCAACATGCTCTCTACCGGTGTGCGGACTGATCTGGGAGTGAAGATCTTCGGAAAAGATCTGGACACGCTCGAGCAACTTGCCATTCAAGCGGAACAAATTCTCCGCACTGTTCCCGGTGCAGCAGACCTTTATGCTGAGAGAACACAAAGCGGCAGGTTTGTTGATATCGCGATCGACAGAGAAGCGGTGGCACGGTACGGAATCAACGTCGGCGACGTGCAGGACATCGTTGAAACAGCTATCGGCGGAGAAAATATCGGTACGGTGATCGAGGGACGACAGCGATTTCCAATCCGAGTACGATATCAAAAAGATTACCGCCAGAGTATGGAATACTTGAAAAATCTTCTTGTGCCGGTAAATATCGTCAGAGGTGGAAGCCAAAATTCCGTCATCAGTAGTCAGTCATCATCCTCAAGTTCCGGCGGAGGAGGAATGTCTTCGATGGGAGGCGGTAAGACCGAACAGACACGAACCGCAGCGCAAAGTATGCCCTCGGAAATGTCGACTGTTTCAAACCGAAGTTATATTCCGCTCGCACAATTGGCGAAGATCAACATCGTCCCCGGTCCGCCAATGATCTCCAGCGAGGATGCACAGCTTCGTTCGATTGTATTTCTGAATGTGCGCGGACGGGATATGGGGAGTTTTGTAAATGAAGCAAAAGATGTCCTTACCAGCAAAATGAAACTGCCGACCGGATATACGCTGAAATGGAGCGGACAATGGGAAAACCAGGTCCGTGCAAAAGAACGGCTCACCATTATGATGCCGATAGTTTTACTTATTATTTTCGTGATGCTTTATTTTGTGACCAAAGAATTCACCGAAGCGTTCGTTGTAATGCTCTCTGTTCCCTTCGCACTTATCGGCGGAATCTATTTGATCTATTTCTTAGGATACAATTTCTCCGTTGCTGTATGGATTGGATTCATTGCTCTTTATGGTGTTGCGGTACAAACAGGTGTCGTAATGGTCGTGTATCTTCACGAAGCTTTAGATAAAAAATTGCACGCTTTTGAAAAAGGCGAACGCGGTCCGATTACGGCAAATGATATCTATGATGCAACAGTTGATGGCGCAGTCCTTCGTCTTCGCCCCAAAGTAATGACGGTGAGTACGGCTCTTATCGGTTTGATGCCGTTGATGTGGAGTACCGGTGTTGGTTCCGATGTGATGCGCCCAATCGCCGCACCGATGATCGGCGGATTGATCACTTCAACAATTCATGTGCTTATTGTAACGCCGATCCTTTTCAGTTGGATGAAAGAACGGGCGTTGAAAAAAGGCAAATTGAAAAAATCGAAGATGGCTGGATGGATGAAGTAGAATAAAATTAAAGTTTTAGAATTCATACTAACTCAAATTCATTAATAATAATTTTTAAGAAAGATACTATATGACAACAAAACTATTCTTTATCGCTTTTTTCTTTTTGGTTTCCTTTTCCTTTGCTCAAACAAAAAAAGAATCCTCATGCGCCGGCGGATGTTGCGGAAGTGGTGACAAAGAAATAGCACTGGCCGATATGCAAGACCACAACCAACATAAGCACGAACAACACAAAAAAGATACCACGGCAAAAAAAGAAACCGAGAAAATTCAGACCGAATATACATGCCCGATGCATCCTGAAGTAAAATCTGACAAGCCAGGCAAATGCCCGAAATGCGGCATGGCGTTAGTTGAAGTAAAGAAAGAAAAGAAATCGCTGATGAAACAAAAAATGGAAGCAATGAAGGATGGCAAATATAACTGCTGCATTCAAGAACCATGCGATGAATGTTTGAAAGCTCACGGTTCTTGCAGCTGCAAAGATGCAGTAAAAAATAATAAACCTGTGTGTAACGAGTGTTATGACGGCTGGCAGCACGGTCAAGGCGATGTTTCCGGTAAAAGTGCGAAAGATATTAAAAAGGGGCATAAACATTAATCAAAAAGATATATTTCTAACGGAGGGTATATGAAATACAGAATGATTTTGGTTATTATTCTTTCTTTCACAATAACATCATGTATGCATACGATGATGATGGGCGGTCATGATGATCATAATGAACATCAAGCGACAACAATAACTAAAGAAGTCATCAACGGCGATTACACGTTATCGGTAACAATTGAACCAATGACAATTGGAAAAGAAGGAAATATTACGCTATCGCTTCGTTCAAAGAGCGGTGTACCGGAAAGCGTTGCCGTACATTATATGATTTCAAAAAGTTCTGCTGTTGAAACTAGTTCCAAACACGATCACGGTGGACATACAAAATCAAATGAAGAATTTAAAACCATTCATCAAAATATTACCATGATGAAAGGAACTTCGGCAATTGCATATACTCCGACAGCTGCAGGAAGTTTTGTTTTGACAGTAGAAATAGAAAAATTTCCAGGATCCGATGCTTCACTTTCTGTAGAAGCAGCTTTTATGGTTCACGAAAAGAAAAGCAGCGGGATGATGGGAATGGGAGGAATGATGGGAATGTCATCTGAATACTGGTACCTCGGCGCGGCTGCGATGGCAGGTATGATGGTTGTAATGTGGACTGTACGCGGCGGAATTTTTTGAATTGGATAGACAACAAAAAAAATAACCAATAGTGAGCATTTTCTATGAAAAAATTTCCTTTCTTTTTTTTCATCCTGTATTTTGTTTCAGTATTACAAGCACAACATTCAACCTATACAGGTGAAGAACGCCGTGCAATCAAATCTCTCTCGGAAAAAGAGATTGAGCAATACCGCTTAGGCGCTGGTATGGGACTGGCAAAAGCTGCTGAGTTGAATCATTATCCCGGACCAAAGCATGTATTGGAATTTATTGACACGCTCGATCTTTCCGAAAAACAAACGAAAGAACTCGAAAAGATTGTTGAGGAAATGAAATCTGCCGCTGTTCATTTGGGAAATGAAATTGTTAAAAAGGAAAAAATGTTGAATGACGCATTCGCTGACGGAGTGATAACAATTTCCCAATTGGAACGGTTAACGAAAGAGATTGGAGATCTTCAGGCAAAACTCCGGTTTGCTCATTTACGTGCACATATTGTTACAAAGAAAATGCTGACGAAACATCAAATACTTTTGTATGATCTTGTGCGCGGGTATAACGCGGAAGATGTGTATAAGCATTAAGAAAATAATCAAAAACATATTATGGAAATACCCGACATTTTTATATATTGAACAATGAAGATTATCACTTTCATATTTTTATTCTATCTGTTCACTGCTTCGGTCTTTCCCTGCGCTGATGTATTTAAAAGTTTTAAGGACAATAAGGAAGTGCATACTGAGCAATCTGCTCAATCTAACACTGACGGATGTGCTTTTTTCTGCATTTGTAATTGTTGTGGAACTGTTTTAACAACTTCCGACACTACTGGCAATGTTGACGCACCTTATACAGATCCAACCACTTTTGTCTCTTATTCCGAACATCCAATTTCTGCTTTATCTTACTCTGTCTGGCAGCCGCCAAAACAAGCATAACACCTTCTCTTTTTTCATTTCAATAACAGATGCTTTTCTTTCTACTAGGGAGAATGCATTCAACTTTACATTTTTTACGAGGTCAACGTGAGAAACACTTTTCTCGTTGTCTGTATTATGTTGATGAATAGTAGTTTCATCACTGCGCAGACAATAAAGAACATCTCATTGCAAGAAGCGATATCGATAGGATTAACTGTGAATCCCGATATTCTTCAAGCAAAGCAGGAGATACGATCAGCACGAGGTAAGATGCTGCAAGCAGGGAAAATGCCAAATCCTGAAATTGGTTTTTCCTTCAACGAAATTCCATCAGGATACAAAGTTGGGTTGTCGAATGAAAAGGATATTAGTATCAGTCAGTCGTTCGAATATCCGACGAAAAGAAGCAACCGGATTTCCAGTGCATCCTTCGATGAACAAATAGCCGTTGCTGGTGTTGAACAGATCAAAGCCAAAGTGTCTGCAGGAATTAAAAAAGCATATATCAATGTTCAATTCGCACAAATCACTATCCGAACTATTGAAACACAGGTATCGATGTTTTGGGATTTTCAGTCTTTAGTAACTGATAAATTTAAGACCGGTGAGACGAAATACTTGGATGTGTTACGAATAGAAGTTGAAACGTCGCGATTGCAGAATGAACTGCTTGAAGCGAAAAGCAATTATTTCAAAATGCAATCGGAATTGAAGAATGGGATTGGGGATTCAAGCTCTGTGTTTTATTCACCGAAAGATTCTTTGAAATTTATTCCAGTTTTTGCCGATAAAGATTCTTTGATAGAATTGATGACGCGACAAAGCAATGCGCTTGTTTTGAATCGGTTGCAGATCGAAAAACAGGAGAGTAATCTCACTCTGGCTCAATCAAGTTATTACCCCGATTTCGGAGTTGGCGTTGCATACCAGCAGAGAACGCCATCCAGCTCTTTTCTTGGAGTAGAGCTAAAGGTTGCAGTGCCGCTGTGGTTTTGGCAGGAACCTCAAGGTCAGGTCGAAGAAGCAACTGCCCAATTAAGTATAGCAGAACTGCAACTGAGATCTGTCGAACGGAAGATCCGGAACAATTTAAACAGCGCGTTCACCAATGTTCAATCAACGGAACAACAAGTAAAGAATTATGAGCAAATACTGAATAAAGGTGTAAAGGATATTATGTCTGTAGCATTGTCACAATACCGCAACAATCAACTTGACCTTTTGAATCTGTTTGATGTTTACCGTGCATATCGGACAACGCAGGCAGAGTATTTCCGTTCAGTCGCAAACTATCAGCATGCACTTGTTGAATTTGAAATAGCAGCAGAACTATCCATTGAATAATATTTTACTGAGGACAAAATGAAACAACTAATGAACATATCATCGATCGCAATAATAAGTATTCTCTTTGCCGCAATATTTATTGGATGTGGGAAGACCGATGATAATGAAAACAAGCCTGAATCAAGCGAACATCACGAAGCAGAAGCACAAAGCATGATTGTTCATCTTGATAAACATAAAGTATTCCATGCGGGAATAAAAACTGAGATCGTAAAAGAAAAATCGATTGCAGTTCCTCTGACTTTGTTAGGGAAAGTAGGCTTTGATGAAAGGAAGATTGCTCACATAACATCGCGAATCGCAGGTCGAGTTGAAAATGTGAGTGCATATACCAATGACAATATTTCTGCCCGGTCAGAAGTTGCAGAATTATACAGTCAGGATTTCATTGCATTACAATATGAATTCATACAAGCATTAGAACGTGTAGAACGTTCAAAACAGGGGACACAAGAAGAACAATCTACTGCAAGTTCTCTCTTTGAATCAGCAAAACAAAAGTTGACGATCCTTGAACTGCAGGGATCAGATATTGATCGACTAGTATCGACAAAAACGGTAAAGCAGTATTATGGCATTCGCGCACCATTCTCCGGAACTATCCTTGAAAGTAAAGTAAAGAAAGGAATGTTTCTGCAATCTGGCGACGAATTGTTTGATTTCGCGGATCTTTCCACGGTGTGGGTGTTGGCGGATGTATATGAACGAGATTTGCCGAGGGTTCTGACCGGAATGAAGGCAGAAATTTCAACTTCATTTTATCCTGAATCATTCTATGGGAATATCACCAGTATCTTTAATGTTGTTGATGAAAAAACCAGGACGGTGAAAGCAAGAATAGAGCTGAATAACTCATCGCGAAAGTTAAAGCCGGAAATGTTTTGTTCGGTGAAGATCCAAACACAGTTCGGGAAAGAAACAATAAAAATTCCATCTACAGCATTGATGGGCGAAACCGAAAAACATTTTGTATTCATTGCACTCACCGACACAACATTTGAGCGGCGTGAGATTAGAACGGGAGTTGAAACAAAGGATTTTGCTGAAGTGGTTGATGGACTCATTATTGGGGAAAAGATTGTCATTAACGGCAGTTTTTTTCTAAAGTCAGAGCTTGCAAAAGAAACATTTGGAGAGGAACATTAAGGGTATGCTAAATCGAATAATTGAATTCTCACTCAAACAACGCTTAATGGTCGTTGCAATGGTCATCTTGGTCATCGCTTTCGGTCTATATTCGTTGAGCAGTCTCCCAATTGATGCTTTCCCTGATGTCACCAATGTTCAAGTGCAGATCATTACTGAAGCTTCCGGTCTTTCACCGGTAGAAGTTGAAAAGCTGGTGACATTCCCTGTAGAAAATGCTATGAATGGATTGCCTAAGCTGAGTGAAGTGCGTTCTATCTCCAAGTTTGGACTTGCTGTAGTAACAGTTGTGTTTGAAGATGGAGTAGATATATATTTTGCCCGTCAGCTTGTTCTCGAACGACTTCAAAGTGTGAAAGGAAGTCTTCCGCCGACAATTCCTGAACCATCAATGGGTCCAATTACATCTGGTATGGGAGAGATCTACCAGTACTTCCTTGAAAGTGACAGCGTTGATCTGATGGGGTTGCGAACGATTCAAGATTGGATCATTAAACCGCAAATGAGAACTGTTCCGGGAGTAACAGAAGTGAATAGTTTTGGCGGATTGGTAAAACAATATCAAATATTAATTGAACCGGAAAAACTTCTCTCATATAAGTTATCATTGAAAGATGTATTTGAATCCGTAGAGAAAAATAATAGCGTTACTGGAGGAAATTTTCTTGAACATTCATCCGAACAATATATTATTCGCGGGATTGGGTTAGCCAAGAACGAACGAGATCTTGAAAATATTGTCGTTAAGAATGAGAACGGAACTCCGATTTACATCCATAATATTGCAAAAGTTGTTCTTGGCGCAGAAGTGAGACAAGGTGCCGTTGTAATGCAAGGACGGGGAGAAGTATCCGCTGCCATTGTAATGATGTTAAAAGGTGAAAACAGCCGTAAAGTAATTGAACGTGTGAAAGCAAAAGTGGAAAACATTAATAAAACTCTTCCTCCACACGTCAAGATTCATGCGTATTACGATCAAACAGATTTGGTCAACAAGACGATTACAACCGTAAAGACAAACCTTGTTGAAGGAGGACTTCTTGTTATTGCCGTTTTGCTCATTTTTCTTGGAGATGTAAGGGGCGGGTTGATCGTTGCTTCTTCAATTCCATTGTCGATGATGTTTGCATTTATCGGAATGGAATGGTTGAAGCTGTCTGCAAACTTAATGAGTCTGGGTGCTATCGATTTTGGAATGATCGTAGATGGATCGGTAGTAATGGTGGAAAACTTTGAGAGAAAACTTATTAATAAAGATCCTAAAAAGACCAAAATTCAAGTTATCGAAGCAGCGGCAAAAGAAGTCGGACGACCTATCGTATTCGGTATTCTAATCATTATTGCAGTCTATGTTCCTATCCTTACGTTAGAAGGAATTGAAGGAAAAATGTTTGTTCCAATGGCAATCACCGTTGTTGTGGCGTTGATTGGATCGTTGATACTTACACTGACATTTATTCCTGTTCTCAGTTCTATTTTTCTTAAAGAAAAACAAAACCATATCGAACCAAAAATGACTGTATGGTTGAGAAGACACTATACATTATTATTGGAAATTGCATTTAAGAGAAAATGGATTGTGATATCTTCAGCGATTATGCTATTTGCAATCTCGATTGCAGTAATACCGTTGCTTGGAACTGAATTCATACCTGAGCTTGATGAAGAAGCAATTTTAATTCAACCGATCCGAATGCCAAGTATTTCACTTTCAGAATCTATTGAGATGGAAAAGAAAGTCCAGCAGATCCTTATGCAGTTCTCAGAAGTAGAATTTGTGGTTGGTCGTCTTGGTCGTCCGGATATAGCTACCGATCCCATGGGTGTAAATCTTAGCGACATCTATATAACACTGAAACCAAAAGAGCAATGGACTGTTAAAACAAAAGAAGAGTTAGTTGAAAAAATGGTTGAAGAATTGGAGCATGTTCCGGGTGTGAACTTTAATGTCACTCAGCCAATCGCAATGCGTGTTGACGAATTAGTCTCAGGCGTAAAATCTGATATTGCCATAAAACTGTTTGGCGATGATCTTACCATCTTAAAAGAAAAGGCAGATGAAATAGCAGCCATTGTTGGGAAGGTTCGAGGGGCAGCCGATGTTTCTACAGAGCAAATATCTGGCCAGCCATATTTGAATATCTATTTTGACAGAGATGCAATTGCCAGATATGGATTAAATATATCCGATGTGCAGCAAGTTGTTGAAATTGCCATTGGAGGAAAAGCAGCAACGGAAATATTTGAAGGACAAGCACGCTTTGATGTTGTTGTCCGTTATCCCGAGAATAGACGAAGTGATATTCAATCGATTGAAAACTCACTTGTGCACTTACCATCTGGAGGAAATATCCCATTAAGTGAAGTTGCAAAAATAGTTGCAGAGGAAGGTCCGGTTCAGGTAAGCCGTGAGTTCGGACAGCGTCGTATCGTTGTTGAATGTAACGTTCGGGGAACTGATATCGGTAGTTTTGTAGCAGGAGCAAAAAGAAATATCGAATCCAAAGTAAAACTTCCTGCAGGATATTATTTAACATGGGGAGGGCAGTTCGAAAATCAAGAAAGTGCAACCCAGCGATTAATGGTTGTGGTTCCACTCTCAATCTTTTTAATCTTTATTCTACTCTTCACAACATTCGGGAATATGCGACACTCGCTACTTATTTTATTGAATCTTCCTTTTGCTTTAAGCGGAGGGATATTTGCGTTGTTTGTAAGAGATCTGCATTTAAGTGTCTCAGCGTTAATTGGTTTTATTGCTCTCTTCGGTGTCGCTGTTCTTAATGGAATTGTGTTGATCTCCTACATTAATCAATTATTGAAAGAAGGACACGAACTTGAATTTGCGATTATCAAAGGTGCAGCCGATAGATTGCGTCCGGTATTGATGACTGCATTGGTCGCGAGTTTAGGATTTATTCCGATGGCATTGTCTCATGGTACGGGTGCCGAAGTTCAACGACCATTAGCAACAGTGGTTATCGGAGGTCTTATAACATCGACACTGTTAACATTATTTGTTTTGCCGATTTTGTATAATATCTTTGAGAATAGAATACGTGAACAGTATCCAAAAAATATCAATGAAAAAAATCTCATAAATTAAAAAGATGCCTTTAACTTCAAACAGGCAAATCCAATTATTGATACGGCAAATCCTAATAGTCATACATCATATTTTGACAGCGCGTTGATCTGGGGACCGATCTATGGAAGAACGGCGTATGTTGGAATGAGATGAAGAATGTAAATTGTCATCAACTCCCAAAACAAAAAAATTTGGGAGTTGTTTACATTTGAAGCGTTTTACTATTTATGCCATTCCGCCGCGGAATTTGTAAACACCGCGAGCGCGAAAATATTCCAATACACTGCTTGCAATAAATGCCGCTTTGGATGGCAATTCGTTGACCTTTAGCGCATCTAAAACTTCTTCTGCTCTTTTGTCCAACATCTGTAATTCTTTCAGAGAATGCAGAACGTGATGTGCCGATTCCCTTAGCGTGGACGAATCGAACTGTTCTTCGATCATTTCCAATACCGGAATTATAGCATCGTATTCCAATTCGATCAAAGCATCGGCAGCAACCCACCGTACATCCATGTCGTCATCCATCAGTTTTCTTGCTAATAACGATGCTGCTTTTGGATCCCTGATCCGTTCAAGTGCCTTACATGCTTCCCAGCGAACATGATTGCTGGAATGCCCCAATAATGCAAGGATATAAGGTACTGCAGGTTTTCCGATCCTGACAAGTGCCTTTCGTGCTTTCGTTCTTTCTACACCATCCTCTGACTGAAGAAGTAAAAGAAGGAATTCGATACAAAGTGGAATGGAATGTTCTCCAGGAGAAATCGTGTTTTTTTCAAGAAACATAACGACCTCCTTTCGGAAAGGGTATCTATATTATCAGCTGTGTTATTGTTGTATAACTTCAGCAGACACAATACGAGAGCTAACAACATTCAGGAAAAAATATTTCTCTAGGAAGGAGTGTTAGTGAGAGTCTTCGCTGCTCATCTATAGAGCAAAGGTAAAACAATTCAGAAGTTTAGTCAAGAATGATATTCGCAGCAAACGACATCTTTATCCGAATTGCTTTTATTAACGAAATAATATTGTGTATCTTTAAGAAAAATGAAAAATCTTCGAAGTATAACTACAGTTATTTATATCATTATATGCAGCGTAACCGTATTGGTCATGCTCACAACATCATTTGAAATGTTCAACAAAAAATATTTCCCTTCTTTTATGCTGGCTCAGAAATATGCACTTCCGATCATTATCACTGCAATGGCAGTTGCGTTTCTCACCTTCTTTGAACCGGAACGATTGCAACAGAAAAAGACTCTTAACGTTATGCAGTTACTCATTGCGATAACATTTGCACTATTTTCATATTACCTGACAACGCTTGATATGAAAGAAATATCAACAGGAACACTTATAGTTTTTATTGTTCAATGGTGTGCAACACTTTTTGAATTTGTTTACTTCTTTGTGATGAATAGAAACACCAAAGCCGCTGTGTAAGCGGCTTTGATAGATATTGTACAGCGTTAATTTCATTACTTCATCAATATTTATCCGCCGTAGCGTTAGCGAAGGAGGATCATCTTCTTCGTTTCAACAAATTTTCCCGATCGCAGTTGATAGAAATAAATGCCGCTCGGCAAATGCGCCGCGTTGAATGGAATAGTATATTCACCCGCATCTCTTTTCTCGTTCACCAGTACTGCTACTTCTTTTCCGAGCAGATCGTAGATTTTCAACGACGTACCATTTGATACCGGAATAGTGAATCTGATATTCGTTGTTGGATTGAACGGGTTTGGATAGTTTTGTAGTAATGAGAATCGTTCCGGAATTGGTGTTTCTTCCTTCACTCTCGTAGGTTGCGTCAGGATTACTGCACCGGTGGCAAAATCACACAAGAAATATTTTCCATCCACCCAATAGGATGAATCTTGTGTTGCTTGATACACGTGTGTGTATGCTACGGCCCAATAAATTTTACTGGTGTCGAATCCAAACGGTCCGAACCAACCATATTTTTGATCAGCGATGGAAAGCTCAATGCGAAACTCTAATGAATCCGGATGCGGCAGCAATCGGAACGCTTTTCCGCCTGCTTTTTCAACATTGGCAATTACTGTTGCACTGGAAGCTGCGGACAGATAATTGGTGATTGGATTTAACATTTTGATCCAATCAATATATCCTTGGTCCAGCGTATAGGTATTAGAACCTCCCGTACTGACACGAATTCCTTTCCCCATTGTATTATTATTGTGTGTATACGCAAACTCCCATGATTGCGACCTTCCTAACGTATCTACATTCCATCCGGAAATTCTGCGCAGTACTTTATCTGCCGGAAGGTTCTTCGACAAACTATCAGCAATGGTTGTTACCTCCTGAAATGTTTTTGGAGTAAATTTAGTAAAGGTAAGATTGAGATTGGTGATGGAAGCATTGTTGACGATAATCGAATCTCCAAACGCAATCACATCCTCGCCGTTATCCGGGTTGATCCTACCGTCATGATTTACATCTTTTACCGCAAGCGGCCAATATTTACCATTGCTCACATTAGGAATCGTATATGTCCCGTTACTATTGACATTAGCCCATGCTGCAAACGGCGGTGGTCCATCTTTTCCTTCGTCGTTCATAATGTTCACTGTAGTCAGAATAACGGCTGATCCCTCCGGTAATACCCCGGTCGAGCCGGATAGAACCGTCCCGCTCACTGTATATGGTGCAAAATCGGCACCGGTCGTAAAATAAAAGACATACGGAGTTGTAATAACCGCTCCTGATTTTGCTTTCATGAATATGAACCCAAGAAAGTACGATTGGTTCGGTTTCAACACCACATTTACCGTGGCTGTTTTTAGATCAACACTATATCCTTCAGATATAACACTATCAATATTGGTGAACCAAGTGTCTTCTTGGTTTTGATTTATTGCATTCGTATCCAAAGCCTCATTGAACGTAACACTTACTGTTGTTGTTAATGCCACATTCTTTGCATTGTTTGCCGGCAGCGTCGAGACAACTGCAAATTGTGCAACCATAACGACAGGAAAAAGAACAAGAAGAATAAATAGTAGATATTTTTTCATAGATTCCCCCAAAATTAATGATGAAAAATTATGTCAGGTCTGTCGTGGATAACACATGTACGCTTTTTACTCGTTAGATGAGCTAAAACGACAAACATAAGACTGAGAGCTAACAAAGCTCGGGAGAAAAGAATATTGTTCGAGAGGATTGTTAGAGAGAGTCCGGCTGTGTGGGACTGCTCTGATTTTATCTACTTCAAGGTATTTCATTTTTGTTGCGATGTCAAGGAATGAAGATCACATAGAGGAGTGTTTTGTCTTATTATAAATTGAATAACTGCGACTCCAAAAAATTCTTTATTCTTCTTTCATTTTTTGTATATTTCTTCACACTTATTCCATTATCAATTATTAATTGTTCTTATGATTCTCTCCGATAAAAAGATCCTCGAAGAAATGAAGTTAGGAAACATCGTCATCACACCGTTCGACAGAAAATTCCTTGGGTCCAACAGCTACGATGTTCATCTCGGCAAAGATCTTGCATTGTATGAAGATGAAATTCTTGATGCTAAAGTTCATAACAAGGTGCGTCATTTTGAGATTCCGAAAGAGGGATTGATCCTTGTTCCGAGTAAATTATATCTGGGAGTAACGGAAGAATACACCGAATCACATGCTCATGTCCCTTTCCTTGAAGGGAAAAGCTCCATTGGAAGATTAGGGATTGATATTCATGCCACTGCCGGAAAAGGGGATGTCGGCTTCTGTAATACGTGGACATTGGAGATTTCTGTTCGTCAACCGGTAAGAGTCTATGCCGGAATGCCGATCGGTCAATTGATCTATTTTGTTGTGGAGGGAGAAGTTGAAACGCTCTATAATAAAAAGAAGAATGCCAAATACAATCAGCGAACGATCAAACCTGTAGAATCAATGATGTGGAAGAATTTTAAAAAATAAAACGCTTTATAATTCCACACCTACAATATTTGTCTGAATAACATCGCAGCCGCCATAAGGTCTTTTTTTCATTTTTATTGTAGAGATTCCCGAGAATGATTGTTGCTCAAATGTCTCCGCTTGAATTCCATTCCACTCACTATTAAGCCGAACAACAGCGTAATTGTCTGCAATGGTACAATCCAACACTTCGTGTTTTGAATAAGGAAATACCGCGAATTTTAAATAAAATTGTTCAATTCGTTTACGCATTTCTTCTTTACCGGTACGCTTTCCAGCGGAATCGTGCATTTCATCTTCGGCAAAATTATTCAATGCATAGTCCAACTCTCGGTCAAAAAATTGCGCCAAAAACTGCTCAGCAATTTGTTTTGCATCGAGTTCAGGATTAGGATGAAATTCTTCATAAATAAAATTAGTGGACATTCCTTCGATATGAATATCATCCGTTTCAAGATCCAACAATTCCTCTGTGACAAAGCGATATGCTTCTGTATCTGGAACCTCACATATAAAATCAACATTCACATTGTGAACTGAAAGATAACGAAGTACGTTTAAAAGTTCTTGATGGAGACGATGTTCTGGAATTTCGGAGAGCGGTGGAAATGATGGATTACCAACAAACGTTCGGACGGATATTCGTTTTGCATTTTCAAATTGTAATTCGAATTCTTCTATGTAGTTGAGCCATTGAGATTCAATGTCTGGAGGAAGGGTATTGTCTGTTTTAACAAATGATGCGTCAAATTTTTCTTTTATTTCTTTTTTCTTTGCTTCGTTCAATGCTCGTTGGATCTTGTCGTTGGTTTCATCAAATATGTTTTCCATAACGCATCCTTTCTTATGGTATTTGTAAAAACGTCATTTCCAACAACCAGATAGTTTTGTTCTCCCTCTTGATAGTTCAACAGCAATACTTGGATAAGATTCTTTCCAAGGATAACGAAATGATCACATAGATGCAAAACAAACTTCAATTGCCTCTCATTTATTTTTGAGTTACTTTTCCATACAAGATTGCTTCGCAACATACACAAAGTTTCTTACCATATCCAATCATAAGGAAGTTTTTATGAAACCCGGAAAACAGTTTTTACCTTTTATCTTTTTACTTTTAACCTTTACCGTTGCGCTGTCACAAACTAAACGCTCCCTTCAATTGGAAGATATGTTCACCATTCAACGCGTCAGTGATCCCCAGCTTTCACCTGATGGAAAAACAGCTGCGTACGTTATCGGTGTTGTGGAAAAAGATGCGAACAAAATCAATACTGATATTTGGCTTATTCCTTCTGTTGGAGGTACTGCGAAACAATTGACCAATTCTCCAAAAATAGACCGTCATCCCCGCTGGTCACCCGATGGAAAATGGATTGCATTCGAATCCAACCGCAACGGATCGATGCAGATCTTTCTGATCAACGTTGCGACGGGAGAGTCCAAACAGGTGACGAACGTTAATACCGAAGCAAGTAATGCGATCTGGTCGCCGGATGGAAAAAAAATCGGATTTGTCTCATCAGTCTTTCCGGAATTTTCCGATAAACCGTACGAAGAAGCAAATCGTTTGAATAAGGAAAAACAAGAATCGCACGACAATAACAAAATGAAAGCCCGCGTTTTAACAAAATTATTGTATCGTCATTGGGATACTTGGGTGGACGACAAACGTCAGCATGTGTTTGTTATGAATGCTGATGGAACAAACCCGCGTAATGTTACGCCGGGCGACCGCGATGCAACGCCGCCGTCATCAACATTCTCCACCGGAGATGATTTCTCGTTCTCTCCCGACGGAAAAGAAATAGCGATCACTGCAACGCCAGTTCCCGTTCGCGAAGAATCATGGAGCACCAATCATGATATTCTTACAGTGAATCTTGAAACGGGCGAACGAAAACAAGTTACCACAAATCTCGCGGCAGATGTCTATCCTCAATATTCTCCTAACGGCAAATACATCGCATATCGCGCTCAATCCCGCGCTGGATTTGAAGCGGACCGATGGCAGTTAATGCTGTATGACCGCGCTACTGGAACAACAAAAAATCTTACTCCTAAATTCGATACCAATGTTGAAGCGTTCACGTGGGCAAATGACAATAAAACTCTCTATACCAATGCTGAAGAAAAAGCAAACACACCACTTTGGTCAATCGGTATTGATGGAATGGTGAAAAAGGTCTATGACAACGCAAATAACAGCGATGTGAATATTTCCGCTGACGGAAAAACGATCGTCTTCTCACACCAAACAATGTCACGGCCAGTAGAGATCTGGGCCGCAAACAGCAATGGGACGAATGCGAAACAATTGACACATGTAAATGACGATCTCTTCTCCCACGTAGAGTTCTCAGAACCGGAATATGTTTGGTTCGACGGTGCAAATGGAACAAAAGTGCAAATGTGGATTGTTAAACCGCAGTTCTTCGACGGAACAAAAAAATATCCGCTTGTCTATTGGGTTCACGGCGGACCGCAGGGTGCGTTCGGTAATTCTTGGTCGTATCGTTGGAATCAACAATTATGGGCTGCCCAAGGATATGTTGTTGCGCTTCCCAATCCTCGCGGATCGACAGGATTTGGTCAGCAATTCACCGATGAAATCTCGCGCGATTGGGGTGGAAAAGTTTATACTGATGTCATGAACGGCGTTGCTTATATGGAAAAACAGCCTTACGTGGATGTTACAAAAATGGCGGCAGCCGGCGCAAGTTATGGTGGCTACATGATGAACTGGATCAACGGACATTCAGATAAGTTCAAGACATTGATCAATCATGACGGTGTGTATAATCTTTATACTATGTACGGTGTCACTGAAGAGACATGGTTTGATGAATGGGAACATGGTATTCCGTGGGAAACACCGGACTTTGACAAATTCTCGCCGCACAAATATGCACAGAATTTTAAAACACCGACGCTCATCATTCACAGTGAACTCGATTTTCGTGTTCCGGTCGGTGAAGGATTTGCACTTTTCACAACATTGCAACGCAAAGGCATTCCTTCAAAAATGCTTTACTTCCCTGATGAGGGACATTGGGTGTTGAAACCACAGAATTCTGAAATGTGGCATAACACGATCTTTGATTGGCTTGCTGACTATTTAAAAAAATAATTATGAAGGATGAGGTATGAGTTATGAAATGTTCATCCTTCATAATTCATATTTCATAATTAAAAAATGAACTTTGTAAAAGCTCTTACTGTTATTCAGAAAAAAAATAACTCTCTTCTCTGTGTCGGACTCGATACCGATCCAAAGAAGATTCCTGCACACCTTCGATCAAGAAAGAACGGTGTATTGGAATTCAACAAACAGATCATTGAAGCGACCAAAGATTTTGTATGCGCGTACAAGATCAACTTTGCCTTCTACGAAACAATGAGAAAAGATGGCTGGACGATCATCGAAAAAACTCGCGCATTGCTCCCCTCTTCTTCCATTTCAATTGCTGATGCAAAACGTGGCGACATCGGTAATTCTTCATCGTATTACGCTGATGCAATTCTTAATAAAATGAAGTTTGATTCCATCACCGTTGCACCGTATATGGGAAAAGATTCTGTTCTTCCTTTTCTTGAACATAAAAATAAAGGTGTCTTCCTTCTCGCACTGACATCAAATCAAGGAGCCTTCGATTTTCAATACAAGAAAATAGGAAACAAACGATTGTTTGAAGAAGTGGTCACAATATCACAGCAATGGAACACAAATAGGAATCTGGGATTTGTTGTCGGTGCTACAAAATCAACAGATATTCAATCCGTACGAAAACTTGCGCCGGAAGTTCCTTTCCTCGTTCCCGGGGTTGGAACTCAAGGAGGAAGTGTTGAAAATGTGATTAAATACGGCTGCACTGATGACGGATTAGGCGTTCTCATCAATGCCAGCCGAAGTATTTTGTACGCTTCTAATGGGAAAGATTTTGCCGATGCAGCGCGAAGCGAGGCATTAAAACTGAATAACGAGATCAATTTTTTCAGAGATAAATTCTTTTAACCACATAGAATACATAGCGTACAACTTATGCACGAAGACCTTCTTCGACATATTTGGTCCAAACAACTCTTTGATTCAACACGGCTCGTCACTACCGATGGACGAGCCGTTCGTATTTTGAATGCAGGAGTTCTTCAGCGTGGCAGCGGGCCGGATTTTCGCAATGCGACAGTCATAATAGACGGAACAACATTTTCCGGCGATATTGAATTCCACCGAACATTTGACGATTGGAAAGCGCATAAGCATCACACCGATCCGAACTACAACTCGGTTATTCTCCATGTTGTGCTGCAAGGAAATGCAGAAGGGACACAATCTCACAGTGGTCGAAATATTCCAACATTGATTTTGGAACCGTTTCTTTTTCAATCTGTAAATCATCTTTCCGATCAATTATCTCGGGAAGAATTCTCATCAAAAAAGGATGCTATCAAATGTGCTGCAGTTAATGACTCCATCGAATCAGGTTTATTAAAAGATTGGATACGAACGCTCTATCGAGAACGGCTACAAGAGAAAGTTCTTCGGCTGCACGAACGATTGTGTGATATCATTATTACGCAGCAGCGTATCATCGGCGAACCTCACCCGCCGTATAACGAAGTAGTTGACGATATTCCAATTCCCGATGCGAACATCGATAAGCAATTATTCAAACAAAAAATCTCGTGGGAACAATTGTTGTACGAAGAAGTAATGGATGGATTAGGATATTCAAACAACCGCGAACCAATGAAGAAACTAGCAGAGAATATTTCCTTAATTCAACTGCTGAGTCTCCGTCATGCTGACGAAAGTCAGCATCTGTTATTGCAAAAGATGTCGAAACAAGTTCGGCATGACGAACACGTTATTAATGAATTATCCGCAATACAAATCGAAGCTATTCTCTTTATGGCATCAAGATTACTTCCTTCGATTAATGAAACGAGCGATCAAGATTCAAAAGTTTATATTCATACTCTTCATTCTGCGTGGAAGGAATTACCTAAGAAAATTTCTCTTCCTCAGATTGATCATCTCGAATGGGTTTTCTCTCCCACTCGCCCGTCAAACTTCCCAACGATACGGATTGCGGCGGCAAGTGTGTTTCTCCAAAAATTACTGTACCAATCGTTGTTTAAATCGGTCGTTACAATTGTAAGCGGAAAATACTCTTCGCCTCTGTCAAAAATTGAGCAATTGGTAAAACTGTTTAATACCGGTGATCATCCATTCTGGAAGTATCACTATTCATTCACTGAAGCAACCCATAAAAAACACGCGATTCTTGGAGAATCACGTATAAATGACATCATCGTCAACACGATCATTCCGTTTGTCTGTTTGTATTCAAAAGTATTCGGCAAAGAGGATATTTTTGAACATTCTTTGAATATTGCAGTTGAACTTCCACTGCTTGAAGACAATTCTATTCTCCGAACGATGAATAAGCAATTGATAAAAGATAAACTAAAAATCGAATTTGCATATCAGCAGCAAGGTTTAATTCAATTGTATAAACGGTATTGTGTTGTTGAACGGTGTAATGAATGCGAGATAGGAAGAAATTTACAGCATGATTTTAATTGTTAATTGCTAATTGTTTCACAATATACTTTACGACTATATTTCTTAATTAAGTAATATTAGTAAATACAGAAATATTGATGTATGCTATTCTAAATTAGTTAAGAAATATTACTCGAGTGCAAACTACTTTTTATTGTTTCGTAAAAATATGCGGTCTATAAATAAATTTGAAATCGAAGAAATATTTGGAAGAGATCTTAATAAAGTCACCAAACTTAAGCAGAAACTTATAGTTGACAAAGCTTTGCGTTATTGGCAAGCAAAAGGATTTCCTTATTCCAAACTTACCAAAAAAGAAATTTCTTTAGAATATAAAAGAATTGAAAATACAGATTGTAGCAACACCTTGAAAAGCAAAATTATTCATTCTTCAAGTGTAGGATTAAATCTAGCAAACTCATTTCATCCGCAAATGTGGCACTTAAAATCTCAGGGACATTCCGAATCACCATTTGAACATTTCAATAATGAGGAGACTTTAAAAAAATTGCTACTCCGAGCGATAAATTTTTGGCCAAATCGACAATGCTGGCGTGCATATAATGTTAGAAATTTATTAAGGATTTATTCTGGAGGGAGAGTATCAAATTTTCGACCAACTGCCGCTAAAGCAATTATTTATAACCTATCTGGAGAGAATGATCGTATTTTAGATTTTTGTTCTGGTTTTGGAGGGAGAATGCTGGGTGCCACTTCTTTAAACCGATATTATGTTGGTATCGACGCATCAAAGAAACAAATAGTCGGGTCAAAACTTCTATTTTCTAAAATTAAGCATTTGTGTAAAGGTAACGTAGAGTTACACCATGATTGCGCAGAGGATCTAATGAAAAAAATGGATTCTAAAAGCTTTAATTTAATTTTTACCAGCCCACCTTATTATGATTTAGAAAAATATGACCACCACAAAAATCAAAGCTACTTAAAATATAAAAACTATAACGATTGGAGAAAATATTTTTTGGAAGAAGTAGTAAAGGAGTCTTACCGGCTGTTAGAAAAAAATGGTTATCTAGCAATAAATGTTACAGATTCAAAAAAATATTCACTTACGAGAGATTTAGAAGATTTTGCATTAAAGTATTTTAAATTCAAAGACAAATATCAACTTGTTATGAATTCCAGACCTTTGCAAAGAAGCAACGGGAATTCTTATAGAAGTGAACCTGTTTTTGTATTCCAAAAAAGATAAAATATTGTTTACGGAAAAGATGAATTGTTTCGTTCCGCCCTACCTTTTTCATTGTTTACCGTTTTATTACTAACCTCTCTATATTTATCCTCAATACCTAATGATAGATTGAAATATTCAATTGCCTTATCAAAATCTCCTTTGGTTCTATAAATTCGCCCAAGTTCGTAAAAAGCAAAACCATAATTAGGACGTAAAGAAGTGATCACTTTGTTAAACAGTTGAATTGCTTCTTCATATTCTCTGATTTGTTCTGTTTTATTCTCTGTTGCCAAAGCTATTCTCCAATGCACAGAACCCAGGTTACAAATATACGCCCAATCATTAGAAATCAGTTTTTCAGATTCTTTAATATTTGTTAATGATTTATTTAAATATTTTAATTTACTTTTTACATCATTTGCTAAATAATCACTGTAATACATCAATGCAATACCTCTGGCATTCTTAATAATAGCATTGATTTTCCGTTTTTCTTTTGAATTACCAATAAATAACATTGAATAAAGTGTTATTTGTTTTGAGTAATCATTAAACTTGGAATATTTTTCTTTTATGTGATTATAAACAGTTTCTTTTGTTTGAGCGTTTTTAATTAATTCTTTTTGCGCAGCATTTGGAATCATCCACATAGCATAGGTTTGAGCTAAACTTGCAATTGCTAATTTTTTTAAGGCCCTGTTATTAGTTGAATTAATAACCTTTACAAAATACGATTCAGCAATGTTTAAGTACTCATGACCGTACCTATGATAATAGGATACGCCTAAATTAAATTGTGCTTCACTTATTAAATTAGGATCTTTAACTTCTTTTAATATTCTTTCGAAAAACGGGGGTGAATCTGCAGAACGTCCCATTAAATCCATAAGAACACCCGAATAGAAAACCGCATCAAGATATTCTGAGTCTTCTCTCAATGAAGCACTAAGTGCTATTTCAGCATCTTGTAAATTTGCAATGTTTCGAGAATGATGATAATTCTCTATTTTCCCGAGGGCAAATTTGACATTTTCAAAAACTTTTTGGTTGGATGTTTGTGTATGCATAGTTTTTATTTAATTTTGTTCTTCAATGAAAACTAACACTTGATAGGTCAATGAATTTAATTCATCATTTAAATAATTTGTTGGAACTGATTTTTCCCACATTTTAAGAATATTCCCCTTATGATTTACAGTAACAAATATTTTTCGTCTTTTTTCATTAACAACATCAATATTCCCACAAATTATATAATCGCTTGGGAATAAAAAATTATAAATTGTTTTATTAATTGCTCCAACACGAGAATCTATAATCTGCGATGTAATTTCAAACAACTCGTTTACAGTTTTAGATCGCATAACAGGTTTTGGGGATTCTAATTCGTTATACGAAACACGTTTTTTAAGTTCACCGAAATTTTTCAATTGCGATAAATTCCATTCAATGTAAATCTTAAAAATGAAAAACAAATCTTGTGCTAAATTAGATGAAGAAAATGGCATAATATTAATTGAAATTTTTTTATTAACTTTTTTAATTATTAAATAAGTAAATTTAATGATGATTATAAAAAGGATAAAAAGAATGAAAACAAATGCTATTGGTTGAGAATAATCTATGCAAAATATTTTAAATTTATAAAATAAATTATTTTTATTGTCTTCAACACGTTTAATACCTTCTAAAGCAACAACTCTCTCATGATTTTTTCCGTTTTTCAAAAGTTCTGTATATTCGTTTAATGCTTTATCATATAATTCATTTTTTTCATAATATTTAGCTAACTCAACATTAAAATAATTGGTAGAATCAATAAGATTAATCTGTAAATTATTTCCCAAATTACTGCAATGCGTTACGCTACTATCAATACAATCATTTCGGTCATTGCCTGAAGATTCTAATGTTAATAGAATAAATAGTGCAAATATTTTGAGGGATTGATAATTCATGGTCTTAAATAAAGTTACAAAAATAATTTGTATTTTCCCTTACTAGCCCATTTATTAGAGGGCTGAATCAAGAGTTGTTGTAAAATCCATTGATTTTACACTGTAAAATGCTCTATTCCTTAATATTAATTTCTATGAACTGGCTCCTAAAAATCGAAACAGAATTGCAGCGCGTCCGTCCGAATGAGAATCCGGGACGAACCCGCACGACTGCGCGACGCATTGCCGGAATTGCGCTTCAGCAGTTCTATCGCCAATCGTCCGACGATTTTATTAAGTTGATCCAATCTGCAATAGATGATCCTGCTCTCCCTGAAAATGTCCATTCTGCACTTGAACGCCTTGCTACACGACTTAATGCAAATTTTAATTCCCCTTCCGTCGATCCGATCAATGATGCGATGATCGTTGTTGAATTTGTGAAAGATACAGTGTCATAACCCACAACGTCATGCTGACGAATGTCAGCATCTATTTTCTAAAAAAAGATGCCGAAACGAGTTCGGTATGACATTGTTCTGAATTAACCAATTTTTCCGTACATTATGGTGTGAATTCAACAAAACCATATCGTGTATTGCTGTTCTATAAGTTTGTCCCAATCCATGGCTTTGCGCTGTTTGCACAGCATCATCTTCATGTATGCTGGCAATTAGGAATAAAGGGAAGAATTTTGATCTCACCGGAAGGGATCAACGGCACAATATCCGGAACTGTTGAACAGACCGAATTTTACATCACCACACTACAAATGGATGAACGATTCGCTGATATGCAGTTCAAGATCGATGAATGCGATGGACATGTCTTCGATAAATTATTCGTCCGCGCAAAAGAAGAACTGGTAACGTTTCGGGTCGGCGAGAATGGAAGTCCGTTGAAACAGACCGGCCAATATCTTTCACCCGAAGAATGGTATGAAACGATGCAGCATGACGATGTGCTTATACTTGACGGAAGAACGGATTATGAATATGATCTGGGGCATTTTAAGAACGCCATCCGTCCGCCGGTAAAATCATTCCGCGATTTTCCATTTTGGATACGGGAAAACCTTTCCGCATATAAGGATAAAACGATCCTAACCTATTGCACCGGCGGTGTCCGCTGCGAAAAGTTGACTGCGTTCATGATGAGTGAAGGATTTGAGCATGTTGCCCAGCTTCACGGCGGAATTGTAACCTACGGAAAAGATGAGAATGTGAAAGGAAAATTGTGGGAAGGATTATGCTACGTGTTCGATCAGCGTGTTGCCGTTCCCATCAACCATACGGAAGAATATACCGTGTTGACAACATGCATTCATTGCGGTAAACCGAGTGACCGATACATCAACTGTGCAAATATTGACTGCCACAATCAGCATTTTCAATGTGAAGAATGTGAACAAAAGACACTTCGTTCCTGCAGTAAAGAATGTGAATCCGCACCTCGGCGGGAACAACTGGAATTCAGCAGATAACAGGAAAAGCGTTAACAATATTTTTACTGTGCCAACATTTTTTTCCTGATCGATTCAAATTCGTTTCCACTGTTCCAATATGGCATCTCAATAATATTAGCTATTCTCCACCCCAAACGAATTACGATTTCAGCTTGTTGCAGCGCACCGTTATAATTCCAATCATCGCTGATCTCATCACTTGGCTGATGATAATTTTTTCCGCCGCGCTCGCGTATCATTCGCACAAACGCCGTATCAACACCGATCACTTCCCTTCCGCCTCCCATTGACATTGCCGGAATGCCGACTTTGGCAAAACTAAAATGGTCGCTCCGGTAAAATCCTCCTTGCTCAGGAGCTTGATCCGGTTTCACTGTAAAATTCATTTCTTTTCCAATCACAGCGAGGTCATCTCCAAGAGAAGATCGGTCGCTTCCTTGAAAAGAAATATCCGACGTCGGTCCGACAATATTAATGACATCCGTATTGATATTTGCAGCAATCTTTTTTGCCAGTACTGTTGGATTGTTCGCATAATATTTCGAACCGAGCAACCCTTGTTCTTCGGCTGCAACTGCTGCAAACAACATGGAACGTTTTGGTTTTTCTTTGAGCAAAGAAAATGTTTCTGCAAGATTCAACATCAATGATGTTCCCGAAGCATTATCAAGTGCTCCATTATAGATCGAATCGCCGTTGATCGGTCTTCCAATCCCGAAATGATCATAGTGTGCGGTAAAAATAACATACTGATCTTTCAATAATGGATCGCTCCCCTCCACTTTGCCGACAATATTATTTGTCTCAATTCTTTTGATAACAGATCTCATAGTTCCATTCAATGTAATTCCGAGAGGAATCGGCTTGAATGAGTTGAGTTGTGCTTTTGCAATAAGTGAATCAAGATCATATCCGGCAAGGAGCAGATATTTTTTTGTCGCTTCCTCGGTTGTCCATGCTTTCAGTTTCAATGCATTCGAAGAAGATTTTTCCTCAAGATCGAACATCTCCCTGCTCCACGAATTTTGAATTACTTCATACCGGTATCCAGCAGACGACGTTGTATGAATGACAATAGCTCCCAACGCGCCTTTCTCAGCAGCAATTTCATATTTATATGTCCATCGTCCGTAATATGTTCTCCCTTTTCCTGCAAAGAATTTCTGATCGTCGGATGAAGGGTCGTTATTCATCATCACCAGAATTTTTCCGCGGACATCAACATCCTTGTAATCATTCCACTGCTGTTCCGGTGCAACAATGCCAAAACCGACAAAGACCAATTCTGCATCGTGGAATTCGATCAGCGGATCGTAAGTTCCTGTAGTTGCAACAAAATCAGTAGAATATGTTAGTTCCATTTTCTCTTTCTGATTTCCGATTCTCAGTGTTGTAACATTATCAACGGTTACACCAACAAGTGGAACCTTTTGAATAAATGTTTTTTTCTCTCCGGCTGGTTTCAATCCGAATTTTTTGAATTGTGAAACAATATAAGCTGTTGCTTTTTTATCCCCGGTAGAAGACGGACCTCGACCTTCAAGCGAATCGTGCGCAAGAACAGCAATATGCGAACGGAGTTTTTCGGCAGTGATAAATTTCAACGCATCGGATGGCGGTGCTAATTGAAACAGGCATAACGGGATTGTTAATAGAATATTCATAGGACTTTCTCAAATGATAAAAATCACTTTTATATTACGAATTTTTGTGATGTTCTACAAAAGCGAAACGATAAATTTTGCAAAAAAAAAATTATTGCGGAATTAAAGCCATAATGAAATCGGACGCAGTTAACGTGTATGACCAATCACCGGGTGACGAAAATCTTCTCGTTACATCAAAACGGAATACATCCAAGATGTTCGAAATGCCAATGCTTGCTTCCGTATACCATCCGTGTGAATCACGTGATGGAAACAAGGGCGTCCGCAATTCGTTACCAGAGAACCAACTTCTCGCTGTGTTTGCTTCAACGATCAATTCAAGATTCGACTCCATGAGCCATTGGATGTCGAACGGAGCAAACAATACACGCCGGAAATTATGATCAATTGTAAACTGAAGATAACTATCACCATAGTACTCTCTTCGTGGTAATCCTTTCAATGTACCATATCCTGCAAATGTTTCGAATCGTGAATAGAGCTCAAAATATCGCTGCGGGGGAAGAGCTCCGATGGTTGTTCCGCCTGCAATTTGAAATCCAATCGCTGGCGGAAAAACTAATTCTTCTTTGTTCATCGTAGCAAACTTCATCCTTGCTTTTCCCATGAGTTTGGTAAAATCAAAATCACTGCCAATCACCGCGGATGAATGTACTCCGGTTGCGGAAAGAAGATATGCATCCTTCGCAAACCCAAAAAGCCCGGAGGAACCTTGATGAATAGAAATTTTTACTTCATTCATTCGTCCATTGATGATCGAAGGTTGATAGACGTACGGATCGTTGCGTTTCAATATTGAATAATTTGTTGTTTGATAGACTGATAATTGTTGTTCAGTCAATGCACTGAAAGTGAAGCGTGTTGTTCCATTGTATGCATAGGTGATTACTGCAGTTGATCCTTTCGCTCGAAAATAATCTTGAACATCATCCTTTAAAAAAAGCGCAGCAAGAGAATTCAAAAACAACCCGCTGAATATCGGTTCCGGAAAACTGTAATGCTTATCATAAAGATCAAGACTCAACGAGAACATTTGTCGTTTTAAACTGATACTCGCAAATCCTGATGAGGCGGAAGATGTTTGCTTCCCTCCAAAATGAATGGTAACGCCGGTTTCGTACTTCCATTGTTTATCTGATAGACCATACCCAATCCCGCCGCGCAGGTCGAAATTCTCGAAGACATTGTCGAAGGATTTGCTGACGCCGAGATGAAGACCTTCTACACGATTGAACCACACATCGGCAATTCCAAATGTACCGCCGGATGCTTCCAAGAATGACGCGGCAAATCCTTTTGGTGCGAATTTTTTATCCAGCGTCTGTGTACTGTCTAATATTTTATATGCGGTATCTTGCTCTGCAGTCAACGGAAGAACATCATTCTCAGTCCAGAATGTGGAATCATATTTTGTTACCGAGGAATCGATCGTGAATTGATTCAAGAGACGAATAGTATCGGCAAATTCCGGATTGATGGAATAATTATAGATAACTACATCCCGTTCAATTGTAAATGCCGGAAATTTCAATCCCATAAGATTGATCTTGATCGTTCCGTCAAAACGATAATTGTTTGGAAGCCAAAATTTGTTTTCAAAAAGAATGAATGTTTGACGATGCCGCGCATCGCGAAGATCGACGAATGGCTGTGACATTGCCTCGTTCGGTCTCACATCTACATCCATCACCGAATACGATCTCTCAGCAATGGAAATTATTCCTTTGAACAATGGCGCAATCTTTGATTTTGGAATTAATTCGATTGAATAAACATCAAAATCGTCCATCTTTCGCGTTGAAAGGAGTTTATACTCATAATAGTCGAAAGCATTCGGCGCCGTTGGTCCGACAAATCGGTACCCATTCAACCGGATTTGGTCGTCATTGAAATTCAAAACATTCCCAACACGGGAAGCTGAAAAGGATTTTGGAATATTCCCGGTCTGTTTTTGCTGCGTGATCACTTCGCGAAGAGAATCATCGTGCCTCCAATACAGCATAGAATAAGCTTCGGTAATTGCTGCGATGCTGCTGTCTGTTCGAATTTGCAGTCTATTGAATGCTTTTCCTTCAAACGTTTGAAGCTGCGTCATCCATTTCTGTTTACTTTCAATTGCGCGCCGTATAATTTCATACGCGGGATCTTCATCTGTTACCGTTATGCCTGCAAGTTGTATTGCGTTCGGTTGTAACTGTATTCCTTGAAATTGGTTTGTACTCAATTCAACAATGATCGTATCGGATTGATATCCGAGATAGCTTGCCGCAACGTGAATCGTTCCTTCCGGAAGAGCAATTCGAAATTGGCCTGATGAATTGGTCACTGTTCCTTTTGATGTTCCGATGACACGAATTGTTGCCGAAGGAAGCGGGTCTAACGTTGTTGCATCTAAAACAAGACCAGAGAGGATATGTGTTTGAGTAAATGCAGATTGAATAACGAAACATAAAACCAGCAACAAATACTTCATAATCCTCATAGAGTTTTTGAAATCACATTGTGCATTTTTATTAGAAATTACCACACTAAGCGGAATAGATGTGTGATAATTCTTTTAACAGAACTTTTTGTCCTTACCATAATTGCAATACTATAACAATTAAAAGTATATTAACTCAAATTCAAGTTCCTTACTATAATCTGGCAATTACAATGGTTTCAATCATCCTTTGCACATACAATAGAGCTGATCTGCTTCTCAATGCAATTCGTTCTGTGCTGCAGCAAACCCAAAAAGAATGGGAGCTGATCATTATTGATGACGGAAGTAACGATAAGACATATAATATTGTGAAGCAATTTTTACGGAAGGATCTAAAAATCATCTATTGTTATCAGAATAATCAAGGGTTAGCAAGCGCACGAAATAGAGGTCTGGCAATTGCATCCGGCGATTTCAACTGTTTTGTTGATTCCGACGATGAACTTGCTCCGCTCCATTTGGAAAAACGACTTCGCTATATGAAGCAGCATCCCTCCATTGATTTCATTCATGGCGGAGTAACATTGATCGGACCGAAAGAAAAACATTATGTTGCAGATATGACCAATTCCGGAAAAAAAATTCATCTCAGCAAATGTCACATCGGCGGTACATTTTTCTTTCGCAGAAAGGTTTTGAAAAAAGTGAACGGTTTCAGATCAATTTCATACGGAGAGGATTTTGATTTTTACACAAGGGTGGAACGATATTTTTCAGTACGTAAAGTGAATTTCCCTACCTATATATACCATCTCGATTCTGAGAATCGTTTATGCGACATCTTCACCGATGCATTAACAAATAAAAAACCCGATACGAAATAAATCCATATCGGGTTTAATTTTAGACAATTAATTTTATTTTTTTACTTCTTTACGGATCTGGCTTTCCAATTTAAAATGCTCTTCTGCCGGAACACCAAGCTTTTCCCGCAGTATTGCAAGAAAGTCAAATTCATCCGGAGTGAATGTTCCGTCTTGCCACACACCGCGTAATGCATTCGCATATGCTTCACTCTTTGTTGAATTCTCCAGCTCGTTGAATTTTTGATCGGTCATTTGAATCGCATTTTTCAGAATCGCCAGCAATGCGCGTTCGTCGGGCGAGACTTCACCGTCTTTCCATGCAATGTGAAACATCTTTTGAATGATTGTTTCTCCCTGTTTTTGGATCGACGGACCTTCGGCATTCTTTTTTGCCGCTTCTGTCTCTTTCTGCAGAATGGCAACCTGTGTCAGCATTTCTGCTTTTGCAATCTCTTTTGCAGAGTCGATCTCTTTCTGATGTTTTGCTTTCAGTGTATCAATTTCTTTTTTCAGTGCATTAATTTCTTTGTCGTCCGTTTTAGCTGCGGATTGTTTTGCTGATGTCAATTCCTGCTGCAGTGAAACGATCTGAGCATTCAGATTTTTTTCGGTTGCCTCTTTCAGTGCCTGCGCTTCTTTTACCTGCATTGATAATTGAGCAACCTCTCGCTGCAGCTTTGCTTGTGTTGCGGAAAATTCCTGGCGGAGCGATTCCAATCGCACAGCAGCATCATCTTTTACCGCTGGTGCCGGAGCAATAACTTCCGCTTTCGGTGTTTCTGGTTTTGCAGGTTCTGTTTTTGCGGGTTCCGGTTTTTTCTCTTCTACGGAAGCTTGATCCTTTACTGGCTCAGCAGGTTTTTCTTCTTTTGGTGTTTCGGAAGATTTTTCTGTGCTTTTCTTGCTTTGATCTTCAGAAAGTTTTTTTACTTTTTCAGTTTCAGTTTTTTTCTTCTCTTCGGTCAGCAAGACATTGATGCGATCCTTATACGCCATGGCGTACATATTACCCGGCTCAATGGCAAGCGCTTTAGCAACATCATCAAGCGCTTTCGTCCAATCTGCAGCTTTGATGTTGCGATCCGCAGCTTTGAGCAACTCACCGATCAATTTTTTCTGGGATTCTTTGTCTGTTTGTGGCGGCATAATTAACAATTTAAAAAATTTACTTCAATAGATTCAATATACCCAATAAGTGCTTGAATTTCAACGTATTGTGACAGATATGTTTTCTAGAATTGCTTATAACACAAAACGTCCTTAAAAATAAGATGTTTTGCGTTTTTTATTGATCAAATAGAGATTATACGATGCATCTTTTATTGTACGCCAATTTCCTTCAATAGAATGTCTGCTTCACCAACTTTTTCAACATTCCATAAAACGTAGCGGATATCAACTGCTATCGATCTGCTGTAGCTTTCGTTCCATGCATAATCGTTGATCGTTGCTTCAAATGAGCGGTCAAAATTCACTCCGATCAATTCTCCTTTTGCATTCAGCACGGGGCTTCCGGAATTTCCACCCGTCGTATCCATATCATAGAGAATGTTGACGGGAACGTCGTTTAGTTTTTTATTCTTATATCGTCCATATTCCTTCTTCTTTGCAAGGTCACGGATCTTTTGCGGTGTATTATAGTCCGGATCATCCGATGATTTTTCGATCAGGCCGTTCAATGTGGTGATCGGTGAAAAATATGTTGCATCCGAAGGACTGTAACCACGAATTTTTCCGAAGGTCATCCGCATCGTAGAATTTGCATCGGGAATGAAATCAGATTTTTTCCACAATCCCTTTACCGTTATCAATTTTGCGGAGAGCCGATTCAATTCTCCCGTCCGTTTCCGATTGATCATATTTTGGAATTCAATTTCCGGTAATAGCATCCGCGCAAATTCGATCAATGGATCGTTCACTTGTTTTAGTTGATCCGGCGTCATGGTGAATGCTTTAGCAATGAATGATGTATCAGCCAGAAGTGTTCCTGTAAATGCGCTGTCAACGAATTGACGAATATTCTTAATAGATGCAACTGATTCGATTGGCTGATCGTTCACAAGCGATGCTGCATCGTTCAATATCTCCTGCAAGAATAATTGATCGATAGAACGATTGTAACTTCGCAATGAAGAAAGATAATTCTGTTTCAACGCCGAGAGATTTTTTTCCTTATATACTGATTGACGTTCAGCATCCGGTTTTTGCCGTTCATCGGCAAGCTTCATTAGCGAGTTACCGATAGTGAGAAGCGTTGAACTGCCGATAATATTAGAAAGAATATTCACACGCTGAGCGTCGCTCCGAATTTCATTATACACTGATTGTATTCCTGCAAGCACGGCGCCGTATTCTTGCTTCCGTACGGGATCTGCGTTGATGTACTGCTGTAATGCCTCTTCTTCCAGTTGTTTGTTCTGAATGATCGGAAGGTTGTTCATTCCTTTCAACTTGCCGCGATAATTCTTTTCAACATTCGCCAGCGATTTTTTCCGCGCAGTCAATGCCAATGCAACTTCCGGATCTTTTTTTCCAACGGCTTCCATCTGTGCAATCATCCATTCATTCCGTTTTTGTGTAAAAGGTAACCGAATATCCCGTTCATATTCTAGATAATAGGATGTCTGGTGGCGGAATGTTCTTCCGGGATATCCAAGAATAAAGACAAGATCATTCTCTTCAACACCGTTGGGATTCACTTTAAAATGATTCTTTGGTTTGAACGGAACATTGTCTGGTGAATATTCCGCCGGAGATCCGTCCGCAGAAACATACGCCCGAATGAACGAAAAATCCCCAGTGTGCCGGGGCCAGACCCAGTTATCATTCTCTCCTCCAAATTCACCGACTGAGCGTGGCGGAACATAGACAAGCCGAATATCTTTAATAATTTTATGAACAAACAAGACATACGTTTTTCCGGTAAACATCTCTGCAACTGATGCCGTTACTCCGGATTGTTTTTTCTCTGCGTCGGCAACAAGTGCCTTTGTGTTTTTCTCAATAATCTTTATCCGTTCAATCGGATCGGTTGTATCCGATATTCCTGCGAGAACTTCTTTTGATACATCTCGATACGAATCGATGATACGTGCGGTCAATCCTTTTGCAGGAATCTCTTGTTCTCTTCCTCGCGCAATAAATCCGTCACAGACATAATCGTTCTGTACTGTGCTTGCCAGCTGTACCGCTCCAAACACGCAGTGATGATTGGTAATGATTAATCCTTCTGCAGAGATGAATGATGCACTGCAGCCCCCCACATTCACGCTTGCATCAACCAGACTTATTCCGTTGGGATTATAAATATCTTTTGCCGTGATCTTGAATCCTTTTGATTTCAAATTCAATTTATGAATTTCGGAAAGCGGGTACATTCCCTCTTCTGCAAAAAGAAAGACGGAGATGAACCATAAGAGAAAGTATTTTTTCATAACTCTTTATCCTTTTTGTTTTAAAGATAAGGATTACTTGAATAGGGTAAAAATAAAAACACCAAGAAAAATTCTTGGCGTTCATTGTTTATATCTCGAATGTCCGATTCACACTGGCAAGTTAGTGTCTCGCCATACATTATTTTATCACCAAATCTCTTACCATATTTGTTGTTGTGCGAAAATCGATCTTTCCGGTCCCCATTTGCGGCAATTCAGGAATGACAACAAATTGTTTCGGCAGTGCAATATTCGGCAGGTGCTCTCCCATTTTTTTTAGTGTCTCTTTCTCATCAATTTGGCGTGTTACTGCAGCAATAATCTTCGCTCCTTTTGTTTGATCAGGAATTTCAACAACACAGCATTTAGTATCTTCGGGAAGAAGTTTTTCAAGAACATCTTCAACTTTGATCAGCGAGATCATTTCGCCGCCGATCTTTACAAATCGTTTCAATCTGCCGACATGCCACAGATAACCATCTTCATCCATCCAACCCATGTCGCCTGTATCATAATATCCGTTCCGGAATGCAAGTGATGTGTTCTCAAAATCATCAAAGTATCCTTTCATGATGTTATCGCCCTTCACCAGTACTTTTCCGGTCTCACGCACCTTACATTCTACACCGGTTTCATGATTCTCAATGCGCACCGTAACGCCCGGCAGCATTCGACCAACACTTCCCGGTCGATTATGTTTTGGTGTGTTCACTGCTAATCCGGGTGATGTTTCAGTACAACCGTACGCTTCCAGAATGACTTTATGATGTTTCTCCATGAATACCTTTCGCAATAAATCCGGACATTTATCCGCGCCGGCAAGAATAATCCTGCAAGATTCGTAATCACCGAGATTTGATTTCCCGACATATCCCCAAAAGAAACTTGGTGTTCCGGCAAAGATCGTCACTTTTTCTTCCCTAACTGCTTCATTAACACCTTTGAAGTCCAGCGGGTTTGCATACGTTACTACCGACATTCCGCAATAAATTGGAAGCCATAGATGCGCCGTTTGACCGAACGAATGAAACATCGGAAGATTTCCGAGCATAACATCCTTGTCACTCACTTCCAATACTTGTTCCAAACTATGTAAGTTTGCGGTGATATTTTTATGGGAAAGTTGAACAGCTTTCGGTTCCTTTTCACTACCGCTGGTAAATAATATGACCAGGTTGTCGTCATCATTTCCTTGTGCGACAGATTTTTTTATTAGTATAGCGGGAAGTTTTGAGCGGACTGCGGCGCCAAGTTTGTCCAACGTGGAGATGCTTTCCATAATATCTTCAAGAAACACCATTCCGGGAACAACTGGACATTGGATTTTTTCCAGAAGTGCTTTCGATGTAATAATGGTTTTAAACGCAAGTTTCTTTTGCGCGAATTCACAGTTCTGCGCCGCCATTGTAGAATAATTGATCATCACCGGAATACGACCGCTCATTAATGAAGCAAGTGATGCAAGGATACATCCCGCCGATGTCGGCACCATGATCCCGATAAAACCCCGGTCAAACTTCTGCAGTTTCTCAGAAAGGATCAACGACGCAATAAGTGCTCGTGAATAGGTGATGCGCCTGCTAGTCGTACGATCGATGATATACATTTTGTCGCCATATTTCTTTGCAGTATCAATGAATCGGTGATGTAACAACATGCGGGGTACTCCTTTTGTTAATGCAATGGTTTTGGCAAAAATGTAGTGCATCCGGTAACAAAAAGCAATGTTTGTCTTTTCTGAAAAATATTTTCAAAAAAAGACTTGACAGGACACTTTATTTTATTATCTTTATAAGTAATAATAATTACTAATTAAGGTATAACACAATAAAACCTTAATTAGTAATGCAAAACGGCAATAATGCGTTTTCCCTGTGTTTTGTTTGCAGCACCACCTCCGCTGCTTTTTGTGTTCCGCTCGGCGTTTCTTTACAAAGAATTGTCGTGACGATGGTTCTTTCGTGCGAAGTCACATTCACTATATTTCATTTATTTATAAGGAGGTTTTTATGTTGCGTTCATTCACAAAACAGGTTTTACTTTTTGCTCTATTAATGGTTGTTGTTTCAACAACAATGATTGGGCAAGCAAAGGTTGGTACCGATATTTATAGCCGTTACATCTGGCGCGGCGCAGATTACGGAAATTCGACAAGTTTACAACCCGCCCTCACATACGCAATCGGCGATTTATCTGTTGGTGTTTGGGGTGCATATGCACTTACGGGCGGATATTCTGAAGCAGATATCTGGGCATCGTATGCGATAGGACCAGTTGCACTTTATCTTACCGATTATTACATACCGGCAGTACCACCAGCGGCTCCCTTTTTCAATTATAACAGCGATGGAAATGGAACAGGTGCTCACGTTCTTGAAGTCGGCGTTGGTTACACAGGACCGGAATCTATGCCAATTTCTGTTACAGGATATGTCAATGTCCTCAATGACACAACAAACTCCATTTATATTCAGGCATCATATCCCATATTGTCAGACTTAAGTCTTACGGTTGGATTGACACCAACAGAAGGTGTTTATACACCGGCATCAGCACTACATCCAAAATCAGGTGCAGGTTTAGTTAGTGTTGGATTTACGGCTTCGAAAACGATTAAAATCACGGAAACATTTTCAATTCCGTTCAATGCACAATATATTATGAATCCGTATGCCGAAACAGCATTTTTGATCTTCGGAATTAGTTTATAATTTTTCTTCAAAAGTAATGTTCGAATTTTTTATAACAAAAGGAGTTTGCTTATATGGAAACAAAAGTAATAGTTGATACCCTTTGGGTCCTCATTACCGGAATGCTCGTGTTCTTTATGAACCTGGGATTCGCATTGGTTGAATCAGGATTCGCTCGATCAAAAAATACCGTTAATATCCTTTCAAAGAATTTTATTGTCTTTGCAATCTCATCACTCGCATTCTGGGTGATCGGGTGGGGTTTAATGTTTGGAAATGGAACAGGATTGATTGGTTTGGAAGGATTGTTTGGAATCCATGGCGCGGATAATAGTCCTGCAACCGGTGATGCATATAGCGGAGTGTACTCAGCAATGAGCTGGGCTACAGTGCCACTTCTTGCTAAATTCTTTTTCCAATTAGTCTTTGCTGGAACAGCGGCAACAATTGTTTCCGGTGCAGTTGCTGAACGCATTAAATACATTTCGTTTATTGTTTTCTCTTTTGTTCTTGTTGCAGTTATGTATCCGATTACCGGACATTGGATTTGGGGTGGCGGATGGTTAGCAAGTATGGGATTCTGGGATTTTGCAGGATCAACTGTTGTACATTCGGTTGGCGGCTGGGCTGCTTTAGCAGGCGTACTTGTTCTTGGACCGCGTATTGGTAAGTTCAAAGATGGTAAAGTAAATCCCATTCCCGGTCATAATATGACTTCCGCAGTTACTGGTGCATTAGTTCTTTGGTTGGGTTGGTTCGGATTCAATCCTGGCAGTACAATGGCTGCAGATCCGGAAGCAATTTCGCGGATTATCATTACAACAAACAGCGCAGGTATTGCGGGAATTTTAACATCGACAATCGTTGCCTGGATTGTTCTAGGAAAACCGGATCTTAGCATGACAATCAATGGTCTTCTCGCAGGATTGGTTGCTGTTACAGCTCCCTGCGCATTCATCAGTGTAGAAAGTTCGCTAATCATCGGCGCAATTGCCGGCGTGATTGTTGTGTTTGCAGTAATTGGTTTTGATAAACTAAAAATTGACGATCCTGTTGGTGCACTTGCCGTTCATCTTGCCAATGGTATTTTTGGTACAATTTGCGTCGGACTTTTTGCACAAGACAATTTTATCCCGAATACAACTGGTAATGGATTATTTTTCGGCGGCGGAACAACATTGTTGGTTTCGCAGTTAACTGGTATTGCTGCAGTCGGAGCATTTACATTCATTGTATCGTACATTGTATGGTATCTAATAAAGTTAACGCTAGGGATTCGTGTTTCTGAAAAAGAAGAGTATGAAGGATTGGATATCGGGGAACATGGAATGGAAGCCTATCCGGACTTCAAAAAATAATTCATTAATTCTATCATTGATTTTTACTCATTGGTTCATTAGCATGAAGAGTGAACAATGAACTGAAATAAAAACATCATAATTGTTAAGGAAATTTCTATGAAAAAAATTGAAGCTATCATTCGTCCCCATAAACTGGATGAAGTGCGTGAAGCACTTCAAGAAGCAGGTTTTAGGGGATTGACTGTCACCGAAGTAAAAGGTTACGGTAGACAGATGGGACACAGCGAGATCTACCGCGGCTCAGAATACACCATCAACTTCCTACCAAAAACAAAAATTGATATTGTCTGTGCAGATGCTAATCTGGACAAAGCGGTCGATATCATTTTGAAACACGCCAAAACCGGCGAAGTTGGAGACGGAAAGATCTTTGTTTCATCCGTGGAAGAAGTCATCCGAGTCCGCACCGAAGAAACCGGTGAAGAGGCTGTGTAATACGGTATTATCGCGACGGCTGCAGAATTGCATCCTGTAGCCGTCGTATAATAAAAATATCACTTGCGTCTAAATTCTAAACACTCTATTTTTGCTTTGCAATTAACAGTAACACCGTTGATGCACTTGAAATGCCCTCGTAGACAAAACTGCGGGGTTGTTATGCGCTCCTGATGGTCAGAAAAATTCAGCTGAACAACAGAGGATCGGCAAACACAAAATTCCGATTGTTCAAACAATCGGAATGCAATAAAGTGGCACCAATGCCGGTGTTCCTCACTAGCATCTCAGTGGGGTTTTTCGTAACAACTAATAGGAGCACCCTATGGAAACAGGTACCGTGAAATGGTTCAACAACGCGAAGGGGTACGGTTTCATCTCCCGTGAAAACGGCGAAGATGTATTCGTCCACTACAAATCTGTTGTTGGCGACGGTTACAAAACGCTGAATCAAGGCGATAAGGTCCAATTTGAAGTTGAAAAAGGACCCAAAGGACTTCAGGCAGCGAACGTATCAAAAGCGTAACAACGTTATTACTGTTACTCGAACCCCGCATCAGCGGGGTTTTTTATTTTAAACCATTTCATAATTCGATAAATTTTTAGATGATATTCAGTTAATGAAAAACTATATTCATACGGAAATATCTGTTCTACAAATTATTTATCATTTATGGAGATCTTATGAAAAGATTACTGTTTGGTTTAATGACAATATGTTCTTTCACTTTTGCTCAATCAGATTCGACAGCTCAAGCATCAGAATGGAAACATTCGCTCGTTTCAGGATTACTGCTTACTCAAATGTCCTACACTGATTGGGCACAGGGAGGCGAAAATGCTCTGGCATATACAATCACGATCGACGGAAAGTCTATTCGAGATGTTGAGTTGACAAATTGGAGCAACACATATAAGATCGCTTACGGCCAGACAAGACTTGGATCGAAAGGTTTACGCAAGACAGATGACAAACTTGAATTGGAAAGTGTTTTGACCTACAAATTTGGTACGTATGTTAATCCTTATGCATCAGCAACGTTCAAATCACAATTTGCCGACGGATTCAAGTATGATGACGTTGCGGGAACAAAAGCAAAAACATCTGCCGGATTCGATCCAATGTATCTGACACAAGCCGTTGGCGTTGGATATCAACCGGTTGCACAAGTAAAAACAAGGCTCGGTGCTGCAATCCGGGAAGTATTTTCTGGTGCACAAGGATATGCTGATGATGCGGGAACAACTCCAACCATTGAAACATCAAAAGTCGAAGGTGGATTGGAATCAGTGACCGACGCTGAATGGAAGTTTGAAGAAAATTTGCTTTTCACAACAAAACTAGAAATGTTTGCCCCATTCAATAATATTGATGTCGTCATTGTTCGCAGCAACAACACGATTGTTGCAAAAGTGAACGAATATATTTCTGTGAATCTAAATGTTCAATTGATCAACGATGCAAACATCACTGCTCGAACTCAAGTAAAACAATCTCTCGCGATGGGTTTAACCTATACGTTGTTATAGACAAAAGGAAAATTTTATGATCAAAGAATTTATGGCGTTTCTGCAAAAATACGGGGTGATTGGACTTGCAATTGCGGTCGTTATTGGTGGAAAAGTTAATGCGTTTGTAACTGCTACCGTAACCGATCTTGTCATGCCATTCATCGGTATTTTCATTCCCCAAGGTTCATGGCAAACGTGGGAACTAGTGATAGGACCATTAAAACTGGCGTTGGGTCATTGGCTTGGTTCGGCGATCGATTTTGTGATCGTTGCCTATATTGTCTTTGCATTCACAAAATTCATTTTGAAAGAAGAAGTTGCAAAGAAGTAATACAAACTAGGTAATAGAAAAATAAAGACTCCCGAATCATTTTTCATTTCAGGAGTCTTTTATTTTTAAAACTCTACACTTGCTCCTATCACCGGGAAGAATGAGAATTGGTAAATGGTATTACGAGTTCCGTCTGTAACGTATTGATACCCGGCAACATTTGCCCGATTGTACACATTTTGCAACGCAACGATCATCACGATATTGTATCCTTCATTATGCCATCGATTGATCCATTGCAGGTCAAGCCGATGATAATCAGGGTAGCGCGCCGAGTTGATCTCTGCTCCATCTTCCCACACTCCTTTTGACCAGGTAATTGTCCCTTCTCTCCGCTGAATATAAGAAGTAAACACTCTGGGCGTGTACGGTCGCCCGCTGGAATAGCGGAAACGAAAACTGAATTCCATGTCGTCTGACAATGGAAGAATATAACTGGGATATTTGATGTAGAATGGTGATTCATTCAATGTTGATCGAACATTGCCCACCGTTTTTCCCGCAACGAGCGTCAACAAAAATGGAAAGTCATAATCCGACGGATATTCGCCGACATTGATCGGTGGTAAGTCGAAAATATCTTCACGTGGATCTGTTGTAATGGAACGTGAATACGAAAGTGAGAACGTTCCATAAAATCCCTCCACTTGTTTTTGTTGTATGAACATTTCAACACCTTGCGAGGTTCTTTCACCAACGCTCAATCGTTTGTCAGAGCGGAATGTTTTATCGGCAGACTTTATGAATCTTTCATCAACCGTAATATGATCATATGATTTGTAATACGCTTCCAGTGTTGCTTTCAATCCTTCATCAAGAATATGTTCTATTCCGATGACAAAATGTCTTGCATGAGTGTTATCTAAATATCTGTTCGTTGTTCCGCCAAGATTGTCTCCGTATCGCGGCAATGCAAGTGTTTGATAATATTCTCCATACGCAAAATTCACTTTCGTCGTTAACGGAAACAGTTCGTACGACAGACTTACTCTCGGACTCCAATTCCCTTTTTCTGAATACGTAAAATAGTCATACCGTAATCCAACGGTTGCAGATAATTGATCGGTTAATAAGAATTTATCACTGACATATCCCGCGAATTTATACTCTTCACCAAATCCAAGTCTATTGCTAATCCTTCCGTTGGTAAATGTTGATGTATCGATATCGGTCGGGAAGGGATCAATAAAATCTCCGTCGTGATTCAGATCGAATCGTAATGTGTCGGAATTGAAAAATACATTGTTCACAAATTTCTCCGTTGTCACTGCCTGACCACCGACCGATAGTTCGTGATCATTAAAGAGATGGAACAATAGATCGTATTTTGCACCGATCATTCGTTCCGTTGCATCATTAACAAATGTTGAATTCGATAATAGTTTTTGGAATTTCGTTACTGCTCCATTGCCATCGTATTCTCGATAGGTAAAATCTTCTGAGACATTCACATCATATCGATTGCCGAGCATATACACTGTAAATAATGAATATCCATCCGCTCCGTATAATGAGCGTAATGTTGCTCCAACGGCAAACTGTGACGTTTTCACGTCAACATTCTCTACTCCCGTTGAGTCTTTCACAAATTTCTTCTGATCATTTTTTTCATCAGGTTCACCGTTAATAAGAATGATGTCACTTCCATAAATTCCGCTGATGATCAGTTTTTGCGTTGTGGAAAATTCATATGTTATTTTTCCCTGCATATCGTAATACTTTGGGATTGCAGTGATGCCGAGCGACGATATACCGACGATCTTATCAAGGGTTTCTAAAAAACTTTGTCTCGCTGAGAATATCCAATTACCTTTTTGATCGGCAAATCCTCCTTCGAATACTGCACCTGTTCCTGCAAAGTGAGCTCCAAATTCGCCTGCCATCGCCCGTTGTTTATCCCCTTCGCGCAGTGAAATATCCATCACTGAAGAAAGTTTATCTCCAAAGTTTGCCGGAAACCCTCCCGTGGAAAACCGAATATCTTCGATCAGATCAACATTCACCATATTGATCGGTCCGCCGGAGTTGAATTGATTTGGGAAATGATTTGTCGTTGGAATTTCGATATGATCCATTATAGTAAGATTCTCATCGGGTGAACCGCCGCGAACGATCAATTCGTTGGATTGATCGTTGCTATTGGCAACACTCGGAAGATTTTGTACGATACGCTGCATATCCAGCGCAGAACCGGGAGATCGTTTCACCTCAGCGGCATTCAAACCAATTGTTGAAATAGAACTGATACTTCCTTCGCTACTGAAATAATCTGCTTTCACTTCAACTTCCCCAACTTCAATAGCTTCTTCATTCATCCTCATCTTTACTTTAGAACTTCGTCCGGTTGAGACAACAATGTTTGTAAGAATTGTATTCTTATAACCAAGCAGAGTTGCGCGAATGCTGTATTCACCAACCACAATTTTTTGAATTGTGAAATTTCCATCGTTATCTGTTGTTGCACCGATGGTTGATTGTTCAATGACAACAATATTGGCACCGACCAGCGGCTGGTTTGTTGTGCCGTCGATAAGTTGACCGGTGATTGAACCGAAAGGCTTTTCCTGTGCCGTAAGGAATGTTAGAAAAAATGGAAACAATACAATATATTTAACCATAAATATTTTCTATACGTAATAAATTTTTTAAGTGACAAAACAATACGAGTTATTACGGAAAACAACAATAGCGGTTGCATGGTTCTTAAAACAAAAAACATCCCGATCGTGTGAACAAAGAATAATCACGACCGAAATGTCTTATTTAATATACGTTATATTAAAATTCTACTTTCATTCCGAATGACGGTATGATCTCAAATCCCTTTTGCTCGATCTGACCGGTTGTTTCGATGAACCGTTCTTCGTTCACATTCAAATGACTGTACATATTTAGGATATCGAGGAATGTGACAAGCGCAAAATTGTTAAATTGTTTTCTATAATCAACGCGGACATTCCACGTATGAAAATCCGGAAGACGATCATTATTGTTTCCGGTGATCTCTTTTGAGTAGCGCATCATCAATGGATCATTAAATACGTTGGAATGGACGATATATGAATCCTTCGGTCTGCCGGTAGCATATTTCCATTTTGTAGAGAATGACCATTCGCTGTTCAGTTCATATCCCAAGAGAATGTTGAAGATGTGCGGCTGACTGAAATCTGAATCATACTCTCCTGTACTATTGTTATCGTTTCTCTTGCTGATAGAATAAGAATAGTTCATTTGCCCGTACCATTGATCAACAAATTTCTTCACCAATCCGATATCGATACCACGCGCATACCCTGATCCGCCATTCTTTCGGAGATTTGATGTACGATCAGTCTTTACAATGACATCTTGTAAATCTTTGTGATATAGTTCTGTTGTAAGTTTTACGTCATCAGAAAGATATGTTGTTACTCCGCCGATATAATGAATTGCTTGTTCATTGCGTAGTTTTGCATTTCGAATATCTGCTGAAATTATACGGAGTTCAACTGGCTGATAATAAAGACCTGTTGCAACACTGATTTTTGTTCGTTCATTCAGCTGATAACTTGCGCTGAAACGGGGCGATACATAGCTCTTTTTATTAAACTCGCTGTATTCATACCGCACGCTTGGCACGAGTTTGATCACCTCCGTTGGTGAATAATCATATTCCACGAACGTTGCGCCTGTGGATTTTGAAGATTTTGCAGTACTGTTGATAAATGCAGGATCGAGAATGATAAACCGTTCTGTCGGATCGGAACGGTAATCATTTACGTCATACACAAACAATGTTTCAGCATCAACTTGTCTTGAGGTATAATCAAACGATACCCTGTTTACCTGGAATCCCGCGATGACAGTTGAAACACTTGAAGGAGTGATGGTGAATTGAGATTTTATTCCAAGTTCATCTTCGTTGCTTTTATAGAGATAATAATCATTTCGAACCAGTGCTTCTTCTTTGCTTGGAATTTTTCCATTGTACGGATAGACATACGAATTGCTTCTTCTGAAATCAATTGTATTTCCGCGATAATAAAATGTATTTTCAAAAACACTTGAACCTGATGTTAAAAATCTCCAATTCGCTCCAAGCAGATATTTTATATCTTTACTCCAGAGCAATCCATTGTCATAATTTTGATTTTTGATTTCGTATACATTATCAATTGTTCGTTCAAAAAATTCCGGTGAATATATGCCCAAAATAGAGAGTTTGTGCTGCGGATTGAGTTCTGTGGTAGTTTTAAGTATGACATCAGTAAATTCCGGTGTTCCGAGATCTTTTTGTCCTGTTAAATCTAATACCATCTTAAAATTTTGATGGCGCGCGGATAATAACACAGATGTATTCTCTAACAGATAACTTGGACCATCATAGTTCACTTCCCAGCCGAGAATATCGTATGTTCCATTCATCGTGGAGGATTCTTTATTTCCTTCTTTGATCTTCAGGTCAACGAACGAAGCATTCTTTCCTCCGTACTTTGCGGAAAACCCTCCCGCTTGAAAATTTGCTTCGTCGATAACGCCGGGAGTAAAAATACTGAATCGTCCTCCTTGTGCTTCCTGCTCTTCTGTCCCGCCGTCGAAGTGTGAAACTTTGTCGAATGGGATATTATCGATCACCACAATATTATCTCTGGGACTTCCGCCTCGCACCGCAAACGATGAAAATTCTCCACCGCTGCTGCTGACACCGGGAAGTGTTTCAATTGCACGAAAGATATCTCCCGTTGCTCCCGGACTGCGAATGATTTCTTCGCGCGAATAATTAAAATTGGTTACCGGTGAAACATTATCATTCGAAAAAAGACTTGCGCGCACTTCCACACCTTCACCCACAACAGATGATTCGATCAACTCAATATCCCGCACGACTGTGGTTTTATTTCGCACAACACGAATATCCGTTTCGATATGCTGCGAAAAACTGATCGACGAAATTTTAATTTTATAGATCCCTTCTTCAACATTTTTGATCTGGAATTTTCCATCTGTATCCGTCACTGTTCCGGAAAGTGTTCCAAGAATCTGGATGTTGATATTCGACAATGGCTGTTTTGTATCGCTATCTAAAATTTTTCCGGCAATAATTCCTTTTGAGGTTTCTTTTGCAACATCGGGTGGTGTTTCCGAAAAAAGCTGTAAAGTTGAAATGAGGGCGAAGATCAAAACAAATTTTAATCTCCGCCCGCTGTGTGTGTAGTATGTTTTCATTACTGCTCCTTAATGATGTGATTGGATTTTTGTGTTTTAATTAACGGCGTATTATATATGAACATTGTTTAGTCAACAGGCAAAAAAAATGGTTCTTACTTATCTAAAAATTCAGTCATCGTAAAATCTAAAATTCCGTTGATCACTTGCGCGCGGTGTTCCTTTGCGATCATTGGTGCACGGTCTCGAATAAAAATTGAAACAACTCCATGCAGCAATGCCCATAATGAAAAACATGCAATCTGCGCATTCGGTGCTTTCAGATATCCTTGTTCGATACATTCATTGATAATATTTTGTAAAACTTCGTACGTATCACGACCAAGGTTCCAATCCTCAGGAGATTCAAACGCCATTAGTGGTGCACGCATAATAAACATCAGGTCATACAATTCCTGATTTTCCATTGCAAAATCAAGATAAATTCTGCCGCACGCACGTAGTTTTTCATCCGGGCGTTTAATCGCCGTCAAAACAGATTGACATCGATATAATTCTTTAAATCCCTGTTCCTGAAGTGCGCAGTAGATTGCATCTTTGTCTTTAAAATACAAATAAACAGCAGCGGGACTGTATTCAATCTCAGTCGCTATACGGCGCATGGTAACATGCTCAAACCCTTCGTTGAGAAAGAGTTTTTTTGCCGCTGCGAGTATCATCTCGCGCGTTTCATGTTTTTCCCGTTCTTTTCGTTCTGCTGAGCCCATAAAATATAACGTTGATTATTTACTGAACACAGTTTAGTAAATTTAAAATTAGAAATCAAGAAATGTTTTTAAAAATCTTATTTCAAATAATACTTCAATGAATTCGGCTGTAATTTACACTCTTCCGCAAGAGACATATTTGCAATTTTTCGTTGATCGCGGAGTTCATATAATCTGGGAACAAGCTTATCTCTCATCTCGATCGGCGTAACAGGATTGATATAGATGGATGTTCCACCTTCAAATCCCGCCGTTACATTCACCCGCCATTTCAAACAAACGTGCCAGGGCATTTTATAGACAGCATCGATCGGAGTATAATACCATTCTTCATTACAGGAAGATTGTGAACCCATTGCCGCATGACAAGCATGAACAATATCACTGACACCGCGGAGCTCATCCATCGAATGTTCGTACGGTCGAGTAACATAGGATTTTGAATAGATCTCAATCGTCGGATAGCGATGCCCGATACCGACGAAACCAATTGCGTGATCGTTTTCGGCAAAGACCAAATTGTATTGCGATGCAAGATTCGCTCCGAGTTCGTTGAACACATTCGCATCGTGGCGAAGCATATTGATCTGTTCGGTGATCGACGATCCCCATTCATCCAGTCCGCATATCTGTTTGTGCAGATGGTCGAACGACGCGCCTGCAGAACGAAGCCAGTTCTGGAAGATGCTGATATATCGTATATATCGGTTATGGTCGAGCATATCCTTCATTGCCGCAACGGTAAATGCGAAATATTGAAAATGTTCTTCTGTTGAGAATTCTCCGGATGAGCGGAGCTGCGTATCAAATTCCGCCCCGTCTGCGTAGTGTGTTTTTGCAATGATCAATTCGTGGCATCCGCCGAAGAACGCATCCATCATATTTACTTTTTGAAAAGCGAATTTCTTTTTTACCTGATCCGCAGTTTTTCCCGATTGTTCAAGTTTGTATTGAAGGATGTTATTGATATGCTCCATCCCTTTTGGATTCGCAACATACGTATCACGCCATCCCTGCAAAGCTGCATTCAAACGGTATCCGTAATTCTTCTTCCAATAATCGATCGTTACGATCTCAAACAGGTTTCCTGTGCGGCGAAATTCCGCAACAGTATCAAAATATTTATCGGGAGCAAGGCGATCTATTGTTTCGTATCGGTCGTTGATTTTTATAAGACGGGATTTTTCCGGAGGCGTTTCGTAATACCGTGTTGAACAGAAACTGCAATAATTTTCATGATCGGAATGCTGGATCGGTTTTGCAGTTGCGGGAATACCGTTTGTGATCGGCTTGTTTCCTCTTCCCGGCACTGCCCACACCTCTGTTCCGGTGAACGGATTGATCTGTTTTACCGTCCCGTCCGGCATGATATTATAGTACGAGCTGTAGTTTTTTGGAAACATACCATGTTCCCCTTTCAAAACAACAATCGGCAGGTTGTTTGCCTGCCGATATTATCATTTTACCGAAGTTGCCGCTTTCAACATTTGCTGGACCTTTTTGGGAGAGCTTGATTCAGCATAGAAGCGTATCAGCGGTTCGGTTCCGGATGCTCTGACGAGAATCCATCCGTCGTTCGTAAAGATCTTTATTCCATCAGTCATATCAAATTTGGTCGTTGTGAATGAACCAAATTTTTTCGGTTTTGACTGGTAGAACTTCATCACTTTTTCTTTTTGCTGATTGGTGAGGTGGGCGTCAATTCTCCCGAAATGATGTTCGCCGAATTCATCAAAAAGTTCTTTCACCAATTCGCTCAATTTTTTTCTCCGCACTGCCATCACTTCGGCAAGCATGAATCCGATAAAGATACCGTCCCGTTCCGGAAGATGTCCTTTGACGGCAATTCCGCCGCTCTCCTCTCCGGCGATGATAATATCTTTTTCTGTCATCATTCGGCAGAGATATTTGAAACCAACCGGTGTTTCGTACAAACGGACATTATAATGATCGCACATTTTTCCAATAATTTCGCTGACCGAGAGTGATTTTGCAACAGCACCGCGGTAATGCTTCCGCTCGATAAGATATTTCAGCAGGATCGCAAAGATACGGTGTGAATCAACAAAGTTTCCCTTTTCATCCACCGCGCCGATACGATCAGCATCGCCATCGGTTGCAAAACCGAAATGATACTTTCCAGCGCGAACTTCCATGCTCAATTCTTCAACATTTTGCGGCAGCGGTTCAGGGTTTGTTGTTCCGAACGACGGATTATAATCACTGCGGATCGTTCCAATTTTTGGCAAAAATAATTCCGGAATTCCCATTCCGGCACCATGCATTGCATCGTGCATTATTTTTATTTTTACACTTTTGATCAGATCGAACTCAATTTTGGTTTCAAGATCGGCAACATAGATCTTTGTCAGATCAATGAATTGGATCGTTTTACTTTTCACCAGTTCATCAAACGATTTCAATTCAATGGGGAGTTCAGTAACATCCTGCAGCGGGGCAAGTTCTTTTTCAACTTCGGTGATCATTTCAGGATGCGCGGGACCGCCGAAATCTCCTTTAATTTTAAATCCATTATATTTTGCAGGATTATGGCTTGCTGTGATAACGATTCCGCCGGCAGCTTTTTTCTTCACCACGCCAAGTGATACCATTTGTGTCGCCGATATCTTTTCTGACAGCAACACTTTCACTCCGATGGAAGCGATCACTTGCGCTGCACAATGGGCAAACTCTTTCGATAAAAAACGCGCATCATATCCGATAACGATCCCATTCTTTGCTAATTTATGTTTTGCAAAGTAGCGTCCAGTTGCAAGAGAAACTTTTTGAACACCTGCAAAAGTAAAATCTTCTGCAATCACTCCGCGCCAACCGTCTGTTCCGAATTTAATGTGTGCCATAGGTTTTAGATTGTATAGTTAAAAAAATCGATCAGTGAAATTTCAATCAAATCTTACTTCGCGCAAAAGTACCATCTTTACTACAATATACAAAATTTAAGAGGTGGAAAAAAGAGCGAATATATCCTACTGAACGGTTTGAATGGTAAGTAAAAAGCCGCAGTCCAGAGAAAAAATAATCTGTGAGCCTGCGGCTTAATTTACATTGACTGGAATTACCGTTTCACATTGAATGCGCTCAAACCAGCATAGATCGCATTCGTTCCAAGTTCTTCCTCAATTCTTAACAGTTGATTGTATTTTGCAATTCGATCCGTTCGGCTTGCGCTTCCCGTTTTGATCTGGCCGGCATTGGTTGCAACCGCGATATCTGCAATGGTGGCATCTTCCGTTTCGCCTGAGCGATGGCTGATGATAGCAGTGTAATGAGCGCGTTTTGCCATTTCAATCGCGTCAAGTGTTTCGGTTAATGTACCGATCTGATTCACTTTAACAAGAATGGAATTTGCCACACCTTCTGCAATTCCTCTGCTCAAAATTTCAGTGTTGGTAACAAAAATATCATCACCAACGAGTTGAACTTTATTGCCGATCGTATCGGTAAGAAGTTTCCATCCCTTCCAATCATTCTCTGCCATTCCATCTTCCAATGAAATAATTGGGTAATTATCCACCCATTTTTTCCAATAGGCAACCATTTGTTCCGCAGAGAATTTTTCCTGTGTTGATTTATAGAATAAATACGATCCATCTTTTTGATACATTTCGCTTGCCGCCGGATCGAGAGCAATGAACACATCTTCACCCGCTTTATATCCTGCATTTTTGATCGCTTCCATGATAACATCAAGCGCTTCTTCGTTGGATTTTAAGCTCGGAGCAAATCCGCCCTCATCACCAACTGCAGTGTTGTACCCTTTTTTCTTCAATACGCCTTTTAAAGAATGAAATACTTCTGTTCCCATGCGCAGTGCTTCGGCAAATGTCGGAGCATTTGCGGGAACGACCATAAATTCCTGAAAATCAACATTGTTGTCTGCATGACGTCCGCCGTTGATGATATTCATCATCGGTGTCGGAAGGATTTTTGCATTGGTTCCGCCGATGTAGCGATAGAGAGGAACATTAAAATAATTTGCCGCTGCTTTTGCTGTTGCGAGTGAAACTGCAAGAATTGCATTCGCACCAAGTTTTGATTTAGTTGATGTTCCATCCAATTCGAGCATCATTTTATCAATACCAACCTGATCAAGAGCATCAAACCCCGTCAACTCTTCAGCAATAATATTGTTCACATTGTCGACTGCTTTTAACACACCTTTACCGAGGTAGCGATTCTTATCTTCGTCGCGTAATTCAACTGCTTCGTGTTCTCCAGTAGAGGCTCCGCTCGGTACTGCGGCGCGGCCAACGGTACCGTCTTCTAATGTTACTTCCGCTTCAACGGTAGGATTTCCGCGTGAATCAAGTATTTCTCTTGCCCAAACATCTTCTATAATAGACATAATAATTCTCCGATTATGTTACGTATTGTTATTGTTCGATTGTTGTTTTGATTAAAACTGATTGAATTTCGTCAAAATTTGATAGAAAGGAAAGAGAATAATCTCTTGATTGTTTTAAACAGAAAGTGTAGGTTGCACAACAAAATTAAGGAGGGCTATGAAACATTTCATATTCGCGATTATAATTGCCGCATGTTTTTTACAACTCATCGCTCAAACTCAGACACAAATAGCACCGTTAAAGATCGTCAGCTTTAAAAAATTACAAGAATTTCTTCCAACAAAAGCTCCCACCGGATTTACACGACAAAAGCCAAAAGGGCAAACAATGACCTCTTCCGGAGTTTCGACATCCAATGCTTCGGTAGAATTTACGGCACCGAAAAAAATTAAAGAATTACAGACGATGGATGATGGAAAACAGGATTCCGTAGAAGTTGATGTGACTTGGCATGCTACGATTGATATTGCAGATTACGCCGGTTTGGGCGAAGGAATGGCTGCATCATTACAAATGATCGCCGGAATGGAGTTTGAGAATGAAACGGAGAACGGCTACGAAAAATCCATCACATTCAATAATTACAAAGGGATAGAAAAAATTTCTTCGCAGGAAAATTCCCATTCCTGTTCAATGCAACTTGTTGTCGGAAATCGTTTTTTGGTGAATGCGACAGGGGATGGTTTTTCAGATGTCACAATCTTGCAAGCGTTGCTGAACAGCATTGAGCTTAAAAAATTAGAAGGAACAAAATAGAAGAGTGTCTAAAGTCTAATTTTGTGCACCATTATTTCAGAAACTATTTCATTCACTCTTTAAGGAGGTTGGTATGGATGTTAAGATCAATTATGTTGCTGTTGCGGTGGCTGCTCTTGCAATGTGGATTCTTGGAGCAGTGTGGTATAATGTATTTTCTGCTCCATGGATGATGTACACCGGTGTAACTGAAGAGATGGCAAAGAACATGAGCGGAATGGATTCAGCACTTATCTATGGCGGTTCTGTTGTTGCGTTCTTTATTACATTTTACGTGCAGTGTCACGTGCACCATGCGTTTCAGGTAAAAGACCTGAAAGGTGCTGCTCAAGCTGCATTTTGGAATTGGCTTGGATTTGTTGCTATGGTGGTATATGTGAATAATTCGTATCAAGGAAAATCATTTCTTTTGACACTTATCGATTCTGGTTACTGGCTTATTGGAATGATTATTGGTGGAATTATTTTGGTGAAGATGCAGAAGAAAGAAACGGTTTCAAATTAATTTTTAAAGGCTTCCAAAATCTATAAGATTCTGGAAGCCTTTTTCTTCTTGAGATTGAAGGTAACAAAAATAATTTTTACTTCGTTGCTCCCACTGTAATATTTTTCTACATTTCTCCATGAACTTCCTTCTCGCACCAAATGCAATGAAAGGCTCTCTCTCCGCAGTCAAAATCTCCGCAATAGTATCAAAAACTCTGCGAAGAAAATATCGTGAAGCAACAATTGTTTCTTCTCCAATTGCAGATGGCGGCAATGGTACGCTTGATTGTTTAATGAATGCATTGGGCGGAACAATCTATGAACAGGAGGTGACTGGTCCGATTCCCTCACTAAGGGTAAAAGCACGATACGGAATAACGAGAGAATCTATCGCGATCATTGAATCTGCAGAAGCGATTGGACTACAGCATATAACGCCAACAGCGGAAACAATTGCTATGGCAACCACACGTGGAATTGGAGAATTAATTCTTGCTGCACATGAGAAACAATGCAAAGAAATATGGATCGGACTGGGAGGAACAACAACCAATGACGGCGGCGCAAGAATGGCGAGAGCATTGGGATGGAAATTATTCGATGTGAATGATGAAGAAATAAAAGAAGATGTTGTTAATTTAATAAAACTTTCACGAATAGACCCCTCCTTAACCCTCCCCTTGTCAGGGGAGGGAACTGATCCTCTCCCCCTGTTAAGGGGGAGAGTTAGAGAGGGGGTCAAAATTTTATGTGATGTGAAAAATATTTTACTCGGAGAACAGGGCGCAATATACACATTTGCCCGACAAAAAGGGGCAAACGAAGATCAGCTTCCCTATCTCGAAGCAGCATTGAAGAATTACAGTGACGTTGTAGAACAAACAATTGGAAGAGAATTTCACAATATTCATGGAAGCGGCGCTGCGGGCGGTTTAGGTTTTGGATTGATGGCATTTTGTAATACTGAGATCGTATCCGGAATTGATTTTATCCTGAATGCAATTCATTTCGATGAAAAACTTGCTTCGTGCGATTGCGTTATTACAACCGAAGGAGTGTTAGATGAACAAACATTGTATGGAAAAGGAATTGCCGGAATTGCAGCGCGGGCACAACGATTGAATAAACCTGTTCATGCGTTTGTTGGACGCATACAAGGAAATACCAAAGAACTGAAATCAAAACTTGGTCTTGCTTCATTAACGCAAATTTCTCCTGTTGAGCTTTCAACACAAGAAGCGATCCGTGATGCAAGCTGGCTGTTAGCAGATGCGGTGTATCATCACGATTTCAACCACAAGAGTACGAAGTAAATGAACAAATTATTAGTGGATCTATTCCAAAATCTGAAAACATAAACATACTATATAAAAAGATAAAACCAAATCCATTGAGTTTAGCTGTTCACTTGAGTATCTTTGTATACAGAACGGTCAAAACCATATAAATAAATAGTTTAACGAAAAAACAAATCAGAACGATTCGAACGTTTATGATGTTCTCATAATGAACTAACACAATTACATTATTTTTGGAGGTTGTATGTTTTTTTTAATTTTCATCATCATTGCCGTTGTTGCTTTTTTTTCCTGGCAGACAATGCGTGTTAATCCCAATACAAAAGGAACAGCAAATATTTCATTGCTTGTTGCTTTCGGTGCCACATTAGTGGCACTTTCAAACTGCTTTACCGTTATTCCCGCAGGAAATATTGGTGTCGTCGATTTCTTCGGAACAGTATCTGATAATACGTTGAAATCAGGAATAAATTTTGTCAATCCGCTAGCACGCATCGTCAAAATGTCCGTTAAGACACAAGAATTAAAAGAAGTAATGGAAGTTCCATCAAAAGAGGGATTGACAGTACAGTTGGAAGTAAGCATTCTTTATCATTTGAATCCCGAAAAAGCTGCAGATGTGTACAAAACTGTCGGCGAAGAATACGAAGGGATTATTATTGAACCACAATTTCGTTCAGTAACACGCGGTGTGACGGCAAGTTTTGAAGCGAAAGCGTTGTACACATCGGAACGCGAACATCTTTCTAAAATGATTTTGGAAGAGATTACCGCTGCAGTTGCCGCACGCGGCATCACCGTTGAATCTGCACCGTTGCGACGTGTTACACTTCCATCCGGATTGTCTGCTTCTATCGAACAGAAACTTCAATCTGAACAGGAAAGCCAGCGTATGCAGTTTGTATTGACAAAAGAAAAACAGGAAGCTGACCGCAAACGAATTGAAGCACAAGGTATCTCGGATTTCCAAAAGATCGTCAATCAGGGATTGAACCAGCAATTGCTGACATGGAAAGGAATTGAAGCAACGGAAAAACTTGCCAATTCACCCAATGCAAAGATCGTCGTGATCGGCGGCGGGAAAACTGGATTACCATTGATCTTTGATGCTAAGTAAAAATATTTAATTATAATTTTTTGTATAAAAACAGAGAGGAATATTTTTCTCTCTGTTTTTATTTTTTGGCCTATCCGAAACGACTCTGCTTGATCTTATACTGATTGAACCTGCAGTGATTTTTTCCATTCAATATAGCCTATAATACCCAGCACAAGATAAACTGCATACAAGAACATTGTTAGATACAAACCTTTCATTCCATACATCGCAATCGAGCCAATGTTCACAATCGTCCACAGTATCCAGTTCTCAATATATTTTTTTGCCATCATCCATTGGGCCGCCATACTCAACACTGCTAACAGCGAATCGATGTAGGGTAACGAAGCATCTGTCAGTTTATGCAAGATTGAACCGAGAAGCATTGTTGCAATAACAACAAACAAAATTGTTAAACCATACATTACGTTGCTTCCCCACGATACTTTCAATTCTGTTTTCTTTTCCCCGCCATACAACCATTCATACCAGCCATACGCTTGCAGAACAATAAAGAACACCTGCAATCCCATGTCGGCATACAATTTCACTTCGTAAAAAATGAAGATATAAATGAACACCGATACGATCCCAAGAGGATAGCACCATACGTTCTGGCGGGTAACTAAAAAAACAGAGAGTAATCCAAGAATGACAGCGATGATCTCGGTAGGTGTCATTATTATTTTGTGATGGATGGATGGATCGAGAACAATAACAGTGAACCGGATTTCACCGTAACGGAAACAATATTTTTTACTGCTTCGTTGCTTAAACCTTCGCGGATACCAAGTTCAAGAGTTTCGTTCTTCAGGGGAAATTTCAATCCTTCTGTTCTAATCCCTGAGCATTTTCCCATTGGATGCAGAGAAATTTGCTGTCCAATTTTGGCGGTGAGTTGAATTTTTTTATAGATAATTTGTGCCGTGCATCGTTCATCAAAAAACTGCAGCGAAATCTTTCGATGATACTTCATAAGAATACTGAAATTAGCCATCGTATGATCGGGTCTGTCCCCCGTTGCACCGATAATAATTGCTGAAGTGAATGAGTTTTTTAGCAGATACTCCAAAGTTTTTTCCAGATCAGTACTGTTTTGATCCGGATTGTGAATTATCGGAACAGAAGAAAAATAATACCGTGTCTTTTGCGTGATCGAGTCCAGATCACCAATGATACAATACGGTAAAATATTGAATGCACGCGCTTTGTTTGCTCCTCCATCGGCGCAAATAATGAACGGTTTTTTCTTTAGCAATGGAGCAAGTAGTTTTTGAGACGGCATTTCTCCGTTACAGATAATCAGCGCATGTTTTTGTTTTTTCATAGTGTGGTATTTCAACAGCATACCGTTCGCTAAAATCACGTTGATGAGAAGCGAACGGTATGCTCTGATTAATTCCGGATCATGATTTTTTACAATGTAACTGTAAGACCGATCAAGTAATTTCGTTCTGCGGCGGGAAAGAATGCATTCCCTTCGCCATTTTGCATGTACAGTTTATTCAACATATTTCGCACTTCTCCGCGCAAAGAAATTTCTGCATCACCGATCTTCGGCAGCACGCAAACAGATTCAAAATTGACGACCGTGTATGCGTCATTTTCATTAATAACCGAATTGAAATTATCGGTATGAAATGCACCGACATATTTTCCAATCAATGAGGCAGAAATTCCTTCGTGTTCATACGTGAATCGCACATTTCCCACAAAACTTGGAAAACCAGCAATTGGATTGTTGTCGAGTTTTTCTTTATGCAAATAATTTATGCCCGCAACCGAACTATCAAGAATGATCGCCGTAAAATCGATGATCTTATTCAACGACAGCGCCGCATTTCCGCCAATCACAAAATGGTTAATTAACCGGATTGTTCCATCAACTTCCGCACCAATATGCCGCGTACGTGGTGCATTACCATACACAGGATTTCCGAAAATATCAACCTGTCCGGATTTGACAAGTTCATCTGTAAATTCCATCCAATATACATTTCCCGACAATTGAATTTCGTTGCTCTTGTAACCAATACCGAGTTCAAGATTCAGCAATTGCTCCGGCTTTGCGATTGGTTTATCAAAATTGTATTTCGTAATCCCGCCGATTGTGTCCGCTTCAAATCCGGGAATCGCACCGAAGTACGAATCTTCTGCTGAATACAAATTTCTTAATCGCGGCTCGCGCGAAGTATAACCAAATGAAATATAAGTATTTAACTCTTCATCAATATTATAATTCAATCCCAAACGCGGATTAAAAAAATAGTATGGAACATTGAATGATGTGTTCAAAAATTTCTCATGCATAATTTGATATTCATTGAACGCGAACTGAACATTTGCCATCAACATCATATCATCCTGCACTTTGAAGTTTTCCGTTACATAGACCGATGCCATGTGTTTTATCGCATCATACTGATAGAAACGATAATCAGGATTGAAATTTGTTGGAAGCCCTTCGGCATGTTGAATTTTTCCCCAATGTGTCCCTTTGTGATATCGATATTCTCCGCCGATGATCAATTCACCGCGTTCGTGCTCCCATTCATATCGCGGCAACCATCCCCACTGCACAAGGTCAACTCCGCCGCGGATTATTGCATTTTGAATTGATGGTGTGGGCGCAAATCCATGTAAACTATCTACCCGAAGTGTTGCTGCATCAGCCCAAGACCCGTCATAATCAAAATATCCATGACTATCGTAAAAAAATAATGTGTTGTGAAGTTTTTGCGTTTCTGAAATTTTCCATTCGTTCAATATCTCATAATGGGGCTGATTGAATCCTTCGTTTTCCTGCTGTCTTCGCGGCGTAGCATACGTAATAATTGAACCATCATCTTCTATGTATGAAAAATTCATCCGCCGCAATTTTTTATCACCATTCACAAATTTCGGCAAACCTGTGTACACAAGCTGATCTGTTAATGGTCCACCGAACAAATGAATACGTGTCGTCATATTCTCATCAAATCTCAACGCCCCGAGAAAATATGAGCCTGCTTCGAATGCAGAATGGAAACGATAACCATTGGATTGAATTTTTCCGAGCCGACCGTAGAACATATATTTATTATCGATCAATCCTGAATTGAATGATGCGGAAAGTTTTTTCATTGTCATCGGCAGCGATTGCGAACTATCACCGTATTCCTGAAATCCGAACATTGCCTCGAATTTTGCGTACGGCTTTGGAGTGAACGGATTGGTGATAATATTCACCGAACCGCCGATTGCCGGCGGACCGTAGAACGCACTTCCCGCTCCGCGCTGCACTTGCACATTGGATGAACTCGCCAGCAGATCCGGAAAATCGATCCAATAGACATTGTGATCTTCGGGATCGTTCTGCGGTACACCGTTCACCATTATAGATAGTCTTCGTTGATCGAATCCTCGTAAAAAGATATAGTTATACCCAACGCCGTTTCCTCCGTCGGAATACGAGATCATTGCGGGAAGTTCTGAAAGCATTACGGGAACATCCTGCATAGAATATCGTTGTTCAATTAATCCTTTATTTAGATTGGTAAATGTTACCGGCGTTTCACGTTCTTTTGCCGTTGTTCCTGTTACCAACACAGGATCGAGGTTGTATTTAACGGAATCTTTCTCCTGCTGTGCAAACATTTGTGAATACAAAGCTATCATGATTAAAAATGATAGTTTCGTGTTTCGAGTTTCGTGTTTCATGTTTTTCATTTTATTCCTTTATGTCTTAGTAACTCTGTGGTATTATATTTAAAGAAACATCTGAAAAACTCTTGAGTAATGTCATTGTCCCAAAGGGATCACTTCGTGACGAGACGTTTTTTGTTTGTTTTAAGGAGATTGCTTCGTCGCTCCCGCCAAACAGACGGCGGACAAGTCGCTCCTCGCAATGACTTTTTCAAAAGTCTCTTAAAAATAAAAATGCCGTTACTACGCTGGATAAAAGCATGGTAACGGCAATAAAAACGATACAACTAAAATTTATTGTCGTTTCCCTACGCTGGTATTATCCAGATCAGGTGGTTCTGGCGCTAAAAGCGCCTTCAAGGGTATGTTCTCAGTTTCCCGCGGTGTTTCTGCGGAATAACACCCCTAACGAATTAGGTGACTTAATTTTTGAAAGAACAGATTACTGTATCAATATAAGAACGAAGGGTGAATTATGAAAGAAAAATTTAAAACTATGATTCATAAATTGATTGTTCAATTTTTTAAAAATCTAACAGAACACCATTCTTCACCACTTTCCAAACATGATTGACGCCGTAATGATATGGAATATATTTGTAATCGTGCACGTTGTATAATACAACATCTGCTTGTTTGCCGATCTCAATACTTCCGATCTCATTGGAAAGTCCGAGCGCGGCAGCTCCATTTAATGTTGAGGCGGTGATCGCTTCTTCCGGTGTCATCTTCATTTGTGTGCAGGCAAGCGTCATCATCATCTGCATTGAATAACACATTTGCGTACCGGGATTAAAATCGGTAGCAATGGCAAGGGGAATTCCAGCATCTATGATAGAACGTGCCGGCGCATACGGATGATTGAGAAAGAGCGAACATCCGGGCAAAACGGTTGCAATCGTTTCGGAATTCTTCAACGCTGTAATTCCATGCTCATTGGTTTTTTCCAAATGATCGACGGAAATTGCCTTATGTTTCGCTCCAAGTTCAACTGCACCAAATGCGTTTAGCTGATCAGCATGGAGTTTTGGAATCAAACCGTGGCGTTTAGATTCCAGAATAATTTGTTCCGTTGCTTTCAGGTCAAAATACCCAAGCTCGCAAAAGATATCGACAAACGTAGCCAATTTTTTTTCTGCGATGTACGGAAGCATATAATCACAGATGCGGTTAATATATGATTGTTTGTCATCTTTCGATTCCGGTGGAAATGCATGCGCACCAAGAAATGTAGCCACGATTGTTGCGTAATGATCGCGTTTAAGATCGGAAATCACTTCAAGTATTTTCACTTCGGTATCGGGTGAAAGTCCGTACCCGCTTTTAATCTCAACCGTCGTTGTTCCGCTCCGCATCATATCATTCAGTCGCCGGTCGGCAAATTTGTACAGATCGTGTTTTGTCGCTTCGCGCGTTGCTCTCATGGTGGAAAGAATTCCTCCACCAGCCTCTGCAATCTGTTGATATGTTTTCCCTTCTGCTCGCATAGCAAATTCGTTTTCGCGGCTTCCGGCAAAGACGGTGTGAGTGTGCGAATCTACAAATCCGGGAAGCACAACTCTTCCTTCGGCATCAATAATATCAATATCTGATGGAGGAGCAAGTTCTCCGTTTTTTCCAATAGCGGTAATGATTCCATTCTGAATAAGAAGGGCGGCGTTTGAAGACATATGCAGTTCGCGCATATCGCTTCCGGTTTTCACGCGCTTTCCGTACGATGCGACAGTAACTAACTGACCGATATTATTTATGAAAAGATTCATTCTGTCTTTTTCGTTTTTGAGATCGAATGGTTCATTATTATGCAGTATGTTGAATCTATAATTGTTTATATCTCTGATTACAAAATAATTTTAGTGTTTAAATATACCTATTTCAACTGATTGTTCACATTTTGTTTTTTTGAATGATTCAAAAACAAAAATCCCCGAAGAGATCGGGGATTTGTACAACAAAGGTTTTTTACAAACAATTAATTCTTAATGGCAACACCAATACGCATTTCAAGTCCGTTTGAGTTCATACCTGTGTAATAGATCATTAATTTGTTACCGACTTTTGTCAGCGATGGATATCCCACATTGCCAGCCCATAAATTTTTTGTTTTCTCTTTAGTGAAAATAGGATTTGATGCGTCTTTTATCCAGTGAATTCCATCTTCAGAAGTTGCATATCCAAAACCAGAACTGTATCCGTTATTGACATAGACCATTTTAAATTTACCTTCATCGTAAATTACTGATGCATACCCAATTCCCCCTCCCTCCCACGATTCAGTCGGGTTAATAATAGGGTTGCTTGGATATCGGGTCCAAGTAATCCCGTCAGCAGACGTAGCAAGACCGATACCCGACGCAGGACTGGAACCGTAGTACATAAAATATTTATTGTTCACTTTTAAAACACCTTTTACTCCAATAGAATAATCCCAGCTATTTGTTCCTTTAAAAACAGGATCCGTTTTTTTCTCCCATTGAATTCCATCCGATGATGTTGCAAGGCCAATGCTGTATCGAATATTATTATTATCATTATAGCCGCAGTAGTATAGTTTATACCCCGTTTCATCTCTCAATATGGTTCCATGTCCAATAATAAAAGCATCCCATGTTCCTTGGGTCGGCGTTAATACGGGTTCCTGAGAGTAATGTTTCCATGTGAGACCATCTTTTGAAGTTGCATAACCAACCGACGATATTGCTCCTTTAGAATTAACCGCAGATTGAATGTTTAAATACCACATTTTATACAACGAATCGTCATAAGTAACGAAAGGATATCCAATCCCTCTTCCGTCGTATTGAGTACCTTGCGGATACAGTATTGGGATTGAACTGAAATCAAACCAGCTGCTGTTTTGTGCCCACGTTACTGTTATTTTTACACTGCCTACTCCTGTTGAGATTTGCTGCAATACAAGATTTACATTTGTAACCATATTTTCCAAAACAGTGACATCGACCGATCCAGTGTAAAGAATAATATTATCGGCGTTCATCGCATCAATTTTCAATTTCCATATCCCGACCGGAACTTTTGAAAAGACAATTTCTGCTGATCCGGAATCAGCAGCATTCAATGTATTGATGAGTGAATCTGAATTTCTTTTTAAAACTGCTCGAATTATTTTTACGGTTTCTGGAATTTGAGATTTTTCAAACGCGAGAGAAACATTGCCGTTCTGTGAAGCCAATTGTTGAATTGGAGTGGTAACTAATTGCTCTTTACATGAAGTAAAAACAAATGCAAGAATAATGAAAATAACACTATATTTTTTCATACAATACCTTTGATTGTTAACGCTGCATATAACGTATGCAAAACTTGCAAAAACAGCAAACAGTTATTTGCAGGTGACGTAGATGTCCATAAAAAGAATTGGGTTACAAGACCAGGTTGTCTTATTTTGAAAATTAAAACTTTTCGCCGATCCGTATTTGCTGCAGGTGTAAATAAATATTCTTTGTTAATAACTATTTTAAGGATTTACAATTTTTTTATTGTTGTTTTCAGCAGTATTATCGGCGGATGAATATCCTCTACAGATAATTATCGGTTGCTTCGGATATTTGGGAAATGATTTATCAGTTTTTGATTTATTGCATAAAAGAAACCGAGCTCCCCGTGCACTGGTAACAATTGAATGATGGATACAGTGATCACATAAACCGATCCGTTCCACTCTCACACTATTCCTAATTTTTTGACTGTTAACAATAGGGTTTCATATGACTGCTTCATTGATTGTTCCACCATGACAATAGATTCATCGGTAATGCTGTTGGGATTTGTTTCGATATTATTTTCGATCACTTTACAATATTCTGCAAGAGCATTCGCACCGTAACTCAACGCCAGTCCTCGAAGTTTATGTGAAACGAAGATCAGTTGTTCTGTATCTCGTTTATTCCAAGCAGTACGTAATTGCTCCATCATTTCAGCGGTTTGTGCCGGAAACGGCTGCACGAATTCACGGAAAAAATTCTTATCGGTTTCAGATAGGATCTCTTGGAGACGAACAAACATTGCATCGTTGTCATTATATTGTGATTGGCCATATTTCTTTCGTTCGACAATCATTCCCCCGTATATTTCAAGCATCGATCGTAAACCTTCCAATCGGACGGGTTTACTGATATAATCATCCATGCCGGCATTGATACATTTTTCTCTGTCACCGCTCATCGCATCCGCCGTCATGGCAATGATCTTTGGACGAACAGATGCATCCACTGTCCTTACGATCTCTCTCGTCGCTGACAATCCGTCCAACTCCGGCATATGGAGATCCATCAGGATTATATCGTAACGCTTTTGTTTAACCATCTCCAGTGCTTCTTTTCCGTTGGCCGCAAGATCCGCCAAATATCCAAGCTGCTGCAATAATCGAAGTGCTAATTTTTGATTGATAAAATTATCTTCTGCGATAAGTATTGTTAATGGAACATTGTTCGCCAATGGTTCTGTTTTTTGCGGTTCGATGTTGACCCGCAGAAGCTGATCGTTAATATTTTTTGCAAGAACATCTGTTATGGTTGAATATAATTGTGCTTGTTTTATCGGTTTCAGAATAACCGCAGCAAACAACGTTTGTTCTTCATTGGTAAAATCTGTATGACCCGAGGATGAAAAAAGAACGATTGGAAATGGTTTGTCATTTCTTGACGTATGAATCATCCGCGCAAGTTCAATGCCGTTTATTTCCGGCATATTAAAATCAATGATCGCCATATCAAACGGATCATTATTGTTCACCCATTTGAGCGCTTCACTCTGTGATGCTGTTGAACGAGGATACATTCCCCAGTTAGTACATTGAATACTGAGAATGTTCAGATTTGTCGCATTGTCATCAACCAGCAGTATTCGTTTTCCCAGTAATTCAGGGATTTTTCCGCGGATATATTTTTTCGGTAATCCTTCAACGGTGGTGGTGGTTGGTACTTTAATGGTAAAATAAAATGTTGAACCTTTTCCCTCTTCACTTTCAATCCATACTTCACCATCCATCAATTCTACAAGACGTTTTGTAATGACCAAGCCAAGTCCCGTGCCGCCGAATTTTCTCGTTGTCGAAGCGTCGACTTGCGAGAATGCCTGAAACAATTTACTTGCTTTGTCTTTTGGAATTCCTATTCCTGTGTCTTTTACGGAGAATTGAAGTGTGGTCTGAGTTCCATCGTTGCCGATCGCTTCTACGGAAACCAGTACTTCACCATGATTGGTAAACTTGATCGCATTATTCGTAAGGTTCAACAAAATCTGACGCAGACGGACTGGGTCTCCAATAATGAACGGTGGAACAGACGGATCGATCAGATAGACAATATCCAATTGTTTTTCTACGGCACTGCGTGCGATAAGGTCGAACGTTTCCTCGATCAAACTCTGTACTTCTATCGGGCGTTTTTCCATTTCCAGTTTTCCCGATTCAATCTTTGAGAAATCCAGAATATCATTGATCAACGTCAGCAGTGTTTCTCCGCTGGAGCGAATGATCTCAGTATATTCGCGCTGCTCATCATTCAATGATGTTTGCAATAGAAGATCGGTCATACCGATAACACCATTCATCGGCGTTCGAATCTCATGACTCATTGTTGCCAGGAATTGTGATTTTGCAACCGTTGCAGATTCTGCAGTCTCTTTTGCTTCTTTCAACTCCTGTTCGTAGCGATTCTTTTCAGAAATATCCCGCGCAATTGCAAGAAAACCCACAACCTTATTGTTTTCAAACAAGAGTTCAACGCTTTGCCCAAGAATGATCTCTTTTCCATTTTTTTTCGTCGCTGTAAATTCTCGATAGCTGGATTTTGTCTTCGACAACATTTGACGATAATATACGCGGGCAACTTTCTGCTGTTCTGTTTCTTTTACAAACATTGTAAAGTGCATTCCAATAACATCTTCAATCGTATATCCAAACATTGATAATCCGGTTGGGTTTACGTACGTAAACTTCCCTCGCTTATCAGCCCTATAAATTAGATCGGATGCATTTTCAATTATCTGTCGGAATCGTTCTTCACTTTCCGATAATTGTTGTTGTGTCTGTTTCTGTTCTGAAATGTCAATGAATGCAGCCATCGCATATTGAAGATTCCCCTCGCTGTCGTAGATTGGAGCACCGGTAACAAACAGCGGAATGACAGCATCGGGTTTCCAAATTTCTATATCAGAAATCGTGGAGCGTTCTCCTTTAAGAGCGCGAACAATTGGTATCATTTCAGCAGGATAATGTGTATCCGTTCCTTGAATATATGCATTATAAATTTCGGCAAGTTTTTCCGATGATGCGTGTGGTACAATTCCGGATCCCAGTATGTTCTTTGCTTCTTCGTTTGCGTAATACGGTTTACCATCGGCTGATAAAATATAGATTCCGGCAGGAACTGCCTCCAAAAAATTTACAAACCGTTGTTCGCTGTTCCGAATTTCCAGTTCCGCCTTAGTTCGCCGCTGATTTTCCAATGTGAGAAGGATGAACACTGTAAGTAGAATTACAAATCCCACAAAACCGCCAATCGTTATTAACAATAACGTACGATTTGTCTTATCACTAGTGTTCAACACCTGTTGTGACAACTCTTGTTTTTCTGCAGACTCCATCGCAATAATGACACTGTCAATACGACGAACAAAGTTTTGACTCTCTTTTGTAGAGAAATATTTTTCTGATGAAACAAATCCGTTCAACACATACCGTTTAATCTTATCGTTGTTAAATTGCTCGCGGGTGATGATTAGTTCGTTCAGTGTTCGCAGTGAAATTTTATGCCGCGAATTATCAGAGATCAATCCATCAACGATAGCGACCTTGTTTCGAATTGAATCTTCTATTGTTCGATATCGAAGAAGATAGGATGAATCGTCGGTGATGTAAAATGTGCGGAGTTCTGTTTGAGCAAATGATATTTCGGAAAAGATGTTGTCAAGTTTATTGATAACGGTGTAGGTGTGAATAATCTTATCATAATTACCGGAAAGCTCCAAAACTGTTCGGAATCCCAAGAGGCCAACACCGGTCAACGTTAAGAGAGCAACGACAAATGCGATAATTAATCGCTGATTGATGAAACTCTTTACGATATTGTTGGATGTAAATTGTGAAGAAAAATTTTTCATCAAAAAAAATTGATTGTGGAAATATTTTTTTTATTTCATCATCGGAATTTTTATGCCAAAGTGTTTCGCATTTTTCACTGCACGTTCATATCCCGCATCAACATGCCGGATGATTCCCATTCCGGGATCATAGGTTAACACCCGTTCCAAACGTTCGTCGGCATCAATACTTCCGTCGCACACAATCACCATTCCGTTGTGGATCGAGTTTCCAATACCAACACCGCCGCCATGATGAACGCTTACCCAACTTGCACCGCCGATGGAATTTAGCATTGCACCAAGAATCGGCCAGTCGGCGATTGCATCGCTTCCATCCTTCATTTTTTCGGTCTCACGATTCGGAGAGGCAACGCTTCCGCAATCCAAGTGATCGCGGCCAATAACGATTGGCGCTTTTACCTGACCGCTGCGGACAAGTTGATTGAAAATTTTTCCCATCTTTGCCCGTTCGCCATATCCAAGCCAACAGATTCGCGCAGGCAGCCCTTGAAACGCAACTTGTTTCTGTGCTTTTTCGATCCAATTTCTCAATAATTTATTCTCGGGAAAAGTTTCCAGCACGGCACGGTCAGTTCGATAAATATCTTCAGGATCACCGGAAAGTGCCACCCATCGAAATGGACCTTTGCCGTCGCAGAATAACGGACGGATATATTCAGGAACAAAGCCGGGAATATCGAATGCATTTTTTACGCCGCCGACCTGTGCTTCGCCCCGAATATTATTTCCATAATCAAAAACAATCTTCCCTTTTTTCTTCAGCGCAAGCAATCCTTTCACATGCGCAACAATCGATGCACGCGAAAGTTCAACATATTTTTTGGGATTCTTTTTTCTCAGATCGAGTGCTTTTTCGTACGTCATTCCTGCCGGTACATATCCGTTCAGAGGATCATGAGCAGAGGTCTGATCGGTAACAATATCCGGAAGAAATTTTCCACGCGCAATTTTCGGAACGATCTCTGCCGCATTCCCTAACAGCCCGACTGAAAGCGGAGTTTTATTTTCTTTTGCAGAACGGATCATCGTTATTGCTTCATCAAAATTATCCGTCATCTTATCCAGATATTTTGTGGCGAGGCGTTTTTCAATTCTCGAACGATCAACTTCAATAACAAGACACGCCGCGCCGTTCATTGTTGCGGCAAGAGGCTGCGCTCCTCCCATTCCGCCAAGACCTGCTGTCAGTAAAAATTTTCCTGCAAGCGTTCCTGAAAAATGCTGACGTGCAGCTTCTGCCAATGTTTCGTACGTCCCCTGCAATATTCCCTGCGAACCAATATAGATCCAGCTACCTGCTGTCATCTGTCCGTACATTGTTAAACCTAACGCTTCAAGACGGCGGAACTCATCCCACGTTGCCCATTTGGGAACGAGCATTGAATTTGAGATCAGAACGCGTGGAGCGTTGGTGTGTGTGCGGAAAATTCCGACCGGCTTACCGGATTGCACAAGAAGGGTTTCGTTGTTCTCTAATTTTTTTAAAGTGTCGATGATGGAATCGTAACATTGCCAATTGCGGGCGGCTTTTCCGGTTCCGCCGTACACGATCAGTTCTTGCGGACGCTCAGCAACATCGGGATCGAGATTGTTCATTAACATTCTCATCGCCGCTTCCTGCACCCATCCTTTTGCGGAAAAAGTGGCGCCGCGCGGTGCGCGGATAGTTTGAGATGTTCTGGAAGATGCCATCACTGTGCTCCGGATTTTATAGTTAAATATAAACAAAAAAAGGTGAAACTAAGAGCTACTGTTTCACCTTCAACACACCCCTTTTTCCCCTCTCCCCAACACACTTTCCAACCCACAGAGGGGATTGCAATTCACAAAACCTAAATTACAAAAAGTTCAACTCCCCTCTGTGCTATGGCTTTGCGCGATAGAGAGAGGGGTACGGGGTGTGTTACTTTTATTTTGTATTTGTTGTAATCCAATCTTCAATTATTGTTAAGACTGTGCGCATTGAATTTCTCACTTCCATTTCAGTAAAACGCAAAAATGTTACGCCAAATGCTTCTAACCGTTCTTGACGAGCCTTATCTTTTTCAATAGCTTCTTCTGTGGTATGAGAACTGCCATCAATTTCTATTGCAAGAGATAACTCATTGCAATAAAAATCTACGATGAACTGATCTAGTGGTTTTTGTCTGTGAAAATCAAAGCCAAGCATTTGTTTGTAGCGTAATTGTTTCCAGAGCAATATTTCGCCGAGCGTGCTATTGTTGCGAAGTACTCTAGCAACTTCTTTTAATTTTAAATTGTATGGAATTATTTTGCGTTTCATTTCGTGTTTTTAACTCCCCTCTGCGTGACGCCTGCGGCGTGAGAGAGAGGGGCTGGGGGGTGTGTTGCTTTGGACTTTACACACCCCTTTTTCCCCTCTCCCCACTACACATCCCGCAAAAAGCGCGGGACACAAACAACGTGCTTTCCCACACACAGAGGGGATTGCCAAGTTTCAAATTTGAATTGTGAAAAGTTCAACTCCCCTCTGAGCGATGATTTATGCCTGCACACCGAAGTGTTTCGACACACAGGTGTGCGCTGGAGAGAGGGGAAAAAGGGGTGTGTCGCTCTTACTTGCCCTCCACAATCTTTATTTCTTCTTCCGTCAATCCATACAACTCATACACCGCTTCATCTATTTTGCGATCTAACGATGCGCAAAGTAGTTCAAGACGATTGACTTCTCCGTCGGTTTTGGCGGTGGAGAGTTTTTGTTTTGCTTCAAGCATTTGCTCGACTAATTTTACAATGTTGTCGTGGCGAGATTTGTCTTCAGAATTTGCAACATTAATTGCTCGAATAGGCAATGATTGTAATTGACCAACTTTAATTTGAGGAAAAGCATCATTTGTTTCGTTGTAATAAGTTCTAACAAAAAAGGAAATCAATTTGCTTCCCATTATTCCAGCAAAATAAACTGCTTTTGGATATTCTTTTTTGGGTTTTGTTATATACACTTGCTGATCTGCAACATTGTTATCCTTTGCTATAGTGACAACTAATCTGTCACCAAGAATTTTACGGGAATAAACTCTTTCACCTTCAAAATATTTTGGCTGTCTTGGTTCTGCAAGCCAATCACCATAGTTTACATACTCTTTAGCGATAACAGGTGAAAATCGTTTAAGATCCTTTCCATAAATAAATGAACGATATCCTTTTTTAAGAACTTTACTATGATATGGACGCTCAGTCAAATCCTTTTCGACTTGTGCTCCTTTTCCGTACGCTGATTTTCCAAAACCACCCAATCTATATGGATGTACTCCTCGTGTAATGTCGGCAAATTCTGAAAGTTGTGGATTATCTTTTTTAAGAGCATAAATAAATTCCATACCAATATTATCTATCGAAATACTTATTGGTCTTTCTCCATCAAGATATTCCTCTACTTTAAATTCTGTTTTAGTGCTTAATTTTTGATAATCAATAGCTCTAATTTCAAACTTACTTCCAAAGTTTTTTTGTTTGCAATAAGTATAAACAGTTGTATCGACTGTAATACCCTTAAAAACATTTCCTGGTGGTATGGCTATTATTAAATTAGCAGCATTCTTTAACAAGCTATTTCTGGTAAGTTTTGAATAAGTATTATTTAGCCAAACATTTGGTACAATCTGCCCAATTCGACTTCCATATTTTGAAAGCATAAATGATCGTTCCATAAAAAGAGAAAACATGTCTAACTGATATGGCGACCATTTATAGTTTGTTAAAAAATATTTTTTAACATCATCAGGAATCCCTAATGACTTCCAATCCCTTCCAAAAACATACGGTGGATTCCCAACTATCGCATCAAATCCGCCCTTCTTCATGATGTTTGGAAAGACATCTTCATAATTCATTGGTTTTAGTTTGTCTGTCTCTTCACTTTCAAACAAACCGCCAATATCAGTCCCTATCAACGAATTACCACACACAATGTTGTTGTTTAGGTTCGGGAGAATCGTTTCTTTGAACATTCCCATTTGGTATGTTTCGTTCATCGAAACATTTTCCAGCAGCTTAAGATAGAGCGAAAGCTGTGTTACTTCTGTTGCTTGAAAGTCTATATCAACGCCGTACACGTTGTTGGTAAGAATTTCTTTTTTCTTTTTCAGCGAGAGATGCAAATGCCCGTCCCGTTCAAACACATCGCCTTTTTTTGCTTTGCCTTTGTTCGCATTATACCAGCGGTCGTGATACTCTAATAAAACACTGTACACTTCAATCAAAAACGAACCGGAGC
>JAUXTU010000017.1 GCA_030679145.1 Bacteroidota bacterium | reverse complement strand
AAATGCAAGTTTATCAAAAAATTGGGAGGGAACGAGCAACAGTATGAGCGTGAATATCAACCGAACGCAAAATCTTATCACTGGTTCGATTACTAATACGCTACCTTCTATTTCATTCAATCATTCCCAAAGTTATCCGTTCAGATTCGGGAAACAAAAGAATACTTCAGAATCGAGTTATTCATGGTATGAAATGATAGGAATGAATTATGGTGCGAGCGCACAGAGAATTGATAACAAAACTCGAAGTGTAGACACACTTCCGTTTATCTATGATCAACGCCAAGGGATCAATCACAATCTATCATTTAACTTCGCACCGAAAGCCGGATATTTTACCATTGCCCCGCAATTCAGTTATAATGAAAAATGGTATGACAAGAGTCTTACATACAAAGGACTTGATACATTAGGCAGACCTATTCTTGTCGACAAATATGGTTTTGCAGCGGTGCGTACATTTTCAACCGGAGTAAGCATTTCAACAAAATTGTATGGAATGTTAAATTCACCAATTCCCGGATTATCGGGATTTCGGCACACGATTACGCCTGTAGTCAGTTATACATACATTCCTGATTTTTCAGAAAAACAATACGGCTATTTTGGCCGATACAAAGATAAATTCGGGAACGAACAAAAATTTGATCGCTTTGCAAAAGGGCTTTATGGCTCTGCATCTGCATATGAATCGCAGTCAATCGGAATGTCTGTAGGGAATGTTTTTGAAACGAAGACATCAGCAAAAGACACAACAGAGAAAGAACAGAAATATCAGTTATTGAATTTAGGAGCTTCTGCAAGTTATAATTTTGTAGCAGATACATTAAAGTTTTCTCAAATCTCTACCAGTTTTAGAACTGATATCGGCACAATTCTAGGCATTGGCGGTTCTGCGAATTTTAATTTGTATGAATTCGATCAAACAGCAAAGACCCGCGTTAATCGATATCTAATAGAACAGGGAAAAGGAATTGCACAGTTAACATATTTTTCTCTAAGTCTTTCAACGTCGCTCAGGGGTGAAAAAAAACTGCCTGAGACACAACAGGATGTAGATGACAGTGCACGCGTTGCCGATAATGAGCGCAATCAAAACTTTAGCGGATATAAAGGGATTTATGATTCACCGGAACCGGATTTCAGTATCCCGTGGAGTTTATCATTAAGTTTTAATTTCTCACAAAGTCAAGATAATCCAAATCAAAAATTTCGCTCCGCAAATGTCAGCGGCAGTTTGGATTTTAATCTGACTGAGAACTGGAAATTCACTGCGTCATCAAGTTACGATATCGTCTCAAAACAATTCGCCGCTCCGCAAATGAATATTTCCCGCGATCTCCATTGCTGGCTGATGAATTTTCAATGGAGTCCTATCGGACCATATTCCGGCTATCGGTTTGAAATAAAAGTGAAAGCTCCGCAATTGCAGGATATTAAATTGACAAAGCAGAATAATGATCGGCTGTAAATTCTTAACGTTTGAATGTTAAAAGGTTTGAAAGTTCAAAATGTTTCAAAATCAAATTATTTAACTATCTCATATTAGGAGGATATATGACTATCAAACGTTTTGAAGAAGTTGAAGCATGGCAAAAGGCTAGAATACTTACAACGGCTGTTTATACTATGTGTTCAGAAGGGAAAGCGTTAAAAGATTTTGGTTTTCGAGATCAAATACAAAGAGCATCAGTTTCTGTAATGTCGAACATTGCTGAAGGATTTGAACGAAATAATAATAAAGAGTTTGTGCGATTTCTCTTCTATTCAAAGGGATCTTGCGGTGAAGTCAGAAACCTTCTGATTGTTGCAAACGATCTTAAATATATTCAAGATCAACGATTCAATGAACTTTCTGAACTTGCAATAATCGTTTCTTCACAAATTGCTAATTTCATTAAGTATCTAAAAAAATCAAAGAAAGATTAACGTTCTAAACCTTACAACATTCTCAACTTTAAATGTCTAATAAACTTAAGACCGAAAAATCTCCTTATCTATTACAACACGCAAACAACCCGGTCGATTGGTTCCCGTGGGGGAATGAAGCGTTTGAAAAAGCCAAGCAGGAGAACAAGCTGATTTTCCTTTCTATCGGTTATTCAACATGTCATTGGTGTCACGTAATGGAGCGTGAATCATTTGAGAATGAATCGATCGCCGCATTGATGAACAAATACTTTGTGAACATTAAAGTTGACAGGGAAGAACGCCCGGATGTTGATAAAGTTTATATGACAGCCGTCCAGACAATGACTGGACAGGGCGGTTGGCCGCTTTCTGTATTTCTTACACCAGATTTAAAACCTTTTTATGGCGGAACATATTTTCCGCCGAACGATGGATATAATCGTCCTGGATTTCCGTCATTGCTTGAAAGAATAAACGAAGTATGGCAGAGCGATCGAGATAATGTTCTCAACTCAGGAGAAGAATTAACAAAAGCATTACAGCATCGTCATTTTGTTGATAGTAAAAGTACCGAACTTGATGATATTATTTTGAAGCGAACGTATCATCAGATTGCAGCCGGATACGATCCAAAATTTGCGGGATTCGGAAATGGAACAAAATTTCCCCGTCCGGTTATTTTTAATTTTTTATTCCGGTATCATTATCGCACAAAAGATCAAGAAGCATTGAAGATGTCTCTCACCACATTGATGGCAATGGCAAGCGGAGGAATGTACGATCATCTTGGCGGAGGTTTCCATCGCTATTCTGTTGATACGCAGTGGCGTGTTCCACATTTTGAGAAGATGTTGTATGACCAAGCGCAATTAATAAATTCATATCTCGATGCGTATCAGATTACCAAAGATGAATTTTTTGCGACTGTTGCACGCGAAACGAGTGATTATGTTCTTCGTGATATGACGTCGGCTGAGGGAGGATTCTTTTCTGCAGAAGATGCAGATAGTATCGATCTTGAAAAAGAGGGACATAAGATTGAAGGTGCATTCTATGTCTGGAAAAAATCTGAGCTCGATACTATTTTGACCGCTGATGAATCAAAGATATTCTGTTATCATTACGGTGTTGAGGAAAATGGAAATGCATTTTCCGATCCGCATCAGGAATTTGTTGATAAAAATATTTTGTTTAACCCGTTTACGATAGAACAAACAGCCGTACAATTTTCGTTAAAAACTGATAAAGTTCGTTTATCGCTTTCTTCGTCAAAGAAGAAATTACTTGAGGTAAGAAATAAACGTCCTCGTCCTCAGCGTGATGATAAAGTTCTTACATCGTGGAATGGACTGATGATAGGAGCGTTGGCGAGGGCATCACGAACACTTCATGAACCGGCATACCTAACTGCCGCAATCCGTGCAGCTGAATTTATTTTCACAACAATATATAATCCCGAACAGAAAATTCTTTTTCGCCGGTATCGTGATGGAGAAGTAAAATATGAAGCTCATCTTGAAGACTATATGTTTTTGGTCTACGGTCTGGTGGATCTTTATCAATCAACGTTTGATCTGCGTTGGCTGCAATGGGCGGAAGAATTAACAGGGAGGACTATCACACTGTTTTGGGATTCGGCTGAAGGTGGATTTTACGATACATCAGGAAAAGATGACTCTATACTGGTACGAATGAAAGAAGCGTATGATGGTGCAGAACCAACAGGAAATTCTATTGCAGTGATGAATCTGCTCAGACTGTATGAATTGACGAATGATCAATCTTTGAAAGATTATGCTCAAAAAACATTGAAGCATTTCTGTACTTTATTAGTTCAATCTCCACAAGTAATGCCCCAATTAATGGCAACGCTGGAATATTTCCTTTCGCCGCCAGAGCATCTTGTGATTGTTTTTGAACAATCGAGCAATGCAGAATTTTTCCTCGATTCTATTGCCGAAGAATTCACGCCAAATTTGAATACAATTGTAATGAATGATTCACAGAGAGTTTTTTTTGATTCAAAACTTTCTTTTACAAAAGAATTACGCCTGATTGATGGGAAACCAACGGCATATTTGTGCAAAAATTATGCTTGTGAACTTCCGACAAATAGTGTTGATGAATTAAAACGGAAAATTATTAAACAGTAAACCATAATTAGTGTAGATTTTCATTCTTTACGTCAAAAAATATAATGCTGAATATTAAGAAAATCATCGAAATTTCTTATTGCAACTTGATTTCTCTATCTTTATCTTCATTATATTATTAAAATTGATGGCAGTCTTAGCACCCTCAATATATTCTCATCGTAAGGGGCATTCGCAATGAAAATTAAATCTTCGTCTATTAATGATGGGTCAGTGGTCATCCTTGAACCGAAAGGATCGTTAGTCGGAGGCGATGAAACTGACGAACTTAAAAAAGCAGTTGCATCATTGCTTGAACAGGGGAACCGCAAACTGATAGTTGATCTTGGTGATGTTGAGTATCTGAATTCATCGGCGATAGGTGCACTGGTCTCGGCACACACATCATACACTAATCGTCAGGGTAAGTTTATTCTTTGTAATACTAACAAAAGCATCACGAACATTTTTGTCGTAACAAAGCTTTCAACGATCTTTACCACAGCGGAAAAGCGTGAAGACGCGATTTACGCAATAGCAAAGTAAATAACTTTAAATCAATAAATATTTCATTACAAGGAGTCGTTCTATGAAACAAGGTACACTCAACTTAGTCATCCTCTTCGGTGCATTTATACTTGGATATTTGATCTTTGAATTTACACTGCCACAATTTGTTAAGGACGGCGGTCCTCTTGTTGTAGCGCTTGTAGCTCTTTCGATCATGGTGTTAACATATATTGTTGAACGGCTTCTTTCTCTGAAAAAAGCAGGAGGTCGCGGTCCGCTTCCGAAATACCTTAAAACACTTGTCACTAATTTAAACTCGAATGATATCCCCGCCGCTATCGCTGCGTGTGATGCACAACGCGGTTCAATGGCGAATATTGTAAGAACCGGTTTGGAACGATATCAGGAATTAATGCCGAAAAAAGATTTGAACAAGAAAGAAAAAATGGAAGAAGTAAAACGTGTGATCGAAGAAGCAACAATGCTTGAAATGCCGATCTTAGAACGGAATCTTATTTCACTTTCTACAATTGCTTCAATTGCAACAATGGTGGGACTGCTTGGAACGGTGCTTGGTATGATTCGTTCTTTCGCTGCTCTGGCAAAAGCAGGTGCAACTGATTCGGCTGCTCTTTCCCTCGGTATCTCCGAAGCCCTTATCAATACTGCAGGTGGAATTGCAATTGCGATCGTTGCAATTGTTGCTTACAACTTCTTTACAACAAAGATCGATGGTATGACCTATATGATCGATGAAGCAAGTAAAGATATTATGATGAACTTGCAATCCAAACACGAATAATTTCATTCGCAGGAGTTAGTATGTCAAAGAAAAAACGTGTCGGATTCAAGCTTGATATGACCCCGATGGTGGATGTAGGGTTTTTATTGCTGACATTTTTTATGTTATCAACAACATTTAAAGCTCAAGATGTAGCCGAAGTAATTATTCCTGAATCACATTCTGCAATTAAACTTCCCGATAGTGATGTTATGACGGTTACTGTTGATAAAGATGGAGGAGTTTTCCTTGGTCTAGATAATCAAAACCTTCGGGCCGCCGTGTTTGGACAACAATACGCTCTGAAAGCAGGCATGCAAGTAACATTGGCAGAATTACCGGAATTGCTTAGGACATCGCGCATTAGAAATCCAAAACTTCGTACAGTAATCAAGGCGGATCAGCAATCTGAATACAAAGTAATTCAAAGCGTTATGGAAGTTCTTCAACAAGAACACATAACCCGCTTTAATCTTGTAACAAATATGGAAAAATAATTTTAATTAGGAGTAACACCCTATGGCAGATGTAGATCTATCGCAATCGAAAGGTAAACAAAAACACGGCGGTAAGAAAAAGAAGAAACGAATTGCCGTCCGTCTAGATATGACACCAATGGTTGACGTTGCATTTTTGTTATTGACCTTTTTTATGCTTACGACATCAATGAGTAAACCCCAGACGATGGAAATTAACTTGCCACCAAAAGAGATTGATGTTCCAGTTGCCGGGACAAATTTGTTGACCCTTCGGATTTCAGAAGACTTTAGAATATTCTGGAATATAGCAGAAGAAGACCCAGTTACAGTTGACGGGAAAGAGAGAAAAGAAAAATTGATTAATCTTGGGAAATTATTGAAAGAACGAAATGCTGCAAATCCAAAATTAATCACATTGATCAAAGTCGATGGAAAAGCAAAGTACATTGATATGGTGGATATTATGGATGAATTGAACATCAATAGTATCACTAGATTTAGTTTAGCACCGATGTTAGATGCGGATAAAAAAATCATCGGAACGTTGTAATTTAAAGAGTAAGGAATAATTTTTATGGCAACGACTACTGCACCAAGTGTCGCCTATGGTTACAAAGAAATGAGAACATTAACTCAAAAGTATTCTGTTACTGCATTAATTATTGCGGGCAGTTTTCACTTGTTGGGTATGGGTGCTTATTACGGCATAGGGAAATTAATGGAAGAGGACGAACCGGTATATTCAGTTCGCATTATGAAATACAGCGATCTCGGTCCGCCTCCTTCAATTCAAAACTCTCAAACAGCACCCGCGGTATCCGTTGAAGCGCCGACAGCAAAACCGACAGTTGGAACGCCTGTTCCTGTTCCGGACGCAGAAATTAATCCTGAGCAGACAATTGCAACTCAGGAAGAAATGTCGAGCACCGCTCCAATCGGCGAAGGAGATGGAGGCGGTCCCGTTGAGATTGAACAGGACATAAGGATTGAAGAAGATGGTCCGCCACCAGATTTCGTACCGGTAGAAAAACAACCGCAACCGCTTCCTGGAAACAATCCTTCGCCTGTATATCCTGAAATTGCACGTCGTGCCGGTGTTGAAGGAACAGTCTGGGTGAAGATCTGGGTTGACAAAGAAGGTAATCCCAAAAAAGCACAGGTATTGAAATCTGATGCAGAATTATTTAACCAGCCTGCTATTGATGCTGCTATGAAGTGGAAATTTACTCCGGCAATCATGAACAACGGTCCGGTTTCAGTTTGGGTTTCTATTCCATTTAAATTTAGATTGAATGCCGGGCGATAATATTTAGGATGGATCCAAATAAGATATTTGTGTATTTCAGTTATGCTATGGCGGGAATATTTACGGTGCTGGGTCTTTATGTGCTCTTTCTGATCCCTGCAGAATACAATATTCCCGAAAAATCCCGAATAATGTTCGGTGTCGTACTTCTTCTTTATGGACTCTATCGATTTGTTTCTCTGCGGATTAAACAGCGGCACGAAGATGAAGAACGTCAGATGTAATAACCGTAACGGTTTTGTTGTTGCACTTCTAATTCTCATTTCTGTTGCCGTACTAACTTCATGTTCGAATGAAAAACGTGAGACTCTTACCAGCGGGAGTCTTACGATGATCACATCGGAAGATGTTTTTCCGGTGATTGATATTCAAGTAAAAGATTTTCAAAGGATGTATGAGCAGGTAAAGATTGTCAACCGATCATCAACTTCACGCGAAGCAATCGTGCAAATGCTTAATGACAGTGTTAAGTTGATCGTCTGTGCAAGAGAATTTAATGACGAAGAGCGAATGGTGATCGCTCAAAATAATCTTGAAGTTGATTCTATTAAGATCGCATATGATGGTGTTGCAGCTGTTGTCAACAAGAAAAATTCGCTTGCAAAACTCGATATCACTGAATTGCGTAAAATTCTTTCGGGGAAAATTGGACGATGGTCTGAAGTAAAAGGTTCATCGCTTACGAGTGCCATTATTGTTGCGATGGGAGACCCAAACAGCGGTGTTCATGAATTCGTAAAGAAACGAGTTTTAGGTACTGATTCATTGACCCAATCGTTTTATCCGTGTTCAACGTCTTCGGAGATTTTTTCGATCGTTAATGAACGTCCAAATGTCATCGGTTTTATAGGAACATCATGGCTCTCTAAAATGCCGGAGAACCTAAAAGCGCTGGAAATCGGTGATCCGAATTTTAAGCGTGATAGTTCTTCAACAGAGATAGAATATTTTTTACCGCATCAAGCACACATTTATCGGAAATATTATCCGCTTACCCGGACGATCTATGTTTATTCCCACAATGTCGGGAAAGGTGTCGGTCTCGGATTTATAACGTTCGCGGCAAGTTCAGATGGACAAAAGATTATTGTAAGTAACGGACTTGTTCCGGCAACAATGCCCGTACGTTTAGTTCAATTGAATACCCCATAAAGATAGGATAAAGAGATGAGAGTTTTGTTCGTTCTGTTGTTAATTACGTCATTGAGTTTTGCGCAAGATGATCTTTCGCTTGGGAAAGCTGCGCTTGAAAAAAAATCATACGATCAGGCAATTCAATCCTTCCAAAAATTTATTGCTGCAAATTCACGAAATGCAGAAGCACATTACTATCTTGGAGAAACCTTCCGGCAAAAAGGAGATATCCAGAATGCACAAATATCTTTAGAGCGGTCATTAGATTTTAATGACGAATTTGAACCGGCTATTGCCTCAATTCTTCGTGTGTACGGAAAACTTGGTTTGTGGGATAAAGCTGCAAAACAATACAAGATGGCACAGAAGTATCATAAAAATAGTGTTATATGCCCATTGGCTTTCGGTCAAACCTATCTTGAATTGGATTCACTTGATAAAGCTTCGATCTATTTCTCGCAGGCTAAAGAAATCGATTCAAAGAATATTGAAGTGTACATCGGACTTTCCGAAGTTTATGCACGTCAAAATATTATTGTCCTTGCCGTTGAAAATCTACGAACGGCAGTGCACTTGGATTCCACAAGTGCATTCCTTCATTATAAACTTGCACTCTCTATACTTAAGAACCGCAGTTTGAATGCGACACAAATAACTGAAGTGATGCTGCATTTGCAGGAATCGATCAGACTTGATCCAACGAACGACAAAGTGATCTATGATGCTGCATATACAATGTATCGCACAAAAGTGTATTGGCGTGAGGCAGCAGAATTCTTTAAAAAATATACTGAGCTAAAGAAAGATAATGTGGATGCGTGGGAGATGTATGCCGTATCGCTCTACAATGCGAAAATCTATTTAGAAGCAATTCCGGCACTAGAACAATCGATCAAATTGAATTCAAAGAATAAAGAACTGAAATCAATGCTGGGACATTCTTATTATTTGGCAAAAGAATATCAAAAATCACTCGATCTATATAAAACATTTATTGTAGATTCGTTGAGTGCCGAAGAAATGTATCGAATGGGGTATTCATATTTTCAAGTGAAAGATACCATCAATGCCATAAATTTTCTTGAAAAAACACTTAATTTGGATAGTAGTAACTCCGATGCGATCGGTACATTAGCGGCTATCTTTTTGAATCAAAAACGATATGATAAAGCTGTTGTGCAGTATGAAAAATTACTTGTGAAGGATCAAAAAAATATTACGGCTCTATATTGGACTGCGTATTCATATTTTGTGCTCGATAAAATAGATACCGCAAAAAATTACTATAAAAGGATTGTTGCGCTCCGACCCAACAATCCGCAATATCATCAATCGCTTGTACAAATTTATAGTCTTCAGGATTCCGTTGACAAAGGCCGATACCATGCAACCTTGATGATTGGTCTTGCGGACAGCATTATGAAGGCAGATCCCACCAAAACGGTACTGCAAACGCAACTCATTATTGGTGCTTATAAATCTCTTGCATTATTTGAATATAAAGACAAGAATATTCCTGGGGCCATTGAGAAGCTAGAAAAAGGCTTGACGTACGAAAAAGAAAAAAAAGATGAAGGATTGCACTTGTTTTTAGCCCAAATGTTAGCGGTTCAAAGCGGTGATCTGCAATTGACCTCAGCTGAAGCAAAAGCGATCCGTGCGCGGTCGTGCGCCGAATATCAACTAGTATTAAAGATCAATCCAAAGAATCAGAGCGCAAAAAAAGAATCAACACAAATGAATTGCGGAAAATAAGTCTATTTTGAATAAAACCACTCAACCAAAAGGTGATCTATGAAAAAAGTATTTTCACATGGTGCGTTTACGGCAACACTGTTCGTTGTTGTTCTGGTCTCATTGACCATAACATCGTGCAAGAAAAAAGCTGAATTACCAACTATTACGGAATGGGAAACATACCAAGATCCAATCAACGGATCTGAGATTCAATATCCCAAAGGGTGGCTGCGAAACAGCGATCCAAAACGGACAAAGATATATTCTTCACAAATTGTTGCTGATAAATTCTACGACTTCTATACTCAAGGAAGTATCACAATTAATGAAGAACAAGGCGGTGTGGAAATTGAAGTAAGTTCGGAACGATTTGCTGATGCAAACGTTGGAACGCTTGATGGATATAAAGCAAAATCAGTTGACAGTTATGGACCGCTTAATCTTTCTAACGAACAGCCCGCTTCATTTGGAAAAGAGACCGGTGTCAAATTCTCTTTCGGTGTTAAAGTTGGGAAAGAAACAAATTTGCGAGGAGAAAAATGGATCATCGCTCATGATAGCGCATTCTATACCGTCAGCATTTCCGGGTTTAATGAATATTTTGAAGTGTATAAACCGTTGCTCGAAAAAATTATCGAATCTATAAAATTACCAAAACCAAAAGTTTCTTATAAAGATCCGAATGCTGCATCGCTTCCTTCACCGGATGTAACAAAGTTTACCAACGATTTTGTCGAGTTTGAGCACCCGCAGAATTTTGACGTAACGATGCCAAAGGAGAAAAAAGGTGGAGCGATTCATTCATTGCATGTTGAAGGTCTGAGAAAAGATTGTACATTCGATCTTGAAATTTTCCTGACAAAAACAGATAAGGGTGAAGTGAAGTTTGAAAAATTTGTTGAAGATAATAAAGCAAAATTTAAACCGAAATCGACCGGCTCTGATAAGATCGATGGTATCAACTCTGTAACAGTCGTTGCATCATCTCCGGCTAAGAATATTGAGCGAAAGGTGTTCTTTGTGACAAAAGGAGAACGCATTTATCAGATCGTATTGACCTGGTATCAGCCGATGGCTGAATTCAAGCCGGCGTTTGAAAAGATCGTTGCCTCGTTGAAACTTAAATAGATCGATATAATTTTTGATTCCAGCCCCGAGGCAATAATTGTCTCGGGGCTTTTTTTTAGAATGTCTCGTCCTGAGAAAAGTTGACCACAGTCAACGAACAAACAGGAGGAGAACTGATGAAAATAACAATTACGCACCCCGGTCAAAAGCAATATAGTGAAGCATTGAAGCGTCAAGTAGTGAGGGAATATGAACGAGGAGGATATAGCAAAAAAGATCTGTCGAGAAAATATCAGATCCAAGGACATGACCGAATATTGCAGTGGTGTCGAAAGTATGGTAGATTGTATTATCCGAAGAATAAATTTATAGGACGAAGCTTGAAAGACCCACAGAAGCGACGCATCAAAGAGTTAGAACACGAGTTAAGAGAAGCCAGAGAGAAGTTGATGGTGTATGAGAAGTTGATAGAAATAACGAGCCGAGATATTGGCGGGGATGTACGAAAAAACATCGCCACCAAGTTGTCCGAGAACTGGCCGCCGAAGCAAGACAAATAAGCATACGTTCGAGTTGCCGACATCTTGGTTTTAGTAAACAAGCTTATTACAAAGTCCGGAAGAGTGAAAATGTTAATACTCTTCGGAACGAAAAGATTATCGGGAAAGTAATTGCTATTCGTCGGGAACAACCACGAATCGGCACACGGAAATTGTATTATCTGTTATAAGGATGATTTTGTGAATGACCAGATTGCTGTTGGTCGTGATAAACTCTTTGAGATAATCGGTGAAAAAGGCTTATTGATTACCAAACGGAAGAAGTATACAAAAACAACTGATTCTAAGCATTGGATGCGCACATACCCGGATCGAGCAAAAGACATATCATTGACTCATCCGGAACAACTCTGGGTTGCTGATATTACCTATATGAACACGGAACAACAGACACTGTATTTGCATTTAGTAACTGACGCGTATTCCAAACAAATAATGGGATACACACTCAGCAAAGATTTAAAAGCAGAATCAACACAGAGAGCACTACAGATGGCATTCCAGAATAGAATGTATCCTGATCGGGTGCTGCTTCACCACTCTGATCGTGGATTGCAGTATTGTAGTTCACTATATATCAATGAACTTCGTGGTCATGATTGTGAAATCAGTATGACTCAGGACGGGAGTCCGTATGATAATGCTATCGCTGAGAGAGTTAATGGGATTTTGAAGGATGAATTTTATTGTGATGAAAAATTTGAAGATGAAAAAATAGCACAACAGCATGTCGCTCAGTCAATTATGATTTACAATACGAAGCGACCACATCTGAGTTGTTCGATGTTAACACCGATACAAATGCACGGGCAACAAAAGATTGTCGTTAAAAAATGGAATAAAAAAACCTCCCTTTTTGCAAAGGGAGGTTCATAAATAACGGTCAACCTATTTCAGGACGACTCAGAAAGTAAAGTATGAATTTTAAAGATCTTCCTATTGGCAATAATTCCCCGCGTGTTATTAATGCAATCGTTGAAATTCCCCAAGGGAGCAGAAATAAATATGAATATGATGTTGACCTTGGAGTTTTTAAGCTTGACCGTGTATTGTATTCTTCAATGCATTATCCTGAAGCATATGGATTTGTTCCAAGCACGTTATGGGACGATGGTGATCCTCTCGATATTTTGATTTTTATCAACCAGCCGTTGTTCACAGGCGTACTTGTTGAAGTAAAACCGATCGGTATTTTGCGAATGAAGGATGAAAAAGGATTGGATGATAAACTCCTTTCAGTAGCGGTAAATGATCCGACATATCGAAATATCAATGATGTAACAGATGTTCCAAAGCATCTCCTTATTGAAATTGAGCATTTCTTTACGAGCTATAAACTGCTAGAAAATAAACATGTGGAAAGTTTTGGTTGGGATAATGTGTTAGTTGCTTTGGAAGCAGTGAAACATGGACACGAACAATATTTAAAAACAAAGAAAAAGTAATATAAAACGACTTTCCACATGCTGGAAAAATTGTTACATTATATTAGTAAATTCACTTTGATCACATATATAAGGAACATCATATGAAAGTTATTGTGTCAATTGCTCTGTTTTTTTGTCTCACAATGCTGGTCTTTGCACAAGAGACGTTAACAGTTACAGCCTCTAAGGATAACACATTGTATCAAGATCCTGAGGGATTGTTAAGTAATGGTGCAGGCACTTATCTTTTTGCTGGTCGGACGAATCAAGCTGCAAACAATCTTCGTCGTGCAGTGGTAAAATTTGACCTTACAGGAAAACTGCCGGGCAATGCTACAATTACATCTGCAAAATTAAAAATGAATCTATCTAAAAATGCTGATGGTGAATCAAATATTAATGTGCATAAACTAACTGCAGACTGGGGAGAGGGAACATCTGATGCAAGTGCAAATGAAGGGAGTGGGGTATCTGCAACAACTAATGATGCAACATGGAAGCATAGATTTTTCAGCTCTCAAAATTGGACAACTCCAGGTGGTGATTACGTCACTCAACCAAGTGCGGCAAATATCGTCGATGTTCTTGGAACATGTGAATGGACTGACGCTTTATTACTGAACGATGTTAAAGCTTGGGTGTCTGCTCCCGCAACAAACTTTGGATGGATACTTATTGGGAATGAATCTGTAAAATCTTCGAAACGATTTGACTCGCGGGAGATTGCCACTGCTGCAAATCGACCTCAATTGATCATTCAGTACACTACATCTAGTTTGGTAAAACAAGTTTCGTCAGCTCCAAAATTATTTTCATTGGAACAGAATTTTCCAAATCCTTTCAATCCTACGACAACGATACAGTTCTCCGTACCAATATCAGGTGACGTGCGGTTGACATTATTTGATGGTCTCGGAAAAGAAAACACAACGTTGATCAATCAGTCGATGGGAGCCGGAACATATAAATATGAATTGAACGCTATAACAATGCCAAGCGGTATATACTATTATCGACTGCAATCAGCAGGTGCTGTAATTGTTAAAAAACTTTTATTGATAAAATAATATTGTGAAATCTGTAACGATTGTTGGTGCAGGGGCTGTTGGACGTTCAATAGCCCTTGCTTTGTTTTACAATAGAGTAAAGATTGATGGGATCTATTCTGAAAGCGGCAAGTCTGCACGTTCTCTTGCTAAGAAAGTACATTGCAATAATTTTGGCACTCTAACTGTTAATAGCTTATTATCGAAAATTATTATTATCGCAGTACCCGATGATAGAATTCGGATTACAGCGGTATTGCTTGGAAAAAATCCGAGATTATTAAAAAGCAAAACGGTATTTCATACTTCCGGCGCATTGACCAGCGACGAACTTGCAGCGGTGAGAAAAAGAGGTGCAGTGGTTGCTTCATTTCATCCGTTGCAGACTTTCTCACGTTCAAAAAATGAAACACCTCTAAAAAATATTTGGTGTGCTGTTGAAGGAGATAAAAAAGCAATTGCTACGGCTCGTGTACTTGGAAATAAATTACGTATGAATATTTTCACGATTGCTAAAAAAGATAAACCGCTATATCATGCCGCAGCTGTCTTTGCATCGAACTATTTGATAACATTGCTTTCAGTCGTTGAAGAACTTTCGGATCATATTCGTATCCCGAAGAAGAATATCTGGAAAATATATTCACCATTAATTCTTCAAACAATACATAATGCAATACATTCTTCGCCGGCAGCGGCACTTACAGGACCGATTGTGCGAGGAGATACAGAAACAATCAAAAAACATATTAAAGCATTATCCATTCCTTCGCTGAACCATCTTGCGATGCTCTATTCAGTATTAGGGATTGAAACAACACGATTGGTAAAGGGGAAAAATGCTCGCTGATTATCATACTCATAATTATCTTTGTAAACATGCTGATGGAACCCTTGAAGAGTATGTTCAACATGCTATTAAAATCGGTTTGAATGAGATTGGTCTTTCTGATCATACACCAATGCCTAACAACTGGGATCTTGCTGTTAGAATGTTGGAAGACCAATTCTGGAATGAATATAAACCGACCGTTCTTTCACTGCAAGAAAAATATAAAAAACAGATCACAATAAAATTTGCATTGGAAGGTGATTTCTTCCCGGGGACTGAACAATGGGTTAAAGAATTTAACAGCAAAAGTGATTTTGATTACATCATCGGGTCAGTTCACTATCTGGGAACGTGGGGATTTGACGATCCTCAATTTGTTGCGAACTATGATGTGAAGGATGTGAATGAAATCTATACAGATTATTATGATCACATCAAACGATCTGCTCAATGTGGATTGTTTGATATCATCGGACATTGTGATCTTGTAAAAAAATTCGGGCATCGTCCAACCAAAGATATGGAAGAGATTCTGCGTGAAACATTCAAAGCAGTGAAGACTTCAGGAATGTCAGTTGAGATCAATACTTCCGGTTTACGGAAGCCTGTGAAAGAGATGTATACAAGTGAAAAAATTCTCAAGATATTATCGGAATATGGGATCCCTTTGACGATAGGTTCGGATGCGCATACGCCGACTGATGTTGGCAGAGATTTTGATCTTGCAAAACAATTGGTAGAAAAATACGGCAAAGGGAAAATTTCTATTTATACAAAACGACAACGAAGCGAAGTATCAATCTAATGGATAAACGAATAATAATTATAGCGATCCTGGCAGTAACGGCAATTATTCTTACGATTGTTCGCGAATCTGGCGACCCCGGTGGAGAGACGTTCTCGTTAATTCAGTCGAGCAAACAACAGATTTCAGGAGATCGTGTTTATGCAATGGCTGATACAACATTGCGGACTCTTGGGATCAAAAAAGGGAACATCCGTCCTATAAAAAATAGAAATGACGTGAGAGTATTAATGCCGCAATCGTTCGATCCTTTATTGTTTGTGCGCGCTATGAAAGATTCGTTAGAAGAATTTGAAGCGGATATTGTCTCAATGGAAAACAGCAAGGAGAAATCCTCCACAGTGCAGGTGAAGAACAACGATATTATCTTAAAAAGTTTTTTGTTTAGTAAAGAACCGGTTACAATCGCAAAGAAGGGAGTTTCACCATTAGCAAAGAAGTCAATCAAATAGCAATCATGGAAAAGATCGTTTCACTTGCAAAGCGCCGCGGTTTTGTTTTCCAATCCAGTGAAATTTATGGCGGACTTAATGGATGCTGGGATTACGGTCCATTAGGAGTTGAATTATTAAATAATTTGAAACAGTCTTGGTGGCGGTCAATGACGTTTCGCGATGATATTGAGGGAATTGACGCATCAATTTTGATGCATCCGAAAGTGTGGGAAGCATCCGGTCACGTTGCTAATTTTACCGACCCGATGGTTGATTGCAAGCAATGCAAAGCCCGTTACCGCGTTGATGTGTTGATGGATGAACTTTCAGCAAAGAAGAAAAAAGATGTGTTGCGTGAAGTGTTCCCTGGAGAATTTGAAGGGCAGCAATCTGACGAAAAAATTTCCAATGAATTTGCAAGCCGCTTCTCAAGTGATGAAGCAATTGCAAAAGCAATTAAAAGCGTTGCTTGTCCGAATTGCGGAAATAAAGGAACATTTACCGAAGCCCGCCAATTCAATTTGATGTTCAAAACATTTGTCGGTCCTGTGGAAGATACAAACAGCGTTGTCTATCTTCGTCCCGAAACAGCGCAGGGAATATTCGTCAACTTTTTGAATGTGCAGAATGCTTCGCGCCAAAAACTTCCGTTTGGTATTGCTCAGATCGGTAAAGCGTTTCGTAACGAGATTAATACAAAGAATTTTCTCTTCCGTACACGAGAATTTGAACAGATGGAAATGCAGTATTTTGTGAAACCAGGCGAAGAGGATAAATTCTTTGAATATTGGCGTGAAGAACGAATGAAATGGTTCCTTGAACTCGGAATGAAACCAGAGAATCTGCAATGGCACAAACATGAGAAACTTGCTCATTATGCCAAAGCTGCATTTGATATAGAGTTCAAATTTCCATTCGGATGGGGAGAAGTTGAAGGGATTCACAGCCGAACAAATTTCGATCTTTCACAGCACGAACAATTCTCCGGCAAAGCGATGAAATATTTTGATGAACAGGCGAAAGAAAAATTTGTTCCGTTTGTTATTGAAACATCGGTTGGTGCTAGCCGCTCGTTCATGGCATTTCTCTGTGCTTCATATGATGAAGAGATGGTTGAAGGTGAAATTCGGACAGTTCTTCATCTTCATCCCAAACTTGCACCGATGAAAGCTGCTATTCTTCCCCTTGTCAATCGTGACGGGATGGATGATATAGCAAAGAAAATGACGAAGGAGCTGCAAAAATATTTCAGAGTATTCTACGATGACAGTGGTGCAATCGGTCGTCGATATCGAAGACAAGATGAGATTGGAACACCATATTGCTTTACCGTTGATTCTCAAACATTGCAAGATCAAACTGTAACGGTTCGTGAACGTGATTCTATGAAACAGGAACGTATTGGAATGGACAAAGTAAGAGATTATCTTCTAGAAAGAATTTGATCATGAAATGGAAAGATATCTTTGTTAATTCGGAATTGAACTATTTGCGATCCGGCTGGCGGATTGGAATATTTTTATTGATCACTACAGTGTGCAGTATCGGAATAGCCGCTCCAATCGGTGCACTCTTAAAGAGAATTCCGGATTTCAACGTGCAGACTCCCGGGACATATATCGCATATTTTACAATGACAGTGGCTGGGTGGCTGGTGCTGAGATTCATCGATAAACGTCCTTTTGTTTCTATTGGTTTGAGATTACAAACTCATTCGGGGAAAGAACTGTTCCAAGGACTATTACTTGGATCAGGAATGATGTCCTTGATCTTTGTCTTTGAATACTCGTTTGGAATGGTTCATATCGAATTTCGTGATATTACAATCCAACAAGGATTATTGATCTTTCTCAATAGTATATTGCTCTACATTGCCGTAGGATATGGCGAAGAGTTCCTTTTTCGCGGATATATTTTCCAAGTATTTGTTGAAGGAACAAACAAAACTATCGCTACGCTCACGATTGCATTACTCTTTGCATTTGCACACTTCAAAAATCCAAATGTCTCATTGTTCGGGCTTATTAACGTAGGACTTGCCGGGATTTGGTTATCAATTGCGTATTTTAAGACAAAAGCATTATGGCTTCCAATCGGATTACACATATCATGGAATTTTTTTCAAGGGTTTGTCTATTCGTTTCCGGTAAGCGGAACTACTTCGGATAAAGAGCAAATAGGCAAAGCGATCGTATCCGGTCCCGAGTGGCTTACCGGCGGGGCGTTTGGACCGGAAGGAGGTGCGTTAGCAACTATTATGCTTATTATTGGAACCTTCGTTATAGTACAATGGAAATGGATAACCACCGCAGAGGGTTTTTGGAGTTATGAACAATGGAGAGAAGATCGGAAACAATCGTTGATACCTCAAACTCAAGATACTCCTTGAATCACCAAATGAATGCAGTGAAACAATCTTTTCTTTTAGTGATTCTGTTTTCATCGGTTTTATCATCACAGTGGATAACTTCACCGGATTTTGACGCTCAAGCACAGCGTGGTATCAATGCAGTATACAATCTTGAATTTGAGAAAGCAGAATTAGAATTTTCCTCTCTCGCAAGAAATTATCCTTCGCATCCAGCCGGAAAATTTTTTCTGGGAATGATCGATTGGTGGAAGATTTTAATGACGATCGATGATGAGTCTATGGATGATATCTTTATTCAAAAAATGGATGATGTCATTGAACTGTGTGACAGTATTTTGCATATCAATGAAAATGATGTTGCAGCACTCTTCTTTAAGGGAGGAGCGTTAGGATTTCAGGGGCGATTACGTGCAAATCGGAGCAGTTGGATCAAAGCTGCTAATGCAGGACGCCAAGCACTTCCAATAGTTCAAAAAGCTTACAAAATTGCGCCAAATAATTATGATATCCTTTTAGGAATCGGTATCTATAACTATTATGCTTCAACAATTCCCGAAAAATATCCTCTTGTTAAACCGGTGATGGTTTTCTTTCCCACGGGGGATAAGCTGAAGGGAATAGAGCAATTAATAAAGGCATCAGAGAAGGCTAAGTTTGCATCTCTTGAAGCAAAATATTTTCTGCTGCAGTTGTATTATAATTATGAACGGCAGTATGAAAAGGCATACAATCTTTCAACATCGCTCTTAAAGCAATTTCCAAATAATGTTGTCTTTCACCGCTATGTTGGACGGAGCTCGTTCGTTCTTTTAAAGTATGGAGAATCATCAGCAGCATTTTCAGAAATACTTGAACGCTGTGTCAAAAATATTCGAGGATATAACGATTTTGCAAAACGGGAAGCATTATATTATCTTGGTATGGTTTCGATGAATATTTTCAATTATGATCTGGCATTGAAATATTTCTATCAATGCGATGAACTTTCGCGCAACATTGATAAGGATGATGGTTCTCCTTTTATGACAATGACAAATTTGCGCATTGGAATGATCTATGACATTCAAAAAAAACGAAACTATGCTATAATGCAATATCAAAAAGTACAGCGGATGAAGAAGTTTGAAAATTCCCACGAACTTGCACAGCAATATCTGAAGAGTCCATACTTTCAATGAGTGACGTAACAATTTATATTATCCTTGCAGGACTTCTTGCATCGTCTGCTGAAATCCTTGGCGGTGCATTCGTAGCATGGAAACGCGACATCTCTCGAAAGATTCAGGAATATCTTATTGCTCTTGGTGCAGGATTTTTATTGGCACTCGTTATGATCGATCTGCTGCCGGAGAGTATCGAGAATATTGGCAGTATGGCTCCGCTTTGTATGCTGGCAGGGTTCAGTATCATCCATTTTGTGGAACATACGATCGTTGAACATCTGCATTTTGGCGAAGAAACTCATTCTCATGTTATGATTCCGACCATTGCTGGATATTCGGCGTTCTGGGGATTGTTTATCCACGCATTTTTTGACGGCCTCGCAATCTCTGCAGGGATGTACTATGATCTTTCGTTAGGGATTCTCATCTTTGTCGCAATTCTTCTTCATAAATTTCCGGAAGGATTGACCATCGCTTCCATCATGCTTGCTTCACAACAAACGAGAAAAACTGCGTTGAAAGCTTCAATTGGAATTGCAGTGGCAACCATGCTGGGAATTCTTATGATCTTTTTCCTACAAAATGTCGATCCCAAAATCACCGGTTATGCATTTGCTTTTTCTGCGGGTGCGGCTTTGTATGTTGGTGCAAGCGATCTGATTCCGGAGATCAATCGATCTGAAAATAGAATTTTGTCATTGGTTGTTTTTGTCGGAATGATGATGTATTACGGAAGTGCAATGTTTCTTAAAGGAATTCTTCCGCATTGACAATAAAATATTCCCGAAAATAAAAATCCCGCGTTGAATGCGCGGGATTTTTTTGTTTAAAACATTCGCGAATCAGTGATTATACATCTAAACCTATTGTGATTCGGTTAATGCTGCCGATCTTTCCGAAAGAGTTGAAGCTATAATCAAGTCTAATGTTCTTCAAAACTAATCCACCGCCAAATGAGAATCCAGCCATTCCTGAGGATGTACCGATCTTCAATTCTTTTCTCCGTTCATTGTTGTAGCCAAATCGGAAGCGCAGTGCTTTACTTAATGTGAACTCTCCGCCAACTGTAAAATATGTGAATGTATCCAAAAATGAATTGTGTTCTTCATTCAATTTGTGAAAGTTAACATTTAAAGTTAGCGGAAGATGTTGGGGTTTGATAGATCCACCAACCTTGATTTCAAATGGAAGTGATTCTTTTGTATCGATGTAAGGATCAATCTGTCCGCCGATATTTGCAATTGAAATTCCAAGTGACATTGGGTCATCACCCGGAATCAGATAGAGTAAACCAAAATCTACTGCAAGTGCCGATGAGTTTGCATCAGCAATTGATGAATAGATATATTTTCCGGTTATTCCATAATAAAGGTTCTCTTCAAACGGACGTGCGAGTGAAAGAGATAAAGCCATATCACCGGCATTAAAGGTTCCCGTTTCAACCCCTTGATCATTGACTCCGTCAAATGATCCATAGCTGAAATAATTAACTCCAACGCCAATAACACCTACCTCTTCAATCTCCTGAGTGTATGCTGCAAAACCCGATTTAAAATCCAAGAGATGACTAGTATATCCAAATGCGGCAAGGGGAGCCGCAGAAGTACCGATCGTTGCCGGGTTATAGAAAATTCCGGCTGGATCACCGGATATGGAAACGAAACTTCCCGCCATTGCGGAAGCCCGTGCGCTCACATCGTTTTGAAGAAATTGGTATGTCGGTCGGTCGCCTGAAAAAAGCGTTATTGGAATGAGCAGGAAAGCAATAATTATAAATACAAAGTTCTGTCGCGTCATCGGTTCTCCATAGATCAATACATTGAAACGTTGCACTTGTGTAGGATATGTGAGATCACACAAAATATGTGGTTCAACTGTATCAATCGTTCATAGAACAATGTAATTATCTCTTGAATAAAATTCAATATTTTTATCTAAAGTGAATTATTCCTATACTTAGCCATATGAAATACTTTATAATATTTGTTCTTCCATTTTTGCTCATTGCCTGTGCCGGCCAGCGACTTCCTGAGGGGGGTCCTGCTGATTCAGAACCGCCGGTGATCATTTCCGTCTCTCCGAAACCGAATTCAATTAATTTTTCGGGAGGTAGTGTCAGTATTGAATTCAGTGAATACGTCGATCGGCGCTCGGTTGAAGGTGCTATCTTCATTTCTCCGAGTATCGAAAATGTGGAATATGACTGGAGCGGTACGGAATTGACGATTTTGTTCAATCAAGAATTACGGAAGAATACCACGTATGTTGTTTCTGTTGGAACAGATGTCGTTGATGTTCGCGCGGGAAATAGAATGGCAAAAGCATTTTCTATTTCATTCTCAACAGGTGACAAGATTGATAATGGACTGATCACCGGAAAAGTGTATGATGAAAAACCGGATGGCGTGTTGATCTATTCCTATCGACTGAATGACATTAATCCTGACACATTGAACCCTGCAATTTCTAAACCGGATTATCTGACACAAGCCGGAGCAACGGGAAATTTTGAATTGATAAATTTAGCTGCAGGAAAGTATCGGTTATTTGCAGTTCGTGATGAATATAGAAATTTAATATATGATCCCGAAACAGATGCGGCAGGAACAACAGATGATGTAGTGATCACAACCATCGATACATTGAAATCCGGCATTAAATTCATTATAGCAAAGGAAGATACAACACCGCCAAGGATATTGTCTGCACAATCCACAGATAATCGGCATGTCTTTGTGCAGTTCAGTGAACCGTTGGATTCTTCATCTGTTTCAATAAAAAGTTTTCAAATTCTCGATACTGCGGGACAAAAATCATTGTCAGTATTGAATTATTTTCCGAAAGGATATCAATTCAACACATTTACAGTGTTAACAGAAAAGCAGAAAGCCGATTCTTTGTATCTGCTTAAAGTGGATGGAGTAAAAGACAAAGCAGGGTTTGTTATTACACCCATTGCACAAACAAAGCAGTTTACCGGTTCAACTGTGAATGATACTATTCCTCCGTCGATTGTTTTCTCAACGATCAAAGACTCAACCTCGCCAATATTTCCGCATAATGAACTGGTTTTTGAATTTTCCGATATGCTGCAGTTACCAATAAGAGATTCTACAGTTTCGCTATTGCGTAAAAAGGATAGTTCACAAGTTCCAATTCAGTTAAAGGTATTGAATCCTGCGGCATTTTCAGTGAAATCAAAAACAAAATTTTTGGTGAATGAGCGTTACCTTTTACGATTGCATTGGAATCAGCTAAAAGACCCCTTTTCTAATTTTCGAAAAGATAGTGTTTCATCATTTAGTTTTACAATAAGTGATCCTGAAAATTTGGGAAGCATCGAGGGAGCTTTTACGGGGTTCATTGGAAGATTCCCGATCATCGAAGCACAAAATGTTACTGACAAGAAACAGCCGGTTGTAAGAACAAAAACATCTGAGATAGGGAAATTTTCGTTCACGCAACTTCCGGAAGGTCGCTACACTTTAAAAGCTTTTGATGATGTGAACAAAAATCTGATCAATGATGCAGGAAAAGTGTTTCCATTCGTCCGAGCAGAACAATTTTTCAATTATGCGGATACGATTCGCGTTCGCCCTCGCTGGCCGGTTGATGGAGTACTCTTTGAAGCGAGATAGTCAATTTCCTATTGAGGTACTATCAATAACCGCAGGGAGCGGTGGTTTCGGTGGTTGATTTCTGATAATGCGGTCAGGAACGATCCATGCGGTTTTAAAACCTTGCGATTGGAATTGTTCGAGCAATGTTTTTGCTTCGGCTCTGTTTGAAAAATCTCCAACACGTATTTTATAAGTTGGTGCCTCGAATACAAGGTACACCCATAGTTCAGGGAATGTTAAACTGAATGTACTACGGGTTGTATTTGCTTCATCAAAATGATTCGTCGCAAGAATTTGAATTCGGAATCCTTGCAAGGTTTCCGGCGGAGCAGAAGTAAGTTGATCTATTGCTTTTCCAAATATCCTCGCAGAGTCATTCTTTCCATAAAGATATACTTCAGTATCGTAAAATGACGGTTTGAAAGATCGTTCAAACGTACTCAACCTCTCTTTTCGCGGTTCATACAACGAATCTAAACCAGTGGACGATTGAGCAAATATTACTGCCGAACAGGCGGATAGTAGAACGAATAATTGAATCGCTAAGTGTTTCATTTGGTCAATTGGGAGACCCACGGATCGGGGTAATCTTTCGGATATTTAGTTTTCATCATTGTTAGGAAATCTGTTGCAGATTTCTTTGATGAAAAATTTCCGACGCATACGCGGGTGAGGTGGATTGTGGTGTCAACAAATACTATTACTGGAAGTTTGAATCGTATTGCCAATTGCTCCTGATGCCGCCGCACATTGCTTTGCAACCGGAATGCACCGACATCAACGGTATAAAATTTTTTCGGAGGTGATGATTTTACCGAAATTGATGAAGGGGCAGTTTTTTTCTGTTTCCGTTTAGGCTGGATATCTAGAGTATCTGACTGAACTGAGAACAGCTGATTTGATTGTACAGTTTTGTTATCTGATTTCGGTTCTTGGTTCTGAACAACAGGCGTTTCAACAGTTGAAGTATCCTCTTCCATCGATTCTAACATAGATTCATCGTCAACCGTTTCATTGGATGACGAGCAACCTATCCAAAGAGAAGTCAGAATAAAAATAAAGAATATGGAATATACCGTTTTAATATTTTGCTCCTGCAATACCGATATTTTCAATTGGATGCCACGTTGTTTTGATCTCTTGAAGATCAAGCATCAAATATGGATTCTCACTTTCTGATTTTAGCCAATCTTTGGTCCAAAAGAAAGTACGTTTTACATTTAACGAAGAATTTTGTGCGATTATTTTTTTCTCTTCGGAATTTTCTCTGCAATAGATGACCGCATTGACATCCATATGATTTGAAAAATGGGTGTATAGTTCACTGCTTATTCCCGTAATGATATTTACAACACCTCCTGGAACATCGGATGTTGCGAGGACTTCAGCAAACGTTACCGAGCAAAGCGGTTTACTATTTGACGAGAGAACTACGCACGTGTTCCCGCCGGCGATGCATGGCGCAACAACAGAGATCAATCCTAATAATGAACTTTCTTCGGGAGCAATTATTGCAACAACACCGGTCGGTTCAGGAACTGAAAAATTAAAATGGGAAGAAGCAACAGGATTTACTGTTCCGAACACTTGCATATATTTATCGCACCAACCGCTGTAATACACTAATCTATCGATAGCCATTGTTACTTCCGCTTCGGCAGATTTTTTCGTACTTCCCTGAAGAATCAATTCTTTAACGAACTGATCTTTTCGTCCTTCCATCATTTCGGCAACGCGGTACAGTATCTGCCCGCGATTAAAAGCTGCGCGTGAAGACCAACCGCCAAACGCAGATCGTGCTGCAACAACGGCATTCCGAAAATCTTTTCTGGAACTAAGACTGACATTTGCGATCGGCTCATTTTTCTTATTGGTCAGGGAATAATATCGTCCGCTTTCAGTTCGCGGAAACTGACCGCCAATATATATTTTATATGTCTTAAGAACTTCGATTCGTGACATTGTGATATTCCAAATTATTATAAACTAAGATAGGGAAGAAGTCCATGTAAACCCCCTTCACGTCCGAAACCGCTTTCTTTGTATCCGCCGAACGGCGATGTTGGGTCGAACTTGTTGTAAGTATTTGCCCACACAACTCCCGCCCGCATTTTTGTGGTAAGATTGAAAATTTTAGATCCTTTGTCTGTCCAAATTCCAGCGGAAAGTCCATAAGGGATGTTATTCGCTTTTTCAATTGCTTCCTCAACAGTTCGGAATGTTTGGACTGCGAGTACTGGTCCAAAAATTTCTTCTTGAACAAGTCGATGTGATTGCGAAGTATTAAGGAATAATGTTGGCTTGCAGAAAAATCCTTTGTTGGGAAGTGAACAAGAACTTTGGTGAAGTTCAGCTCCTTCATTGATTCCTATTTTTATATATTCTTGTATTTTCAATAATTGTTCTTTGGAATTGATCGCTCCAATATCGGTATTCTTATCCAACGGGTCGCCGACGATAAGTGTTTCCATCCGGTCTTTCAATTTTCTGATCACGATATCGGCAACACCTTCCTGCACCAACAAACGTGAACCTGCGCAGCAAACGTGACCTTGATTGAAGAAAATACCATTCACAATTCCTTCAACCGCTTGATCGATCGGAGCATCATCAAAAACAATGTTTGCCGCTTTACCGCCGAGTTCCAATGTGACTCGTTTTGATGTTCCGGCAATCGCTTTTTGAATGATCTTGCCGACATCAGTGCTTCCGGTGAAAGCAACTTTATTTACTTTCGGATGATTGACGATTGCTGCTCCCGTTTTTCCAAATCCGGTAACAATATTTACGACACCGTTGGGCAATCCGCTTTCAGCAATTATTTCTGCAAGTTTCAATGCGGTAAGAGAAGTTGTCTCTGCAGGTTTAAGAACAACGCAATTTCCGGTTGCGAGAGCAGGAGCAATTTTCCACGCCGCCATCAGCAGAGGAAAGTTCCATGGAATAATTTGTCCGGCAACGCCGAGCGGCTGCGGATTTCGATTTGGGAATGCATAATTTAATTTATCAGCCCAGCCGGCATAATAAAAAAAATGATTTGCCGCGAGCGGAACATCAATATCTCTCGATTCACGGATTGGTTTTCCGCCATCCATCGTTTCTATAACCGCAAATTCTCGCGCTCGTTCCTGGATCATTCGAGCAATTCGGTAGATATATTTTGCCCGCTCTTTACCGGGCATCTTCTTCCAAACATTATTATATGCTTTTGCTGCAGCATTTACTGCAAGGTCAACATCTTTTTCGTCTGCTTCAGCAATCTCCGCCAATTTTTCTTCTGTTGCCGGGTTAATCGTATCAAAATATTTTTTGCTTGTCGGCGGAACAAACTCACCATTAATAAAAAGTCCATATTGTTTTTTCAATTGAATATGGTCTTTACTTTCCGGCGCGGGAGCATATTTCCAATCATTGAAAAAATTCAACGATGTATCCGGCTGTTCTGATGTTTTTGTTTTATTCATAATAATATTCTCAAAAAGAGCTTAGTCATTGGAAAAATAATCTTTTCCTTGATACGTTCCATATTTTTCTTTTGCAATCTGCATTAAAATATCGTTCGCAAGACTGCTGGCGCCAAATCTGAACCATTCATTGGTAAGCCATTTGTCGCCGAGAGTTTCGTGGACCATCACCAAATAATGGATCGCTAACTTTGATGATGAGATTCCGCCGGCAGGTTTCATCCCGACAATTTTTCCGGTCTTATAATAATAATCTTTGATCGCTTGAAGCATAACGAGAGTCACAGGCATTGTAGCGGCGGGTTGGATTTTTCCAGTCGATGTTTTGATGAAATCTGCACCGGCATAAATTGCGATATCACTTGCTCGTCGGATGTTATCGAGCGTAGAAAGTTCGCCGGTTTCTAGGATCACTTTTAATCGGGAAGAACCGCACACTTCTTTGATTGAGGAGATTTCGTCAAACACAAAACTGTAGTTTCCTTCTAAAAATTCTCCGCGGGAGATCACCATATCGATCTCATCTGCGCCTTCGTCAACTGCAAATCGTACATCCGATAGTTTTACTTCACGAGTTGTATTTCCGCTGGGGAAGGCAGTTGCAACCGATGCCACTTTTATTCCTGTACCGGTGAGCGCGGTTTTTGCAGTTCGAACGTGATTTGGATATACACAGACAGCAGCAACCGTTGGAATATCTTGAAGCTGGTCGCACATATGCGCCGCTTTGTAACACATTTGTTTTACCTTACCTGAAGTATCTTTTCCTTCTAGTGTGGTAAGGTCGATCATATTCAACGCAAGCTTCAATGCCTGAAGTTTCGATGATTTTTTAATGCTGCGAGTCGTAAATCTCGCAACACGTTCTTCTACACCAACTTGATCAACGACGGGACTCATCCGAAAATTTGGTATATCAATGGTGGTCATCATTTTGCAACGATCATTTTTTTAATAGAAGTATTGGTTCCTGATGATAATCTATAAAAATAAATCCCGCTAGACAACTGTTTCGCATCAAAATTTATTGTATAGCTGCCTGTTTCTGTAAATTGATTGATTACTACAGCTACTTCTTTCCCTAATACATCAAAAATTCGGAGTGAAGTGTCGCTTGGTTTCTCTATAGAAAAAATTATAACCGTGGAAGGATTGAATGGATTTGGAAAATTTTGTGCTAATCCAAAACTGACAGGAATTTCATTCTCTCTCTTAAACTCAGACACAGAAGTTATTGAACCGGATGTTAATGTAACATTGAACGTATCAAGTTGTGCTGGTTTAGTAGAAACCGTATCAACTCTTGCAAGATATCCGTTCTTAGAAAATTTGATTGTATGTTTTCCTTCTGCCGAGCCGTAGAGAAAACTTCCGGCAACATCTGTTGTATATTTTCTTCCCATTTCTTCAACCAACACCTCAACACCTGATAGAACTTGATTTGTTGCTGCGTCTCGTACAACTCCGGTTATTCGTCCCCCTTTTTTTTCGTTGACATCGAATACATACAATCCAGTATTCATATCTGATACAACTACTTTTCCTGAAGCATAATAAGGATATGCTCCCCACGCTCCCTTGTAAGGATTAGTGCTCCCATCAACGATGGTATAAGTGTCGTAGAAAGCAACCTCGATAGGAATCGCGGGGTTTGCGATGTCCAAAACTCTTAACCCGTCCTTGTAATATGCGATGTAGAGAAAATTCCCTTTGACAAACACATTATGAATACTTTTTGTGGGATCAGAAGTCCAAGTTGCAATTTGAATTGGATTAGTTCTGTTTGAAATATCGTAGATATGTAAATGTCCACCCGATGTTTCGGTTGCCACAAACATATATCTAGAGTCCTCACTTAACCACACTTGGTGAGTACTACCTTCGGGAATAACTGGCAGACTTCGAATAATCGCTTTGTCTTTATTTCCGATTGCTCCTGTGTCAAGAATATTCCTTTTTGTAGTCAGATCAACAATATCAATTGTCCCTTTGTTAATGGCAGCGGCATACAGTGTATCATTTTTGATATACACGTCATGAACGTACGGTCGGTTACCTTTTCCATATGAACCAACCTGTAACGGGTTTAACGGATCAGAAATATCCAAGATTCTCGTTCCGCCGAAGGTCCCTCCGTTTACATATAAGAAATTCTTTTCAATACTAACGGTATGTGCCGTGTAATATGATTTTGAACTTGCTGTATCAATCCATACGTATGCTTTTTTGAATGATGCAGAATCCGGGAGTGTGCTGAGATCGACAATTTGTATTCCGGCATTGCGATTAATGTCAGTTCCTTCAGAACCGATGTATAAATAATTTTTATATGTTCGAAATTCATGATATTTATTGCCATTATTCGTTGTGGGTCCGATCAAAAAAGAAACCTCTTTTACGGGTTGATCTGTTATATCGACAACCGATGTTCCAAGCGGACTTCCAATAAAAGCATATTCTCTATTCTTCACCGTATCTGTCCAACCCCAAACTTCGGAATAATTATTCGATAATGGATTTATTCCATATTTATTCATTTGGCCGTACAATGATACATTGTAGCTTGTTTGAGCAGGGAGGAAGGTAACGGTGGTGAAGATAAACACCAGAGTCTTTTTCATTGTACCTCGTTGTTATGGATTGAAATTATGGGCTATGAAAAAATATCCGAAGTGATTAACGCTTCGGATATGTGTCTCACTAGAAAGTAAGGAAAAAAACGCTATTCGCAAAGTGTTACTTTCTGCCAGCCGCGCACGGAATTACAGATATAAATGGTATCAGCCGCGTGTAAATCGCTAATAGTTAGTATCATTTCACTGGCAAGCTGGTTTGTCCGTAAAACTTCTTGTCGATATACTCCCGATAATAACCCACTGGAAAGTGGAGGGGTGAACAGTTTCCCATCTTTTTCAATAAAAATATTGGTGATAGAACCTTCGGTGATTTCGTCTCTCTCATTAAGGAAAATATAATCAGCAAGGTTTTCTTCTTTTGCCAGGACAGAATATCGGTCGTATATTTTTCTGTTAGTCGTTTTATGGAACAAAAAACGATCAGCAGAATTAGTCCGCACTGGTGCAATTTTTATCTGGTTGTTGACAGAGGATTCCAATAACTCAAAAGCTTCAACAAATGGCTCGCTATTTTTTGAAAGTAAAAGGCGTACACGATATTTTTTTCGGCGATCAAATGAACGCTCAGCTAAAAAAATAGCATCAAAGATTTTGTTTTGTTGAAAATCGAACGAAAAATAATCTGCCGAATTCTTCATTCGCATTAAATGATTATCGAAAAATATAAACTTCCCATCCCATAAAATTGTCTCAAGCAATTGAAAATCCGGCTCATCATTCAGTAAAAATGCAGCTTTTAATTTACATTCTTCCAGTTCTTGATGAGGTTCGGAATCGGATACGATACCACTTCCGACTCCCATTGTTCCTTTTCCATTTTGTGATTCTATGGTACGAATTGCAACGTTAAATACCGCTTCGTTATCGGGAGAAATAAATCCGATTGCTCCGCAATACACGCCTCGACGATGGTTTTCTAATTCATTGATTATCTGCATCGTTCGGATCTTTGGAGCACCCGTAACTGACCCACAAGGGAATAGTGATTTAAAAATATCGTAATACGAAGTGTTTGTCTTTAGCAAACCGGTGACGGTTGATGTCATTTGAATGACCGTTTCATACCGTTCAATGGAATACATATTTTCAACTTCAACTGAACTTGTTTCACAAATTCTCCCAATATCGTTCCTCAACAGATCAACGATCATTAGATTTTCACTTCTATTCTTCTCGTCATTGCGGAGCCATTCTTCGTTGGCGTAATCTTCATCCAGCGTTCTGCCTCGTTTAACAGTTCCTTTCATTGGCTTCGTTGAAATCGAATTAATGTTTCTTTTGAAAAACAATTCCGGTGAAAAGGATAGAATTTGAGCATTGCCTAAATTGATAAACGCTCCGTATGGAACGTGTTGTTTTTTTCGCAACGAGAAATATAACTCTGCGGCATCACTGGTAATATCAAACTCAAATCGATTGGTGAAATTAACTTGATACGTATCGCCATTGACAATATACTCTTTCAACTGTTCGATCGACTTTTTATAGGATTGATCATCGATGAGCAGCCGAGGATTTTCAATTCTTGATTGTGAGTCGGGAATGATTACATCCAAACTCTCTTTTTGAATTTGAACCGGTGAGTCGTATACACCAAACCACAGTAAAGGAAAGGAGGAATTATTATGAAAATTATCTACAATGTTACTCTCAAAATGATACGCGCACTCATAGCTTATGTAACCTGCAATCCACTTTTTATTTTTAATGTGCTTTTCAATCGAAGCGAAGAGCATTGGAATTTCAGACAGATTATTAGCTGAAAGAATAGCGATAGGAGAGGAGAACAATAGATTCTTGTTATTCTTCTCATCTTGACGCGATGATTCCAAGAGAACCGTATGTTCTTTCTGCAATTCAGAAAATAAAAAAGCACGGTCAATTACTGTTTGACCGTGCTTTGTATTTTGCGTTTTATTATCCAAAAAGCTGCTCCAGATTAACTTTCAGTTTCTGAATCGTTTGTTCAAAGTTTTGCTGTTTATTTTTTTCTTTGTCGAGAACTTCCGGAGCAGCTTTGCTGACGAAATTGTCATTGTTCAACTTTGCCATCACTCCGTGCAACTGTCCTTCAAGCCGATCGATCTCCTTTTGTAATCGATCACGTTCAATGCCGGTATCAATTATTCCTTTTAATGGAATGAAAATTTCTTGACCATTTACGACTGAACTTGCAGCATATCCAGGTTTTGGAAGCGCCATCCCTATGCTGATATTCTCAAGTTTCAGAAGTTTCTGAAGTGAGTTTTTGTTGTTTTCAAGGATGGTCATTTTATCAAAATCGTGACAGCTTGCTACAAAGTCTATATTCTTTGAATATGAGATATTCATCTCACTTCGTATTTGCCGGACAGCCGTAATGACATTTTGCAGAAAATCCATCTGTTTTTCAATATCATTATCAATCTGCAATTCTATCTGCGAAATCTGCGGAATCATTGTACGCATGATTGTTTCATCCGGTTTTCGATCAGCGAGATGCTGGTAAATCTCTTCCGTAACGAACGGCATAAATGGATGAAGCATTTTCAACGTCTCTTCGTAGATCTTCAATGCACGATTGATGATTGCACGTTTTAAATGCTGATCGGAAGTTTCCTGTAATCTGTTCTTTACGAACTCAACATACCAATCACAGAAATCTTTCCAAAGAAATTCATACAGTAATTTCACCGCATCATTCACACGGAACTCATCCATTGCTTTTGTAACATCGCGTACGGTTGAACCGAATCGCGATAAAATCCATTGGTCTGTAAGATCAGTTGAATTTTGCGAACCTACAATTGTTAATTGTTCGTTGCCAATTGTTAATTGATCTCTATGCATCATTAAAAAGCGTCCGGCATTCCAGATCTTATTCGCAAAATTTCTGCCGATCTCGCATTTCTCATTATCATAGAGAACATCTTGTCCGACGGGAGCGATGAAGAGAACAGTAAATCGCAATGCGTCGGCACCGTACGTTTGTATCACATCGATCGGATCGGGAGAATTGCCGAGCGATTTGCTCATCTTCCGTCCTTGAGCATCACGAATTAAACTTGTGAAGTACACATGTTTGAAAGGAACTTCACCTTTGAATTCCAAACCAGCCATGATCATTCGTGCTACCCAAAAGAAAATAATATCCGGCGCAGTTACAAGAACATCGGTCGGATAAAAATATTTCAGTTCATCGGTCTCTTCAGGCCAGTTATGGACGGAGAAAGGCCAGAGCCAGGATGAGAACCATGTGTCGAGCACATCGTCATCTTGGCGGATTTCTTCTTTCTTAATATTCGGACTTTTAATTTTTAATTTTTCAAATGCTTCATTTAATGAGCGTGCAGCTGTAACATTTCCGTCGGGAGAATAATATGCAGGAATTCTATGACCCCACCACAATTGGCGAGATATACACCAATCTCGAATGTTGGTCATCCAATTCTCATAAGTTTTAGTATACCGCTCCGGATAAAATTTTATTGTTCCATCAAGCACAACTTTTAGCGCCGGCTCTGCTAATGGTTTCATCTTCACAAACCATTGGTCGGAAAGATATGGTTCGATCACCGTGTCGCAACGGTAACAATGCCCGACATTGTGCAAGTGATCTTCGGTCTTTACTAAGTGCCCCGTATTTTCCAGGTCGCGCAATAATTCCCGACGGCATTCGTATCGATCAAGCCCTTGATATTTCGGCGGCACATTATTATTCATTTTTGCCGAAGTATCCATTACTATTATTTGGGGAAGATTTAGACGAATTCCTGTTTGATAATCGTTCGGATCGTGTGCTGGTGTTACTTTCACTGCTCCGGTTCCAAATGAGGGATCGACAAAATCATCTGCAACAATTGGAATTGATCGATTCGCAATTGGAACGATCGCATTTTTTCCGACAAGATCTTTATAACGTTCGTCTTTTGGATTTACTGCTACAGCAGTATCGCCGAGCATTGTTTCGGGACGAGTTGTTGCAACAATAATGAATTCATCGGAATTTTCAATTTGATATTTGATATGCCAGAGATGACCTTTGCTTTCAACTCCGTTCACTTCGTCATCGCTCAATGCTGTCTGTTCACGCGGACACCAATTGACGATATATTTTCCTTTGTAGATCAATCCTTTGTCAAAGAGCTGGACGAACACTTCCTTTACAGCATTGGAAAGTCCTTCATCCATCGTAAAGCGCTCACGCTCCCAATCGCACGAGATGCCGAGCTTTCGTAATTGTTTGTTGATCGTTCCGCCGTATTGTGTCCGCCAGTCCCAAACACGCTCAAGAAATTTTTCTCGTCCAAGTTCGCGCAGCGATGTTCCTTCTTTACGCAATGCTTTTTCGACGACATTTTGAGTTGCAATTCCTGCGTGGTCAGTTCCGGGAATCCAGCATGCTTCGAATCCCTGCATCCGTTTCCACCGAGTGAACACATCCTGAAGCGTATTGTTCAGAATGTGACCCATGTGTAAAATGCCGGTGATGTTTGGCGGGGGAATGACAATGGTGTGTGCTTGTTTATCGGGATTGATTTGTGCGTGGAAAAATCCGTTCGATTCCCATCGTTGATAGATCTTATCTTCTGATTCTTGAGGATTATATTGTTTTGGTAATTCAGTCATTCGAATAATTTACGATTTTGATGTTCTGTATTTCGCTTTTGGTTCAGCTACTTTCTTTAGTGATTTGTGAAACTCATCGCTTGATTTTTGAAAATATGCTATCACTTCATCTGGTTTCATATCTTTAATAATTTCATAGTTCGCATCTCTTATCTTTCGAACCATTTCAACAGCATTAATTTTCTTTTTCATACGTAGTTACCTCCCTTGGAGAAAAGATATTTATTGTTTTATAGCTTAACTCTAAGTTTACAGCATTAAATAGTTTTATTTTTTCAAAGTGGACAATATGTTTAAAATTCCAACTGACGAGAATGTCAATATTATTAATTGTTGCGATTGCAATATGCAGTAGGTCTTCAAAATATTTTGGTGAAAGAATTTGTTTCAATTTATATGTTTCCGCAAGTGAATACACTTCATTTGTAAGCGGCAAAATTTCCAAATTATAGATCGATAGTTCAGCATACTTTGCTTTAACAAACGAGGGTGCTTTGGAAATTTCATTTGCTACTACTTGCGAAACTACGGGGGAATAAATTCCATTTTTAAAATCATCCATCAAACCATTCGACCAAATCTCAAATTCCGGTTCAAAACAACCGCCAAAAACAGAAGTATCAATATAAACACGAGGCTTTTCCATTATAGATTACAACAAAATAAAAAAAAATGGACAAAAAATCCCGCTTTTTGGCGGGATTTTGTAAGTTTCTTTTTAAAATTTCTATTACCGTTCCAGCGCTAAACTCAATGCAGTTGTTAGTTTCAAAACATCCTTTGAGGTTTTTTCAAGTCTGTCGCTAACGATCTTTAGAATATTCTTTAGAATAACATATCCAATTCCTTTATCACTTTCAGCCAATTTAAAAAACGTATCTCTTTCCAGAACTGCAACAGAACATCGCGTTTTTGCAATAACACTTGCAGAACGTTCATATTTTTCGTCGAATAATCCCATTTCACCAAAAAATGCGTAATCATTCGCAGTCAGTTTGTTCAATAATTTATCACGCTGATCCATTCCGCTGCCGGATATCTTTAGCAAGAGTGTGCGGGAGACTTCAACTTCTCCATCTAAAAGAATGAACATTTCGTGCCCTTGTTCATTCTCTCTGATGATGAATGATCCTTCAATGATCGTTCGAACTGTCATAATGGAACGGATTTGCTCCATTTCCGATCTCTGTAATCCAACAAATAACGGGATCTTTTCTAAAAATTCTATATCAAGTGTTTTCATTCTAATGTCCCGAGGATGACTGCAATATCTTTTTTCTGTAGAATATAATCAAACGGTGGATTGACCTGAACACGTGTGCCCGATTTTTCTGCAACATTAATTCCGGCTTCACGGAATTTCCGCTCGATGAATGCATCGATCGCCGATGTATCGTGGGAAAGAATGTCGCTTAAGTTCACGGTCTCTTCTTCGTTCACCAAGCCAAGAATCGTCCAGTTCTTTGTTTTTTTGAAATCAATATACAATTCGCCGAATGTTTTTCCGATGAAAGTTTCCGGCACAGCAATTCTGTGAACATCGTTTCCACGTTCATAATCCAACATTTCACTGGCAACCTGCGCTGCGCCCGGATACAATATATTATTTGCAAGGAAGAATGCCGTATGTTGATCGCTCACAATTACTTCATCCGCATTTGCTCGTTTAATGTGCTGGCGGTTTTCTTTGTTAAGAATATGAGCGCACACTTTTAATTTTGGGTTGAGACTTTTCATCGTAAGAATGGACAGCAATGTCTTTTCATCCGCACCGACACTTCCGGCATCAGGGACGACAATTGCATCCGAAGCAAACTTAACATTTGCACGGTTCAAAATCGTTTCACGGGAAAAATCTCCGCGGACGAATTTTATTTCAATATTCTGATACGCGTTGATGACCGCTTCGATCTTATCCGGCGGTGCATCATTCACCAGAACGATCTGCATCTGTTTATTTTGATAACGGTCAAAAATTCGAAGAACATCTTCGACCTGTGCGTTCCATCCGCAGATAAGTGTATGCTTTGTGAAGTCGATATCCTGCAAGCCTTGGCTCTCCTTAATTTTTCGCGCAACAAACACCGATGAAATGGTTGCGGTAAAGAGTGAAATTAAAATAACGCCGCTGAGAATTGTCAGCGATGCAAAGATCCTTCCGAGTTCTGTCTTTGGTACAATGTCTCCATACCCGACCGTTGCTACAGTTACGATCGACCACCATAACGCATCGCCGTAATTTTTGTATTGTTCTGCATTGCTTCTGTGTTCAAAAAAATAAACAATTGCGGCGGTAACATTAATGACGATGAGAATGGCAACCGTCATCTGAAAGATTTGGTTACCCTTCAATATTCTAAGGACTTGTTTTAGGGTAGAAAATTTTTTCATAGAACAGAATGTTGTAACATGCCGACTCCCGGAATTTCCGCAATAAGAACATCACCCGCAACAACTTGAGCGACCCCTTCCGGTGTTCCGGTATAAATAATATCTCCCTCTTCCAGCGTAAAGACCGAAGATAGGTATGAAATGAGAACGTCAATTGTATAGATCATATTCTTTGTGTTGGAATGTTGCCGCAAAGTCCCATTGACACTAAGTTTGATTTCCAAATCTTGCGGATTTGAAATTTTTGATGCTTCTATAAAAGGAGAGAGTGCCGCCGATGTATCAAATCCTTTCGCAACCGCCCAGGGATTTCCGGCTTTCTTTGCTTCGGACTGTTTATCGCGCATTGTCATATCCAAACCGACTCCGTAGCCGGCAACATAATTCAATGCTTCAGATTGTGGAATATTTTTCCCTTGTTTGCCGATCAACACGGTCAATTCAACTTCGTGATGAACATTGTTCGACATTTTGGGGATGACAATTTTTTCTCCATTCTCAATGATTGCAGAAGTCGGCTTCAAGAAAATGATCGGTTCCTTTTGCGGAATGCCCCCCATTTCTTTTGCATGGTCGGCATAATTTTGACCGACGCAAAAGATGTTGTTTGCGCGGATCTTTTTGTTTGAGTGAAGGAGAGCTATCATTTTCATAGTGGAACAATATAGCCACAATTGAAAAGTTTTACAAGAAGGGATTATATTGTGAAAATTCTTGCGCCATGATGAATCGCTACAATTTCAATTATTTCATTCTTAAGTCTATAAACGATTCTATAATTTCCGAATATTTTTTCGCGAAGATTTTCATTATTGTATTCAGGGACAATTCTGCCGGAAAGAGGAAAGTGAGGAATATGGTTGATGATTTGGAATACGTTTTGAACAAAAATTGCAGCATAACGCTCCGAATCACGGGCAATATAATTACAAATTGCTTCCAGATCATCGGATGCCCGAGGTGACCATCTTATTTTGTCAGCCATTTTTCAAATCGTTTTTCAACTTCTGAATGCAGAATTCCTTTTCCATTATCAAGCTGCTGCAATCCAGTGTCAACCTGAATTTTGAAATGCAATTCGCTGATAATATCATCAATCGTTGATTGGTCAGGGAGCGACTTGATGAGATCAATTGCTTTTTGCTTCGTTTCCGTCATGTGGAATCCTTTCATAATTTCTTATATAACTTAATTTTTTTTATATTCTTATGCAACTATGAAAGGAACATCAATTGGCTCAAACATATAAAAAAGCAGGCGTTAATATTGATGCTGGCGAAGAAGTTGTTCGGCGTATCAAAAAATCAGTCCGTTCAACCTTTACCAAAAATGTTCTCACCGATATTGGAATGTTTGGAGCATTTTACGAAGCAAAATTTCCAAAACTAAAAGAACCGGTATTGGTTTCAAGTGTTGACGGCGTTGGAACAAAGCTGAAGATCGCTTTTGCAATGAAGAGATACGACACCGTTGGACAAGACTTGGTGAATCATTGCGTAAATGATATCGCAGTCTGCGGTGCTGCTCCGTTGTATTTTATGGATTACTTTGCGACCGGAAAACTTGCCCCAACCGTTACCGAACAAGTGATCAACGGATTTGCAAAAGCGTGTAAAGAAAATGGATGCTCTATTATCGGCGGCGAAACGGCAGAAATGCCCGGCTTTTATCCTGCAGGAGAATTTGACATTGCCGGAACGATCGTCGGTGTGGTTGATAAAAAGAAAATTGTGAATGGGAAGAATATCAAAAAAGGTGATGTGTTGATTGGTCTTTCTTCTGCCGGACTCCACACGAATGGATATTCACTTGCTCGCCATGTTTTGATTCCTAAGATTTCGTTGAAGAAAAAATTTGCTGAATTGAACGGAACACTTGGCGATGCCCTTCTTGCTGTGCATCGTTCGTACTTAAAACCAATTCAAGCTGTGACAAATAAAAATCTTGCAAAAGGAATGTCGCATATTACCGGCGGAGGAATTATTGGCAACACAATGCGCATTCTTCCCAAAGGATTGAAATTAAAGATCGATTGGTTTGCCTGGCAGCGTCCGTTTATTTATGATCTGATCCAATCCGTTGGACAGGTGCCGGAATATGATATGACCCGCACATTCAATCTTGGCGTTGGATTGATATTCATTGTCGATAAAAAGAATGTTGATGCAATGATACGGTTATTAAAGAGTAAAAGCGAAAAACCGTTTGTGATGGGGGAAGTGGTTTAATAAATCTCACACAAAGCCGCTAAGACAAAAAGAATTTTATGAAGGATTATCACATTAACATCTTTTACAGCGAAGAAGACCACGGGTATATTGCTGATATACCGGATTTACGACATTGCTCTGCCTTTGGGGATTCACCGTATGACGCATTGCGTGAAGTCCTTGCTGCCAAAAATGCTTGGCTTCTAAGCGCGAAGAAACATAAAAAACAAATTCCCCAGCCAAAGTATAAACCGTTATCATATCAGGTTTCTGCTGTATAGTAGTTTCGACATCCCCGAAATCTTCCGCCGAAGGCGGACAAGCTGAGATTTCGGGGATGTCTGTTTTAAACCGTAAGGCAACTACCGGAATACGATATGACACACTCATTTAATCTTGGTGTTGGGTTGATCTTTATCGTTGATAAAGAGAATGTTGATGCGATGGTATGGTTGTTAAAGAGTAAAAAAGAGAAGCCGTTTGTGATGGGGGAAGTGGTTTAGGTTTTTTTGAGTGGGTTGTTTTGAGTCAAAATGATTGTTAGCTTAGGACGGTTTTAACTTTATGATTGAAAATAGAAACTTTATAGGCAGCCAAAGAAATATCTAATGCGATTTTTTCAATATCTTCAACTTTCAGTTCTTCACGCTGAAACCTAAGACCGTGTTTGATCTTTGAAGTATATTTTGATCGAATAACTTTTTCAGAAGATGAACCCCACAAAGAATGTATAATATTATTTCTTTTGGTTTCCAATTCCAGCAAAAAGGTTGTCAATTTTGAAAATTCTTGCGCCTTCTCAATTGACGCAATTTCTTTTACTAATGCTGTAGCTAACGATACCAGTAAACGAAATGATAGTTCACTTGTACTGACTAATGAAATTTTTTCTGTGTTATCCAAAACCTTTTCAACTAAAAAAGATAATTCTCTTTCTAAAATCGCAAAGTTCACTGTAACCCTACCAATTTCAGTTAGGAATTCTGTAGGAACTGCCGTGGTTTTCATATAAGGCAATATTTCATCGATATCTCTAAAGAGTTTAGCCATAAGTTTATTTAATCGGATAACATAAAAGAACTACTCTCTTGCCATGTGCCAAATAGTTGGATTAAAATTTTTTACTGAAAAATTTTACTGTATAATTTATGAAATTCTAAAATTCGTTTAATATTTTCTTTTCTCTATCCTTTTCCTCTTTTTCAGTTAAATCTTTATTAGCATATACTATTGAAACATTTTCAATTTCTTTAAGTGCACTATCCTCAGATAATTCTATCGATCGCAATAAAATATGTCCACTTTTGAATTTCCAAACAGAGAAACGTACCAATACTGTACCTTTATCAATAATCGAATCTTGATCTGCAACTCCATATTTTTTATTAAGTTGAGAAAAAAAGTTATCATAAATTCTCTTTGTTCGTGTAATCGAAATTGATTTATTATACATTACAACCACGTTTGCGAAAGCATTATTTACAAAAAAGAATCTTTTTGTTACGTTAATTGATGACGGGAAATCATTGATTTCAATTTTTGATTCTATTTCAATTTCCGATTTTTTCGAGGAAATTATTTTAGATTTTTGCTTTTTCAAGATTGATTCAACTGTATTACGAGAAGAACCCCATGTAAATTCTTGATAACCTAATAGGTCAGTTTTATTGCTTTGTGAAAAAGAATTTCCAACCAACAACAGAGTTAAAAACAAACCTGATAAAAAAACATTGATTTTTTTCATTTTTTCTCCAATATATGAGAACAACAATAATGTCTTTAATTATTAAGACTAAAAAGGAAATATGGAAATCTACAAATGCTGATGATTGTATATCACAATCTACTTTTCCACCTCACTCCGCTTCAAACTATCCATCGCAGTAGAAACATCCTGAATAAAAATCTTCCATTCCTCGTCGTTTTGAGATATAGTTTCAATTCTCCTTTTGAATTCATCCTGCTGCAAACCTTTGCTTGCAAAAAATTCATTCACTTTAATCACGTACGACGAATCGGTCTGTTTGTTCACCATTTTTTCTTTTTCATACAACAGCGTCAACTCAGCGTAGGTAATGAGTGTAGATTTATCATACGATTTTGTTTGTTGAGAATTACATCCAGTAAGGGAAATTCCAAACATCAAAATCCAAAAACCAACCATCCCCAGGCTTCCAACTTTGGACTTCTCACTTTTAACTTTTAACTTTTGACTTCTGTCTTCTGCTCTATTAATCTGCATAACGGAACTTTCCTTGACTTGTAACTTAATTTGGAAATAAAAATCGTCATGCTGACGAATGTCAGCATCTTTCCTAATGTTAAGATGCCGAAACAAGTTCGGCATGACGTGGTTTTTTATTTAAGCCATTACCTTTCCTTGACTATCTTGGTCATTCTGGGTATATTTATTAACTTTTGTTATAAAATCATTCAATTTTAGCTTAAAGTAAAGGGCGTGTGTGAGAATTAGCGTTCTCTGAATGATGGTTTCGGTTTTTGATCTAAAAAATGAAGATTGAAACGTCTTGAAACTCTATTTTCACACACGCTCTAAAGGAATTTACGATATTATATGGCAACTACCGCAGATCTTAAGAATGGAATTTTCATTCGTTTCAACAATGAATTACACATTGTAGAAGAGCACCAACACCGCACACCAGGAAACCTTCGAGCATTTTATCAGGTAAAGATGAGAAATATGCGTCACGGACGACTTGTGGAGAACCGTTTTCGTTCCGGTGAAGAAATAACAGTTGTTCGAGTTGAGAGGAAGAAATATTCATATCTCTATCACGACGGGCAGAGTTACAATTTTATGGATCAGGAAACATTTGAACAGATTCCGGTAGAAGAATCATTGCTTGGAGAAGGTGCAAAATTTTTACGAGAAGGAGAGATCGTTGAAATTATGTTCGACGGAACAGTTCCTGTTGCTGCGGAACTTCCATTCAATGTAAATCTCAAAGTTACAGAAACGGGTCCCGGTGTTAAAGGGGACACTGCAACCGGTGCAACAAAACCTGCAAAAGTAGAATCGGGGGGAATGGTCAATGTTCCTCTCTTCATCAACGAAGGGGATATTATTAAAGTTGATGTTCGTACGGGTCAATATTTGGAACGGGTAAAGCAGTAGCCATTTCTTCGTTATCATCCATTTATTTTTTGGAGAGTCAATGGACTTAAAATATGTTAAGCAATTGTTAGAGTTGATCGAAAAAAGTAATGTGAATGAGATAGAGGTAGAGGAAAAAGGACAAAAAATTAGAATTACAAAATCTGCACCGCAAAATGTTGTTGCAGGGTCACCATATCAAATGGCGATGCCCCAAACACAATTTGCTGTACCGGCTGCACCGGCAGCAGAATCGAAAGCA
>JAUXTU010000005.1 GCA_030679145.1 Bacteroidota bacterium | reverse complement strand
AACATTATCGTCACCATCGCGGACTCGCTCTACATCATCGCGATGCTTATTTTAAATGGTATTTTTATTTTGTACCTGGCAAAAATAGCAACACTAAATGACTATTATGCCCATTCTGAGGAGCAAAGCGACGAAGAATCTTGCCTTTTCACTCAAAAATAATAACGAGATTCTTCACTTCGTTCAGAATGACAATAGACAACCAATTTTTCATATGTCTCAACTATTTGCTCAATTTGATAGTGAATACATCATGGGCTTGAATTGTCGCCTTCAAATTGTTTTTTGTTGTTCCGATAACTTTTTTGAGCCATACATCACGGATGTTCATCTTATCGGTAACATTGTAGGTCTTGCCGTTAAGATTGCTAAAATATTTGTTCCAATCGAAATCAATATTTTTAACACCATCGCTCCTATTGAAAAAACATAAAGCAACTTCGTCATTAGAAAGTGGTTTGATCCAAAGTTCAATCTTGCCATCAAGAGTCCACCACTTGTATCCTTGCTTTCCCAATGCATCCTGATTTAAAGCAATTATTTCTTTGTTTGTTAATATCTCTTTAATAGCCGGTGTCATTGATCGGATATCGTTGCCTAAAATCAGCGGCGCTGCCATCATACACCACAAGGTAAAATGTGAACGGGATTCCGCATCTGTTAAAACTCCATTTCCGACTTGGAGCATATCGGGGTCGTTCCAACCTCCGGGACCAGCGTATTTTCCAAGTTCTGCATTTTTATCCAAAATCAATGTCCAGCCCATGCCTCCCCAATTTACTTTACAGTCCCAGCAATTCATAATATCACTAGTGGTTCTCCAAAGGTGTCCTACATTTTTAGCCCATGTCCAGGGTTCGGTACTTCCCCATTCGCAAATGCTGAAAACAATGGGACGTTGAGCCGCAAATAATGCATCGCGCATTGTCTTGTACGCTCCCTCTGCCTTTTGGGAATCGGTATTACAAAAATCATATTTCAGATAATCAATACCCCATGAGGCATACGCTTTAGCATCCTGATATTCGTATCCACGGCTGCCTGGTCTCCCTTCGCAAGTCTTGCTGCCTGCACAAGAATACAAACCAAATTTCAAACCTTTTGAGTGAATATAATCAGCAAGAGCTTTCATACCGGAAGAAAAGCGATCTGGATCGGGCACAATATTTCCATTTTCATCACGGGAAACCTGCCAGCAATCATCGATTACGATATACTCATAACCGGCATCTTTCATGCCGTTTGAAACCATGGCATCCGCCATTTCACGAATCAATTTTTCATCAACGTTACAGGCAAATTTATTCCAACTGTTCCAACCCATGGGAGGTGTCTTAGCAAGCCCTTCAAACTTTTGCGCATGCAGACTTACAGAAAAAAATAGCATTGTGATAAATAATTTGCATCTCATTATTTTAACTCCTCAATTGTATATTTATCATTTTTTGGAATTGCAAAAAGTTTAATCAACTTGAGAAAATGTAAGAAGAATATTTATAATGTGAAACCGGGTTTCTTTAAAACAAAATCTCCCAAACTGAGTTTGGGGACAAGATTAAAAAATAGTGATTGATAAAAAAAATTACACTCCCGCATAATTCGCATACAAACTTTTTTGAAACGCTATAAATGTATCTCTAATCTTATCAACTCCGCCTAATTTTGCCGCCGCATCACTGAGAGCGTGATATTTTAATTGCAATAGACTCGGCAGCTTCTCCTGATCAAGTTCTTCCACACCGGTTTCGATATATTTTGAAAGGACAAATTCTAAAAACTCTTTCTGATTTATATCCAATCCGTTATAAATAGCTGCTTGGGCAAGATTTACTCGGTGCTCGCGCGTGATTGGTTCTAAAGCAAACGAAACATATTCCAACACATCAAAAAGGTCACTCTTTTCAGCATTGATAAGTCTTTGAAGTGTTGACAATTTTTCTTTGTCATATCCAGCATCAGCTAACTTTTCAAGAAGTGCTTTTCGTGTTGCAGGATTAGACCATAGATTTCGGAGTTCTTCTTCATTCTGAAAGAACTTTGGCAGCTCTCCAAACAATGCTTTCAAAAATTCTTCGGCGGAGATTGGATTGCCGTCAGCATTCATAAAGAATGTTGACACCATGTGTTGTATTTCCCGTTCTTTTCCATCACGTAATTTGATCTTTATTCTTCGCGGTTTCTCACCATCAATCGGATCAACAAGAATCTCTCCTTCGTATGGTGGTTTTGGTTCTTTTACTTTCGGCGGATTTTCTGAACCATCATCATCTACCACGCCATCCCAATCAGGATCAAAAAAGTGTTGATACGCTCCAACAAAATCATAAATGGTGAAATATTCTTTTCCATCAAATAATCGTGTTCCGCGTCCGATAATTTGTTTAAACTCTATCATTGTTCTAATTGGACGCATCAACACAATATTGCGAATATTACGCGCATCAACACCGGTAGAAAGTTTCTGCGACGTGGTGAGAACCGTGGGAATTGTCTTTTCGTTATCTTGAAACTCCCGCAAATATTGTTCTCCTTGTTCACCGTCATTTGCAGTAACACGAACACAGTAATGTGGATTTGTACTTTCTTTTTGGTCGTTAATTGAATCTCTTATCGCCGCCGCATGATCTTGATTCGCACAAAATACTATCGACTTTTCTTCCTGATTCACTTCGGATAGAAACAACTTAACTCGTTTTGCCTCGCGTTCTTTAATGACAATAACTTTATTAAAATCAGGTTCAGTATAAATTTTCCCTTCTTCAACTTCACCTTCAACAACAGTATCATCCGATGTATAAAAATATTCATCAATCGATGTTTGTATTCGTTTTACTTTGAACGGCGTAAGAAATCCATCATTAATTCCTTCTTTCAGAGAATAGATATACACCGGATCGCCAAAATATTTATAGGTATCAATGTTATGGTCGCGCTTTGGGGTTGCAGTTAAACCAAGCTGCACAGCAGGAGAAAAATAATCCATTATATCCCGCCAATTGCTTTCATCATTTGCACCGCCGCGATGACATTCATCGATGACGATGAAATCAAAATAATCTTTGGGATATTCGCCGAAATTCGGTGCGGGATTGCCATGGTCATCGCTGCCAGACATAAAAGTTTGGAAGATGGTAAAGAAGATACTACCATTCATTGGAACTCGTCCATTATTCCTAATTTCATTTGGCTTAATACGAACGAGAGCATCTTCGGGAAATGTAGAGAATGCGTTGTATGCCTGATCTGCTAAAATATTTCTGTCGGCAAGAAAAAGGATTCGTGGTCTACGTCCACCATCGCGATTCAGATTCCATCGAGTATGAAATAATTTCCAAGCGATTTGAAATGCAATGAATGTCTTTCCTGTTCCGGTTGCAAGTGTCAGTAAGATTCGCTGCTTCTGTTCGGCAATTGCAGTCATTGCATTATTGATTGCAATTTCCTGATAGTAACGCGCGCTTTTGGTTCCACCGACATCTTCAAACGGAACGTTGTTGAACTTCTCTAACCAATCATTTTGTTTTTCAAATGTTCTTTTCCATAACTGATCCGGGGTTGGGAAGGAAGCAACTAACTTTTCCTTGTTCGGATTCATGACAATCTCATAGATCTCTTTTCCATTGCTGGCGTAGGTAAAATTGATATGCATTTTTTCAGCATAGTTTTTTGCCTGAGCTACTCCTTCACCAACTTCCAGTTCATCGCTTTTTGCTTCAATGACAGCGAGCTTGCGATTGTTATACACCAATACATAGTCGGCAATAAGAGGTTTTCCACGAATGCCGCCGGTTTGTATTTTACCTGCGGTAATGTTGTATTCGCGGAGAACTTTCGTCCCTTCAATAACTCCCCAGCCGCTCGCTTTCAGCGCGGGATCAATAAGTTCTGCTCGTGTTTCGGATTCGTTCATTTTCAAATTTTATTGATTATAAGATGATTGCCTCTGTATCTACAATTAGGTTTTCTTCTCCACCGTTCTTCGCTTTAAAAGTATCGTATTGTTCCAAATGTTTGAAATCTATGTGGGTCAAGGTGTCTAAGCTCTTAATACTGCATTGATAATGTTTAAATGTGATGTCTTTGTCAATATCCAATGCTTCTTCATCAAGATGCATGCTTTCATCAAACTTAATATCATTTACAAGTAATTCCTGAGAGAGTTTAAATGCCGTTGCTCTGAGTTGGTTTTTATCGTTCGGCCACAATATTATTTTGAAAAACTCCATTGGTATTTGAAACCCTTTAAATACCTTATTTTTTTTATCGTCAAAAATTGGACCGTTTAATACAGATATTCTCATCTGTTTTCCTTCTTGTTTTTTTACACCCTTTTCCAATACTGCTTTTTCAAGTTTTCCCCACAAACCTCCAGCGCGGTTAAGTTTTACAGCCTGTGGACACGCATTCGTATAAAAGCAAGTGAAAATTCCATTACGAAATGCTTCTTTTTTTGTGTTATCCCAATTGGCATCTTCGAAACGACTCATATGTCCCTTGTCAAATTTTGACTTTGCATAAAACTTGTCGGTCAATTGAGATTCTGTATCTATTCGATTGTCCCTTAACCAATCATCGTTGCGTTTGCTATTGTCCTTTCTTTTATCTTCATCACCTTCAACATTGACCGCACTGATTAATGCCATATGAGTTACTGCATTAAATATGACACTATATTTAAAATATTTTAACTCTATTTCTTCAGTGTGGTTTAATCTAGCAATTTGTTTTTTAATATTTCCCTTAGGTTGTGGCAAATGTATATCAACCCCCAAAAATTTAGGGTCATAACCTTTGCATTTACTAAAATCAACTTTTCCCTCTTTTTCTGCTTTGGCAACTTCAAGGAATAGTTCACTTATTTCAGTAGTTGACGTCTTGTCTCTTTCCAAACGACCACTGGTACTGATATGCTTGCTTGATAAACTTATTTCAATAGATTTATCAGAATTTAAGAGACCAGCGGGCACATTGATATTGATGTTCTTATTTTCATCAACTACCGAAGAAGACACTATTGCTTTCATCGGAAGATTATCGGCAGCATTTGCAGTAAAGTATAACGATTCTTTCGGGGGAGGAATGTTAAGTCCCGCTACCAAATTGTCATTCGGATTTTTCTTCAACAGGTGATTTAATATCACGCTTATTCTTATACCTTCATTTTTCAACCAGACCACGCGTGCACTATCAATTTTATCATCTACAATGGGTATTACCTGATCATTCTTGTCCAGATAATCCTTACCATCTTCGCTCATCTTGGCGATACTTTTGTGATGCAAGCCCACGACCTGCCATTGATCATTAAATACAGGACTGCCGCTGCTTCCCTGTGCAGTATCAGTTTTATAGAAAATCTTCGTCGGCTCAATTCCTGTGAAGGTATTTTCTCTTATGGAAATTTGTTTATAGTCGCCTTGCGGGTGATGTATAATGTTTAATTTTTCGACATCTACTTCTCCAATTTTGCCCAGAGTTTTATCAAGATATAAGTAACCAATACTCTCCAACGAAACCTTACCGGTAACATCTGTTGGTTTTATTTCTACAAAACAATAATCCAATTCCTCATTATTGAAAAAACCGCTTGTGTCGAACTTGAAAATAACAGGATTTAAGGGGTGCCCATCTGAATCATATTCATAGAAAAATTGAATCTCGCTTTCTTCTGCCATATCCTTATACTTAAATACATGCCAGTTGGTTAGTAATAGTTTATTAGAAACCATAAAGCCGGTGGCATAACCCGTCCTCCTGCCATCTTCGATAATTACAATTCTCCCAACTTTCCTCTTTGTTAGTGCAATCAACTCGGTAAAATTACTGTATAAAGAATCATTTCTGCCAATTGCTCTTTCGTACGCAAAATCTGTCGGCTCAAAGTTTTTTGTTCTAATTGCTTCTTTTCTGGTTTCCCGAACATCGTTTGTATTGTTTAGAATGTTTCCCCGGGTAACGGATTCAATTTCCTCCGTCTCTTCACGCCTAAGCGTATTAAATTCTCTTATTTTTAGGTTATAACTTTCTAAGGGATTATTTGTTTCTTTTCTGAGTTGTTTGACTGATACTTTCATAAACTTCCCTCCTATTTATTGATAAATATCAACGTTCTTTTCACACAGATAATTACAACTCTCCATTAAACGCTTTTTGCAATAACGATTTTTTTAGTTCTTCAAGATCGGAGAGTTTTTGCTGATAAATGGTTTCGAGTTTTTTGGTCTCAGCTGACAGCGCATTAAGTTTGGAAACAATTGAACGTTGTTCTGGAACAGATGGTATTGGAAAATATTCATTTTCGAATGATCCAACATTTAAATTATCTTGAGCACTTCCTTTTCCTTTTGCTTGAAGATATACTTTGAATGATTGCAAGAGAAACTCTACAAAATCAACATTGGCTATTTTTGGATTAACGATAAGTCCGATTATGCTATCAGGGAAACAAGCATCAAATCCTAAAATACCTGTTTCAGCAATGTTGGCGGCAATTGTTATACAAATAGTTCCTTTTGGCCATAACTTACTTTGTGCGAGTCCTGCTTCACTATATGTTTGAGTATACTGCGTAATGTAGTGGTTTGAATTTCTAATGTCCCCTGTTTGCACAAACGGATATTTTCCACCATATAGTTTTTTCTCGTTTCGCGGACGATGTTTAGATCTTCCTCGACTGAAGGTGGTCGCTATTTCCTTTAGTGTCTTTCTTTCCCAGTTTTCTTTTGGATTGGTAATTATTTCTTCTAAAACAGATTCAAATAATTCTCTCGCATTCTCAAGATTTTTTTCCGCATTCTCTTTTGCTTTGGCAAGTGCAGCAAACGATTCATCCAGCACTGCAACAATTCGCTTTTGTTCGGGAAGAGGTGGAAGATGAATATCAATATTTTTTAATATTTTTACTGATGCCACATTCTGAATAGCAGCACCCTGTGAATATGCTTTAAGACTTTCCTGAAAACTTTCACTTTGTATCCATAATTTCAAGAAATCCTTTGAAATATGTTTTGAAGGTGTGAGTTTTAATAAAGCCTGATTAATAATTCCTTTTTGAATATTATCAGGAACGATTGCAACCTTCCCCATAGTGCCCGAACAGCTCATTATCAAGTCACCAGAATTTAATTCAAATCTTTTCATTTCATTGAATTTATTTTTGTCAATGAAATATCGTATCTCTTCAAACTGATTATAGATTGCGTGTTGTTGTTCGTAAACGGCATAACCTTGTGGTTTGAAAATATTTTTCTTTAAACTTCCACCAAACGGACCTCTAACAAAGTCACAAACATCTCCAAACTTATTTACTTCCCATCCCTTCTTCATACCAATCCTGAAATTGAGTTCATAATACTTTCCACCGAGCTTTTGTCCATTTTTGAAAAGGCGAACAATTTCTTTCCTAAATCTTTAAGTGATGCACCTAAATGGTACACTTCAGCATTGTCAATAATCAAAAAACGGTCGTGGCTTTGGTTAAAAACTTGGGCTTTTATTGCCGGGTATTGTTCGTTGGCTTTTTGTATGTCTAACGCCAGTTGTTTACTAATGCTTTTGGTCAGCAGCCGCACATTTACCCCTTTTTTCTTTTTGCATAGATGGGTAAGGGTGCGTTCATTAATGTAATTGTCAATCAGTACAATGCTCTGTTTTGCCGAGCGTATAATTTTAGAAGACAGTTCGTATGCATCAAACACCTCTCCGTCAAAAAATACGCCTTGTGTGGGTATTCCTTGGGTGTTTATTTGTACATCAATTTTGTTGACCTTGTTTTTCAACGCATCCACATTGTCTTCTAAGCGGTTTATTCGTTGATGAACGGAATACCCTTTCAGCAAATAATTTTTCAGCACACTATTAGCCCACATTCTAAATTGAATGCCCCGTTGAGATTTAACACGATACCCAACGGAAATAATCATATCCAGGTTATAATGTTCGGTTTGGTACGTTTTGCCGTCAGCGGCAGTTGTCGCAAAATTTGCGACAACTGAAAACCCTTTCAGTTCTTCTTTTAACACATTGGCGATGTGCTTTCCTATGGTTTTAACATCTCTGTCAAACAGTACGGCTATCTGTTGACGGTTGAGCCAAACGGTTTCGTTTTCTACTCTGACTTCAAGATGTGTAGAAAGTTTATCCGATTGATATAAAACTATTTCGTTTTTCATTTATCCGATTATTTTTTTGATTTTGTTTAAAATGAGCTCGCTTTTTTCGTCTAAAGATTTCATCTCGTGCAAAATCTCTTTTGGTGAGCGCAATGCAGCTTCTTCTTTTCTGTTTGGGTTCTTCACAGAAAGATCGAATGTTGTTGTATCAACATCGGCAATCTTCACACTCCACGAATTTTCAGAATCTTCTTTCTTCTTCTGCAATTTTATAAACTCTGCAAGGTCGTTCTCACTCAACGGGTTTGTCTTGCCAAGATTGCGGTCTAAGTCTAATTGATAAAACCACACTTTACGTGTCGGTTCTCCTTTGGTAAAAAAGAGAATCACTGTTTTAACACCGGCACCGGTAAATGTTCCTCCGGGAAGATCGAGCACAGTATGCAGGTTACAGCTTTCGAGCAGTAACTTCCGTAAACTGACCGAAGCATTATCTGAATTGGAGAGAAACGTATTTTTAATAACAACGCCTGCACTTCCGCCCGCTTTTAATATTTTTATAAAGTGCTGAAGAAAGAGAAACGCCGTTTCACCCGTCTTGATCGGAAAATTCTGCTGCACTTCCGCACGTTCTTTTCCGCCAAATGGAGGATTTGCAAGAACAATATTGTAGCGGTCTTTTTCCTGAATGTCCGAGATATTTTCTGCAAGAGTATTGGTATGCACAATGTTCGGCGCTTCAATACCGTGCAAGATCATATTCATTGTGCCGATGATATACGCGAGCGATTTCTTTTCTTTTCCGTAAAATGTTTTCTTCTGAAGTATCTCAGCATCCTTTGTAGTAAGGTCTTTTGAGCCTTTCAAATACTCGAACGCTTCCACCAAAAATCCGGCAGAGCCAACTGCTCCGTCATAGATTTTATCGCCGATCTTCGGCGCAACAACTTTCACAATTGTTTTAATTAACGGGCGAGGCGTGTAATATTCTCCGCCGTTCCGTCCGGCATTTCCCATGTTCTTAATTTTGTCTTCATAGAGATGGGACATTTCGTGTTTTTCTGCGCTCGACTGAAAACGAAGTTCATCAACAAGGTTAATCACTTCGCGCATGTTGTAGCCGCTTTGCAGTTTGTTCTTTAACTCGTTGAATATCTCACCGATCTTGTATTCAATCGTATCCGCACTTTCCGCAGAGGCTTTGAACTTTTTGAAATAGGGAAATAGTTTGTGATCAACAAAATCCTTCAGATCATCTCCGCCCAATGCGTTTTGGTGATCGAGCTTTCCATCCTTTGTTTTGGGCATTGCCCATACTTCCCACCGAAATTGTTTTTCAACAATTTCGGTATATCGTTTTCCGGTAAGTTCGGCAGAGGTCTTTTTATCTTTTTCAAAATCTGCAAGGTATTTAAGGAAGAGAATCCACGAGGTTTGTTCAACGTAATCTAATTCGTTGCTGCATCCAGCATCTTTGTGGAGAATATCGTCTATATTTTTGAAGGTTTGTTCGAACATTAAGTCTTTCGGAAAGAGTAGTTATAAAAAATCCGCAGTTTGAGCACATAAAGCCTTCCCTGCGGATTCCATTCTGGTTAGAAATGTAACTTAATTACGGCCTGTTTTCAAGAAAAGGATTTATCAACAGTAGAATCAAAAGTAGCTTTAAAATGAAAAATCCCGATCAAATGATCGGGATTTTATGGCTCCGACATTCATCCCAATATACAAAAAGATTTTCCGTAGTTTTGCCTATTTTCATTCATAAAACGGCACATGGTGAAAAAGTGATCGCAGTCGATCCGAACGAAGTCCAAAAATATTTGAAGTTGGACCAAGACGATGTTGTACGGTTAACACGCCGATTTCTATATCCGCAGCCCGCCCAGAGCAGGTTACAGCGGGTTCTACTGGACCGCAGGGCTATGGCAGAGCAGTACCGAGAACTCATCCAGAGTGGTGTGGTGCGCAATCAAGCAGAGTTGTCACGACATTTAGGTGTAAGCAGAGCATGGATAACGAAGGTTATGAACACTCTAAAAATAAAGCATTTCAAAACTGAGTGATAACTATTCTTTTTTTTCTTTATCAGACGATTCTGTCTCATCGTCCGGGGTTTTCTTTTTTTCTTTTTTCTTTTTCTTGTCTCGTTCTTCGTCTATTTCTTTTGCAATGAGATCAAGAAAGACTGGTGCCATAATGCGAGCATATTCTGCCGTTACCTCTTCCATCGTAACGTTTTGCCGTAGTGCTTTTACAATGCGTTCAACTTTATGAGAAGCAGGAGTTTCAACTGCAGATGTTGCATCAAATTTAATAGAACTGATCCTACGAAAGATCTGTTTCCCCTGTTCGATTGAGGGTGTAGTCCACATCCCTTTTGATTTGTAGAATTCCAAAAGGTTTTGGATCGTTTCCAACATCGAATTCAAATCCTCGGTTGAGAATTTGTCTCTGAATTCTGAAACGAACTCGTTGAAACTAAGGAATAATGCAGATAGTATTTTGTGATTGGTCAGTTGTAGAACACGTGCTGAACTCAATGCGATGATAGCATCGGTATGATGACCTTCACGTTGATAATACAGTCCTGTTTCCATCCATCCTTTAAATCGTAAGGATTTTTTAGCACCATACTCGTCAGCAAGCTCTACAATTTCAGATAACTTTTTGAAATTCCTTTTTTCTATTGCAGCTTCCACGGCGAGAGTTATCATCTCTCGTTTAAACTGTATTTTTTCCGATTCGTTATCTTTCTTTTTTGCCACAGTTTTGCCTATATCGCATTTTGTCGCATAATCTGAAACGCATTGCGTTGAACAAATGTCATCAATTCAACCTGCGTCAATTTTGAATATCTGTCTGCTGCTCTGTCTAATACAAAATTTCTATATCGTTCTTCCATTTTTGGCTGTAACACATCACGGAAGATAACTTCTTTATCATTTCTGATGTTACTCCGAACATCCGCTTTCAATTCTTCATCGGTAATGATCTCATTAATAAAATCTTCAATGATACCGACATCCGAGCCAGTCATTGCTTTGAATGTTTCATTGATTAAATCAACAACTTCTTTAACAGTTGCCAATCTGGGAACATACGTTACATTTCCACCTTTGTCACCCACTGGCGTAGTGGGTTTATGCTCACCTTCCAGTTCATATTCGACGGTTCGGACCAATCGTTTTGTCACTTGAACATATCGAAGTTCGGCTTCTAATTCTTCAGCACGCATTGTTGGATCCAAATAGCGATACAAGAGGTCACAAAAGATTTTAAATTCTTTTAATTCAACATCTCCAATACTGAATACTGTTTTCACGTAATTAAAGATCGAAGAATACCTGCCGAGTAATGTTCTTACTTCTCTGACTTTTTCTTTATCCTTTTCATATCTCTTTTTTACCATATCTTTAATACCAGACATCAATCCGGAAAGCGCTGCTGTATCTTCCGGTTTTTCGCTCACATTTAATCTTACACATTCCTTTATATCGGCTTTTGTATAGAGATTACGTTTCAGTAGATCCAGATAAATCTTGCCGAGATCATCGGGATCGATGTTTTTTTGGCTAACAACATTACTTTGGAATTTTTGGAATGCCTTTATTATATCCTCGTATGAATCCGTGAAATCAACAACAAGCGTATCCTCTTTATCCGGATATATTCTATTCAATCTGCTCAACGTCTGAACTGCATTAATATCTCGTACGGTTTTATCGAGAAACATCGTATGCAATTTTGGTTGATTAAATCCAGTCTGGAATTTGTTGGCTACGATAATAAAACGAATACCGTTGTCTCTATCAAAAGCATCCTCCGTTTTTTCCGATTGCGATTTTTTCAATGGTTCGTTCATGTTCGCTTCGGTGTATTTCTTATCGTCGATTTCCACTGTCCCGGTAAATGCTACCAATGCTTTGTAAGAAAGCTTTCTTTGTTCAAGCTCTTTATCCAAAAATAGTTTGTATTTCGCTGCTGCTAAGCGACTGCTCGTTACAATCATCGCTTTAGCGATTCCGTTTATTTTCATTGCTGATTTATTTTCAAAGATTGAAAGTATTATTCCAATCTTGTTTTGAATCAGTTCATCATCTTCAAACGCTTTTTGTTTTAATGCACGGTAGATCTGTAATGGTGGGTATTCCTTAGCGCTATTATATTTATAATTTAATTCATACAGTGTTTCGTACATATATAAGTGTTTTACGACATCAAGAATATATCCTTCGCCGATTGCTTCATCCATCGTATAAACATCAAACGCTTTCCACGTTTTACCATCTTTTATACCAAAATGCCGGAGTGTTTTATCACTTGGGGTTGCTGTAAGAGCAATAAATACCGCGTTAGGAAATTTCTTCTCCGCTATTTTATCAATCAATTCCTCTTGTTCGTAAAAAGTGTCAGTCACAGTTTCGTGCAACGTTCCTTCTTGCGACCGATGGCTTTCATCTATAACAAAGCATAATCGTTTGTTAGCCAATTGAATACCCTTGAGTAATTCATTCGTATTCAATGGAGTGAACATCTGCATTTTTGATACTATGACCTTCGTATCACTCTTAATCGCATCTGCAAGCTCTCTTGAATGCTGCACATATTTTGCAACACCGTCCTGATCAATAGCCTGACGGAAGTCTTTTGATATTTGATCGTCAAGATTCACTCTATCTGTAAGAACAATGATACTATCAAACAGTTTATTATCACCCACATGTAAATTTCGTAAACTCTGCACCAGCCAAACAATTGTATTACTCTTTCCCGACCCTGCTGAGTGTTGAACCAAATATCTGAGATCTAATCTTTTACTCTTGTGGTATTTTGATGTTATATCCGCAATGATGCGGTCCGTGCAACGTCGTTGATGGAATCGTGGAAATACTGATTCACGCTTTTTGTTTTTATATAAGAAGGTTTCAATAAATGATAGCAGAGAATCTTTTGTAAGCACATCGTGATACAAATAATGGACGGGATATTCATTTTTATTTTTAGGCTGCACATTTAGTAAACCGGTGTTAAAATCACTAAAGTCATCTTCTGTTTTAGTTTTAAACTCAGAAGCAGTTTTAACCCTGTTGTTATCAGCAGCGATATGGAGAAATGGGTATGTAAATACCGGTAGTGAAAGATCGCGTTCAAGATACTGTTGAACAGCATCGAACACGTTTTGTCCGGTGGGCTCATTTTTTAATTCAATAGTAACTAACGCCATTCCATTCAAAAACAGGACGACATCTAAGGACTCTTGACCTGCAAATGTGTATTGTCGGACGAAGGTGAAACGATTTTTTTTGTACCGGTGAAGTTGATCTTTATCTTTTGCAACGGCCGGCTTAGTATACAGTAACGATAGATGTTTCGTATGAACTTGAATACCGTCACGAATAATCTCGAACATCTTTTTGGTTTGTAATGCTTCGCGTAGTTGCCTGATGATGATCGTTTTCCATTCCTGCCCCAATTCGTGTTTCAATTCTTTCATTTCTTCCGATTGTGTGTCTGAAAGAAATTCTTCCAACTCTTTGAAATTGAGGCACAGGGATTTATCAACATCGGCTACGTCGCGTTGATGATAACCTGCCTCTTCGAGCTGGTGGCAGAAATGATTTTCAAATGCTTTTTCGCTTGGGCGAGGTGACATTAGTTTGTGATTTTTATTTTCCCGGTGACAACATCATTAATAATGACTTTTCTATACTCTGATAGTTTATCAATTTGTATTTCTATATTATTTATCATTTCTCGAAACCATTTTGATTTAACTGCAATATAATCAGCTATTCTTATTTGTTCAGATATTGGTGGAACTACAACTTTGAGAGATGATAATTTCGGTTGAGATATTGTTGTCATTGTTACAGTATTTGAACAGGCAATTAGGTGCTGTCTAACGACACTTGAGTTTAAATAGTTAATCAAAAAAAAGGGATCCATTTTTAAAGGGTTAGTTTGAGCTCTAACGATGTGACAATCAAACACGGTTTCTTCTGGAACTTCTTTAATAAATGAAGCACACGCAATACCTTCTAGCTTTAAGGATGATCGAACAAAAAAAATGTCGCCTTTCTCGACTTTGAAAACATCATATTCTTCTTTTGACGTTTTGACTCTATCGAGGGATTCATATTTTATTTGAAAATCTTCCTGAAAAAGATCAACTACATTGACCAATTTTAATCCTTCACCAAATTCTTCGGATTTTTTAAATATACCATTAGATAGACCACTTTTGAGCAAATCTTTTAGGCGTTTTACTTGCCAATTCTTTGGAATCTTACCAATCCATTTAGTTCCACTTTCTTTCGTCTCTGTTTGACCATCAATTCCTTTTAACACAGCATTGGTGATGGTTATCATTCGGAATTGTTTCAATGTTTCAATCTGTTTATTCTTATTCTGAATCATTTTATCAACAATGCCTACTCGGTCATCAAGATATTTAACGATGGATTGTTGTTCAGCAATTGGCGGAACAACTAATCTAAATTGTCCTATATCGTTAGAATTAACTGCTGGGTAACTAACACCAACAGCTTTAGATTCAATTTGAGCTTTAAAATACTCACTGTAGAGAAAGTAATACAAAAAACGAGGATCGAAATCTTTATTTGATTGAATTACTGCAAACCCTGTTGAGGCAATTAAATTAGTTGGGTTAGAATCAAGATATGCTATCGCTTGTAAATTTGGACGTACTGTTGATAATGCTATATCCCTATCTTTAACTATTCGTCGTGCTCGGCTTGGGGCATCCTCAAAATTCATTTCTTGATAGTCGAGTATTTTGCCGCCACTCTCTACGTTTGAAATATCCAGATACTTAATTTCAAATTCTTTTGACGTATTATCATCCAATGTAGCAACATTAATCAATGTTTTATCTTTAATACGTTTCAACTGCCAATGACTTGGAATTATCTCCAACCATTGATACCCGCTTGGTTTATATTTTGCTTGGTGCGTCATGATTTTATCGATTCGTCATCTTTTTCTTCAATCGCACCTACAGAAGCCCAGAAAGCAGCAGATAATGATGTATCCATTAGCTCTTGTATTGGTCCCTGCTCATGTGGTAATTGTATAAAAGGGAAATAACTTTGAATTCCGCTTTCATTGATATGATACTTCATTTTTTCTGATATGGGAGTTGTTCTACCTTCCCAATCTCCGTGATGAAGCAATCCGCCTTCTACATCTCCGGTTTTCTTATCAAAGCTAACAACAAACGGATGTTCATCTACAGCGTCACCGTCAACACGAACACCGGTGAAAACATATACCACCGAATTTTGAAAGCCGGAAGAAGCACAATACATGTGATTAAACTTACTTGCTAATCCTTCTGGAATCTCTGGAGGATACTCCCCTGCTTTAAGAATACGATATTCATTCTCAGGGCATATTGTATTAAATCCTGATAGTGAAGTAATTACTTTAATTGGAGAAAATTGATTTGGCGTCGCCATTCCGTTATTTTTTAAGTTCTGCCAACAATAGTTGATTTGTCATTTCCAATTGTTCTAATTCGTTTGTTACAGTATCTAATTCGGGTAATGGTTGAAACTTGTAGAATATTTGTGTGAATGGTATTTCGTATCCCTTTAACGTCTCCGTTATTATCCACGGTTTTTCAACTTCTTTTGATAAGAACTCTTCCATATTCTTATTCCAGGAAATACTCTCAGTGTCCTTCACAATAACCGGCACTTGTATTGTTGCTGTCAATTTTACTTTTTTACCTGTTACTACCTTTTTAATAGTAACTGCGGTGTCCGGAGTTTTGATAGTTTTCACAAATTCAGATCCGCCGATCAACGGATAGGAATGGTCATCTTTTTCATCTGCTGGTTCGTTACTGATTAATTTGTTGAATCGTTCCTCATCTTTTGGATTAATAGAAATGATCTCTTTAATCGTTTTGAGCGGAAGTGTGAATTCCTTTTCCTTATACACTGGATTACCATCATCATCACGTTCCTCTAAATCCAAAAATACTTTTCGGTAAGCAAACTCCTCGTTGGAAAATATTTTTGAAAAATCACCCTCAGTAAAATCCTTGTGCAATTTAACTATATCAACAATTTGTTCGTCGGTGATAAAGTTACGTTTGTTACCAAGACTTTTCTTTTCTTTCTTGAAGAACGATGTAGCATTTATTAACTGCACCTTCCCTTGACGTGTAGTTTTCTTATTATTCCTCACAACCCAGATGAATGTTGATATACCGGTGTTATAGAATAGATCATTCGGCAATGCAACAATTGCTTCAAGCCAGTCATTCTCTATTACCCATTTTCGTATTTCACTTTCACCACTACCTGCATCACCCGAGAACAATGGAGATCCATTAAGAACGATTGCAATTGCTGACCCACCATTTTCTTTTGGTCTCATCTTTGAAATGAGGTGCTGTAAAAACAATAATTGGCCATCAGATGACCGTGGCTGCCCCGCATCGAAGCGACCGTTGTTATTCTTCAATACTTTATCCTGTATGGTTTTCCAGGATTTACCATACGGGGGATTTGTGAGCATATAATTGAACTTCTCTGCCGGGAATGAATCATCTGTTAAAGTATCACCATTAGCAATGTAGCCGGTCGGTTCACCTTTTAACAACATATCCGCCTGACAAATAGCCCACGTTTTATCATTTACCTCTTGTCCGTACAACCGAACATTCGCCCGAGGATTGACTTCATTCAAAATCACATCTTTTGTCGTAGTGATCATTCCGCCTGTCCCGCAAGCACAATCATACACGGAGATCAACTCACCATTTTTTATTTTATCCTCATCGATGTTTAACAAGTGAACCATCAATTGAATTACTTCACGCGGCGTATAATGCTCTCCTGCCTCCTCGTTGTTCTGTTCTGAAAATCTGCGAACGAGTTCTTCAAAGATGTATCCCATCTTTATGTTATCCACCTTCGTAAGAGTAAAATCCAATTCGGAATACTGTTTAAGAAGCGGATACAACGCACGCTTGGTATGCAACTTATCAATATGAGTCCGAATACCGGATGCTTTGATAATTTTTTGAATGTTATCGGTGTATCCGTTTAGATACGAAGTAAAACTCGATTTCAACGAACGCTCACTACCACCAATGATTTTCTTTAAAGTCAGTCCGGAAGTATTATAAAATTTCAATGCATTCAATACTTGAGCTTCAAATACCTTTTTACGTTCTTTTGGTGGCAGCTTTGCAATTTTCTTTTCAATCTGCTTCTGAATCCTTTCGCTCGTTTCGGTAAGGACACATTCAATTCTACGAATGAGCACCATCGGTAATATGATGTCTGGGTATTCGCTACGTTTAAACACATCACGGAGGATCTCATTGGCAGATTGCCAAACAAGTGAAGCTTCAGAGCTGATATTTACTGAGTTTGACATTAGTTGGGAGTTACCTGCGTCGGTGTTTGTTCTTGTGGTTGTGTAATTTCAGATGGTAAAAATTGAGCGTATTTTTTTCGCAATAAATCAATTCCATCTCCGTTTTCCGACATATTAGAATTGATCTTATCTTTTAAGAATTGATGTCGTGCTTCAGCTTCGTTTAACAATGTGCCCCACTGTATAACAAAAACATCAATTCCTTCTTTTTCATCTATGTGTCCAAATTTTCTGTTTTTCTGTTCACATTCAGAAAGGGCGTCTTCATTCAATTCAGTGGCCAACAAAATGAAAACCCATGATGTTTTTTCTTTGGGAAACCGTGAATCACTTGCAACGGCTCGGGAATATTTTTTAATTTGTTCCAACTCTTTCGTTGTGATTGTTTTTGATGGCCGCTTTAATTCTATCACGAGATTCCGATGATACCCTGCTTGTCCCTTGAAATAGTGCTTCCAAAGACAAATGTCGGGGATATCTTCGAGATGTGAATTATCAGAACTTTCAACAATTTCTTCAAAATCTTCTCTGCCCAAATGCTTTAAATTTGCTTTGAGAACATTTTTTAGGTTTACGTCGTCAACACCATATGTAAAATCATCACCGAATATCCATGATTCATTTTTAACAATTTTATGTAAGTGTTTTCTCTCAAGGACATTGTGCTTGAATCGCTCATCAAATAAAAGTAATCGAAGTTCATTAATGATTGTTATCCTATCATTGATCACTTTAAATGTATCGATGACGTTGGACAATGATGTTTTTTCTAAGATTTCATTAAGATCATCAACTTTTTGCTTGGGTAGATTTACAACTTCGGTAAGTATTCTTTGCAACCCATTGGTGTCATTCTCGAGTGCTTCTTTCACCAACGCAAACGTTAATCGTTTATTCTTCTTGTCTTGCTCCGTAAACGTAGGTAGATATTCATTAATTTGAACTGCAACAATATCAAATACTTGGCGTTCTGCTTCCTCCACCACATTCTTTGTAGGCTCTTTATATGGATAAAGATCTTCTCGTTTTAATTCATCAATATAATCACGAGCACCTTCTTGCATCCGCTGTCGGATATATTCACGTGCTCTTTGTTTTGCAGTTAAAATCATTTCCGACATTGTCGAATCCAATTCACCCAGCACAAGTTTTCCGTCTCTTTGAATTTTTTCAATGTAATCCGACATCACATAAACAGTAATCGGATATTCCCTGCCGCGAATTCCGAGATTATCCGTTAAATATGTTACTCCACTAGTGCTGCAGAAATGAAGCTTACGTTCAACATCAAATGCCCATTCGATAATTCTCAAATGGTAGTGTGCGGTTGAACTATCGGTGATGATATTTTCTTCGTGGTCAACGGATTTTTTAATGTGGCGACGGAATTCTAATTTATGACCATCGAAGATAACACTAAAATTTGGGTAGGTTAAATAGTATGCTGCAAACTCAATTTCAAGCTCTTGCTTAATACTATCACGAAGTAATGGGCTTGCATTCTCCTGATCGATGTTTTGAATGCCTATCCTTACACCCGTAGAATTTTTACTTGGACGAACATCTTTAGGATCGTCGATAGACGGATGGTTTAAATTATTTCGATCCCAATCGACATCAAATGATTTAATTTTCCCATTGGCTTTATATCTACTCTCAAAGGAAATTAAACTACCAAGAGCCATTGCTTTGAATCGACCTTTTCCTTCTTTGCCGTGATAGGATCGATGATTTGGACTGTACGGATGTGTTTTTTTTATCGATCCACCCAGTGTTCCAAATATTCTTTCAGCATCACCGAAATTAATTCCATGACCATTATCCATCACTTCAACCGCTTCAATGCCTATCGCGTTTTGTGAAATACGAACTTCAATTATTGTCGCATCAGCATCAAGACTATTCCAGATCAATTCTGTTATCGCACTTTTGGCATTTGCCTTAGTGAGTGACATCAGATGATCTCGTTCTACCCTTATATCAAGTTGTTTTGACATTATTGCTCCAGAGCGCCTAACAATCAAATAGTGAGAAAGGATTTTACAAGAATGCTGTAAAATTTACGTCATTTGTTGTGCAGTAGCAATTCATTTCATGCAAATATCAGCTCAATTAAGACATTTATTGATGTTGCTAATATTTTATCCGGCAACGAACTCGTGTTTGTTAATGTTTATGGATGATATAAAACGTTTTTCCACATTTTTCTGATCACACTGTATCTTATTCTATATTCAGAAATTACCGCCGCACAAATCTGTAAAGCGTTGTGAAATACTCAATCAATATCGACAGTCTGAGATTCAAACAGAAAATATTCCCGTCAAGCCCCTGAACGTTCTGGTACAAGAACAGCGTTACAATGCTTTTATTCGTTGTAAATACAGTAATTCTGAATACAATTCTATGTAATAGATATTATTGAGTTCAATCTAGCAATCGAGCACCAAAAAAAGTGGGTGTGAAAGAACTTACCGTTCTTTCACATTGTGCATCCCTCTCTTGGAATGTGGATTTGAATTTCGTAAATTGTATGTATGGAAAATATCCAATCACATATTATAGGGTCATATTTCAAACCAACAGGTAATACCCTGCCCGCGGGGTCACACTTCAAAGTGACGATCCATCCGTTCGCCTCGGCGGCTTCAGGTAGCAAGAAACGGAAGAATGCTTCGCAGCAAGCATTCTATATTGGATCATTATCTGAGTGCACTCCCCTCGCAATGTGCTCTGGGCAACAACGCCACATAAAATCAATGAGCCCGGTAATTCGGGACGCAATGGCGTTGCAACTACAGTTTTCGGTTGGAGACTACAGCAGTGCCCACAGTCACCACACCGGATCCTTTACAAATGAAAATAAATTCATTATAAAGGATTCCGCATGCTTTACATTTCTTACGATGATGTCGCAGATATCATCACCCTTGATCAGTTCTTAGGTTTGTCAAATCGTTGTTCGGGTTATATCATACCCGGCACGAAAGCACAAACGCGAATTAAGCGCGATCGTTTTTTTGCTGAAGTTCATTCCGATACGTTTAACGGAAAAGTAAAGGAGTATGCCGAAAAATACGATGTCGATCGTCGTACAATTTATAACTGGCTTGAAGAATATAATTTCATCAAGCGGTCAAATAATTCAAAGAACAAAAAAACAACTCAAGGAGTCAGAACATGACCGAAGAAACAACCGCAACACCCGTTAGCGCATTAACAAGTGAAACAACTGTTAAAACAGAAACAGTTGAAAGCACGGTTACCGTTAAAAAAACAGAAACGGTAACAATTAATCACAGATACAGTCGTCCAAATCGGACCGAATACGATGAGATGTTCAAGAAAGAACGGCAGCTCACCAAACGCGTCGATTACATCAAGGACCGTATTGCTCAAAAGAAAACATTAATAACCAAGGGATACAAACTCGTTGAAACCGATGGCAAAACAAAAAAGCGCCTGTCCGTGAAACGTGAACGTGAGGAGATACGACGTTCACAGAGCGAACACCTTCGAGTTGAAGCGTATGAATTGGAAAAGGAGTTAATAAAAACGCGATACGAATTGAAGGAAACACGCAATAAGCTTTCCGATATGGGAAGAGCGTTAAAATATTTTGCGAAGTTCGATAAAAAAGTCGAGGCAGAATCACAGCGTTCACAATACAATCCCGACCTCTTTGTTAATCGCGCAGTCCAGACATTAAAAAAGAAAAAAACGGACAGCGTGGTTTTCAAAATATCAGAAAGAACCTCCGAAGAAACCGTAAGAAAAAATCTCTTAATAATGTTGGTGGATGCCGCACCAGCGATGTTCGAGGTTTTTTCACGACGTGATTCGCTTATTTCAAAACTGATCAAAGCGTTCGCAATTCCAGAACAAAAAATGCTTGCCGTAAGCGGTCAGTAAAATAAATTAAAAAATTAATAAAAAACCGAGGGCATCCCCCTCGGTTTCTTTTTGTACTCGCCTATAGGCCCCAAATTAAAAAAATTATAAAAATTTTCTGAAAACCTGTTTGGCATTCGGCGTCGATGGATCCGTCGACTTCACCCTATGGAACCACACCTCCTGCGGGATCCTGAGGAATCACGGGTTGGGACCCATTTCAGTTTTTTATATCCCCGAGGGAATTGGTATATTTGTATAAATTAATCCGGAAGGTAAAGTAATGGATGACACTTACTCAGTTGTTGACGGCGGATTTAGATAAACGATAATTAGTCCCCGCGAGTTTCACGAGAATCCCTATCGACGTTCTTGATGGCGTAGGTTTGCAGCAGTGAGCAAAATCTAGCTTCGACACGGATTTGATTACCTGTTCTACATTTTAAATTGTAAGAAGTGACTCACTATAACCTCTTGGGAAAACCCCGTCACCAGGAATACCCATTGTTTTTAAGCCATTGTTGTGCGTCTCGATCTCCAAGGTTGGCAGCTTTCTTAAACACGCTTACTCTCAAATCTATCTTTCCTTCTGCACCATACGCAAGTCCCATATTGTAATAAGCTTCCCGATTATTGGGATTCAACTCAATCGCTTTTGAGAAATATTCAATCGCTTCATCGTAGTCGTCTTTATCATAGTATATAACTCCCAAATTGCAATATGCTTCGGAATATGTTGGGTTTATTTTTATAGTTTTTTTGTAATATTTTATCGCTTTATCTTTTTTACCGCTGTTGTAGTAGGCCAATCCTAAATTGTAGTAAGCTAAATAGTTTTCGGAATTGAGATCTACTGCGTTTTCATAAAGCTCAATAGCTTTATCAATATTACCCTTGTCGGAATAGACATTCCCCAAATTATTGAACGCCATTGAATATTGCGGATTAATTTCGATTGCTTTTTCCAAATACTGAATAGCCTTTCCGTAATTGCCACTCTTGTAATATGCACTCCCCAAATTATTATTAAGGAGAGGATCGTTCGGATTGATTTCCATTGCTTTTTGAAATAATTGAATTGCTTTGTCGTATTCATGTGAGTCGAAAGCTTGAAACCCTGCACGGAATAAATTTGACGCTGTGAGAACTTCGGTCGCGGTTTTATATTCTTTTTGTTGGTTTATCTTTTCCTGTTCAGATTTAGTTTCAGTTAATTTTTTACGGAGCCGTTCTATTTCTAATGCCGCTTCATCATTTTTACGTTTCACTTCTTCCAGTTCTTTTAACATGGAATGATCCGCTGCAATACGAGCGATATTTTTATATACTTCGTTTGGGTTTACTGAAACTGTTGCTTTAATGTAATATGTTTCTCCATTCCATTTTTCTTCGGTAATTTTTGTTACTGTTGTCCCAGCGGTTATACTTTCTATTTGTTGTTTGGTCAACTCAGACAATACTTCGTTTTTTTCTTCTTTGTTTATTTGCATTTCACTGTAAATGTATACTCCAATTTCTTCCAGCAATATTCTCTTCACTTGATCAAGAGCAATAGCACGAGATGTAATTTTGCTATCTTCTTCTTTAGCGGTGTAAGTGTATTCACGAACAAATTCTTTATCTTGCGAAAACAAGTGGGTGTGAATGAGAAGAAAGACAGCAATAAATAGAGTTTTCATATTTCGGTTTTTACTATGTTCGATTAATGTTCCTGTCGTTTTAATATGTTACCATGTATAACCGTTTTGTTTTAACCAACGCCGAGCTTCTTCATCACCAAGAATCGCAGCTTTTTTTGTGTAGAAAACCTTTTTTTCAAAATTACCTTTATCATAGTATGCTTTCCCTAAATTGATGTAGGGATCTGGGTTTTGTGGATTGAGTTCAATTGCTTTTTCAAAATATTGAATCGCTTTATCAGCATAGCCTTTGTTTTTATAGCTAAGTGCTAAATTGTTATATACTTCGTAAACATTTGGATTGAGTTTGATTGCTTGTTGATAATAGATAATTGCATTATCCAGATCATTTGAATTATAAGCTCGATAACCTTTTTCAAACCAATCCGTCGCTGACAGTATTTCTGAAGCAACCGTATATTCTTTTTGTATCGCAAGACGTTTAGTCTCCGTAGTAGCATTAGCAAGTTCTTTCCGGAGCCGTGCGAGCTCAGATGCAGCTTCGTCATTTTTACGTTTTACGTCTTCAATTTCTCTGAGTTTGTTTTTATTTGTTCCAATTGCGGTAATTTTTTTAGACACTTCATCGGGATCAACTGAGATTGAGGCTTTTATGTAATACGTTTCACCGTTCCATTTCTCCTCAATAATTTTTGTTTCGGTGATATGACCGGTAATACTTTGAATTTGCAAACTACTAACTTCGTTATAGGAATCACCATTTTCTTCTTTCGTAGTTGTAAATTCACTTTTTAGATATACGCCTATTTCTTCCAAAAGAATGCGCTTTACCTGGTCCAATGCAATCGCTCTTGATGAACTTTTACTATCGGCTTCACCGGCGTTGTATGAATATTCTCGAGTAAAAGTTTTTGCTGACGACAGCAAAGAAATATAGAGTAAGCATGATATGAGTAGCCAGCCGGATTTCATCAATTATCCTTTTGATAGTATGAGAGTCGTCAATTCTACACTAATGCCTCCAATAAAATCAGATTCATTAATCACAAACACATTGTCCTCTTAATTGATCATTACGAAATTAGCAGTGTTTCATCAGAGATTGTGAGTTTATCAATTTCAGGGTAAATATAAATCTCTTCACCGGCGTAATCTGTTAATATATTTTTCAGTTCAACGGATTTGATATTAAGTGTTGCGAGGATATTTTTATCCGGCAAAGTCAACGTAATATCACCCCTCATCAATCGATCAAACGATACATTAAATAGTGTCGCTAATTCTTTGATTGCATCAGCACTATCAATACCAAATAAAAATTTTCTTTTATTCCCTGGACGATTTGAAAAAACAATTTTCATTTGTACCCTTATTCACTAATTGTCATTTTTTAATGAGACCTGCTTTTTGCAAAAGCAGTTTGCCACCAACATATGATCCATAGCCTACGGCTGTAGCAACAACGGCAACTCCTGCAGCGGCACCAACAGCCACGACTCTTGCCGGATGACCTTTTGCGTGAACTGCAATTCCTTTCCCTACCTGAACCGCAACCTTAATAACATCTTGTTGAGCCATACAATTATCCTCTCTATTCGATGGAAAACGGTTTAAAAAATAAAAAGGACGCAACTTCCATTACATCCTTATCCGGGGCACTGGTATGCCCAATCACAAAGACATAAGAAAGTGCGTCCATTGCTGGACGCAGCCTCCTTTTGCATGTTCTTGTGATTTTTGAAAATTACCAGTTTTCGGATAAGAACGACGCAGATAGCTGCGTGTATTTATTTTTTTAATTTATGTCGATATTTACTCTTAAAAGTTATTCGTAAAATATATTATGTAGTACGATAGAACATAAAAACTCATTCTGCCTGTCAAAAGAGTGTTCCCTCAACATTCCTCGTCGTTTACTATTACAAGAAGTTAGTATTAGAACAATTGAAGAGCAAATGAAATTATTTTCTGCTCGTCTTTTGGTATAAGATAACAACAAACAAATCCTACCGGCATACCTCTAACGCCAAGTCTCTTTCAGAAGGTTTACAGACTATAATGGAAATACCTTATCCGATCTTGGTATAAGAATGTATGTAGAACTCTACAACATTCTTATAACCAATTATTGGAGGATTCAAATGGCACACAATCTTGAACGGAGAGACGGATCTGCCTCAATGTTCTTTACAGGGGACGTTCCCTGGCATCAGCTAGGACGGCATCTCAACAAACCCGCAACTGCGGCGGAGGCACTTGAGGCTGCACGACTGAATTATACGGTCGTGAAGCGTCCGATGAAGGCAATCATCAATGGCCATAAGTATTCGGATGTTCCCAATGCATTCGCAACAGTCCGCACTGATACAAATCAAGTTCTCGGTTGTGTGGGCGCACGTTATCAGCCGGTCCAAAACAAAGATGCATTCAACTTCTTTGACCCGTTGGTTGACAAGGGTGAGAGCATATTTCATACAGCGGGCGTTCTTGGTCGGGGTGAGAAGATCTGGCTCTTAGCAAAACTCCCTGACTACATAAAGGTTGGTCCGAAGAAAGATCCTGTGGAGAAGTTCGTGCTGCTCTACAACTCACATGATGGCAGTTCAGTTGTGCGTTGCAAACTCACACCGATACGTGTTGTTTGCAATAACACTCTTACTGCTGCATTAAACGGAACTGAACAAGAAGTCAGAATTCGTCACACTGTATCAGCGGCAGACAAATTGAAGCAGGCTCACGAAATCCTTGGTCTCACAAATCAGCTCTACGCTCAGCTTGATTTCATTTTCAATCGGATGAGTCTACGGAAAGTAACACCAGCTCAGTTGATCCAACACGTGAAGACCTTGGTTCCGGATAATCCCCAAGCCGAAAGCAATACGCGGACGGAGAACATTCGCAATCAGATCATCCGATTGCATGATGAAGTTCCTGAAGCATCCATGCATCGCGGGACGCTCTTCGGCATGGTCAATGCCGTAAGTGAGTGGACGGATCATGACTCTAATCAAAAGGACCCGAGTAAACATCTTCGTTCCATCTGGTTTGGCGGAAGTGGCGAGAATCTGAAGAAGCGGGCATACCAACTCGCAGAATCAATGTTATGATCACGCTTGATACATCAAAGACAGAGCCGGTTGTTCACGCAACCGGTTCTCTCACTATTACTTTCGATCACGAGTATCCACCAGAGTTATGGGAGTTTGTCGAAGATGCAGTAGCAGATAAACTTGCTCACATGAATCTGAAAGGATCTATCGAAAGTTCAGCCACTGGAAATTCAATCACAATTAAAAAACAATCCAAAGGAAAGTTATGAATACAATACGATTGGAAAACACTTCTGCGGGACACAACAAGTTCTATGAATTTGTGGGTGTCAAAGCTCCTGGACGTTTCACTGTCAAAGGCTTGTATGGACGCATCGGTCAAGCTCCTAACGAGAGCATCATTTATGATGGTGATGATGTCAACGCAGCCAATTCAGAGTTTTACAAGAAGATGGCTCAGAAGCAGAAGAAAGGATATGTTGTTGTATCTAACAACGGCAAAGCAGCCAAACCTGCAACTGAAGAAAAAAAAACTCTTCTGATGTTCCGGTGATATGGGCGATGAATGCTCAAGGTATCAAGAACAATGATCACTTGAATGTTCTGCTGGACAGTTCTGATTACATAGCCCAAATTAAGGTCGATGGTATGCGCTCAATTGTGTATATCACTCCCGAAGGACTTAGGATCTTTTCAAGATCAGCGGGTGTTGCCGATCCTACCAGACCATTAGAGAAAACATCATCCCTCCCACACTTAGCAGCACTCAAATTCCCTGAACTGGTAGGAACAATCCTTGATGCAGAGATCCTGATTCCGGGATTAGATTGTGCTGAATTGTCTGGAACTGTTCATCGAAAGGAACTGAATGGTGACAACACAAAGGTCAAACTGTTCGTGTTCGATTGTCTTCAGATCAGTGGAAAGAAGATCACTGACAAGTCATTACGATACCGGATGTCTGAATTGCTGCAGATCTCACACAAACTTCAATCAGAACATATCATCATTCTCCCCTATTCGACAACACCTTTTCAAAAGAGGAAGCTTTATGATAAAGTCATTTCAAGTGGCGGTGAAGGAATTATGCTTAAACGGTTAGATGCACCCTACATCGAAGGTGCAAGACCGGCTAATACGTGGTTCAAAGCAAAGAAGTCTGCCACATATGATTGTGTAGTTATGGGATTCAGCAAAGGTCTCGGTAAATACAACAAACAGATTGGTGCTGTCATTTTCGGACAATATACCGAAGGTAAGCTGATCGAATTAGGGCAGGCTAGCGGTATGTCAGATGCCATCCGTAAGGATATGTCGATAAATCCCAAGAAGTATTTGGGAAAGGTAGCAGTGATCAAAGGAATGGAACGGTTGAAGTCCGGTGCTATTCGACATCCTCAGTTCGTGGAGATGAGAATAGATAAGCATCCACTTCAATGCATTTGGTATAGGAGCGAACAATGAGCAGATGGCGTGTTGAAGTCAGTGAGACAATCGAGCAGTCATCGGTCTATATAATAGATGCTGAAACAGAAGAACAAGCTAAATCAATTGCTCACACCGAAGAAGGTGAAATGGAACAGCTTAGTTATTATACAGAAGAACGTAAAGTAAACTCCATCCTTTCCATCGAACTATATCCATTTTAATAATCAAAGCCGCCGATAGTTCAAACTCAAACCACAATGAGCATTGTTGAGTTGCTGACTTGATGCGGCTTCATTTTATCAAGGAGATCTATGCTCACATTCGACGATGTATTACAAATGCTTCAAAGCGGTAAATCGGTCGAACTGAAATTCTATCTTTCGATGGGTTTATTCTCTCGTCACGAACTCTCTCTTGTAGATGGTAAGATAGAAGACTTCAGTTATGTCGATGAAACCATTTTTACATCCACAATCGAAGAATATAGAAATTCATTTCACGGCAAAGCATTCATTAGTAACGCCGTTGAGATAGAAGAAATTTATGAAAGATAACTATGGTCAACATTGGGAAAATAATAATTCAAATCATCATCACTATCGCAAAGGGAAAGAAACGATGAAGCTCATTAAACGGAATTTAGATAAAGCTCTTGATGTAGCTGAAATCATCATCAAGACCATCAGAACGGTTGCCGAAGAGGTGAAGAAACTCAAACCGTCTACGAGAAAGGAGAAATAAATGGAACGACAAACTCCTACCTGGCTTCAGGATTTGCTTGATGAATCTGAAGTCCAAGAAAAACAACAATTGATCGAGTTCAATAAGATTAAAGCTGATCAGGCATTGGCTGCAATCGCAATCATTGAAGAACAGATCAATGAAATCAATTCGATTGCTGAACAGGAAATTAAACTGGTTCAAGAATGGAATTTATCTCAGCTCGAAAAGTTAAATAAGAAGATCTCTTGGCTATCATTCAATCTCGAAATGTTCATCAAGAAATTGGATGAACCGACGGTTACACTTGCTCACGGAATAATTAAGATTCGTAAAGGGCGGGATAAAGTCGAAGTGATCGACGAAGCAAAATTTTTAATAATCGGTCAACGGCTTGGATTGGTTCGAACCATCTCAGCTAAAATTGAACCGGATCTTCAGGCAATCTCGAACTATATCAAGATCAATGGAGGCAAACCTCCGTCAGGAGTTATGCTAACTCCAGGTCAACCCAAATTCAGTTTTAAAACAATCACGAAAGGAGATACAGATGAGCTCAACGAACGGAACGATCAGCAGACCAAAGTTCGAACTAATGGAGTTAAATCAGCCAGTCAAACTCAAGCTGCTTAAAGATAAACCGCACATTGGCACAAATAGCTATGGAGAATATTACCTCTATACAGTTCAGAATGACGAGGGTGTGCAATTCAGTTATTTTGCTCCTGCAGAGATTCACAATCTCATTCAGCAGCATAAACTGAAAAATGGAAGTTCTTTCATCCTGAAGAAAACTGCAACGATGAATGGGAAGAAAATAACGCCAAGCATTGAGTTCTCAATCATTGGCGAACCGGAATCACAACATACTTCTCCTCCACTGATTCCGGGTTCAGACGGATTAAAAGAGATCCTTTTGCAATGTGTTATTGATGCAGCAGATGTAATTCGGTCGTCCGGTATACAACTGGGAAATGATGAGCTTCAAAAACTCGCCACCACCCTCTTTATCCAGCGAGCAAAGAATGCATCATGAGTAAACAACATCTGATCGATACGCTCTTCACCGCCCTAGCAAGGGGTGAAGAGCAGTTATACTCCAATGCGACATTGCTATCCAACTTTTCCCGCAGTGTCCAAATCGATCAATATTCTTGCGGTGCAAAGTCGACGTATATGGTATTGAAATATTTTGGTAAACGTTGCACTCATGAATCAGTTGAACGTCAACTTGGGACGACAATAGAGGGAACATCACGTAAGGATATAAAGCGTGTCTTAAAAGAATATGGACTCAACATCCAAGTAAATTCAAACATGGGTATTCGAGATCTGAAAAGCGCCATCAAAACCGGATCACCTGTTATCGTTAGCTTGTATAGTAACTGCCATTATTCAGTGGTGTATGGTTTTTCAGATACGCAGATATTTGTGATGAATCCATCTCTTGGAGAAATGGGATCAATCAAGATTACCGTGAGGAAGTCCGAATGGAGGGAGATCTTTGATCGATGGGGTGTTGTTGTGAGTAAAAAGTAAGCAGTCAATTCGGCTGCTTTTTATTTAATGTTTTTGGTGTTTTCTAGCGAGGAGCGTACAAACTGGGGTTACTTTTTTTGAAGTCGGTCATGTGGTGGGAAACAGTCTTTGAGGCTTCTGCCCAAACACTGCCTGCTCGATTATATAGAGCAGGCAATATTTTCTTTTAAATTGAATCAATTTGGGCACATTGGCTGTTGTGGCTGCATTGGCTGATGGTAAACGAACAAATTATTATAAATTCTATATCCTATATATACCATCTAAAATTACAATTATACAAAATAGAACAGCCAATGCAGTCATTACAGTCAATTCTTGAAATATCGGCTAATTTAAAACAATTAAGCCGCTTTTAGTGACTGCTCACTTTCTCTTTTTTGCCAATGCAGTCAATTTTAATGTCTGTATCGATCTTCGATTTAAGTATTTCCGTCATCTTGAAGCAGTATTCTCTACGGTCACCGAACATCTTCCGCACCACGTTATCCGGGGAAATGTAATTCCTTTCTCTAAGGTTATGAACTATAGAGCGTTTATCTTGTTTGCTGATGTTAAGTTCGTCGCAAATAATATCTATCGGCACATATCCCGCGTCCATAAACTCATGATATGCGGGATACTTTTCAACAAGTTTTTGAACAAATGTATCCGAGACCATTTGTTCGATGCTCATTGAACTGTGAAACAGTTTTTGCTCATCGGATGTAATTGGGACTGGGATGCTGTAGCGATACTTCGACATATCCAGTCTGTTATACACTTTCTTTAATACAGTCCGCACATAATAACCTAATCGTGCTTTTAGTTTCTCCGCTATCTGAGCATCCAACTCTCCCTTGAACGGTTGGATCTTATGCACAAAGAATTGATTGTTCGCCGTGCTGGTAGGAAATTCTTCTCGTTCAACAAATACCGGCAACAAACTATTTGAAAGAATGATGACGTTGACGTTGTTCTTCACCTGATATTTTGGTTGGAACTTCTCATTGATTGGATGATAATTCTGCCCAGAGATACGCTTGAGATACAAATAGTTCTCTTTCTTACTCGTTACTGTCTCATCTGCGATCAACAGTTTCTTTTGTAGCTCGGTATTAAAGTTTTCTTCCTTTGCGGTCCAGAACTGTGAACGCTGGGGGTATATTTCCGCTAACATCTCTGCAAATTTACTCTTACCAACTCCGCGGTCACCAACAAGAATGAGCGTAGGGAGTTTCCGGAAATCAGTGTATGAATACACAGCCATATACTGCTTGATGAATTCTTTGTATTCACCGAAGGTTGAATCAAGGAAATCTTCGATGAATTGGTTGTTCTGTATTTCAACCGGCAGAGCCGTGAACTTCACTTCCACGAGTCCTTCATCTTTCTTTACTTCATACGTATGTTCTCTCGCAAGTGGATCTCCAATGTAATCTATGCGAAGGATATTTGATATGTGATGATGCTTGAGGAGCCAATCAAACGATGCTGCTTTGTCATTCTTATCAAAGGCACCGATAAACGAGTAAAATTTCTTCTCGCCAATTTCCTTGAAATGATAGTGATCTCCTGTTATACCCATCTCATAGATCTTGCTTGTGTGGGACCAAAAATCCTTACATCGTTCATCAATAGGCTTTCGTAGTTTTGTCTTCCAATACGTTTTAGCACACGTGCTACAACGTATGAACCAATTGTCACTATCCTTACTAAATTCTATAAAAGCAGATGGAGTTGTATCTTCATGGAACGGACAGCAAATCGGCATTTTCTTATCGATGTCTTTTATTGAGATTTCGTTCCCATTACTATCCTTCACGATAAGATTGTCGTTGAAATCGCCAGTGCCATACAAGAGCGACGATAAATCAAAACCAGTGAAAGGGGTAACGTCATAGTCATTACCAGTCCAGCACTCTTTATAGTATGCTCCAGTAGGTGAACCATACAGTTGTCGTGCACCATCGAAAACTGCGTCATCACACTTTGAGTTAAACAGTTTGTCGATTGATAGAGCAGCGAGTTCATATTGGTGAAAAGTAAGAAGCTTTCGGGAGAATGGAATTAGCACTCTGAATCTGTGAGCGTCCGACTTATGACTCTTGGTGGTTACAAGGGCATAGTTCAGATTGTTTTTTAAAAGTATTGATTCCGCTTCACTGATCGTCATTCCTTTGTCGATGTCCAGGCAAAAGCCCGTTGCAAAGGAAAAATTCTCTTTTTTACGATGGTTGTGAAGCCAGATTATTGGACTGTAATTGTGAGATGTTAATACGTTTTGCAACTCATTAACATTTACATCATTTGGTTGGTAGTCTGTTGCAGTCCCACTGTAGTCAATAGGATGCAACGAGAGCTTAATTAACCTTTCGTGATTGGTGGTTGGATTGATTGTCATAGTTATATTGGTTGTTCTTTTGATATACGATGTTCTTCAAATTTTTTAGTGCGGAGACGAATCGCATTGCATTACAGGTCCCTTTCATATTATAGTAATCCTCTACAAGGGTTTTAAGCTTGTCTGTTTGTTCGTAGCAGAAAATTGTTTTGCTTCCTTCTGTATGGTTGGATTGCATTACACATCCAACCGCTTGAAGGTATCCCGCAAGATAGAGATCGTTCGTTTCATACATCATATTATTCTAGCTCCGGTAAATCGTTAACCATTGAATCTTTGACTGATGCCGGTAGATATTTATAAAAATTCACAAACGATAATGTTTCATAAGTCACATGGGTTGTTCCACTTTTAACCAAGCGATAAATTTCTGATGCTTCTTTCGCCTTTACATAAATAGCAAAAAGGTTCATGACCAGACCAATTGGGTCCTTAGTTTTTTTGGTAATCATTTTTTGGCAGTAGTTGATGGTTGCTTCTAGAGGATCTTTGGTTAGGTCAAACGGTAAGGTAAGTTCTGCTTCTGTTATATTCATTTTCATAGAATTGAAATAGTTTTAAAAACACTTGAATAATCTCCTCAGCTTGGAATTGTGTTAGTGCAAGCATCTTGGGATTTGTCGAATTGAATGTTCGTTTCGATCATTAGTATTACTGTTTTGACTATACACAATTTGTCGTGTGAATTTCAATACCGTTGTTTCACAAACTGATAAATGCAAACCAGTAAGGAATTTCGTAAATTCCAATAATCAACTAATGGTGACTATGAAAACTGAAAATGAAACGAAACAGGTTGCGGCAATCTATTGCCGTGTATCAACACACGAACAAGGTAAAGGAGACTTCAGCTCCTTAAATAGCCAAGAAGATCTGCTTCGTAAATATTGCCAACAAAAAGGTTGGGCGGTCTACAATGTGTATACTGATACAAAAACCGGTACTACGCTTGAGCGTGATGAATTGAATAATTTGATTCGAGATGCTGAACAAGGTCGATTCAATATAGTAGCGATTACTAAGCTTGATCGTATATCGAGATCAATTAAAGATTTTCTGGATCTCGATGCGAGGTTGCGATCATTGGACGTTGATATTGTTGTCGCAACACAACACATTGACACAACTACTCCTGCCGGAAAAATGCAACGAACTATCATGCTCGCATTTGCCGAATTTGAGCGCGACATGATCGCCGATAGAACACGTGAAAAACTATACTCCCAAGCACAGAAAGGATTCTGGGGAGGTGGCATGGTGTTGCTTGGTTACGATGTCGTCGATAAAAAACTTATTGTGAACGAAGAAGAAGCAAAACTAGTCCGCCGTGTATTTCAGTATTACCTTGAAGAACCGTCATCGAACAAAGTTGCGTTACGATTAAATAAAGAAGGGTATAAAACAAAGAAAAGAAAATCGAAAGAAAATAAAGTTTCTGGAGGAGGTTCTTTCAATCATCAGAATGTGCAATACATTTTGAAGAGCAAAGTGTATTTAGGAATAATCACCAATAGAGGTGAAGATTTCAAAGGGCTTCATGAACCGATTGTCGATATTCAAACGTTCAATGATGTTCAGAACGAAATGGCTAAATCCCGATTAAATCCGCTGATGACTTTTTCGGATTCCGATCTCCTCTTGTTAGGTCTTGTTAAGTGCGGTTATTGTGGAAAGAATCTCACTACAACCTATGCCACCGGAAAGAATGGGGAACGTTATTTCTACTACAAGTGCAGTAGTAAATCAAAATTTGGCGCATCAAAATGTGAATCCGCCGATTTGCCCGCTGATAAGTTTGAGGATGTTGTTGAAAAAGTATTGATCCATCTGGGAACTGATGACAAATTCTTCAATGCAGTTGCTGCTCAAATGGACGATAACGGAAATGATGAATTAATAAAAATGCGTGAATCTCTGGCTGAATTAAAGGGAAATCAGGGATTGAACACAAAACAAACAGCCAATCTTGTTAATACACTGGCAAATAAGGAAGAGTCCGTTCCCACAAAGCCGATAATCGAGAAGCTAAACCTGTTAGAGACTGAACGAACTACAATAGAAGAAATGATTGTCCAAATAGAACGACAAATTGAAATCATTACAACATACAACATCCCCAAAGATCAGTTAAAACTGCAATATCAACGACTCTCCCAAGTATATAAGGATCTCCCTGCCGAAAAAAAGAAAAGATTGGCAAAGACTATGATATCGTCTGTCGAAAGCTTCCTGAAGAAAAAGGAAAATAAGGGTAAGCTGAAGTTTACATTCCGTGGCGACGGTACAATGGAAATGGAGTGGCAAAAAAAAGGGGCACCCGAAACATCAGTTTCGAGTGCCCTCATTGGGTGGCTCCGCGGGTAGGGCTCGAACCTACAACCCCGTGATTAACAGTCACGTGCTCTGCCATTGAGCTACCGCGGAATCAAAACAATTTTTACGTTGTTTAAGGTTTGGCTTACAAATATAATCAACCTATCGTAAAAAGTCAACGAAATCTTCATATTCTACGCACTATTTTAAGATTACCCTATTTTTCCGTCTGCTTGACTGCACTTCACCATTTAAGTATATTTCATTTAAAAGAAACACACCGATCAATTCGTCTGTTATAGTAATCAGACATTTTTTTTAACTAAAGGAATTTCTCAATGGAAGGTAATTTTTCGAATCGTGTTCAAGATGTTATTCGGTTAAGTCGTGAAGAAGCGCTTCGCCTTGGTCACGATTATATCGGAACGGAACATTTATTGCTCGGTATCATTCGTGAAGGTGAAGGGATTGCCGTTAAGATTCTCCGCAATCTTGGGTGCGATCTTTATAAGTTAAAAAAAGCTGTTGAAGACACTGTCCGTACATCGGGCGGAACATTGACCATTGGAAATATTCCGCTGACCAAACAGGCGGAAAAAGTTTTAAAGATCACCTATCTCGAAGCAAAATTATATAAATCCGATGTGATCGGAACGGAACATCTATTATTATCACTCCTTCGCGACGACGATAATATCGCCGCGCAGATCATGCATCAGTTCGAAGTGCATTACGATAAAGTCCGCGCAGAGCTTGATAATATTATCAGCGGTAAACCTTCCAATCCGCCCGCACCGGGAGGACAGGCACAGACTCAGGAAAAGAAACAGGAAAAATCTAAAACTCCGGTACTCGATAATTTTGGAAGAGATCTTACCAAACTTGCCGGCGAAGGAAAACTTGATCCCGTTGTCGGACGTGAAAAAGAAATTGAACGTGTTGCTCAGGTTCTTTCCCGAAGGAAAAAAAATAATCCCGTGCTGATCGGTGAGCCGGGTGTCGGTAAGACGGCAATCGCAGAAGGTCTTGCTCTTCGCATCATCAACAAAAAGGTCTCCCGCGTTCTTCACGATAAACGTGTGGTCACGCTCGATCTTGCTGCGTTGGTTGCAGGAACAAAATACCGCGGACAGTTTGAAGAACGGATGAAAGCGGTGATGAATGAATTGGAAAAAGCGAAAGATGTCATTCTGTTCATCGATGAACTTCACACGATCGTCGGCGCCGGCGGAGCTTCCGGTTCGTTGGATGCTTCCAATATGTTCAAGCCCGCACTCTCCCGCGGTGAATTGCAGTGTATCGGCGCAACAACATTGGATGAATACAGACAATTCATCGAAAAGGACGGCGCACTCGATCGCCGATTCCAAAAGATCATGATCGATCCTGCGAGTGTTGACGATACGATTCAGATCTTGAGCAACATTAAAGATAAATACGAACAGCATCACGGCGTTCGATACACTGATAAAGCGATCGTCTCTGCAGTAAAACTGAGTGATCGATATATTACTGAGAGAAATTTACCGGATAAAGCGATCGACGTTCTGGATGAAGCGGGCGCACGCGTTCACTTATCCAACATCGTTGTTCCGCAGGAAATTTTGACGCTCGAAGAAGAGATTGAAAAGATAAAACTTTCGAAGAACAGTGTTGTAAAGAATCAAAACTTTGAAGAAGCTGCGCGCTTGCGCGATCTCGAAAAGAAACTGCTTAGCGATCTTGAGATTGCAAAGCGCGAATGGGAATTGAAATCCCAATCGATGGTTTTTGAAGTCACCGAAGATCATATGTCTGATGTTGTGGCAATGATGACCGGAATCCCTGTCAACAAGATTGCTGAATCCGAGACTCAAAAATTGTTGAAGATGGATTCTGCGCTGACCTCAATCATCATCGGTCAGGACGAGGCGATCCAGAAATTGACAAAAGCGATCCGACGGACCCGTGCAGGATTGAAAGATCCGAGACGCCCAATTGGTTCATTCATTTTCCTTGGCCCAACTGGTGTTGGAAAGACAGAACTCGCAAAAGTGCTAGCGCGATATCTGTTCGACTCAGACGAAGCATTGATCCGGGTTGATATGAGCGAATATATGGAGAAATTCTCCGTGTCACGTCTTGTTGGCGCACCTCCGGGTTATGTCGGATATGAAGAAGGGGGACAACTGACAGAGAAAGTCCGGCGTAAACCGTATTCCGTTGTACTGTTGGATGAAATTGAAAAAGCACATCCTGATGTGTTCAACATTCTTCTTCAAGTTCTTGATGACGGACAATTGACCGATTCCCTCGGACGAAAAGTCGATTTTAAGAATACGATCCTGATCATGACATCGAATATTGGTGCTCGTGATATCAAAGTGTCGAAAGGATTTGGCTTCGGTGAAGAAGCGGTCGGTGATAAATACAAACACATGAAAAATACGATCGACGAAGCAGTCAAGCGTGTCTTCAATCCTGAATTCCTGAATCGAATCGATGATACGATCGTCTTCCATCAATTGAACAAGGAAGACATCACCAAGATCATTGATCTTCAAGTGAAGGAATTGTTCAAACGCATGAGCACGATGAACATCTCCATCGAGCTGAGCAAACCGGCGAAAGAATTCCTTGCAGAAAAAGGATACGATCAATTGTACGGTGCACGGCCGTTACGGCGCGCATTGCAAAAATACGTAGAAGATCCTGTTGCGGAAGAAATCTTGAAAGGTACCTTCAGCGAAGGAAGTCTTATTAAGGTAAAACTGAACAAGAAAAAAGATGAACTTGTCTTCACTTCAGGTAATCAGCCCGATGAGAGCGGCGAAGCTCCCGAAGAAATGAAACAGGAAGACGTTGCGTAAAGATTAACAAATACCAAAAATAAAAAACCCAATCATTATTGATTGGGTTTTTTATTTCATACAATCTTGTCTTCTTTTGTTTTTCGACAACAATTTGTCCAACCTTTTCATATTGCTGTTGTTGGAAAAAAACCGTAGCATACAAGTGCAATAAAAAAATTCTTCCTTAATTTTTTCATCTCTTTATGAAGGAGGCGCCATGAAAAAACGAGCCCTCATCTATTTACTATCCCTATTCACATTTCTTTCTCTTTCCGAAAATTTATTTGCAATTGGACGCGTCTACGCAAGATATCCCAACAATGAACACAGTCCGATCTTCAATCTTCGGATCAAAACATTGACCGCTTCCATTACAATTCAAGATCAACTTGCAGTCACACACGTCGATCAAATATTTGCAAATGATAATAACAGCCGCTTAGAAGGATTCTATATTTTTAAACTTCCGGAAGGTGCACAGGTAAATGAACTGTATTTGTGGATCAACGGTCAGAGAGTTCCTTATACAGTAAAGAAAAAGGAAGAAGCTGTTGTCATCTATAAAGATATTGTTCAAAAACTGACCGATCCTGCGATTCTTCAGCAACTTGGGAATAATGTATTCAAACTTCAGATATTCCCGTTCGAACCACAAAATACCAGACGAATTGAAATTGTCTACACACAACCGATGGTGTATACAAAAGGGAGCATTCAGTATACGTTTCCGCTCGACATGAATGATTATACTTCCTCCCCGATTGAGAATGTATCAATGACATTTGATATCCGATCTCATCTCCCGATCTCGGGAATTGAAACCTCGGTCGATCAATTTCCGACTGCCGCACAGACAACAAAGATTGACAGTTCGCATTATACTGTCGTCTACGGCGTGGAGAATGTTGCATTCTCAAAAGATTTTTTTGTACGGGCCGGGATCCCCGCTTCAATCCCTGCAATGACGGCGTTGACGTATTCCGATCCGAAAGTGCCGAATGATAAACCATATTTCTTACTTTGGGCTACCACTCCCGATACATTGGTCGGCGATACGACAAAACCGAGACAGGTAACATTTGTTGCAGACATTTCTTCAAGCATGGAAGGACTGCGTATCTCGCAATTGAAAGATGTTCTGAACTCATTCGTTGATCTTTTGACCGAAAAAGATCAATTCAATATCGTCGTGTTCAGTACCGGAGTCGCGCAATTCAGACCCAATCTTGTTGCAATGACATCAACGACACGTGACAGCGCCAAACTATTCATCAATAATCTATCAGCACTCGGGCTGACGAACATTGAATCGGCATTGAAAAAAGCATTTGAACAAGCATATAAAGATTCCCTTCGAACCTCTATCCTCTTTCTGACGGATGGACAGCCGAGCTGGGGTGAAACAAATACTGATTCGATCGTCGCTCGCGTGCAACGGTGGAACAGTAAAAACATTTCACTCTATACCGTTGGTATCGGAAACGATCTTGATCATACAATGCTGGTAAAACTTGCAAAACAAAATTTCGCAGATTATACACGCATCTATACCGAAGACAGCATCTATGTGAAGATCAAAGAGTTGTACCGTAAAACCATATTGCCACCTCTCAAACAACTTTCAATGAATTTTGGAACGTTCGATGCATTTGATGTTCATCCGACTCCGCTTCCATTGATGTATGCAAGCGATCAATTGACTCTTACGGGACGTTTCTCCGCCGTAGGATCGTTTCCAATCTCACTTCAGGGAATGGTTGACGGGACACAATTTTCTATCGGCAATCAAGTTGCGTTCAATAAAAATGATACGACAACCATTGCCATCGGCAGGTATTGGGGTGCTCAAAAAATAAAAAGCTTGCTTGCATTGATCGAATCGATCGGCGAAGTGAAAGAACTGGTCGATCAGGTTGTTGAATTGAGTATTAAGTTCAGCGTTCTATCGCCATACACTGCATTTCTCGTTGTTGAACCTCAATTGACTCCCCCTCCCCCTGGCGGTTCAACATCAGTTCAAGAAGAATATCCTCTTCCCACAGAGTATATTCTTGAACAAAATTTCCCGAATCCATTTAATCCTACGACAACCATACGGTATTTCATTCCGCAAAATCAAACATTTGTTTCGATTACCATATTTGATATGCTTGGGAGAAAAGTACGCACACTAATTGCACAGTCATCAACAAAGGGAATGTTTGAAATTACGTGGAATGGAAAAGATGATGCGGGAAATACGGTTCCTTCCGGTGTTTACATGTACCGATTGCAGGCAGGACAAGTTCAAAAAGCAAAAACTATGATGCTGTTAAAATAATTCTCAACGGAGTTACGAAAATGAAATCAAAAATATTTCTCATAATAATATTCCTGGCATCGACATTCGCATTTTCTCTCGCCGGTGATCCTAAAAATAAATATGATATTAACAATACTTCATTCTCAAAATCGTCCGGTATCCCTTTTCTTGGATGGAAAATCAAAAAAAGTATCTCTGAAGTAACCGTCTTACCGGGATTTTATTTCACATGGGGTACAATTGCAGGAAAGTCTTCTTCAACGTTAGATAACAACACAAGCATCCTCTTTGGTCATCCGTATGCGAAAACGTCATTTCCTTTAATATCAGTCGATGGAATATGGAAACGGATAGATATGGTTTTTCCAAGTGATTCATCCAAAGTCGTTTTCACCGGAGATTCATCCGTTACAGTAAAAAATTCGGCACATCTATTATTTTCATTTGAAGCGACATTTCAATTGATGAACAATGGCGAAGGCATAAAATGCATTATGCGTTTAATCAACAACGATATCGTTTCACACTCGCTGTCGTTGGGTCTTATCATAGACCCTGCAATCGGAAATCGCGGAGACGCAGTTGTTACCGTTAATGATAAACACATTAAAGAAGATACTTCGTTTTCAACCTCGCTTGTAACTCTTTCTGAACGAAAAGGAAATGTATCCGGCATTCGTGCAATGGTAAACTATAGTGATAACATTCCAACAACATTAATTAAAAATTGGAATGCTGACGATATCTACAACCCTTCCTTTGCACCGGATAAAATCAGAAAATTGTATGATGTCGTCGTGAAATCGTTTTGGACTCCGGTCACCGTTCAATCGCATGATACTCTGGTAAAATCATTTTCGCTTATATTGACTGAACCGAATTTTGGTTCATCGGTCTTTACACGATGGGATGTTCCGCGATTTCTGGGAATGGAAGATGGAATTATGCGTCCTTCCGAATTCTCTTCCACAGCATCCATCATCAACAATTCAGATCAAGGAAAAACGGTCAATGTCCGATTGACGAACAATAATTACATCAATGTATCGGCGCCACAGAAAGATACAACAGTATCAGCACAGCAAATTGGATATGTTCATTTTCCTCTTTCGGTGAAAGAGATCTATGAAGATATTGTTACTGACCTTGAATTGATCACATCAGTCAATGCTGTTGCAGTTGATACATTGACAATCCCTCTTTTCATTCCCTCAACACCAGTTTCTGATACCGGATTAACAGTCACGATCGACTCGTTGATCGTCTCAGCAAAACCAAAGATATCTACGATCTTTGAGGTCACACGGAATTCTAACGGACAAAAGGTATTTTTCTTGAAACCGGAAAATATCTTCTTATATGAGAACAATTCTCGAATTCACAATTACTCATTGCAAAAAGATACCAGCGGCGGAGCCGATGCTCTCGATCTTATTTTTGTCCTTGATGTAACCGGAAGCATGGGAGGAACAATTGATGGGGTAAAAAACAATATCATTGAATTCACAGATAGTTTGACAAAGCAGGGGGTTGATTTTCGTCTTGGCATGGTAACATTCCTTGATGTAGTGGAAAACATCTACGATTTCGTTAACGACGCACAAACATTCAAAAATCTTGTGGCACTACAGAACGCGCATGGCGGAGGTGATGCTCCCGAAAATTCTCTTGAAGCATTATTTCAGGCGACTAAATTTCAGTTCCGTAACAACGCAAATCGCGTGATTATCTGGATCACCGACATTACCTATCACGAAAATAACACGGTAACTACACGAACAAAGACGCAGGTGATTGATGCCTTACTGCAAAATGATATCACTGTAAATGCCATTGGGCCACAAGCATATCAAACAGACTGGTACAATCCTATCATTGAACCAACCGGCGGGAGTTATTATAATATCTTTGGTAATTTCCGCGATATTTTACTCGATATTTCTCGAATAAAAACAACGAGCAAATTTTTACTCTCGTACAATTCACCGAACACAGGCTCCGGAGAGCGCACTGTAAAACTGGAGATACATTTTGCAGGTTTAGGCGGAAGTGCAACAACGTTATATCAAAATCCATTAAGGAGTTTAACGAAAGAGCCGTTGGCGTGTTATCCTAATCCGTTCAATCCGCAAACAACAATTCAAGTTCATGTTCCTTCGAATGGAATTGCCAAAATCACGATCTATAATATTTTGGGAAAACAGACACGACAGTTCGAAGTAAATGCTGCTGAAGGCCCTGTTTCAATTACTTGGGATGCAACTGATAATAATGGGAACGCTGTAGCATCAGGTGTATATCTCGTACGGGCGGAAGTTGTTGCTCCGAACGGGATGCTGATCAATTCCGAAACAGCCAAAGTAATTTATCTGAAATAAGAGAACGAAAGACTACCGATTATGAAAACAGTATGGAATATTTTTCTTCTTGCCGCATTTATTTCAACGATCTCATTTGCCGATGGATTGATGCGGCCGAGCGATAAAACATATCCGAATGATTTTTTACGCCATCGGATGACCAAGATCGATGTTGTCATCACAGGACAGATCGCTCAAACCACCGTATATCAGGAATTTGTAAATGAATGGAACAAAGCGACCGACGTGGTCTATTCATTCCCACTCCCGCCGGATGCACGAGCAACGGGATTATATTTCTGGGTAGGTGATACAATGTACCGAGCGGTACTCAAAGTAAAAGAACAGGCAACAAATCCGGGCACCGGTGAAGGAGGAATTGATGCACAAGTGAACGCCTATCTTGGTCCGAATGCAATTCGTATGATGATACCGGGAGTGCCCGCAGGTGAAATTCAGCGTGTGCAGATTGAATACATTTCCATCTGCAATTTCCATCAAGGAATTACTGAGTATCGTTATCCGCTCAATACATCGGATTTCGTTCTGTTTCCTGTTGAAACATTTATATTGAATATCAACGTCTCCTCTTCGCAGCCGATTGTCGCATCATCACTACAGCCAACAATGGGGGCGCAATCAAATCAAGACGGTCCGAACCATCTGAGCCTCTCAGCGGAAAAATCAAAATCATATCTTAATAATGATTTTCTCTTCACGTACAATTCCACCCATGATTCTTTGAACACAGAATTTTATCCGGTAGACAATGATACGATGGATGGTCATTTTGTCATGGTCATGAAATCTCCCAGCGGAGGATATGGAAATGATGTTTTCAAAAAAAATATCGTCTTCATTGTTGACCGCTCATCTGATATGTTCGGAGCGACACTTCAAGAGGCTAAAACGGCAATCGGAGAGTGTGTAAAAAAATTGAACGCTGAAGATTCGTTCAATATCATTACTTTCGATTATTATGTCACACAATGGAAGCCCTCCTTAGTAAAGGCAACACAAACGGCAAAGGATTCTGCTGTTCAGTTTTTATCGGGAATTTCATTCTCGTACGGTTCGGCATTGTTGACATCCATACAGAATGCCATCGATCAGTTTTCATCCGACACAAACCAAAATATTATTGTTTTATTCAGTGATGGAAAGGCGGTTGCCAATCCTGAACAGATCAGAACATACAATACAAAGAAAGCAGCCATTATGACGATTGCCGGTGCGACAACTGCCGGACGACAACGATTGGAAATGATCTCCTATCTAAACTATGGTATTCCTGCATTCATTTCAAAAAGTGAGATTTTGAAAGATCGCGTACTTGGTATCTTTGATCAGATCAACCTTCCTGTACTTAAAGATGTTCATTATGAGATCGGTACAAATGTGCACAGCATCCTTCCCGCGATTGCATCGTCGTTGTATAAAGGATCATTATTGTATTTTACCGGCAGATACAAGAACCCGGGAAACAGTATCTTTTCTATCGCAGGATTTTCTCCCGGCGGAGCGGTGTTCTATGATATTCCATTAGCATTTCCGTCCGATTCGATAAAGAACAAGTTTGCTGAAACATTTTGGGCTAAAGAAAAGATTGATGAGATCGAACGACGCATTGCGGTATTTGGTGAAAATGATTCATTAAAGAAAGCTGTTATTGCATTGAGCTTGGGATACGGTATCCGGTGCAAATATACTTCCTACAATGCGGAAAAAACAAATCCAGTTATTCCGCCGGGAGGATCGGCGGCCGCGGTAGAAATAGTTGAATTTACATCAACCTCTGTTGAATTGAATTCAGAAGGAGCAACAATACGGTGGAATATTTCGGAAAATTCTTTAGTAAAAGAATTTAATATCTATCGTCGGGAAAAGGGGTCAGACAATTTTGAATTGATCGCAGTTGTAAATAATACGGTTCGTTCGTTCATTGATAGAGACATTGCAGACAATGAAACTATGTATCGAATTGAAGCCGTAACTTCAACCGGGAAATTGTATTCCATCACTATTACATTTGGATCGCAATTACCATCCAGTATCGTGCTGTATTCCAATTATCCCAACCCGTTCAATCCCACAACCACGATACGATATGAAATTCCATTCAAGCAACACGTAACACTGGTTGTTCATGATGTTACAGGAAAAGAGATCGTTCGTTTGGTTGATGAACAAAAAGAATCGGGAACATATACGTTACTCTTTAACGCACATTCGTTGACAAGCGGCGTTTATTTTTACACCTTACATGCAAGAAGTTTCGTTCAAACAAAAAAAATGATTATAGTAAAGTAATAACTGTAATCATCCAAAGTAAAAAATCCCGTTCCGATATTTTTGGAACGGGATTTTTTTTCCGATTACTAATCTGTTATAGTATTTTCCGCTATTGAGAAATTATCCTTTCATCAACCGTACGATTCGTACGTAATTTGCTCCTTTGACATACCAAGCTCTTTTAAACTGGCCAATGCGCTTTCTAAGAATTTTGGCTGAGGCAGAACGCCTTTTTCTTTTGCTGCATTTCTATCATGGACAGAAACTGCCGGTCCACAAACATACACCTGTGCACTGCTTGTGTCCGGAATTAATTCACGTATAAGTTCCACTGTTATTCTTCCTTTCCGTACCGACGGTGTATACTGAAACGTTTCGGATTCACGCGTCAACGAATGAACAACACTAAGACGACCGGAATTCTGCTTTTCAAGATTGGCAAGCGCATCCCGAAAAATAATATCATCCCACGTTTTATTTGCATAGATAAATGTGTGTCGAAGTTTCGGGTAATTCGCTAACGCAAATTTCAGCATCGAGTAGTTTGGCACGCTGCCAGATCCTGCACACACATGAACAAGATGATCCGTTTGGGATTCAATATCATCGGGAAGTGTATATGGGCCGGTAAAACCGGTAACCGTAAGACGCATGCCGCGAAAGGTTCGTTTTACAAGCAATGGTGATAATAATGGCGGATATTTAGTTGCGCCGGATGTGTATCGCTCTTCTTTTATGGTAATCGCTAAATATTTTTCATGCGGTGATGAACTCATAGAATATGCACGGGGAGGTTCCTTCCTTCCTTTTAGATCTTCAAGGAACGCCGTAAACCGACCCAGAGCATCAAACTGATGCGGGTCAATTGTAAGAAAATGACCCGGTTTGTAATCTAAATGATCATTTCCGGTGAAAAAAATTAGTGTTGTGGTATCATGCGCTTCTTCAATCGAGTCTGCTACCATTACTTCTAGTTCTTTTATTCGTTTTCGTTCTTGTGGTTCTTTATTCATAGTTAATCTCCTGCATGATAAACAAAGTCATTATTTCTGTTGTCTGTAAAATACAATCAAATCTGTTCCAATCGGTGTTCCTCCGCTCTGCCGTATCATCGTCGTGATCTGTCCGCGATGATATGTGGAATGATTCACCAAATGCTGAAGCGACTGCCAGACTTTTTGCGTTACTTCATCCCCTCGCTGGATATTGAAAATCAGTGTCCGCGTTAATTCTTGGTCAGTTAATGTTACAAGATAGTTCTGCCATCCTTCTTCTACGTTCTTCCATTTTGTTTTTACAGAAGAGTACGTAGGGAAATTTTCGTTTTTCATGAAAATACCGGGGTTTGCGCCGTTCAATCTTTGCAGCCAGATATCTTCCGCGCCGCAAAGATGCACAAGTGTTCCATGAATACTGCCAAAACTATTTTTCAAATCCATATATAATTGTTCTTCCGACAACGAATCCAACGCCTGAATAGTACGTGCATTTGCCCATGAATTGAATTCAAATAATACATGAAAATCTTTAATTGTCATGATGTATTCCTGCGTTTATTTGTTCACTGCAGTTGAGATGCTGTCTACTTTGTGTAAAAGGTCCTTCACTTCATTTTTTTTACTTTCGGACAATGTTTGCCAAAGATTTTTTTGTTCCTTTGCATCAGACCGATACTCAAATGCTTCAAGGACAATTCTTCCATCATTCTTCGTTTCAATAAACTTCATCGTCCCCAAAATAATCCCTTTCGTATCGATCATGTCTTTCCCCACAACGGGAATGATACGATCTTCCAAAACAGGATCTAGTAATGATTGACCTGAAAATTCTTGTTTTATACCATCACTAATATTTAATCCAAGCAGTTCCATCATTGTTGGAAATATATCAAGATGAGATGTGTTCCTCAACGCATTCTCCTCGATCATTTTGCGTTTCTCTTTTGGAAACGATGATGGAAGAAGTATCCACATTGGCACTTCGATCTCCTCATTATAGAGCGAGTGTAAATGCCCCGAATGTCCATGTTCTCCAAACGCTTCACCGTGATCGGAAGTAAAAAATATGATCGATGAATCCAGCGCACCGGAAAATTGTAGTGCTCGGATATACGAACGCATGATATCATCTTGCTCACGAATTGTATTGTCATAATGATCGATCGTGTTCGGATGTTCCGGGGAAAAGAAATCCGTTATATGTGGCTTTACGGTGTATGGATAGTGCGTGTTATTGAATTGAACAACACTGAAATATTTCCCGGTGTTGAAATGTGTCAGCATCGGCGTAACAGATAATGCAAAAACTGCATCGTCAACACCAAGATCGTTGAATTGTTCATACTCCAGCTGTTCCTGACAGACGAATGTATCGAGTGAAGTGTTATAGACAAGATCGATATTACTTCGCTGCATTGACTGCGACGTAAAAAAGAACGTCTTCGCATTTGTCCAACGATGAATGTAATCATAAACGAAGGGCTGATCGGTCTTTTCAATCGTAAAATTTCCCGAAAAGATCATTGGGACCGAATATTGTGTGGAGACCGCATTGGATACATGATGTTGGAATTGTATCGCTGAACCTGAAGCAATCAAACTATCTAAAAACGGGGTTGTTGTTCGCTCATATCCGTATGATGAAAAATCTTTTTTTCGCACACTCTCACTGAGAAACAGAATAACGTTGTATCGCATCGGAATTTTTGATTGTTCCGTAATCTCAAATCTTCTTCGAACATATCCTTTGTGGATTTCAAATGAACTGTTGAACCAGCGTTCTTGCAAAACATATTTTATTGAAAATATCGTCGCCGGCGTGATGGAATAACTTGCGGGTGCAAAGCGAACATTATTATTGAACACCACGACAACAATCAAGAAAATTCCTACAATGGAATATTTTATCCGCTGAGATAGCGTATTTAAGCCACTTAACGCATTGCGAAGCAGATAGAATTGTGCGGTAAATATTCCAACAAATACAAATACATGAAACCACCGAACACTGGAACTGATCAAGGACATTGAGTCAGCGCTGTGATTGATGAAGTAATTGATCGAATATGGATTTGGAAGCACCCCAAAATAGAAATAGTGCCCGTAGATCAAAAGCTGAACAGCACTGATCAAAAAAACTATGGTACCAAGAGCGATCAATTTTTTCTTGGGGATCAAAGAAATAAGAAAGAGCAGAACAAAATAGAATGTACAATCAAAAATAAACGACAGAATAAAATGAATGAACAGCGAAGGTTCTAACACTTTTAGATATGAAAAGCGAATAACAAAATCAGCAAGAAGAGCTAATAATGGAAAGAGTGCCAATATTACAATGGATCGTCGGAGTGAATAAGTGGAATCTGTTTGAACAATCATTGACAATATTTTTTATTTTAAGTTTTCTTTTACTTTTGCTAAAAACTTCAATGCATCCAACGGCGTCATTGCGTTAATGTCAATTTTTTTGATCGCATCACGCAATTCATCGTCCTTCATCTCAAACATTGTTATTTGTGGCGTATTCTCGTTCTTTGAAATTCTTCGTTTAATTTTTCGAACTTCCGATGTATCGGCAGATTGCTCACTATGTGGAGTCAATTGCGAGTTTTCAAGATTCTCCAGGATCGTTTTTGCACGATCCGTTAATGTTACCGGAAGCCCTGCCATCATCGCAACTTGAATACCGTAGGAGTGATCGGCGGTTCCCGGCGTAACGGTGTGAAGGAATACAACTTTATCGCCGTATTCTTTTACATCAACTTTATAATTCTTAATTCGCGGATAAAGCGACGCAAGCTCATTCAATTCGTGATAATGGGTTGCAAATAATGTTCGTGCACCAATCTGCTCATGTAGATATTCTGTCAACGCCCACGCAATGGAAATTCCGTCGAACGTACTTGTTCCCCTTCCCACTTCATCCAATAATATCAAACTCCGTTTTGTTGCGCGATTGACAATGTTCGCGGCTTCATGCATTTCAACAAGAAATGTACTTTCGCCGCTGGTGATATTATCGCTCGCACCAACACGCGTAAAAATATTATCCACCATACCAATAACTGCTCGCTGCGCAGGAACATAGCTTCCTATATGTGCCAGTAACACGATCAATCCCGCCTGACGGAGATAGGATGATTTACCGCTCATATTCGGACCGGTGATGATCAAAATTTGCTGCTCTTTAATATCGAGTTGAAGCGAGTTTGCGATGTATTGTTCACCGATCGGAAGCAATTGTTCAATGACTGCATGACGCCCGTTTTCAATAATAAGTTCATCACTCTCATTCACTTCGGGAAGCGTATATTTATTCTCTTCCGCAACTTGAGCGAGAGAAACTAAACAATCCAAAATTGCTATTTGCTGCGCGTTGGACTGAATGACCCCTGCAAATTGCGAAACATACGCACGCAGTTCGTTGAACAATCGCGATTCGATCGCAAGAATTTTTTCATCCGCATTCAGTACTTTGTCTTCATACTCTTTCAGTTTGGGAGTAATATACCGCTCCGCATTCGTCATCGTCTGCTTGCGGATATAATCATTTGGAATTTTATCTTTATGTGTGTGCGTGATCTCGATAAAATATCCAAATACATTATTGAATCCGATCTTCAACGACGAGATTCCTGTTCTCTCCCGCTCTTTTATCTGAAGATTTGAGATCCAATCTTTTGCGGAAAAGGATAATGAACGAAGTTCATCCAATTCTTTATTGTACCCATTTCGAATCACTCCCCCGTCTTCTAACTTTACAGGAGGGTCATCATTTACTGCACGAGTAATTGCTTCAGTTAATTCTCCAAGCGGTTGAATTTGAGAATTAATCTCACTCAGAGTATTATCACCCTGAGCAAGTCCTGCGTTTTTTGCAGGACGCGTCGAAGGGTCTGCTTTTATCTCGTTCCCAAACTCCGTTTGGGAACGCTTTCCACTCCCAAGCGGCTCGCTCAGGATGACTTTTAATTTTGGTAAACTTTGCAAAATCCTTTTTAACGCCAGCATCTCACGAGGATTGGCGCGGCTTGTTGCAATGCGGGCGATTAAACGCTCCATATCCCCGATCTCTGAAAGTTCCGTTTGAAGTGACGTTCGAAGTGAAGATGATTGAATAAGAGTCGTTACGCCGTTGGTACGCCAATGAATCTGCTCAATCTTCTTCAGCGGATTGCTTACCCATTTTTTGAGAAGTCGTCCACCCATCGGCGTGTTGGTCTTATCGAGAACGGAGAACAATGTTCCATCCGGCGATCCACCGAGTGAAGAAGTGATCTCTAAATTTCGTTTTGTTGCAGAATCCAGCACAATCGTTTCATCAACCGCATATGGAATGATCTTTTGAATGTGTGCAAGATTTGCTTTCTGCGTTTCATTCAAATAATGCATCACCGCACCGGCGGAAAGAATGCCGATGCTCATCTGATCGATGCCGAAACCTTTGAGCGACTGCGTCTTAAAATGCTGGATCAGTTTATCGAAACCGTAATCGTATTGAAAAAGCCAGTCATCAAGATTGGTGTAGATTCCTCTGTAGGAATGACGAAGCAACTCCTGAAGCGATTCTTTATCCCGTTTTTGCACAAGCAATTCTGCAGGCGCAATGGATGAAAGAATTTCGGGCAATTGTCTGAATGGAAATTCCGACGCAAAGAATTCTCCGGTTGAAATATCGACGAATGAAAATCCAACCGGATCGTTCGCAGCAGCTATTGCACTTGGCAGCGCAACACAGGCAAGGTAATTATTTTGTTTCTGTTCGAGAATTTTGTCTGAAAAAGCAACGCCGGGCGTAACGACTTCAATCACATCACGCTTTACAAGTCCTTTAGCAAACTTCGGATCTTCCATCTGTTCACACACCGCAACACGCAATCCGGCTTTCAATAACTTAGGAAGGTATGTTTCCAGCGCGTGGTAAGGAAATCCTGCAAGGGGCGTTTCGCCGACATCTCCTGCTTTTCCGCGACGCGTCAAAGTAATTCCCAGCACTTTCGATGTCGTTCTGGCATCATCATCGAACGTTTCATAGAAATCCCCCATACGAAACAACAGGATCGTATCGGGGTATTTCGCCTTCACAGAGGCGTATTGCTGCATTAAGGGAGTGCTCATTTACTTTGATTGCAAGATTACAAGATTAACAAGATTGCAAAATCCCCGAAGGTTTTACTGCTTCGGGGATTGATTTGTCATTAAAGTAGAAAAAAAATGAGGCTGAAACAAGAAATGCTTGCAGTGCTTTTAAATTACTTAAATGGACGATACTCCATTTATTAATTCATATCGATCTTAAAATCAGAAGGATAAATAGTCACCTTATTCTCTACAACGTTGACAATGTTAGGGTCATTGAAGCTAAATCTTGAACTGACTCTAATACCAAAAAAATGAAGATACAGGGTAGTATCCGATTTCTGTTGATACAAAATAAATCTTCCTAACGGTGTTCTCTCTTCAAATCCAAGATCTCTCAATGATACTGGTTTACCATTCTTCATAAAGCTCTTTCCGCCACCCCCTTCTTCTACAGGAAGAATATAATATTGCTGGGCTTTGAATACTATTTTTGATAATTCACTTCTGATATCTACCTGCTGATATTTTTGTTCGACACTCATTTTTTTAATTCTCTCAAAATGTGAATTTAAAACAATTGTCGAAGTTATTGCATTGACAGGTATAATAACCATGATTGCAAAAACGATAAAGTATCCGATACGCACTATCGCCAGAGATTCTTTTTGCTTCAATCTGTTGTCATTTAATTTCTTCCTCGAAAAAATGAATAATATCGGATTAACGACAAACAAAAAAAGAAATGAACCGAACATTGAAAGATATGTTCCTAATTTTACAATTGGCATAGGCTGTGCGTTATATATTGCAACTGCTTGTCCAACAGTAATTCCCCCCGCAGACCACAGATCAATTGACAATACTTTGGGGATTATAATTAAAATATCATGAAACCGTATATGCAAATAAAATTTTCCATATACCGCAAGCAATAACACTATTGAACCAATAAAAAATATTATAGGATATGATGACCATTTAGGGACCACTTGTGCTTTAATTGTTTCGTTCATACGTCACTCCATGTTTGGACATAGTTCCCGTGTATTGAATTTGTCCTTTTTGTCCATTGATATTTGCAAAATCAGGCCGAATCCCTTTTGAAATTGTATCATTGCTTACAATTAATTGCACAACAGAATCTCCTTGATATGTAACAAATGTTCCTCTGGGAGTCTGGTGTTCTTCAGTTTCAAATATCCCGTTGTGTATTTTTTTACCGTAAAGAACATTAAATACTTCGACAAATGATTTTTTCTTTTCGGCAGGTTGATCATAATAAAGATGTAGCGTCGACAATGCTCGTCTGTAAATCTCACCATCAACAATAGCCATATTAACAAGATATGGTCGCATTGTAAGAAGATGATCACGCTGAAATGTAGGTGTACGATAGCTCACCACTATAAAAGCAGCAAACGCAAGAATGTGGAAAGTAAACAAGCTTGCAATGATCATTTTCCATTTTGAGGAGAACTTTTTTCTGACAACGAAGAAATAGAGTAGAATCAAAAACAATGTCCCTCCGATCATTCCACCGAAGGCTGAATTCCACATATCATGCTGATCATAACCGATAAAAAAAGGAGTGCCGATACAAACGCATCCCACAAAAAACCAAAGAAGATATTTCATAAGAGACCTGATAATGGTAATAAGATTAATTCCGATCGTACGAACTTGCACCGTACGGCATCGTCAGACTCATTGTCTGCCGATATTGCTCTGCAATTTGCTTTTCTTGAATTGTTCCCGATACATAAATGAATAGCATCAGAACAATAACAGCACCAATAGAATAAATTGCAGATGGAACAGAAATCGTAAACTTCCGCGACAGAAATGATTGTTGTTGTTCCATTCCAAGTACAGCAAATTTTTGATCGATAACTTTCGGCGCGGTAATATATTCCAGAGTCTTTGCGCTGTCGTGAATATCTTTTGTTTGAAGAAAGAATTTTCGGCACTCTTCACATTCGCTCAAATGTTGGAACATCGGCTGTAATTCTTCCGCACGAAGTTCATTATCCAATAATTGACTGATCTGCTCTTTTGTTGTTTGGCAATTCATAATTTTTCTCCTTACTGATACTGCGCGAGCATTTCATTCAAAGCCACGCGCGATTTAAATAGTTTCGATTTTACCGCACTGATTGTTGTTCCTGTTGCAACAGCAATTTCTTCGTACGAAAATCCTTCAATCTCTCGAAGCATATACACTTCACGATACGCCGGTTTTAATCGAAGCATTGCCGTATGAATTTTTTCTTTCATTTCGTTTTGCATCGTGATCTTTAAGGGAGTTGAATGATCAAATACAACCGTTTCGTCATCAAATTGTTCCATCGGAACGATCTTGTTCCTTCGCACTACCATCAATACTTCATTTCTCGCAACAGAAAAAAGCCACGATTTGAATGCTCTACCGTTATGCAGCGATTGAATGTTCGTCACCATTTTCACGAATGTATCTTGTGTTGCATCTTTTGCTCCTTCAGAATCCTGCAGCATTCTTAAGCAAAAAGAATAAATTCCGTTTTTATATCGAGAATACAGAAACGATCCAGAATGAAGATTTCCGTTCCGAAACTGCAATACTAATTCTTCGTCTGAAATTTCTGAAAGTGGGGTCGTATTCACTGATTCCGTTAATTGTGCGTTTATGGAGTTAAGATGCATAAGAACAGCAAAAGTTGCCACTCCTTCCATTGCCTTTCCCGCTCATTCTATCTATATTTCTTCCACTTCACCTACAATTCAATAACCTTTTCGGAGACTTATTATGAAACGAATTAGTCTATTTCTCGCCCTCGTTCTTTTTATCTCACTAGCCGATGCACAATTAAAAAAACGTGTCGCAGTTTCCCGCTTTGAAGACCGCGCAGGCACCGGTTACAATCATCTTGGCGAAGGTGTCGCCGATATGCTCGTCACCGCATTGGTGAAATCAGGAAAATTCTCCGTTCTTGAACGTCAGGAACTCGAAAAAGTGCTGGGTGAGCAAAAGCTCGGTGAAAGCGGTTTAGTAACTCCTGAAACTGCTCCGAAACTCGGAAAACTTCTTGGTGTGGAATTGCTGGTCATCGGTTCTATTTCCGAGTTCGGAAAAAAAGAAAATAAAATATCCGGAGGGATGTCATTCCTCAGCGGCGGTGTTAAAACAACCACCTCTCGTGCCGTGGTTGATGTTCGCTTAGTCAATACCGTTACCGGTGAAATTGTTGCGGCAGAAAAAGCCGAAGGTGATGAATCCACTACCGGTATTGCCGTTGATTATGAAGGGATCGATTTCAGCAATATGGACAGTTGGGATGATACGGATATCGGCAAAGCAACACGCGAAGCTGTTGACGGCGTCGTGGAAGTGATCGTCAAAAATATGGCAAGTATTCCATGGTCCGGAAAAATTTTGAAAATGAACAGCGACGGAACATTATTAATGAAACCCGGCTCTGAAGGAAATGTGAAAGTCGGAATGGAATTTGACGTCTTTCGTGTCGGTGAACCGATCAAAGATCCGGATACAGGGCTTGACCTCGGAGCTGAAGAAACAAAGGTTGGTCATGTCAAAGTGATCGAAGATGCTTTAAAAGGAAAAGCAGCAAAAGCAAAGATCACCGAAGGAAAAGATATTCAGTCGACCGATGTTTTGCGCGAACCAAACTAAACCGCA
>JAUXTU010000051.1 GCA_030679145.1 Bacteroidota bacterium | reverse complement strand
TTTTTGTTTGATGATATCAGCTTCGATCGTTACACCAAGATGATTTGCCTGACCTGTTAAGTCTGCTGAAACGTGATAATCTTTTTCTTTTGTTTTGAAAGCATTGTTGCGCGTGTAGCACCATAAAATCGTTCCCATTCCGAGTTCATGCGCCTGTTGGAACATCTGGCTTACTTCCCAAATTTGTCTGCGTGATTCAGCCGCACCAAAATAGATCGTTGCACCGACAGCAACGCATCCCATATCCCACGCTTGCTTAACACTTGCAAACAATGTTTCATCATAGGTGTTTGGATAAGACATGAATTCATTATGATTGAATTTCATAATGAACGGAATCTTGTGTGCATATTTTCGTGCAACTGAACCGAGCACTCCAAGAGTAGAAGCAACACCGTTGCATCCACCTTCGATAGCAAGCTTCACAATATTTTCTCCGTCAAAATAGATCGGATTCTTTGCGAATGACGCTCCGCCGGAATGTTCAATTCCTTGATCGACAGGAAGAATAGAAAGATATCCTGTATTTCCAAGACGGCCTGCGCTGAATAACTGCTGTAAATTTTTCAGAACGGGTGTCGGACGATCTGTTTGGATGAAAATATCATCAACGAATGTTGACGATGGAAGATGAATTGTTTCTTTTGGAATGGTGGTGCATTTGTGATCGAGCAAATTCTTTGCATCTGCTCCGAGCAATTCAACAATATTGGTTGACATAGGGTTATTCCTTAATGGGCGATCAGTTTTTTGTATGCTTCTACATCCAGAAGATTTTTCAATTCATCTGGATTGGCGAGCGTTACTTTAATCATCCAACCGCGTTCGTATGGTTCTTTGTTTACTAACTCAGGTGAATCCTGAATTTCTTTGTTCACTTCTTTTACATCACCGGTAATAGGAGTATATAAATCAGAAACTGCTTTCACTGCTTCAACAGTTCCGAATGATTGACCCGCTTCAATTTTTTTCCCAATCGAAGGAAGCTCAACGAATACGATATCGCCAAGTTCCCCTTGCGCGTATTCCGTGATTCCAATTGTTCCAACATTACCGTCAATGCGGATCCATTCGTGGTCTTTGGTATATTTTAGATTTGCGGGAAAATTCATAGTAGCGTCCTTTGTATGTTGTCATTGCGAGAAGTTCTGATGCAATCAGAACGACGAAGCAATCTCCGGTTTATTTAGAAGATCGCCACGTCCCGATAAAAAAACATCGGGACTTGCGATGACACGATTAATCAATCTTTGAAATTAAATGTCTCAATAAATTTTGTATCAAAAATTCCGCCGCGGAAGATCTCGTTATTCATCACTTTTTTATGAAACGGAATTGTGGTGCTTACTCCCTCGATAATTGTTTCGTTCAATGCCATAGACATCTTATCCAACGCTTCTTCACGAGTTTTACCGTGCGCGATCAATTTTGCGATCATTGAATCATAATACGGAGGAATGATATAGTCTGCATATACATGCGAATCTACACGAATGCCGTTGCCGCCGGGGAAATGCAAACTGGTGATCTTTCCCGGAGAAGGACGGAAATCATGATTCGGATCTTCAGCATTGATACGGCACTCAATAGCGTGTCCGTTCATTTTTATTTTTTTGATCGAAAGTTTCTTTCCGTTGGCAATATTGATCTGTTCTTTTATCAGATCGATCCCTGTTACCATTTCCGTTACGCAATGCTCCACCTGAATACGGGTATTCATTTCCATAAAATAGAAATTCATATTCTTATCAAGCAAGAATTCTATCGTTCCCGCACCGAGATACTTTACACTCTTCGCACCGCGCACAGCCGCACTTCCCATCTTTTCACGAAGTTCTTCATCAACAACAGGCGACGGAGATTCTTCGATCAATTTTTGATGACGGCGCTGAACGGAACAATCTCGTTCGCCTAAATGAATTACATTCCCAAACTTATCACCAAGCAACTGGATTTCGATATGACGCGGCTCTTCAAGATATTTTTCTATGTAGCATCCGCCATTGCCAAATGCAGATTCCGCTTCGGCGCTTGCGGTGTTGAATGAATTTTCAACTTCATTAAAATCCCGAACGATACGCATTCCGCGTCCGCCGCCGCCGGCAGTTGCTTTAATGATCACCGGAAGTCCAAATTCTTTTGCTAATCGTTTCGCTTCTGCGGCATCTTTTATAATTCCATCACTGCCGGGAACAACAGGAACATTTGCCTTACGCATTGTATCTTTTGCAAATGCCTTGTCTCCCATCGCATTGATCATTTCCGGTGTCGGTCCGATAAACTTGATCCCGGATGTAATACAAATTTCTGCAAAGTTTGCATTCTCGGCTAAGAATCCGTAGCCGGGATGGATTGCATCCGCACCGGTCACTTCTGCCGCCGCAATAATTCTCGGGATCTTGAGGTAACTTTCTTTTCCGGGTGCGGGACCGATGCAAATAGCTTCATCGGCAAAACGAACGTGCAAGGAGAATTTATCTGCTTCTGAATAAACAGCAACGGTTTTAATTCCCATTTCTTTACAAGCGCGGATAATACGCAGTGCAATTTCTCCGCGGTTTGCTATCAATATTTTCTTGATCAATGAAACTCCAAAAATTAAATCAAAAGGTCGGCAATAGAGCCGACCTGAGAGAACCAAACAATTACGGTTCGATTAAGAAGAGAACTTGTCCGTATTCTACAGGTTTTCCATTTTCAACATTAATTTTTACGATGGTTCCGGCAATATCACTTTCGATCTCGTTCATCAACTTCATCGCTTCCACAATACAGAGAACTCCCCCTTGCTTAACTTTTGTGCCAACTTCAACATACGGTGCGGCTTCAGGCGATGACGAGGCGTAAAATGTTCCAACAATTGGAGATTTGATTTCGTGATATTTTTTTGTTGCAGCGGGTGCTGCTGCGTTCGATTCTGCTGCCGGTGCAGGAGCAGCCGGTACAGCAAATTGTGTTTGGGGCATCGCCATTTGATATTGGGACCCTGCAACAACATTTTGCGGTGCGGCTTCAGGCGATGACGAGGCGTAAAATGTTCCAACAATTGGAGATTTGATTTCGTGATATTTTTTTGTTGCAGCGGGTGCTGCTGCGTTCGATTCTGCTGCCGGTGCAGG
>JAUXTU010000122.1 GCA_030679145.1 Bacteroidota bacterium | reverse complement strand
CGGTTTCAATTTTTTCAAGATTATTTCCATCATGGACAGTTTGAACATGCCAACCGTATGCTTCAAATCTCGCGCCTACATCTTCTGTAAACGCCAATCCGGTAGAACCATCAATGCTAATATTATTGTCATCATACAAATAGATCATATTTTCTAATTTCAAATGTCCAGCAAGTGATGCGGCTTCGGAAGAGACTCCCTCCATCAGATCTCCATCTCCACACATGGCATATATCCAATAATCAACAATCGGAAAGTTTGGTTTATTGAAAGTAGCAGCAAGATATTTTTGCGCTATTGCCATTCCTACACCATTTGCAAATCCTTGACCGAGAGGTCCGGTTGTGGTTTCAACACCTGCCGTGTGACCATATTCGGGGTGACCGGGAGTTTTGCTCCCGAACTGTCGGAATGTTTTCAGATCTTCAAGTGCAAGGTCATATCCGGTTAGATGTAACAACGAATACAACAACATTGAACCGTGACCTCCTGATAATACAAATCTGTCACGATTCACCCATTGTGGATTCTGTGGATTATGCTTTAAGAATTTTGTCCAAAGAACATATGCTGTTGGCGCTGCGCCCATCGGCATTCCGGGATGTCCTGATTTTGCTTTTTGAACCCCGTCCATCGCGAGTGTACGAATAGTATTGATACAAAGATTGTCTAAGGAAGTTGTCATAAAAAATATAGGTTTAACGTTCAGAAGAATTACATGAAGATAAATAAAATGAGGGTAATATAAAAGAAAGGAATTCTTGTGAAATACAAATTACTGAAATATTTTTTACCTGAAGTGTGTGTCTATAACTAAAAAAGACCCGGCAGATTTTTACCGAGTCTCTTTATACTAAAAAATATTATCATTATTATTCTTTATAGATTGTCACTCCATAATGTGTTCTATCTTCCGGCGGATCATCATTCCAATCATTGAACGCGTGAGAATCATCTGTTTGATAATGGACTTCATACTCACCTTTTTCAAGAAAAATTGATTTATCAAACAAACGGTTCTTTTTTGCTCCACCCGCATTTATCGTCGTTCGATACGTCATTTCCCACACAACATCGCCATTCTTCGCATTTTCAATCCAAGCATAATCCGCCATATCATTTCCAACACCTTCGCCGATCGAGTAGACCCGAACTTTCATTGGTTTTTCTATCGTAAATTTTTGACGAACATGTCTATCGCTGCGAACTCGGATCAACTGTACAACCGCATTCTCTGCTTCATTATCGGTATATTTTGAAACGGAGCTTAATGAGAACGAATCACCGGCACCCATAACTGTTATTCCATAAGATTCAGCGTCATATGGTTTATCATCATTCCAATCATTGTACGCATGGGAATCATCGGTTTGGTAATAGACGATATAGTCACCTTTGGGAAGAGTAATAAACTCATCAGCCAATCGGTTTTTCTTAGCACCTCCTGCATGTGTTGTATTGCGTCGTTCCATTTGCCACACTCGTTCTCGAGTTTTTGCATTCGTGATCCATCCGTAATCGGCAAGATCATTTCCATGATCCGCTTCACCAATAGCATAGATGTGAAGTTTCGTTTCTGCTTTTAGCGAGAATCCAGATTCAAGATAATCTTCATCGCGCGCGCGCGTTAGTTGAACAATAATGTTTCCCTTTTCAAACGTGTACTCGGAAATACCGATTGAAGATTTTTCGGACTCATTCTTCACGGAAATCATTACTCCGTAATTAAACGGATCGTACGGAGGTTTAGAATTCCAATCTTCACGAGAATGTGAATCATCCGTGACAAAATTCAATTCATATGTACCTTTCATCAGTTTTACGTCGCCGTTATAAATAACATTCTTCGATGCTCCGCCAGCATAATCAGTGTTGCCGTGCGTCATTTCCCAGACGCGGTCTCTTGTATCAATGTTGGTGATCCACCCATAATCGAATACTTCATCGCGACCCCGTCCTTCACCAAGAGCATAAATGCGAACGATGGCATCTTTATTCACAGTCAATTTCTTTCGAATGTACGATCCATCACCAACACCGGTCGCAGCAAACACAACGTTTGAGTTTTTTTTCGGTGCATTAAAAATCCGGATATTACTCTCATCTCCGCCGGGAACAGAAAGAAAAATTCCCCACGTATCCTTTGCTCGATCCATAAAATTAGTATACATTGATCGATAATCATCTTCACCAAACCATCCTAAAAATTTTTCAACAAATCTATCGGAAGAATGCTTCCCTTCGCGCCGGTCGATATTAATGGAATTATAATTGAATGCAGAACTTGATACATAACCATATGCTTCGTAATACACTTCATATGAACCCGGTTTCAATTTCAGATCCTCTTCGCACGTTCGCTCGTCTTCTTTTCCGGAAGTGTTTCCCATCGTCATTTCCCAAACCATTTCACGCGAATCAGCATTGATGATCCATCCCGCAGCAAACATATCTTCACCGCGACGTTTATCACCCCACACTTCTTTCCAAGCATTCTTACTTCCACCGCCAATCGCATTGATATGGACGGTTATCTCTTTATCAAGAGAAAATCCAACACCCTTTACTTCTTCTTGTGTAAAATCTTTTAATGTGATGAAATATTTTTTGGATGGGCTGTCTTGAACGGGGAGATTTGGATCGTTATTGTTCGGTCGAATTGCTCCCATAAAAAAGGTGAGCGCTATTCCAATAATGAACGTAACGAGGTGACGTGAATGAACATTTCGCATAGTTTTATCTCCAATTGATACAAATCAGGCTCTAAACTTTACGAGATAAAAACAATTTAAGTTGCAGATTTTTTGATGTTTGGTGGGAATTTTAGGGTGTTTTTTGGCTATTTCTTTACAATCTCAAACATTTTCTTCATTGGAACCCAGTAAAAATCTACCCAACCCTGTTTTATGGATGAAAAATGCTTATCGGGAACATCTGTTTGAGTAAAAATAAGCGTACAACCGTTCTTCGCAGGTGTAATTTCAAAAACAACCTGTGAATTTATTCCTTCTTCCCAGTCAGAAGCTCTCCACGTTTGAACGATCTTTTTATCCGGAACTAATTCCAGATTCTTTCCAAAAGCATAACCATCATATACAGAAAATTTCCCGTTGATGTTTCTACTAATCTTTGCGGTTGCACCGGTGAATTTCGTGTGCTTCTTTGAATCCATCAAAGCATCATATACTTCATGCGGCGATGTTTTGAACAATATTTTTTGTTTAATGGATTTTGTTTTCATGATTGTCAATCGTTATATAGTCTCAACTTCACCTTCAGGAATCCAGCCAACTTTTCCATCAACAAGACGTATCTTCTTCCACTTATTCACAGAATCCAGTAATTGCACTTTTATTCCACGATGGATAACGAAAAGATCATTCCCTTTGCTGTCCGGCGCGGATTTAATATTGGCAACATCAGTCATCACGATTGCAAATTCTGAATTCGATTGACGATATGATTGAACAAGAAAATTCGCTATTCCTACTACAAGGAAGAAGGAAACAATCATTCCACTCATCAACGAATAACGTTTACGCTCATACGATCGAGCAAACAGCAGTACAGAAAACGAACCGAGAACCATAAGAAATAAAACGTAAATCAGCCAGACCATTGTCTCTAACGAAAACATTGTCAGCAGAGAATCCATCCATCGGTAAATGAATAGTTCAGGGATTGATTCCACTTTGTCGATCAATTGAACATTTGCCAATTGAAGATTAAAGTTCACATCATCATCATTCGGAATGATCTTCTTTGCCCGCTCAAAGTTCAGTATCGCATTTTGCAATTTTCCGGATTTGAAATATGCGTTACCGAGATTGAAATATACTTCTCCGCTCTCATATCCATTTTTGACTATTGATTCATATCTGGAAATAGCAGCATCATATTTTTGTTCAAGATATAAGCGATTTGCATCTTCAAACACCGATGAGAGTTCTTCGGTCTGAGCAAAGAGCGCTGCCCCAGAGACACAGAAGCACAGAGTTAAAAGCAATAATTTTTTCATCGGATCAGCTCTCTTTCTGTCGCGATGATAATATTACTTGCCATTTCATACATTTTATTCTTTTCTTCTTGAGAAGAACTTCCCGGCGCGAATCTTGCAAACTCGCATGCTTCCAAACACTCTTTGATCCGTTGAATCAATTCTCCGGACACTTTCTTTTGTTGAAACTGTTGTGTTACATTGTCAATCGATAATTCTGACCTATCTATCGCGAGTTTATCCGAAACATACTGCCACATTGCTGTCGAGATTTCTGCATAGAATGCATCTGGTTTATTTTGATGGAGCAATTGTTTTGCGCTCAATAATTTCCTTGCCGCGATCTTCATTGCCTTACGTGAACGAAATGAAACGACATCCGACATTTCTGTAAGCGCCTTTTTCCGGAAGAAAAACAGCCCAATAAATGAAGCAAATGGAATTATTGTCATCAAAATTGCGGTTCCGGGATGGATCAATTCTTTATTTTTTTCACGCAGTGAACCAATTTCTGTTTTGATAAATCGAATATCCTGATTCAATAACTTTACATCTTCCTTTGTTAATCCGCCAGCAGACTGCGGTGCTTCCGCGCTCCCTTTTTCAACCGATAAATTAAATTCATTCGTGCGAAGGGTGATATATCGCTTTTGTCCGATATCAAAGTATGTAAATTCAAGAGCAGGAATTTTTTTATCACCCGGATATCTTGGAACAATCAACCATTCAAAGGTTTTCGTACCGTTAATTGTTTCTCCTGATCGTGTTATTTCTTCTTTTACTTTAGGATCATATTGTTCGAAATCCGTCGGTAATTTCAGCTTTGGTGCCTCAAGAATTTTTACATTTCCGGTTCCATTGATGGTGGCTTTCAACGCAATGGGTTCGTTGGTTTTTGCTCTGCGTTTGTTTAACGAAGCAGTTAAAGAAAACTTACCAACTGCACCCTGAAATGATTCCGGAACATTGTTTTGAGGAAGTGGTAAAACTGTTATCTTTATCGGAGAACTTTTTAACGGAACATTTGCTGCCTGCGCGCCAAAGAACGGATCATTAAAGAACTGATCGAAGATATCATTGGGGCGGCGCTTTGACTGAACTTGAACCTGACAGGTCAATTCCATTGGACTAATCTCAAGTGTACCGTTTTGAGTCGGGAACAACGCCATCTTTTTCAAAATTCCGACTTGATATTGCTTACCATTCATCATTTCATTGGTAAGATTTAATTGCTGGGGCAATTCTTCCGCCCAAAAACCGGTTACGGCGGGCTGTTTGTTGATCGAAAAATTAACAATGCGTACACGCGTATAAATCTTGTATATAACAGTGATCTGTTCACCTTGATACACTCTTGAACGGTCTACAATCGCCCGTAGGAAAATATTATCTCCCATATCCACCGCGTCGCCTTGTTGTGCCTGTGCCTGCTGTCGTTTTTGTCCGGAACCTTTTGTTACAGTAATTTCAACTTCGTTGGATTTGAACTGGCTTCCGCCGACTTCAATCGTTGCAGAACCGATCTGAAATTTCCCTGCTTCACGAGCCTGCAGGATATAACTGAACGACTGCGATGAGGAGACCGAACCGTTGATGATCTGCATACTGGTTGATTGATTCGGTCCGGAAAGTGTGAGAAATTTATTGAGATCCGGAGCTTTAAAACTACGCGCGCTTGCACCGCTTGTTGTCACGGTAAATTCAAGCGTAAACTGTTCGTCAGCGGCAACAGGATTCTTATCAACTCCAGCATTAAACGTTACATTTTGCGAATACGCAATTACCGTAACAATGCTAAGAAGTAGATGAACAAATCCATATTTTATTTTTTGGAGATACAATTTCATCCTACCAATCTTTTTCCACATTAAGTCTTACAGGTACTTTTTTCCGAACTTTTTTCTGCGTGTTTTTTTCGTCATTTTTTAAAGCTTCAAGAATACGCTGAGCTTCTTGTTGTGACATCTTCTTTTCCTGCTGAACCTGTTGCTGCTGCTGCTGTTGCTGATCTTTCTTTTGTTGTTGCTGCTGTTGGTCCTGCTTCTGTTGATCTTTTTGATCTTCTTTTTTGTTCTTATCTTTTTTCTGCTGCTGTTTTTGTTGCTGCTGTTGCTGTTTCATCATTCGAGATGCATATGATAGATTATACTTTGCATCTTCGTCATTCGGATTCAGTTTCAGCGATTTTTTATATGCATTGATACTTTCCTGATATTGCTTCGATTCAAAATACGAATTTCCCATGTTATAATAGAGCTGCGACTGAGTATTTTTATCTGTAGTCTTTCCTAATGCCTGATGGTAATTCTGGATTGCTTCATCAAACCGTTGTTGTTTGTGAACTGCATTTCCAAGATTATACGATCCCTCCATTAAGTCTTTATCTTTTTCCAGAGATTTTTTGTATTCAGCTTCAGCGTCGGAAAATTGTTTCTTTTCAAATGCTTCATTCCCGTTATTGACCAAAGAACGAATAGACTGCGCAGTTGAAAATTGGAACATAGCGATGAATACCAAGAAAAGGAACAGACAATATTTGATCATGATCTTCATTTCATTCCCTTTGAACTTCGTAATCCTCTAAATGGGTTGTATTGGGCAAGCCATTCAGTTCTTTTATCAGACAAAATAACTTCGATGAATAGTAGAACCAACGCAATAAAAAGAAAATATTGGAACTTGTCATCGTATTCGGTGAATTGTTTTGCACCAAACTCCCGCTTTTCCAATCCATTGATCTCTTTGTAAATTGCATCAAGTTCATCTTGTGAATTTGTAGCCCAATAATATTTCCCTTTTCCAATAGATGCGATCTCTTGCAACGAAGACTCATCTAATTTTGTTAATACCACATTTCCGGAACGATCACGCTTAAAATCAGATTGTTGTCCATTGGCGTTATAGATTGGAATTGGTGCACCAGCGGGAGATCCTATCCCAATTGTGTATATCCGCACCCCTTTTTCAACAGCTTCTTTAGCTT
>JAUXTU010000117.1 GCA_030679145.1 Bacteroidota bacterium | reverse complement strand
TTTGCAATTTCGTCCGGCGTTTTGCCAAACCTAATGTCTGTCATTCCCGCGTGCTCTTGGCGGGAATCCAGAGATAGATTCCCGATAGAAGCATTCGGGAATGACGTTGTTTTTTGTGAAGCATCGTTAAACAACAATTTCCCAACGGTTTCTTTAACGATGTAGCGGACAATATATTCGGGAGTATAATAGACTCCCCCCGCTTTTCGCACTTCCGGTTTTTCCTGCACCTCAACACGCTTTGCCGTTGCGTGTACTACTTTGCCGAGAAAGCGTTCGTAAATACTTCCAAGAATCGAGATCGGGATTTTATCAAAATCGTACGGCGAGGTAGGATCGGAAAGTTCTCCGCAAATGTCGGCAAAGTCTCTGTCATCAGGCGGGTTAAATTTGTTTCCATCCAAAATACGATGCGATTTAAAAATAAGTCCGTTGTATTTTGGTTCAAACCGTTTGCAAATTGCAATGAACGAATTCCACGCTGATTTGTTTTCGTGCAATCCAATAATTTGTGGTTCTTCAATTCCTTTATCTTCTAAAAATCGGATGAACACAAGCCGGTCAATTGTCCGCTGCACCGCTTCAGTCAGTTCTTCCCCGCCAAGTTCTTGATTTTCTTTCTTAAATGCTTTCGCAAGTGTATTGCGGTATTCATCCAACTGTTCCAGAAACGCTTCATCAACAGATTTATAACCGCCTTTGAATAGACCGCCTTGTATTGCTTTTCCGCGCGGTTTCGGAAGATCGGCAGCAAATTTCTCTAACGAGCCGTTGGCAACCGCTTCACGACCAAAGAGATAAAAAATTTCTTTGAACTTTTCTTCGTCTGCATAATGAGAGTAGTGATACTGCTTTAGTTTTCGATTGAGCGAATCTTTAATATCGGGTTTATAGCGGCAATCAAGAATGTGAAACTCTTCAAAGTCGGTAAGAATTGCAATTGGAGTATTAGCGTTCCACGCGTATCGGATTGCCTGATAATAATCATCTGCATTGGAAAGATTACGCGACGGCTTTTTTGCCTCGGTAAAAAATTTTACATCGCGGTAATTCGGCATAATAAAAAATGCGTAATCAGCGCGCCGCTGCGTACCGGGCATTGTTACTTTGTTCTCGATCTTTACTTCCTGCTCATACGGATTGAATTGTTTTGTATGAGTTACATCCCATCCAAGCGCAGTAAAAAATTTATCAATAAAATCCGACCGAACCTGCGATTCAGAGTAATTGGAAGCAAGGTACGCCGATTCATTTGCTTTGAAGTTTGTAACAAGCTGTTGAACTATTTTAAAGGATTTTTCCATAAGGTCTATTAACAGCAAAAATTTCGCTCTGTAATTTTACACACCCCTCCGCCAAAAAACGCGGCGGACAAGTAAATCCCCCTCTCGCTTACGCTTTTGCTTTCGCACAGAGGGGACTTTTGCACCATCTAAATTTTAAAAAGAACGCACTCCCCTCTGTGAGTTGGACTTTTACGCGATGGAGAGAGGGGTACGGGGTGTGTCGCTTTTACTCGCCAACGCTAAACGTCAGACGTTGTTCCACAAAAAATCCGCAGTTCGAGCACTAAACGCCTTCTCTGCGGATTCTCAACTGCGATAATGTAATCTTTTTCTTTCCCTCTTTCAATAAGAACAAAACCCAAAGCGTTCACTCTTCGGGTTTACTTGTTAACTGAAAAAACTATTTTTCATTTAAGTCCCATCTCAACTTGAACTGTTTCGGAACTACTATTTTGTATCGGCTCACCGAGAATCCAAAAAATGACCCCGCTTATTACTGCCGCAAAAAAACACCATACTGAAGTGAGATACTGAAAAAAATAAATTTCTGTAACGACGGCTGATAAAAATAATAATACTCCTAAGAGATATGCTCTTTTCGTACTCGAAATAAAAAGAGGGGTAAGTGACGCAATGAAATAGATGATAAAAACCGGCACAGCCAGCGACTCGGGAAAATCACTGATATACTGAATATGATGACTCGCAATGTTCGGTGTGACATTCAGAAACAATAAACAATACGAGTAATACAAAGAGACCGATGAACCCATCGCAAAGAAGACCCACATTATATTTTTTCGTTTGTGATCCTCTTCCATAAGAAGAACTGAAAGAGGCATCAGCATCGGCCAAAGAACTCTTGCCATAAACAGAAACAGATAGGTACCGATATTTTGGAGGCGAGCATATTCCGGATCTGATAATGCTAACCATACAAAGCCTTCCGCAATTTGTTGAACTCCAAAAAACAATGGAATGCCGGCAAATACTATCTGTGAGGGTTTTTGAACTTTTTTAGCTTTTCTAACAACAGCAACACCGATTGAAGAAATGACGATACCTCCTGCAAAACTTGCTTCCGGTGAAAAACACATATTACTTCTCTTTTCTCGTTTATAAAACTTTGGTTCAAAAAATCCACAGAAAGTGCAGCATCACTTTTTACTCTCTGCCTTGTTCGCTGTTTGTTTGGCAGATTCTAAATCTGTGCCAATATATCTTTAACCAATACAATTATCAATCAAAAGCGGATAATGGCTAGTTCTAAGGAAAAAAATAAACTGTATGTAATTACAATAAAGAGGATTTAAAAATGATTTGGTTGCAGAGTTACCATGTTGCCGCTGTTGTTCTCAAGGATTTTTTTTGACACTCAAATGTTCTTTAATAGTTGAGAGCAGAATTTCCGGATCGAATGGTTTTGTGAGATAATCTGTTATGCCGATTCCTAACGAGTAATCGACAAATTCCTTTTGAAAATATGCCGTGATGATAATGAACGGAATAGTAATCTTACTGGATTTCAATTCCTGGTACAGTTCAAGTCCGGTTTTTTTTCCAATACCAAAATTGAAATCACTGAGAATGATTGACGGTTTCATTTGAACTGCCTGAATGTACCCTTGTTCCGGAGAATCTGCAGTGTAACAAACGTAACCGTTCTTTTCCAATAATGTTTTTGTCGTCGTAATGTGAACATGATTATCGTCAACTATCAATACAACATCGGGAACACGTTCACCGGCGGGACTTTCGGCAGGTTCTTGTTGTGTGACCGTCGGAGCAGGTTGTGGCTCGATATCTTTTATTTCTTTCGCTGCAATCTTCTCTTCAGCAGCAACCGTATCGGGTTGCGGTTTTGAAGGCGTTAGTTTTACTTTTGCGGCTTTTTTTTCTTTCGACGGAGTCTTCACTTCTTCGGGAAGTTTTTCTTGTTGTATACTTGGCGGGGTTGGCTGCAGCTCAGCATCCTTTTTTTCTTTTGATGAAACCTTCACTTCTTCAGGAATCTTTTCTTGCTGTATACTCGCAAGAGTTGGCGGAGTTGGCTGCGTCTCAACATCCTTTTTTTCTTTCAACAAAATCTTCTCTTCTTCTGAAATCTTATATTGTTTTGTAAGATCCCCAAAATACACGACACCTTTTTCTTTCCGCTCTTCAACTTTTTTTAAGTATGTTGAGATCCGAATTTGATCGTCAAGTTGATGGAATTCAGCATCGGAAATTTTCAGTTCTTCCTTGGCTTTCAGGATCTTCGCCATGTTAATGCTTGTGATGATCCCATCATTATACGCTTTTTGCAATAAGGAGGTAAGTTCGTTGTTCATTGTGGAAAAGATTGTTGTTCAGGTATGGCGTGGTTTCATCCGGCAGTACAGATCAAATTCCTTTGGCAAATTTTCGCATTGTTGAGCGCACCATACCAAGATTTGTTTTTTGTGAATCTGCAACAATATAGTATACTGCCTTGCCGGTTTTTGAAAGTGTCAACATGTGGATCTGAGTATCAAGCGTTATGAAGATATCTTTGATGGAATCTTTCTGATGCAGTGCTGAAACGGCACGCTGCTCCGCTTTTAATACTTCCGTATGATGCACTGCTGCTACGTCAGGATCGAAATCAGGTTTGCTGCAATAACTGTCTATCGACATTCCTGCAGAAAGATTGATCACCGAGACACAGATCGCGTCGGGTATCTCTGAGAGGACACCTTCTATAAAATCACCTGCTAATGTTCCTTTGGTATAAGGCATTGTATTTAGTTTTGATTGTATTCTGTTTTAGATTGGTTATAATTTACATTTTTTTTGTCCTCAAGTCATCTTAGAAAATTGTAATTCGATATTTATCATAAATTTTCGTTGAAATTGCCAGTAAATGTTGCTACTCTTTCATAATCACAAGATTGGAATTTTTATCAATATGGCAGCAATAGAGAAGAAAAAAATAGTATCAATCGGAACGATGATAATATTGATCGTTTTCCTTCTCATTCAATTCATTCCTTCATCCCTTCCTCATAAAAATCCGCCGGTCACCGGTGAACCTCAATGGAACTCTGCGGAAACCAGGTCAACGTTCTTTAAAGCATGTGCAGACTGCCATAGTAATGAAACTGTATTTCCGTGGTACAGCACTATTGCTCCTGTTTCTTGGTTGGTTGAAAGTGATGTTCGCTCCGGACGGAAACATTTTAATATTTCGGAATGGGACCAACAAGAACAGAAAGGCGATGAAGCTGCTGAAGAAGTCCGGCATGGCTCTATGCCGACAGGATTATACGTGTTGATGCATCCTCAGGCAAATTTAAATGCCGTAGAGAAGAAAAAATTTGTTGAAGGCTTAACGGCAACATTCGGCGATTCAGAACATAAACGAAATGAGATAAAATTTGAATAGCTACTCAATGTATTTATTGTTTCAAAATTATTCTACTTAAACATCGAGAAAAATCGATGCCACAGATTCACAGATTAAATTTATGGGAAAATTTCTGTGAGAATCTGAGCAATCTGTGGCATAAAAAACTATGCTGAGTAGCTACAAATTTGAATAATATTCCTTTGAAAATATTTTTAGCAATCATTGTTTCTCTGCTTTTATCTGCTTGTGATAAAGCATCCGAAACTATTGCCACTCAAAATCCGACGGTGAAGGATAGTGTTGTTGCTATCCCATTCCCTTCCAAATTTATTTCTGTCAATTATATAGAGCTTGATAAGATCGAGCGGATCTCAAAGTTCCGTTCTGCAATCGGACATGATTACAGCGACGGTGTTGAATCGTGTAGAAGTATGAAACATTACTTCCAGCCGAAGAGCGCCGTTGATTGGTCACAGGTAAAAATATTTTCTCCGATAGAAGGAACTGTAGTTCGGATTTTTGAAGAATGGGCTGGAACGCAAGTACAGATCCAGCCAAAAACAGTTCAGTCATGTACGATCATCATTTTTCATATTGCATTACAGAAGCCGTTGACCGTGGGTGATTCTGTCTATGCCGGAGAATTACTCGGAACGCATATCGGTTCGCAAACAATGTCGGACATTGCAGTCGGATTTTCTGTTCAGAACAGTTGGAAACTATTCTCATATTTTGATGTTATGACAGATTCTCTATTTCAACAATACACAGCCAAAGGTCTGTTATCCCGTAATGAATGTATCATTTCGAAAGAAACGCGCGATGCGGATTCACTGAAGTGCAACGGTGATACATTTGGGTCTTCAGGAACATTGGAGAATTGGGTAGTATTGAAATAATTATTGGTGACATTTAAAATCTTTTCTTCCTTTTTTTTCTTTCCTTCTCTATATTAGTATTAGAGACATCTGAAAAGCTAATTGTCTTTTGTCATTTCGAGCGTAGCGAGAAATCTCACAGTTGAATTTATCCATAAAAGCGAGATTCCTCGTCACTTCGTTCCTCGGAATGACATTGATGCGAGATTTTTTAGATGTCTCTATTAATATTAATGAGCATTCTTTCCTTCTCTTGATAAAGGTCTTATGAAATATATTTTTTCTTTCCTCTGCTTCATCTTCTCGTTTTCATCCGCACAGGTCTTTACAAAACTATCCGGAACAAACGGCGAAGCCCGTGATAAATCGTACGATGTTCTTCACTATAAAATTGAATTGTCATTCGATGAATCAAAAAAAATGGTGATCGGAAAAACAACGATCACGTTCGTACCGTATCTGACAAAGTTCCGCACAGTAGAATTTGACGCAGAGAATATGAATTTTACATCGGTTTCGATGAAAAAGAAATCATTACGATTCGATTCTCTGGCAGCAACCATCCGTATTACACTGGACAAAGAATATTCATACAACGATACGCTCACCGTTACAATACGATATCATTGCGTTCCGAAAAAAGGAGTGTACTTCATTCAGCCGGATTCCGGTTATCCGAACAAACCGTGGCAGATCTGGACACAGGGTGAAGATATGGACAATCATCTTTGGTTTCCCTGCTGGGATTTCCCGAACGACAGAGCCACAAGTGAGATCATCGCTACTGTAAAAAGTAATTATGTTTTCCTTTCCAATGGAAAATTAGTCAGTGAAAAAGAGAATAAAAAAAATGGAACAAAAACTTTTCATTGGAAGCAAACTATTCCGCACGTATCCTATCTGGTGATGTTTGCAGCAGGAGAATACGCAATCCTGAAAGAAAAAGTGGACGGCGTACCGCTGGAATACTACGTGTATAAGCATCACATTGATGATGCAAAAGCATGCTATGCTCAAACCGGTGCTATCATGAAATTCTTCAACGCGAAGATCGGATTCCGATACCCGTGGGATAAGTACGCGCAGGTTATTGTAGCAGATTTTACGTACGGCGGTATGGAAAATACTTCAGCAACAACGTTAATGGATCGGATAACAGTATTCAATGCCCGTGCTCGCGTAGATGAGTCCGCAGAAAGTTTGATCGCGCATGAATTGGCGCATCAATGGTGGGGCGATGTTGTTACGTGTAAGGATTGGCGGCATAAATGGCTGAACGAAAGTTTCGCAAGTTATTTTGATCCGCTCTACTTTGAACATGCGTATGGCAAAGATGAATTCCTCAACATCATGCAGCAGTCTCAGCAAGCCGGCATTAATACCGATAAATCTCTGGGAAGAAAACCGATCGTCAGTGTCGACTCATACAGTAATAACATCTATCCACGCGGCGCATCTGTGTTGAATATGCTTCGGTTTGTACTCGGCGATGAACTGTTCTGGAAAGCGATCAATCATTATATCACCAAGTATCAATTTCAAACCGTTGAGACCGACGACTTCAAGAATGCCATTGAAGAATCAACAGGACAAAATCTTTATTGGTTCTTCGATCAATGGGTGTACAAAGCGGGATATCCAAAATTTGATGTTTCGTATGTATACAATGAATCCTCAAAATCACTGTTCTTGACTGTAAAACAGACGCAAACGATGGACAGTTTAACCGGTGTCTTTAAAACTCCGGTAGATGTTGAAATTGTTACATCAACGGGAAATAAAACACACCGGATCAACATCGTTCAGAAAGAATCGACCTATACTCTTGCGGCAAATGGAAAGCCAAATCTTGTTCTCTTCGACAAAGATAATTGGATATTGAAAGAAGTAACGTATTCAAACAGAAAAACGAGCGAATGGAAATATCAGGCGGAGTTTGGAAATGATGTTGTTGCTCGAAAGACCGCTCTTGTTGAATTAGCACAACGTGATACGTCGGGAGAGTATATTTCACTGATCGCAAAAATATCAAGCAGCGATAAATTTTGGGGGGTAAGACAATCTGCCGTTGATGCTCTTGGAACGATCAACACAATTTCGGAAATAAAGAAGAATGCATTGATCGCTGCGCTCCATGATAAAAAATCAAAGGTCCGCGCTTCGGCAGCAACGCAGCTTGGAAAAATAAAATCACCCGATGTTGCCGCAGTACTCAGAGCGGCATTGAATGACTCAAGTTATTCAACAGAAGCAAATGCACTTTCTTCACTTGCTAAAATCGATTCGCTTAATGCGATTCCCTTCATCAAAGAGCGGTTGAACAAGTGGTCTTACAAAAATCAGGTGATACATGCCGCATTAAATTCTCTGGAAAACTTGGATCCCGTTGAAGGGGTGACTGCGGCATTGCATAAAGTTCAATATGGCTCAGAACCATTAGGGCGAAGCATAGCGATGAATATCTTGAAGAACCATGGAAAAAACCGCGATGATGTAAAAGCGATGTGCATTTCATTGTTGAATGATACATCAGGACCGATACAATTCAATGCGGTGGAACTTCTTGGCGAAGCAGGTACCGAATCTCATCTTGCTGCATTGGAAATTCTTGCCAATAAAAAAAATAACAGCGCCAGCGAAGCGGCAAAAAAAGCGATAGGAAGAATAAAAGAGAGAAGTAAAAAATAATTTTATAAACCATGAGGGTTTTATGAACTCAAAATATATTCTGTTCTTTTTTGTGATTGTCTCCGTTTCAACTGCTCAGCAGTTCCCGCAATTCTTTCTTGATAAAACGCTTCGCGTCGATTATTATCACACCGGCACAAAAGGAACGGAAATATTTGCCTTGGATAAAATCTATGACGAAGGGATCTGGTCCGGCAGCAAAACACAATTGCTGGACAATTTGAATTACGGAGAGTATATGATCCGCGTCTACGACACACAGAGCGGATCAATGATCTATTCACGCGGATTCTCTTCGATGTTCAATGAATGGCATTCAACGGATGAATCTCTTGCCGGTATTATGAAAACCTTCCACGAAACGGCGAGGATCCCTTTCCCGAAAAATAAAATTCAATTAACGATCTCGCGGCGCGACAAGCAGATGATCTTTCATGAACTTTTCTCAACTGTGATCGATCCGAACAATTCTTCCGTTGTGAACATTCAGAAACGAACGCCGTTATTCAAATCTACAAAGATCGTTGATAACGGAGCATCTGATAAGAAAGTTGACCTGTTAATTCTTGGCGATGGTTATGCAAAAGCGGATATGCAGAAGTTCCGCAGTGATGCGAAACATTATTCCGATGTTTTGTTGGAAGCTTCACCCTACAAAGAACGGAAGAAAGATTTTAACGTCTGGACCATCGAAGTGGAATCCAAAGAGAGCGGCATTGATAAACCGGGAAAGAATGAATGGAAAGAAAATGCACTCGGCACAATGTACGATACGTTCGGTTCTGCACGGTATATATTGACGGAAGAGAACAGAACATTGCGTGATATTGCGGGACAAGTTCCCTACGATGCAATTGCAATTCTGGTGAACGACAACCGATACGGCGGCGGCGGTATTTATAATCTTTACACCACATGTTTTTCTGTAAGCGATGTAAAAGGAATGGAATGGCAGATGGATTATGTATTCGTTCATGAACTTGGACATTCGTTTGCCGGACTCGGCGATGAATATTACACATCATCCGTTTCATACAACGATTTCTATCAGGCGGGCGTTGAACCATGGGAACCGAATCTTACCGCATCAATGAACAAAGAGAATTTAAAATGGAAATCATTTGTCAATTCTTCTACTTCAATTCCGACTCCATGGAGAAAAGCGGAATATGATTCCATTGAAGCGTTGCGTGGAAAACTTGACAGACTAGCGACCGACTATTATGAAAAACGGAAACCATTGTATGAAGCAGGACAAGCGATCATCAATGATCCAAAATTCAAGAATATCGTCGGCACGTTTGAAGGAGCCGGATATGTTTCGAAAGGAATCTTCCGTCCATCTATTGATTGCAGAATGTTCTCTCTCAGTCTGGTTGGATTCGATCCGGTCTGCTCCGCTGCGATTGAAAAAGTAATTGATTCGTATGTGAAATGAGTGCTAAGTATTGAGCCGATGAGAAGATGAGATGTAAAGTATATAATGAATTACCTCGCGGGTGCGAAAAGTCCTTCGGACAAGCTGCGAGGCATCTTCGTCATGCCCGAATGCTCTTATCGGGCATC
>JAUXTU010000113.1 GCA_030679145.1 Bacteroidota bacterium | reverse complement strand
AAATCGTTTGTCAATTCCCCAAGGGTTATTTCAACCACCCTGCCGATTAGTTTCTCAGGCTCTTCAGCCACTGTTTCTCCGATATTGGTTTTTCCGAACATGTCTGGTGCAACCAGGTTGTACCATGATTTTGCTTTCCAGCCTTCTGCTGCTTTTGTTACTGCCAAATAATTTCCTCCGGGTTATAATATAAAAAATTGTGAAGCACGTTCACAAAATCATGCGCTAAATAGAGCATTGGATACTTAATACTTTTGGATAGCGCATAAATATGTAGCCATACCGTCATGATTCGCTTGGATTTTATAAAAATTAAATTAAATAATTATCGGACTGCATTCCGTTTCTAAAATCGATTTAAGAGATGATATCAAATCACTATCCAGTTCATTAGTCTCAAAAACATCAATAAAATTTTCCAGAACACTGAATCTTTCATTATCATCAATTGGAATAGTGTCCCTTCTTCTTGTTTCCCTGTATTCCTTTCTTAATCTCGGAATATCCTTCACAAAGGGACTCAAAGAACGTCCAATATCCACTACATCTTGAATAATTTCTTTTTGATAAGTCTCATTCCATAAATTCGAGAGAATTGCTAACAAGTCTCCAAATTGCTCCATTTCATGATTCGTCTCCGACTTACCAGTACGCTCACGAATCGCCTTTCTTGTGCTGCGATGACTGCTCTCCAATCCGTTATTATGGCGTCTGAACGAAATCTTTCTTCCCTTAAAAATCGGATCAGGGACGAACAGCTCTTCCCAGTGACTCTCAAAAGCATCAATAATTTTTGAAGCAATTCGTTGATACTGTACCTCCAGTTTCCGACTTTCCATCCGAATCTTAAGCAGCACTTCTTTTATTTTTATCAAAATTTCATCAAGTTTAATATCAATCGGTAAAGAATCTTTCAAATTATTTTTTCGTGTAATCCTTAGAATGTCACGCAGCTCATCCAACCATTGCAATATTTTCTCCAGAATACAAAAACACTCAAACACCCTGGGGTCCTCCAAAACAGACTTCAAAGATTCGTGCAATTCCATCAGAGGTTTATGAACAAAATCATTCGAGGCATTACAATATATCAATCTTTTAACAAGGACACAGACCTCTTTAATCCTTCGATATTGAATGAAATATGATATTGGGCGTCTTATCCATTTGACATGTTTTTCTATGGGATGAAGTAAATGATCAACCGCTATATGTATCCAGCGATCCTGAATTCTTTTTATCACATTGACTTCACTCCCACTATTTTCAAGGCGAAGTGATTTTAATTTGGAGGTGAGATTGTGTCTAACAATAGAGTTCTTCAAAGTCTTATGATACCCAGTTATCAAATCTTTTTCAAGGTCACTTAAGAAATGTATCTGGCAGACCTGTTGAGATGCATTGGGAAAATTCTTTTCTACACTCAACTTGATTCCTTTTGCCATATCTCGGACTACGACAAGAGGTGAACCATAACTATTTTTGAAATCTAATAAAACTGGATCAATATGCTCTTCAGCTTCAGAAGGTATTAAATCTGCATTGATAACTATGTTATCGATGCCCTCTTGCAACACAAAAACAACTCTTCCACCAGATCTATGGGTTCCATCCATGTGGAGGATCATGCATCCTTTACGTTCAATAAATGCTTTTATTTTTTGACTCTTATTTATATGAAACTGTTTAAAGAGCAAAAGGAAGTCAAGGCTCCTGTTTGAAATTGTTCCTGTTGAGAGGAATATGCTTTTTGTTTCAAGAAATGCACGTATCTCGTGCCGTTTCATGCCCAAACGCCAACGAAGAAGGCCGATTAGCAGGATTAGGTCTATGTCAACATTGCATTGTGGTATTAGCGGTGAAGCCGTTCCATCTTGAATGGATATGGAGTCCTCAGGATTGTCTTCACAAGCTAAGACCTTGATTTTGGTGCTTTTCGTTCCGTGAAGAGTTGTTATTTGTCTTATGTAGGTATATTTGACTGAGTGTCTTCTGTTGCAGTCTGTACTTTCTTCTTTCTTTTTCTGGAAAATATCAGTTGAAGGATAGTTTTTTTTTCATCAAGCTTGTAACGAATTATTATTTGTTTGATTTCTTTTCGTTCGATGGATTTACCCATTCCATCAAGCATGAGATAGATGTCATTAGCAGAGAGCGAGTCACTAAGAAGCAGTTGAGCTAAATATCCAAAGTGAAGTTTTTCAATTATGAATGAACTCGGTTCTGGAAGATTGTCGGGATCACTTCCCACATACCTGACATGATGCTGAATTATTTTTTTTCCTTGTCGTTCGTTCCATACTTCAGCATATCTAATTTTGTTTCCTTGCTTGATTTTTCGGATGAATGTTTTGTGTTCGGTCATATGTAGTGTATATACACTACATACTTTATATCTTTTTCTATTCGATTATGTTGTGGTTTTGAGGATGGAGCGAAGCTTTGTTAATAAAATACTAAATAATATATTTTAAAAGTCACAAGACTAACTTGACGCTATGGCATCTCTTCTATTGCCTTACCTGCTGGCTCTTTTGATGATGCTGCCCAATAGAATATTGTGCCAACGGTAAGGTTTGAGGTCTTGTTTGATGTATTGTACGAGTCAATTTTATTCAATAATGCTCGAGCAACAATAGGAGAAAAACCA
>JAUXTU010000099.1 GCA_030679145.1 Bacteroidota bacterium | reverse complement strand
CAAGACGTCTTTGGAAAAGGTATATCATTGGGATTCCACATTTTGCATATTTAGTTATTAAGCAAAAAATAGCTGGTCGTTTATGAAGAAATACTTTTTTACAATACTTTTTCTTGTTTTCGTCTGCATAATTAGTAGTAATAGTTATGCTGCGCAAACATCGAAGCCGGTGTATGCAAAAAAATCTCAAAATGAATATCAAATATCGTTACCGCTAAAGATTTCCGAACAACTTGTAGATGTTCAAAATTCAAGTTCACAAATATTTTACTTCTCTATCACGCCCGGACAGCAAGCTCTCATTGTAGACCAACAGTATGAAACATCCGTTCTTTCAGAGAAACAAATTAAGTATGGTGATCAACTTTCAATAAGTTCAGACTCGAGTATTATTGTTGAAAAACCAAAAATGGCGAAGTCGGTTTCCACTACTATTCAGAAAAAAAATAATGCTCAGATTACAGGGTATGAATGGTTTAGAGGATTTTATCTTGCAAGGATTGAAGTACAGAATCTTGAATATGATATTGCACAAGCAAAATATAAAATTGCTCATAATGTTGAGTTGGTGGTGCGCCTCAATGGTCAACAGGCTAATGCTTCTGTGCAATCTCGTAAAAAAAATGACCCTCATTATGAGTTATTACTAAAGCAAATGATCGTTAATTATGATGAGGCAGTTCCGTATCAACAAAAATCGGCAGTTAAATGGTTTGTCAGCGGCCAAAAATATTCTAAGGTCATTATTCCGCGAGATAATATTTATCGCATAGCGTATGACCAGTTAAAAAATATATTTCCTGAGATTATTTCTGCAGACCCTAGGAAATTTCAAGTAATTAATAAGGGATTGGAGATTCCAATTTATATTTCCGGTGAGGATGATGGAACTTTCGATTCGACAGATTATATAGAGTTTCCTGCTTTGCGAAATTATACGTATAAACATCGTATTATCACGACAGGATTGAATGAATTTAATGATTATCTCGATCGTTATTCCGATTCTACATATTTATTTTTTACAGTGGGTCTTCAGGATGGTCTACGCATGCAAGTGCTTGCAAACTCAGTGGCTGCATCTGAAACATTAAATAATTACACCGACTTTCGCCATCTTGAGACCAATTCATTCATTCAGTTTGCAAGTAATGATATTACTCTTCAACAAAATCCGGAGTACACCTCGCAAGATTTTTGGGGATGGAATTTTCTTGGTGCCAATGGTGAATTGAAACCGACATTTTCAATAACAGATCTAGCGACTACGAGTGATAGCGGCACAGCGTATGTAAAAGCATTAAGTTGGGGAGGCTCAATATCCACAAATACACATATTTTGGGATTGCGTCTAAATGGAGGAATAGACCTAAAAAAAGATACTCTGAACAGATATGAACAAACAATTCTTTCGTCAAAATATCCAATTTCCAAATTAGTAAATGGAACAAATAATGTTTCAGTCTTTTCATATCCAACAGCTTCAACATCTGTCAATTGGGTAATTCCAGATTGGCTTGAAATTGAATTTCCACGGCAATTGAAGGCGATAGGGGATTCACTTCAATTTCAGTTTAAATCTCTTACAAATAGAACTGCCCGATTTGTAAAGATTACTAATTTTTCAACAAAGAATATTGCAATCTATAAAGTTTTCCCGCAATTTCAGAAAATAAACAATATTACATATTCTGCATCAGCTCCTTTTACAGCAACATTTTCTGATACCGTAGGACCTGATGATCAATATATGGTTCTTCCAACATCAAAGATAAATGATCCGATACTATTATCTGCAAAAGCATTTGCAAATTATTATGACAATACACAACAAACGGACTACATTGTAGTTACTCATTCAAAATTTCTCCCCGAAGTTCAACTTTATAAGAATTTTCTGACGACATCACGTAATCTAACGGTCAAAGTAGTTGAAATTAGTGAAGTCTATGATGAATTTGGGTTTGGATATCCGAATCCACAGGCATTGAGAGATTTTTTACAAAACACAATGTCTTGGCCGGCACCGATCCCGGCATATCTGTTTTTAGTTGGCGATGCATCGGTTGATTATAAATTTTATTTAAAGAAATTCAGTGCATTGAATTATGTGCCTTCGTACGGATATCCTGTGAGTGATCCATTGCTTGTCACTTGGAAATCACTATCAAACTTTCCGCAGATGTATATTGGAAGATTACCGGCAAATAATGTTGGAGATGTAACACAGTATTTAACTCGGATGCAGGAATATGCCACGAATCCATTTAATGATTGGAATAAACGATATTTATTCTTTACCGGAGGAGATCCAAACAAACAAAGCGAGATCGATAATTTTAAGAATGTTTTTAATTCAGTTATTGGAAATTATGTTCAACCATTTCCGATAGGAGGTATCTCCACCCATTTTTATAAAACCTCAAATCCTAAATCTGATTTTGGACCTTATACATCGTTGCAGGTGAAAGATGTGATCTCAAATGGTGCGGTTTTTATATCATACATAGGGCACAGCGGAACACAAACATGGGACAATAGTATCGGTGATCCGTCGCAGTTGAAGAATTCTCGCAATCGCAGTTCTTTTTTATCAGATTTTGGGTGTTCAACGGGTAAATTTGCTGAACCGGATTATTTATCGTTCAGTGAAGTTTTTGTTCTCGGACCTGTTTCGAATGCCATTGGATATATAGGAAATTCCGCACTTGGTTTTACAAGTACGGCAACAACGCTGCCGATAGAGCTGTATAAAAATCTTTTGAAAGACTCTTTATATTCCATTAGCAAAGCACATATGAATGCTAAAATTACATTAGCACAACAGAACTTTACTACTACAAATGTGGTGATGTTATATACGAGTGAATTTGTTGGTGATCCTTCATTAGAACTTGCAATCCCCAAAAAACCAAATTTGTCAACAGATCAGAGTTCATTTATTGTGGATCAAAATTTAAGTGATGATTTGGACACAGCGGCAATAAAATATGTTATTAGCAACTACGGCAAGGTTATTAATGATTCTGTAACCATTACAATAAAACATACCTACAATAATGTTGTGACAAATATTGTTACTTCAACGATACCTGTTCCACGTTTTCAAGATACAATACAATTTTCAATTGGTATCCATGGAAAAGCCGGGCAGCACTCGTTGACAGCAAGTCTTGATGTTAATGATCGTATTGCTGAACTTTCAGAGAATGATAACAATACCACATTTTCGTTTCCGGTTCTATCATCAAGTTTTCAAATACTTTTTCCGCCAAAATTTAACGTACAAAAAGTGGATAAGCTTGTTCTCTTGAAACCCGTTACGACAGTAGCGGGGGGAAATGAGAATGTACAAATAGAAATTGATTCACTAAAAAACTATTCCACCGCACAAGTATTTAATACGCCAAGCGGTAATGTTACAACTGAACTTTTAATTCCTGCATTGACACCCGGGCGGCGGTATTACTGGCGGGCAAAGTTACAATCATCCTTTAGTTGGACTGAAGGAACATTTTATTCTTCTCCGGATTCAACGGTATTGTTTGGTCAATTTGATTCTGCAGCATTTAGCAGTAATTCTTTTTCAAAAACTATCTTTGATAATTCATCTAAAGGAATCAAGATATCACCCACACTCATTTCGTTAAAAGCTATTTCTTCAGGCGCGCTTGATGGAAATTTTGGAGTTGTTGAAATTAATGGAATCAATGTTCTCTTCAATTCATTTAGTGTCGGTCATTCTTTAGTCGTAATGGATACAATTCAATATGAAGTTCAATCAGTCCGAACTTTTGATTTATTCAATCAGCCATCAAACGCAGATTCATTGATTGCATTTTTAAATGCTATTCCTTCAGGTCAAATTGTTGTGTCAGTTGTAATAGATGAAGGTGCAAACAATTTTACCACAGCTGCGCGCAATGCGTACTCTCAAATTGGTGCGTCAAAGGCATCACTTCTCAAATTTAGAGATTCATGGGCTGTTGTCGGAATAAAGGGAGGATCACCGGGATCTGCAAAAGAAGTCTATTTTGCTTCGGGTTCAGGTCAAAAAGCGATCATTGAAACGACATATATTAAACAAGAAAAAATTGGACAACTGATTACGCAAGAAATTGGACCTGCGGTTCAATGGAAAAAATTATCTCTTAAATCTATTCAGCCGATCGGTTCTTCTATCGAAACAAAAATTATTGGAGTGCATTCTTCATTATTGAATGATACCATCATTTCCAAAATTGATACTGTATTTGTTTTAGCAGATTCACTTTCAAATAAATATCAAAAGATGAAATTGTTATTTTCCCTCAATGCAAACTCATTCAATCAAACTCCTATCTTACAGGGATGGTCATTTGAGGCATCAGCTCCTCCGGAATTAGCGCTGTCATCATCCATGATAACGCTTAATAAACAGGTCATACCTGAAGGTGAATCTATGTTGATTTCCGGTAAAGTCAAAAATGTCGGAGCAGTTGGATCTGATACGGTGTACGTATCAATCTATTCTAATGATTTAGGAATTTCAGAGCGATTGCTCAAATCAATTTCTGTCGGGAAGATTAATGAGAATGATTCTTCCTCATTTTCTTTGGTCTATGAGACAAAAGGATTTCGAGGAAACCATGCCCTAAGAATTATTGTTGATGAAAATAATCGGATTCCGGAATTTTATAAAAATAACAACTCCATTACTATACCATATACAGTTGAACAAGACACAACTCGCCCTACAATATCTGTTACTGTTGATGGGATTAAACCAATACCTGGCGAATTTGTGCAAAAAACACCGGAGATTAATATTTTATTTTTTGACAATCTCAATTCGATATTGACGATTCAAGATACATCACTGTTTGAAATTACGCTGAATAATTTATCTGTTACCATTGATCAAACAAATAAATTTGAATTTATACCGACCGGAAACGCGGGGAAAGCACATCTGCGGTGGTTTCCGGAGCTTCAAAATGATGAGAATTCAATAAAAATATCCACGAAAAATTTTTCTGATAATTCAAAGGAATTTGGTAATATTCTTGATCTTTCTTTATTTGTATCTTCCAATTATAAGATTCAAGAAATATATAATATCCCAAACCCGTTTTCATCATCAACCCAATTTACTTTTACGATAATTGGTCCGGTCAATCCAGATGAAATAAAAATCAAAATATATACTGTTGCCGGACGCCTCATCCATGAAATTTCGGCACTAGGGATTATAGGTTTTAATAAAATTCCATGGGATGGACGGGACAAAGACGGAGATCAGATTGGAAACGGTGTTTATCTTTACAAAGTGATAGTGAAACAGGGGGGAAAACAGGTTGAAGGGCTTTCAAAGTTAGTGAAGATGCGGTAGCACATTGAATATTTGACATGGAAGGTGAGTATGCAAAAATTTCTTTTAAAAACAGAGCCGTCAGAATATTCGTTTGACGATCTTGTTCAGGACAAAAAGACAATGTGGAGCGGTGTTTCCGCAGCCCCTGCATTAAAAAATATCCGTTCTATGAAAAATGGAGATTATGCGTTTATTTATCATACCGGTGATGAAAAACAGATTGTTGGCGTTGCAAAGATTATCTCGGATCCTTATCGGGACCCAAAAGCGAAGGATGAAAAATTAGTTGTGGTTGATATACAAGCAGAACAAAAACTGCATCATCCTGTAACGCTTGCAGTTGTAAAAAGCACTAAAGAGTTGGCTTCAATGCCGTTAGTCCGCATCAGCAGACTTTCAGTTCAACCGGTAACAGAAAAGGAATGGAATATTATTATTTCAATGAGCAAAAATCCAAAATAATTATGAATAAAATTAATGTATATGTTTTGTTTGGGGTATTGTTTTTCTATGGATGTACGGAAAAAACAATAGAGCAAAAACCAACGGACCCAAAGATACTTGCACTTGTCAGAGAAGTACAAAAAAAATATGCACCGGATAAGCGTGTTGCAATATTTAATATTAAAACAGTTGAACTTGGAAATACGTTGATTGTTTCAGGCGAAGTTGGACAAGAAGAAGCGAAGAAGGAATTATTCGATCTTCTATCTGCCGAAAAGAAAGAGCTTGTTGACAGCGTTATAGTTCTTCCCGATGAAAAACTGGGAAATAAAACATATGGAATCATTACGGTGAGTGTTGCCAATATGAGAAGTGATCCGGGCGAAGATGCAGAACTTGGTTCGCAGGTGTTGATGGGAAGTATCGTCCGTATCTTGAAAAAGAAAGGGGGCTGGGTTTATATCCAATCTCCTGATAAATATCTTGGTTGGGCTGATCCTGACCAAATGATTCGTGTCTCAAAAAAAGATGCTGAGGAATGGAGTAACGCAAAAAAAGTGTTTGTGACGGATTATTTTGGATTTATTCAACAGCAGCCGACTCTTCAATCATTTCCCGTCTGTGATATTACGGGTGGAGCGCTGCTGAAAGATTTAGGGACAACCAGTGCGTGGACAAAAGTTGGATTAGCCGACGGCAGAGTGGGTTACATTCAAAAATCCAATGTGATCGAATATCAACAATGGGGAACCAAACTTACTCCGGTTGCAGATAACATAGAACGAACCGGAAAATACCTGATGGGCGTTCCCTATCTTTGGGGTGGAACATCGCCAAAAGGAGTTGATTGTTCAGGATTCACTAAAACTGTTTTTTTGCTGAACGGACAATTATTAAATCGAGATGCTAATCAACAAGCGGAACAGGGTGAACCGATTGAACCAGGTGCTGAGTTTGAAAATTTAAAGAAAGGTGATCTTCTGTTTTTTGGACGAAAAGCAGAGAATGATAAACCTGAAAAGATTGTTCATGTTGGGATTTATCTTGGAAATCGGGAATACATTCATTCCTCGGGGAAAGTTCATCTAAGTAGTTTTGATTCTAATTCACCGATCTTTGAAGAGTATAATTTAAAACGGTTTGTGCGTGCCAGACGCGTTATTGCTTCGACACCGCGGGTTGCCGAAGTAAGGACACATTAGAACTGTCTCAAAAATGTTGGTCATTGCGAGGGAGCAACTTGCCCGCCATCTTTTTGGCGGAAGCGACCTAAGTTCCGCTTTTTTTGAATCCAGCACTGAGCGGAATCTAAAAAGCGGGACAATCTTATAAATTAAAAAGAAAAACAAGATTGCTTCGCCAGAGAACGGCTCGCAATGACAAAGATTTGATATTTTTGAAACCGTTCTAATTAAGGGATTGTCATTTTCTTTTTTTAATCTTCAGTCGTATGTCTCTCCGATTTCTATTTATCGATTTTAATTCTTTCTTTGCCTCTGTTGAACAGCAGGAAAATCCTTCGCTTCGTGGGAAACCTGTCGCTGTTGTTCCCGTCATGTCTGAAAATACAGGGTGCATCGCCGCAAGTTACGAAGCGAAAAAGTTCGGTATTAGGACAGGAACATCTGTACGGGAAGCAAAAGATCGCTGTCCGGAAATTGTCATTCTTGGCGCCCGCCCCTCGGTATATGTGCAGTATCATCATAAACTTGTTGATGTGGTTGAATCGTGTATTCCTGTCCATACAGTAAAATCAATTGATGAAATGGCATGCGAACTCAGCGGAAGTCAAAAGAAAAAAGAAAATGCCATTGCACTTGCAAATAAAATCAAACAGCAAATTGGGAAAAATGTTGGTGAACATATTAAGGCTTCCATTGGTATTGCGCCGAATATCTTCCTTGCAAAAACCGCATCTGATATGCAGAAGCCGAACGGTCTTGTTGTTATTGAACAAAAAGACCTTCCTTCTATCTTATTCTCTCTGGAATTAAACGATCTTACCGGCATTGGCAGGAATATGACGAAGCGATTGTATCGAAACGGCATCTACACTGTTGAGCAATTATGGAATGCTGAAAAAGAAAAACTGCACAAAGTATGGGGCGGGATTGAGGGAGATCGAATGTTTGAAAAGCTTCGGGGAATTGAAGTAGCAGTTCCTGAAACTCATCATACAACCATTGGACATTCCCATGTCTTAGCACCTGCAGAACGGAATATGGAGAGTGCTATATCAGTAATGCACAGGATCTTGCAGAAAGCTGCCATGCGTTTGAGAAAACTGGGGTATCGAACATCAATGATCGTGGCGAATATTCGATTCTATGACGGAAAAGATTGGGCAGACGATATTACGATCAGTGAAACTTCTGATACATTACAGATGACAAATGCGTTAAAGGCGCTTCTGGAGCGGAAGCCAACAATAAAAGAAAAACCGTTGCAAGTTGGAGTTACGTTATTGCATTTGACGCCAGAAAAAGAACATACTCAATCTATGTTTGAAGATGAAGATCGTTCGTCGGCTTTGTCCTCTGCTGTTGATGAATTGAATTTGCGGTTTGGGAAAGCGGCGTTGTATTTCGGAGGAGCGCATACGGCGTTGGAGTCATCACCTGCAAAAATTGCATTCAACCATATTCCTGATATTGAAATAGAAGATGGAAAGGGAGGGAAGGAAAAAAAGAAAAAAGCCAAAACTGATGAAAAAAGTTTTGGCAAAGTTGATGATTTTGGAATCTAATACTTTGGACCGTGTACGTGTTTATTTCTCCCTATCCATCACAAAATCAATGAACATTTCAAGCGATTGTCTAGCATCAGTTTCAGGAAGTGTTCGCAGACATTCTTTTGCTGCATTTCCGTAATCCCGTGCTCGTTTTTCCGCATATTCAATTCCGCCGTTCTGCTTCACGTAATCAACGATAATCTCAACATCCTTGTTCGATGCGCCGCTCCTGATCATCTTTAAGACTTTGCGAGATTCTTGTTTGGACGATTGCTGTAAGGCGTGGATCAACGGGAGAGTGATCTTCTTTTCCTTCATATCACCGCCGATCGGCTTACCAAGAATACTTTTTCTGGAAGTGAAATCGAGAATATCGTCCCTGATCTGGAATGCCATCCCGACATTCTCACCGTAATCTTTCATTAATTTTCGCACTGCCGGATCTTCTGTTGTGCTTGCTGCGCCGATCTCAGAACATGTGGAAAGTAACGAAGCAGTCTTATTGGAAATGATCTTCAAGTACGTCTCTTCATCAATGTTCAACTCACGGCTTTTTTGGATCTGTAAAATTTCTCCTTCACTCATTCTCCTGACCGAATCGGAAGTGACTTTGAGAAAATAGACATCATCGTGATTCAACGAGATCATTAATCCGGTAGAGAGGAGATAATCTCCCATCAATACGGCGATCTTATTCTTCCATACAGCATTAATAGATGCAAGTCCCCGGCGAGTGTCGGCATCATCAACAACATCATCATGCACAAGTGTTGCGGTATGAAGAATCTCTACAAGTGTTGCTCCACGGAACGTACTTTGATTGATCGTGCCGCATGCTTTTGCGCATAAAAATACAAGCACCGGTCGAATGCGTTTCCCTTTTTGTTTTACGATATATCGTGCAATCGTATCCACCAGCGTTACGTTGGAGCGCATTGCATTCTTAAAAAAACCGGCAAACTCTTTTATCTCGCTGTTGACGGGTTTTTTGATCACATCTAAATTCTTTACTGCTGACAGACTCATTTATTCTTTCGGTGATTCAGATTTCTTTTGTGCAAATTTTGAAATGAAAATACTAATCTCATATAAGAGGATCATTGGTGCGGCAAACAGGCTTTGAGTCAATATATCCGGTGTTGGCGTGGCAATAGCTGCGATAATTAAAATGCCGACGATTGCGTGGCGTCGATATTTTCTCATTACTCCGGGTGTTAGAAGTCCGATTTTTGTGAGAAAATATGTAACCATTGGAAGTTCAAACACCAGACCGGAACCGAGAATAAGACTGAGCAAGAAACTGATGTATTCATTGATTGCGATGTTCAATTCAAAAACATCTGTTCCAAATGTAGAAAAGAACTTTAGTGCAGTTGGAACAATGATAAAATAAGCAAACGCAACTCCCGATAAGAAACAAATTGAAGTAAAGAAAACGATCGATGAAGCATATTTTCGTTCATTGGGCATTAAACCCGGGGCTATGAACTTCCATAATTGGTATAAGATGATCGGCATTGCCGCAATAATTCCCACCACGATGACAACTTCCATATACGTCATCATAATTCCATAAGGAGTGAGGACTTGCGCTTTCAATCCGACCGCCAGCAGGGGGGCAAGCAATACTTCTTTTATAAGAAAATCTGCAAAGAATGCAGCAATAGCTGAGAAAAAAACAACAGCAAGTGCAGCACGGAAAATTCTCATCCGTAATTCCTCTAAATGATCGAGGAATCCCATTTCTTTTTCATCTTCGTGTGCTTGGTCGTTTGGCATCAGAAAATATTATTTTAAATCATTATATAACGGGAAACCAAGGCATAGATCAGCAACTTTTTTCTTTACAGATTCATACACATCGGTCTTGCCGATATTTCTCAGCACTTCATCAATAAGATCGCCGACGATCTTCATTTCATTCTCTTTCATTCCGCGTGTAGTCAATGCGGGTGTTCCAATTCTGATTCCACTGGTAATGAGAGGCGATTTATCGTCGAACGGAACGCCGTTCTTGTTTACAGTAATTCCTGCTTCATCAAGTGCTTCTTGCGCATCTTTGCCGGTAATATTTTTGTTGCGAAGATCAAGCAGCATCAAATGATTGTCTGTTCCATTGGAACAGATCATATATCCTTTTGACATTAAATGGGAGGAAAGTGCCTGCGCATTCTTAATGATCTGCTGGGCATAGATTTTAAAATCGGGCTGTAATGCTTCTTTGAACGAGATCGCTTTTGCTGCAATAACGTGCATTAATGGTCCGCCTTGAATTCCCGGAATGACCATAGAATCAAGCAATTCTGAGATCATTTTCTTTCTCCCGGATTTAGGTGCAACAATTCCGAAAGGATTTTCATAATCTTTTCCGACGAGAATAATTCCACCTCGAGGTCCACGCAATGTTTTGTGTGTAGTCGATGTTACAACGTGGCAGTGTGGGATTGGATCGTTCAATAAATTGGCAGCGATCAATCCAGCAGGATGAGCAATATCAGCAAATAGAAATGCGCCGATCTTATCTGCAATCTCACGGAATTTTTTGTAATCAATATTTCTTGAGTAAGCACTCGCACCAACCGTGATCAATTTTGGACGTTCTCGTTTTGCAACATCTTCAACTTCGTTATAGTCGATAAAACCGGTTTCTTTAGAAACACCATATGCTGAGAAATTATAGAGCTGTCCGGAAAAATTCACACTTGAGCCATGGGTAAGATGACCGCCGTGGGAAAGATTCATTCCCAGTACTTTGTCGCCTGGTTTAATGAAAGTGAAATAGACAGCAGTATTTGCCTGAGAACCGGAATGGGGCTGGACGTTCGCATATTCTGCGCCGAAAAGTTGTTTAACACGGTCACGGGCAATATTTTCAACCACATCAACATATTCACATCCGCCGTAGTACCGTTTCCCGGGATATCCTTCGGCATATTTATTGGTGAGAACTGTACCTGCAGCTTCGAGAACTGCACGCGAAACAAAATTCTCCGATGCGATCAATTCCAATTTTGTATTTTGACGATTCTGTTCGCTCTTAATTGCAGAATATATTTCCGGATCGAATTGTTGTATATGGTTCATAGAATTTTTTGTATATGGAAGTTGATAAAAGCTACAAAAGAGTTTGGTTGTAGTTATGCAAAACTGGCAATACTTGCGACTACTCTGCAAAGTTTTTTATGCCACAGATTACACTGATTTTCACAGAAAATTTTCATAAAAATAATCTGTGAATCTGTGGCAACGATTTTTCTCAATGTTTAAGCAGAATAATTTTGAAACAATAAATACACTGAGTAGTTACCAATATTCATTATCTTCCGGTAAGGGAATGGATCTTTTCAACTCTACGGGTATGGCGTCCGGCTTCAAAATTTGTGTTTAGAAAAATTTTGATCATATCTTCCGCAATTCCCCATCCGACAAGTCTCTCACCAAAACACAATACGTTTGCATTGTTGTGTTTCCGCGAAAGTTCTGCAGCGGTGACTGATTCACACGCAGCGGCGCGAACGCCCTTATGCTTATTGGCAACAATTGAAACTCCGATTCCGGTGCCGCAGACAAAAATGCCATTCTCACATTCACCGTTAGAAATCGCTTCGGAAGCAGCATGGGCAAAGTCAGGATAATCAACTGAATCGGTTGAGTGTGTCCCAAAATCTTTGAATTCAAGATTCAATTGTTTGAGAAATGATTTCACTCGTTCTTTATAGTGGAAACCTGCGTGATCGCTTGCAATTGCTATCATACTATTCTCACAATGATACAATGGTGTGTGAACTGATAATTATTCGATTTCCGGTTGAATGAACATCAGCTCGGAAGCTGAAATAGAAACGGTGAACCGTAACAGTGAATCTTTAATTAAGGATGATGATGTTGTTCCTCTGATACCATATTCTATCGCAAGATGCATCCGGGTTTCAGCACTCATCGGGAAACTCAATCCTGTGGAACCAAATATCTCATTAATGGATTCGCCGTTTAATTTCACATTCGTCATGCGGTAATATCCACCGAACCGGTACGAAAGTCGCTTGAAGAATTCATCCCCAATAAAATCTGATTGAGGAAGGAATTCAACTCCTGCACCTAACCGGAAACTGTTCTGAATCTCAGAAGGATGAACACCGGCAACCTTAAAATTATCCCAATTTTGAAAATGAATATCGGCAGCATAGATTGTTTTATTTTTTAGATATGCGAGCCCAAATGAAAATCCCAATGGAAGACTCATTGTTCTATCGTTTGCCTGTATCGAATCTTGATTGGTAGAAAAATTGCGCAGGAGCTGTTCATCATAATCAAGAGACGACCCGCTGAACAATGTAAATCCGGCGTTCATTTCTTTAGTGTTGGAAAATCCGAGCGCCTTATCTATACCGGAATAAATTCCACCAACGGTCAATCCGAATCCGCTTAACGAATTCGTTTGGTTGTATGATCCGCCGAAGTATTCAACGGAATTAAAATTCACTGTTTGATCTTTATAAATTGAACCGAAGAAATAATGTGTTGTTACTCCGAGTGAGAGATCGGAATTGACGGCATACGAAAGACTTAATTGCGCCGATGTGATACCTCCGCGTCCTTCAACGGACTGAGTAGTACCGCCGTATAATGTATCGGTACGCTGTTGTTCATAAGCAACAGAAGAGAAGGGAACTATGCCGAGAGTCAGCACCATTTTTTTTGGCGAATAGACCGGAAATGCAAGTGCAAAAGAATTGATATTACCTGTATTAAAGATTGAAGCACCTGATGCATCTTCAGAATTATAATTCTTGTATTGATACGACACGGAAAGAATTGTGCGTGCAATATTCATTGTTGCAGCGGGATTTGCAAGGTTGATGTGTGTTTCACCGAATGTTGCAATTCCGGCATTTCCCATCCCAATATTTTTCCCGCTGACAAATGTATTGATCTCACCAATTCCGTACCGGGAATAGATGGAACCTTTTCCCGCAAACCCGAATGATGTCATCAAAATAATAAGAACAAATTTTTTCATAATCGTTATTTCGTTGAATAGGTAATTTTAATTTTTGGGCGTTTCGTTGAGTCGGCAGCAGTTGAAGAAAAAAATACAACTTTATCAGCACTGCTGAACTCCGCAGCCCATCGCAGTGTTAAACCATAATTAGGTTTTAAACCGTTGATCCATCGCTGCACATTATTTGCAACATTAAAGGAATATATTGGTGAACTGTTTGGAACGACTTCTTTTCGATATCCAAAAACAAAGATTGTCGAATCCGATCGATCAGAAACAATGGAGCTATCCATTGCCAAAAAAGCAACAACACTGTCCGGCACATATCCGCTCAATGTGTTTGCTGTTGTATCAAGAGTCAGTTCTAAGGATGCTTTATTGATCGTCGGTCTGTTGACCAATGGTTTATTTTTAAGATAATCAAGGTTGAAATTTATTTTCGATCGGATCCCAAATGATCCCTGAACAGTGATTGGTGTAAGTGTTGGCGGAGTAGCAAATTTTGAGACGAACGTATCTTCACCATAAGTGAGCACGACCGAATCACGCGTTCCATTCTTTGTATATTTTATCAATAATCGGGGAAAAATTTCTAACGGTGAATTGAAAGAGGTGAATCCTATTAAACCTGTTGGAATTGTCCGTGCTTGAAGAGCGAATCCGTAAAATTTACTGTGATTTCCTGTATCGATATACGAATCTGCCCACCGACGGATGTAATCTTTATTTATTTGAGCAATGATCGTTGCGTTGTAGTTCATTGAATCTTTGAATGTTCCCAAAATACTATCGGCAGAAATTTGAAGCAAGGGGAGAGAGTCATACGTAAATGTGCTTTGCGACCAAGAAGTTTCAATTTTCTTTATATCAAGTTCGATCATTGGTGAAGCAGGCTGCAAGCGATATTCGATAAACAAACTGAGTTCTACCGTATCGATCACCGCATCTTTTAGTGAATCAATAGATTCGTCAGGAAGGAAGTTGATCAGCGTGATTGACTCATCATTATTCGATAGTTTTCCGGCGAGAAGGGTAGAACTAAATCCTGCTGCGTACGCAATGCGATAGGAGGTATCAGAACTTGAATAGACAACTATATCTTCGATATTAAAAATATCACTCTGGTCGAGCAACGAATCACCGATATTTTTCGGTTTTTCTGCACAGCCAACAATAAGAAGAATTAAAAAGAATACTGAGAGAGAGAGTTTTTTCATTGTTTCAGTTTTAATTTGATAAATTGAACCGCGTCGAAGAGATCGACCGCATAAAAATCACGGATATCTTTACAAAGATCTTTTTCCATTGCACCGTAACCCGTTGAAACTTGTATTGCGACTGCGCCGACTACATTTCCCGCTTCAACATCTCTGAATTTGTCCCCAACAACAAATGAACGCTGAAGGTCAAAACCAAAATCGTTCTTTGCAGTATATAACATTCCCGGTTTTGGTTTCCGGCAGTCACAATCAACTACGTACTGAGCAATTGTACCATCGGGATGATGCGGACAGTAATAATACGCAGAGATCGATGCTCCAAAGTGTTGGAGCATTTCATCCATTTTTGAATGAATATGATGCAGATCGTTTTCGGAAATTAATCCGCGCGCTATTCCGGATTGATTTGTTATGACGATAACTGGTATACCAAGGTCATTCAATTCTTTGATTGCTTCTGCACTTCGAGGAATGAGTTGAAGCTGACTTGGAGAAGTAAGAAAATCAACATCTACATTGATGGTCCCGTCACGATCAACGAATACTGCAAAATCGTTCTGCGCTGTTATCATCTATTTCAAAAGACTGCGATAGAGGTTGATATATTTTTTTGCCGATGATTCCCACGAAAAATCTTTTGCCATTCCGTTTCGCATGATCTTCTGCCATGTTTTCTGGTCACCGTAAATTTTCACAGCGCGTTGGATTGTTTTAAGTAATTCTTTTCCGTCATATTTTTGGAATTTGAAACCGGTTCCATTGCCGCCTGCGGTAACATCTTGAATGGTATCATCAAGTCCGCCGGTTGCGCGAACAATTGGAACTGTTCCATATTTCAAACTGTATAATTGATTCAAACCGCACGGTTCATATCGTGACGGCATAAGATACATATCGCTTCCGGCTTCGATCAAATGTGCGATCTCTTCACTCATCCCAAACGTGATCCCTGCTTTTTTCGGATATTTTTTCTTCAACGATTCAAAATACTCATGATACCGCTTTTCACCAAGACCGATCATGATAAATTGAATGTCTAATTTCATCATGTCGTCTGCAATTTCTTTTATCAGATCGATCCCTTTTTGGTCAACAAGACGGGTGATACAGCCGATGACTGGAACGCCTTCTTTATATTGAAGTCCGAACTTCTGAACCAATGCCTTCTTGTTCTGTTCTTTTCCTTCAAGCGATTGAATATCGTATCGTTGATCGATAATCGGGTCAGTTTCAGGATTCCAAACTGTATAATCAATTCCATTGATAATTCCGTAAAGATCTTTTTTCCGTTTCTTTAATATGCCCTCTAACCCGGCACCAAATTCTTCTGATGTTGTAATTTCCTGAGCATATTTTTCACTTACCGTGGTTATCATATCTGAATAGACGAGTCCGGCTTTCATAAAGTTCAATTTACCGTAAAACTCCACACCTTCGGAATTAAATTCTGATTCCGGCAATCCCGTTTTTGCAAACGATTTATCAGGAAATGCTCCCTGATATCCGAGATTATGAACAGTAAAAACTGTTTTAATATTTTTAAAAGTTGGCTCATCTTTAAAAACAGTTTTCATATACGCAGGAATTAAACCTGTCTGCCAATCATTACAATGTATGATATCAGGCTGCCAGCCAAGTTTTTTTAAAGTTTCCAGAACTCCGCGGCAAAAGAAGATAAACCGTGCATCATTGTCTGGATAATCTTTATGCGTAATCGGGTCAATGTACAGTCCGGCGCGATTATACATATCTTTATTTGCAAGGAAATAGACCTGAACTTTAGCCTTTAAGCTTGAAATAAAAGATGAATTAACGCTTGCAATTTTTGTATCATCACCAACAGTTATAGGAATTTCTCGTAACCGGATTACATCATGAAGTTTGAATTTTCGTTCACTAATGGTACCGTAACGGGGGGTCATAATACGGATATCATGCCCTAATTCCCGAATCATTTTTGGAAGTGCGCTTGATACGTCTGCTAATCCGCCGGTTTTTGAAAAAGGTTCTGCTTCGCTGGTTATAAAGAGGATATTAAGAGGTTTCGACATATGTCCTTATGTATTGTTAGGAACTAACTGAAACTACACAAAGATACTGAAAATTTGCCGAATTTACAAGAATGCAAGAGGTGAAAGAAGAAACTATTGCAAAATCATCTATAATTGAAATTCCGTTGATATATCGTAATTGTAACTTTGTTATAGTTTATTTATGTCGTTTTGAGATGAAAGGAATAAATCTATTCTCATCAATTACGTTGTATGTTTTTTTAAACAAACATTACTGAACTCGTTGACAGAGCGAGAGACAGATATTCTGAGCGACAATGAGTGTTGGTTATTCGAGGGGAAAAAATAATGTGAGAAATCACCTTGATCGATCTACCATTATTGAGAGCAATCGGAACGTTATGTTTTCAATGTTTTTCATCTAAATACTCGTCATTACTCTAAGGTCAAGAGCTACAGTAATATTGTATTCGTTTAAATTATAGTCAGACTTAATAATTCCTTGTTTTTTTTGGTTCAAAGTGTATATTACATGTATTGATTATTCATATAAAAGGTTTAGAATTGAAAAAAGTTTTCAGTATTGCGTCAATATTTGTATTAATGATAGGTTGTACAAGCACAACTCCTCAAACATCCGACTCACAATCTTTTCAAACTCCGTATCAAAAGTCATATAATAGTTCAATATTATTGGCATCGTCATCACCATCTTTTTTTGTTCAAGACACATTACCGAATCGTCCGGTTCAATCCGTTGATCCTGCTGCGGATACAACTGGCGCAGATTCTACCGGTGATGCTGATGAAAAGCAAATAGCGGAATTACTAGAAAAGGCGCGTGGTCATTATCTCTCTGCTATGCTGGCACAGGCTGAAGGCGATTCTATGCTCTCAGCGGATGAATTTGAAGAATCAATCAAACATTTGAATGAAGCAAGTTACTTTCCAAATATTGAAATGAATTCGGACTTCAATGAATTGTCACGCAGCGTTATTGAAGATTACGAAAAATATATTGCAACCATCGACAGCATCGGACCGAACAGTTCTATCTTTGCTCTTCGCGAAAAATTAAATCTTGATATTGAAAAGATCGATATTACGAACATCCAAATTCCTCCATCGCTTGTTCCTAAAACTGAAGTTCCTCTTCACATCAACGAATACACAAAAAGGACGATCTCCTTCTTTATGGGAAAAGGTCGTTCTCACATGGAAAATTGGATTCAACGTTCGGGAAAATACTTTCCGTTAATGTCCAGAGTTTTTGCTGAAGAAGGGCTTCCTCCGGAATTGATGTATCTTTCGTTGCCGGAAAGCGGATTGAATCCGGTTGCACGTTCGTGGGCAAAAGCAGTTGGCCTGTGGCAGTTTATGAAAGGAACGGGAGGAATGTATGGTCTCCGTTCGAATTATTGGTACGATGAGCGTCGTGATTTTGAAAAAGCAACCCGCGCAGCAGCGCGCCACATGAAAGATCTGTACAGTGAATTTAATGACTGGCATTTGGTGTTTGTTGCGTACAATGCCGGCGGTGGATGGGTTCGCAGAGGAATTAGAAGGACCGGTTCAACAGATTATTGGGAGATGCGTCATCGGCTTCCGAGAGAGACGCGAAATTATGTTCCTCAATATATTGCTGTTGCGCTTATTGTCATGCGTCCTGAAGCTTTCGGTTTTGGTGATGTCGTGAAAGCAGATTCATTATCGTATGAGTATGTTACTGTTGATGATTGTATTGATCTTGGAATCCTTGCTGAATGTGCAGGAACAGAACTGGAAAAAATTAAAGAGCTCAATCCTGAATTGACACAATGGTGTACGCCGCCAAATTATAAAGGCTATCAGTTTCGTGTGCCGCTCGGTACTGCGGTAACATTTACAGAGAACTACGCAAAGATTCCGGATGATAAAAAATTAGATTTTGCTACACATGTTATCAAACGCAAAGAAACGATCAGTCAAATTGCTAAACGATACAAAGTGACGACGGCGATCCTGTTGGAAGTGAATAAACTTTCACGGTCCAAGCGATTGAAAGTTGGTGGAACGCTTGTTATTCCTGTGAAATCTAATTCTGCTTTTGCGCTGGTTGATGCACAACGTAAAAAAGAGATCGAAGATATTGCAAGATACAATCAAGTAAAAGAAGAAGGAAGAAGAGCTTCAGTAACTAGGAAGCCAACGTCACTTGCAGCGTTAGCTCAAAAAAATAAAACGAAAATTCAAAAGGCAACATATGAACCGCAGGGACGTGAGAAGCTTGTCTATAAAGTGAAAACGGGTGAAACACTCGGTCATATTGCGGAATGGTTCAATGTTCGAGCGAGTCATGTTCGCAACTGGAACAATATTCCATACGGAAAGCATATTTATTCGGGACAACGATTAACCATCTGGGTGCCGGAAGAAAAACTTGAGTTTTACAAGAATCTGGCAAATCAATCTACTGTGCAAAAAGAAAAAAGTATTGCTACTTCTTCAGCTGTAAAGAAAAAAAATATTGAACAAACCGGTAAGACCAGTGTTGGATGGGTTCGGCATAAAGTAAAACGGGGTGAGTCACTCGAAAAAATTGCGGCTGAGTATGATGTTGCGATCGCTGATATTAAATCATGGAATCGGCTCCGCACAAGCAGGATTAACGCAGGAGAGATGTTAGAAATTTTTGCGCCGGATCAAACGGAAGAACCCGCTGAAGAACCGATTGCAAGAAAGAATAACAGTACAAAAAAAAATCTCCCTGAAAAGTATAGAGTAAAATCTTCAACTCATATCGTGAAAAGCGGCGAGACACTCGAGAAGATCGCCGAAAAATATCACATCACAATCGAAGACGTAAAAAAATGGAACGATCTTAAATCTTCAAAAATCACGATCGGTCAAAAATTGAGAATTGAGGGATAATTTCCCAAAACATTTTTTTAATATTACCAAATTTTTATCATTCAAAACTCACCTTGTTTTTCTATCTATTTGCTTGTATATTTTTTTCAGTTAATTAATCCAATCACGAACAATTATTGATCTTTGCAACGACTGATTAATTTTTTCCTCCCCCTTATTTTGATCACCCTCGGTGTAGCTCCGCTCTATGGTCAATCTTTAAGTAAAATTGCAGATGATGATGGTACAAAATATACTAACGTCGGAAATCTTGGCGTTACAATTACAAATTTTGGTACAATAGGCAATGGATTTACCACTTGGCCGAATCAACCGTCTCTTGAATATCCCAAGGGGTCCGGCATCGAACATCTTTTTTTGGGCGGTCTTTGGATTGGAGGCATTCCAAGAAAAGAGGGTGTTGTTCACGTTTCCACTGCGGCAGTTGACATAGGTTCAGTGAGAAGGCAGGCTGAAGGTTTTGAGATGACAAGTGATATTGGAAAAGGAATAACACTCCGATCCACTCTGACTGAATCTCCGTATTTTGATTTGAATGCGATTAGTCATCAAGATATGGTTATGGATTTTACCGACAGAAATACTCGTATACCTGATACCGGAGATTCGATTCCAAATCATATTCCGCTTGGTGTTGATATTCACCTCGAATCATATGCGTGGAATTTTCCTTTTGCAGATTTTTTTGTTATCCTCAGCTATACAATTAAGAATGCAAGTGTTGATACTATTGATGGACTTTACGTTGGACTATGGAACAATGCAGTTGTAAGAAACACTAAACTAACCGGAAGACCTGGCGGAAGAGATTTTTATAACCATTCCGCAAAAGGGTTTATTGATAGTTTGAGATTGGGATATACATTTGATTTTGATGGGGCACCGTATGGACCTCCGGCAAACAGTTATTATGGTTACAAATTGCTCGGAACAAACCCATTCCCATTAAAAGATTCTGTTATTGATCTCAATAAAACATATTATTATTCTGATAAAAAACTTGACTCCCTCGGCGATCTATATAAGAATACATACTACAATGGATGGAAGTTCAATAACCGATCAGGCAGTGAAGTATATTTTTTCCCCGATCAAGAATTTCTTGACAATTCTTTTCGGGGTAAATATCAGCGCTTATCGCGCAAGATGCCGAAACCAAATATTGAAGCGCTTGGCCGTCCTTCAAATGTCCTTTCATCGGACGGAATTACCACAGGTGAAGCTCCGGCAAGTATGACCGATCTTCTTTCAGTCGGACCTTTTAAATCTTTTCCTCCCGGAGACAGTGTTCAGGTAGTATTTGCATTGGTCTGTGCAAAAAAACTAGGTAGTTTTGCACCATCCGAAGATTATAAAAATCCAAAACTCAGAGTACAACTATATTCCAATTCGGGATGGGCTCAACAAGCTTATAACGGAGAAGATTTGAACGGTAATAATGCGTTGGATGTCGGAGAGGATATAAATGGAGATGGTAAATTAAACCGATTTACATTACCGCAACCGCCAAGGCAACCTCGGGTTCGGACACTTGTTGAAAATCAACGGGTTACTATATTTTGGGACAAAGTACAAGCTGAACAGAGCTTTGATCCAATAAGCAGAAACTACGATTTCGAAGGATATAGAATTTATCGTTCATCACCAGGTGCCGATGTTTCCAGCCCGGAAAATTTTTTGTTATCGATGCAATTAGTTGGTGAATTTGACAGATCAGATGATAATATCGGTTACAATACCGGCTTACAGAAAATTAAATTGGATGCTCCTAAAAAGTTTGATGGAGATACGGTTGAATATTGGTATCAATTTCCGCCAAAAGATGATCCGATTACAAGTTTGAACGGTTGGCAGTATCTTTACGGTGTGTCTGCATTCGATGCAGGGGATTCGGCGAATGGTTTAACAAGTTTAGAATGTGCTAAAGTCATTAAACGTGTTGTTCCGGGAATGAAAGTTTCTGCAAATGGAAGCAGCGAAATTGGTGTTTATCCAAATCCATATTATTCGAATGCCTCGTGGGATGGAACCGGAGAGCGAACGCGGAAGATATATTTTACGAATCTGTCTGCGCATGCTGAAATAAAAATCTATACGATGACAGGGGATTTGGTTGCGGAATTACTTCATGATTCGCAGACATATGATGGTTCAGGAATAAAATGGTTCGATGATTTTAAGACACTTGGTGTCTCACCTGAATTTGCCGGCGGTGAACATGCGTGGGATTTGATTTCAAAATATGATCAGGCTATCGCAACAGGGTTGTATTTGTTTACTGTAAAGAATCTTGATACCGGTGATTTGAAACGCGGTAAATTTGTCATTGTAAAATAGAAAATTACTGTACTATATTTATTAATGTATGAGGAGGAAAAATGAAAAAGTTTTTATTGTTCTTTGTATTGGCTGGCCTGCTTAGTGTCTACGCTAAGGATTACAGAATTGTTACCGTTAAAGAAATTCAAACTGTACATCCTGATTCGCTAAAAATTGCTGATTCTTTGGGAGTTGGCGTAACACCGAGATGGCTGCTCCAGGCATCTACAATGTATAGAATTAATACGACTCAAAGAGAAACAGTTAGCGTCATTGCATTGGTTACAGTTCCAGCTAAAGTAATTACTTATACTGCTTTGGGAAATACTTTGTGTATAACTGATACCGGTGTTACTGCTTCGGATCCATACTCCGGAATTTTTGTTCGATATAGTGGCGGGAATGCAGCTGCAGACGCGGCTGGTTTATTTACTATTGAACAGGGTGATATCATTAAAATAACCGGAATTATTGATGAATTTCCTTCAGGTGCAATGGAAAGTGCAACGCAATTCACCCCTATTGCTGGAATAAAAATTGAAATTCTCTCTTCAGGTAATCCATTGCCAGCACCAGTGAAATTGTCGGTCTCAGATTTTAATATTGGTAACAATCCTGGTGGGAAAGTAAAATTCACAACAGGTGAAAAGTGGGAGGGGATGAGAGTGATGTTTACAAATGTCAGGGTTGGCGCTATTGTTAATTCGTCAAGGGGCACATGGCAATTCGTTGATGAAAATGGAAATACACTTTCAGATTATGACTGGTCATATCATTTTACTGTTGATACAACCTCAGTAGACAGAGTTGGTAATCCTCATGATTTAAATTATAAAGTACCATTGTTGGGAACTCCGATTGATACATTAATTGGATACATTGGCGCAGTGTCTGGACAGGAGTCTAATAGAGGGTATAGAATTTCTCCAATATATCCCGGGGATGTCGTATACGGAAAAACATTGCCTCCTTCGGTAACAACTCATAGAAGAAACCCCATTATTGTTGACAATGATTCCACACCAACAATTTCTGCAAAAATTTATCGTCAAAATGACCCGATCTTAAAAACCGGAAGTATTACAACAGCAGGAGTTGTTTATAGAGTTGGAAATGGAGCTTGGCAAGAAATACCTATGGTGAGTCATCCGAGTGACAGTACGTATTTAGTACAGATTCCAAAACAAGTTGTTGGTTCAACGGTGAGTTATTTTATTCGGGTAACTGATTCTGTCGGTTCGGTTGTCCATTTATCAAATAGTAGTGTGTTAACACAATTTGATACATCAAAAGGGTTTTTCTTCTATACTGTTTTAGACAGAGATGCTCAAAAAATATTGTTGCCAAGTGATGTTCAAAGAACCCCTTTCAACAATGGAAGAACACCATATCTTGGAGCAATTGATTCTGTTGGAGGTATTGTAACTGTTGACACTTCTGCACTTCGTGTTTCTGCTCTTTCTGCCGGTGGACCGAGCGGATATTATATACAAAGCGGAAATACACCGTGGAGTGGTTTGTGGGTTGTTGGTCCGGACTCAATTATGCGTAAAATAAAAATTGGTGATAGTGTTATTGTCACTGGTTCGATTTCTGAATTTAACGATGTTACAGAATTATTTAATATTACATCAGCACGTGTTGTTTCTTCGGGAAATCCCTTGCCGGCATTTGTAAAGTTAAAGACAGAACGTTTTGGTGATGCAGCAAGTAATGGTAATTTGAATGCAGAACCGTACGAGGGGATGCTTGTTCAGTTCGATTCTGTTGAAGTGAAAAGCATTGACCCAGTTTTTAGTGATGCTACTGAATATTCGATCTCGAATAGTAATCAATCAATGCTTGTTCGTCGTGATGGTAAAAATAAGTATTCAAACGTCATAGCAGATACGGGAATTGGATTAACAGTTGTTAAGGTTGGAGATAAATTTGCTTCAATGGCAGGTGTCCTTCACTATAGTTTTGGTCGCTATAAAATTGTTCCTAGGACAAATGCTGATTTTGTAGGTTTCTCTCCGGTTTTAGGAGTGCAGATCACTCGGAATAATGTGTTGCCAGGAGAATATTCTCTTGAACAAAATTATCCTAATCCATTTAATCCTTCAACAACGTTCAGTTACTCGCTTAAAAATGCAGGAACAGTGCTGCTAAAAGTGTACAATGTAATTGGTCAAGAAGTTGCAACCTTGGTGAACGAGTACCAAACATCCGGAACATATTCTGTAAAATTTGATGCATCCAAACTTTCCACGGGAATGTATCTTTATAGAATTTCTTCCGGAAATTTTGTTCAAGTTAAAAAAATGCTTCTTGTAAAATAGATCTTTAATCCCGTCAAAGAGTGAACCTTTGACGGGATTCTATAATGAAAAATATTTCCAAAAATATTATCCTTGTTGTTGCCGGATTTCTAATTGGTTCTTGTCAAAAAGAACTTCCAAACCAACCGAAACCAAACCAGTTACCATCAACGCGATTGTATATCGTTTCGGACTCTACGCTTTTAGAATCCTCTTCGCGTCAACATTTATATTGGTACGGAGAAGATCCGGATGGAATTGTTGTTGGATATCTTATTACTTCGGGGAATTATCGCTTACATGGAACCCTACCTTATCCTGATACAAGCACCTATTATTGGACAACAAGAACAGACAGTATAATTTCTTTGCCATTATTGACGAAGAGGGATAGTTTTACGGTCATTATTCGATCAGTTGATAATACGTTTGACCCGAAGCAGCTTTCCCAAAATGCTCAAATCAGATTAATCCCACAGCCGTATTGGGATAAAAATACAAATGGAATATTTGACAGTGTAGATGTTACGCTCTCTTCATTGTCAAATTCTATAGATCCCAAAGGATCTATTCAATTGTTGCCGTTACGTAATACACCTCCAAATGTTTTCTTCTCCGTCAATACGTTGGACTCATCAACTGTACAACAACCTGAAACAACATTCACAGTTGCGACATTTTCTTGGTACGGAACAGATATCGACGGAGATCAAACTATTGCTTCTTACCGTTTAGCTCTTAATGATACATCAACTTCTGATCGATGGCTCACAGTAAACAATACCGTTACATTCGTAACACTTATTGTTCCACGCATTGTGAGCAATATCTCTTTGAACGTTGCAGACGCGGATGTCTATACGGGAATATTTCCCAATATGCAGTTGAGAGGGAAAATAAAAGGATTAAAGTTAGATGCAGAGAATATTCTCTACGTGCAGGCAAAAGATGTTGCAGGTGAATTTTCAAAAGTTATAACAATGCCCTCGAGCCCATCTAAAAAATGGTTCGTTAAAAAACCTAAAAGTAAAATGTTGTTTGTTGTTGATTATAATCAACCCGACCAACCGACTGCCGTATCAATTTTCCGAACGATTATAGAAGATGCATTACCGGGGAAATCATATTCGAACTTTGATGTCCTTGATATTGGATTCGGAATGACGGCGGATGAAAAACAAAATCAATTGACTCTACAAAAATATGGAGTGTTTGTCCCCAAAAATATGAACCCGCAACTTATCCAAACATTAAAGTTATTTGATATTGTTTTTTGGTATAGTGATTTATACCCGAGTTATTTACCTGCCCAAATTGGATTATATCATTATACCCAGACGGGCGGCAAAGTGATATTTTCAACAACATTTCCTTCCTTTATATCGTTTGCGGATGTGAGAGCATTGAATGATTTTGCTCCTATTGATAGTGTAACGACGGATGCAAATTCAAGTACAAATTTGCATACAAATGCCGATTTACGAATTCCGAGGGGAACAAAAGTTCTTTCGCTCAACAACACGTATCCGCAATTGGCTTTTGACTCAACCTCAACCATTCATAACTTTAACTGGCGTCGTGTTTATAAAAGAACGGACTCAGAATATATCTATGCGCTTGATTCATCAAAGAACTATTATACAAATGGTACATTCCGTTACAGTGGTACGCCTGAAATTGGATGTATTGATAATTCAAAACGTTTTGTTCTTATAGCTCTGCCTCTGCATAAAATGAATGGTAATAAAAACCTCCCTGCATTTTTTAAACATATCGTTGAAGACGAATTCCAATTGAACTAGTGAATAATATATTCAAATATTGCAATGTCTTTTTATTGAGCACTCTGATGATCTTGATGATGGGTAGTTCATTTGCTCAAAAGACAGAGTCGTCAACCGGAAGTATTGTTGGCAGAGTGGTTGATGAGAATACAAAAGAAGGTCTACCAAGTGTAAACATTCTTGTTAAAGGGACATATTACGGCGCCTCATCCGATTTTGATGGAAATTTCAAAATTGAACACCTTAACGCAGGTGTCTATAATATCGATGTGACTTTGTTGGGATATAAGACTGTACAATATTCAGGAATAAAAGTAGAAGCTGGAAAAAATCTCGAATTAAATGTAAAAATGACAGAATCTGTTCTTTCTCTTGGTCAGGAAGTTGTTATTATTGGTGAGAAAAGATTGTTCGATGTTGAAGAAACTTCCAGTAAGAAAATAATTCGAAATGAAGATCTTACCGTTGCGGCATTGACCGATGTAAAAGATGTTGTTGGGCTTCAAACAGGTGTAGTACAGTCCGATAACGAAATTCATATTCGCGGCAGTCGTGGTTATGAAAATGCTTATTTGGTTGATGGTGTTTCTGTGCAGGATGTTCTTGGCGGCAGCGGATTTGGTCTTCAAGTCAGTCCCGAAGCAATTCAGGAAATGGAAGTAATCACCGGTGGATATAACGCTGAATATGGGCAGGCGACTTCGGGCGTTATTAAAATCACGATGAAAGAAGGAAGTGATAAATACAGCGGCGGTTTTGGTTATAAAACAGATCGGTTTGTTGGATCAAATTCCAGGCATTTTTTCAACACGGATATTTTTGAAACGAATTTTAGCGGGCCGGTTCCAATTATCAATGATCTGCTTCCGGGGACAGTTACATTTTTTGGAAATTTTTCCGGCAACATCTCGGATGGATATACACGGTGGATGGAAAATATTGTTAATGGAAAAAATAACGGAACATACTCCAAACGTGTTCCCACACAATTATATTCAACAATTTTCAAAGGAAAAGATTTCGCATTCCGCCTTTCAAATGCATTTTCCTGGGCAACAAAATTTACATGGAGAATTTCTCCTACTGAAAAACTTGCATATTCTTATAATCAATCTGTTTCGATTGATCAAAACTCTGCAACTGTAAAAACAACTTTAGAACGGGAGGATCCTCAGCCTGGATATCAATTCGATTACCAAAAGATTCTAGATAGCGCTGCAACATATACGCAAATTAACATTCAACATTCTATTGCTTGGACTCAAACGCTAAGCTCGAAATCATTTTATGAAATTGTTTTAAGTAGATATTCCGCACATGTGCGTGGTGATGCGAATGGGAAGGATTATAGTCAATACAATGAGCCACGCGATATTGTTACGCTTCCAATACAATATTATAATCAAGACAGTTCAAAAGTTGGTGTTATTCCCGGCGATGGTTTTTTTGACGTTGGTGGTCCAAATAGTTGGAGAGATCATTTTATCGATGATTATTCCATAAAATTTGACTTTACAAATCATTTTACTGAAAAAAATAAATTCAAATCTGGAATTGAGATGAAGTTTCAGAATATGCAGATGGCAGATATTACACAGCCATGGATTAAGCCGCTTGGTTTGAACAATGATATTTATGAGGTGAGTCCCGCAAGCGGTGCTATTTATGTTCAGGATAATATCTCAATCAGCGGAATGGTTTTGAATTTTGGACTTCGCTTTGATTATTGGTTCCCCGGAAAATTTGTTGATGATGCAATAAATAATCCTAACATTCCATTAGCTTCGGAGGATATCCGTGAACAATACAAGGGTCAAACATCGGTACTTTTTGGAAGACGTTGGAAGGGACGTTTGAGTCCTCGACTTGGAATTTCGCATCCGGTTTCAGATAATCAAACATTGTTCTTTTCTTACGGACACTTTTCCAAACTTCCACGACCAACGTACGTTTATTCAAAACTCACAGAAAGCAGTGCTCGCTCATCTTCTCAAATTATCGGTAACCCCAATTTGAATCCTGAAACTACTGTGGCATACGAACTTGGACTTCGGAATCAGATTACTGAAAATGATGTTTTTACTCTTACTGCGTACTATAAAGATATCTTTGATTATATCACAGCTCGCTCTGTTCGTTCTACAAGCGTTCGTTTCTCCGGTTCATATACAACATATGTAAATTCAGATTACGCAAGAACTCGGGGTTTTGAATTAGAATATACTCACCGTTTTACATCTAGTTTTCAAACTACTTTTTCGGGTTCATACTCTATTTCAACAGGGAAGAGTTCTTCAGCAACCGAGGCATTGTTCAATTTGTCAAGTGGCGGACTCGAAACATCCATTAAAGAAAACTATGTCTCATGGGATCGTCCTTTACAGGCACAGATCACAGCTAATTTGAATGTGAAAAAGAATGAGCCGTTATTTGAGGATGCCCCTCTGAATTTCAGTGATTATAATGTGTATACACGTTTCTTTTTCCAATCCGGAAAAAGATTCACCCCGCAATTATACTCAGGTATTGGATCTGATGGAAGACCTGAATATCGAACAGATTATACAAATTTGTCGCAGGGAGTTGGTGAATTCTGGTTCTATGCAAACCTGAACATGGAAAAATATTTCGATTTAGGTTTTGCAAAAATGACACTCTCTCTTGAAATTCAAAACTTGTTTGATAATAAGAATTCACAGATTGTAAATCCAATCACCGGTAAAGCGTATGAGTATGGAGATAAAACTCCGTTAACATACAATGATCCGCTTTATCCGGATTTACAAGGAACCGTTTCACCATTTCCGTATAATCCGGCAAGATATCTTGCTCCGCGTAATGCCAAATTAGGAATTTCATTTCGATTCTAGAATGATTAAACATTATCCTAAACATATAAAATTTTGGTACTCTATAGTAGTGATACTATTCTCTGTGTTATTTGTTCAAAGTTCAATTGCTCAGTTTGTTCCAAACCTTGGTGGACAGCGATCCGGTATTTCTTCTTTTCAATTCCTGAAGATTGGTGCCGATGCTCGCGGGTCTTCTATGAGCGAATCGTTTGTTGCAGTTGTCAATGATGTTTCATCGGTTTATTGGAATCCCGCCGGACTGACAAGTTCAAGTTCTAATCAAGCGATATTCTCTCATGCAGAATGGTTGGTTGATTTAAAATATGATTTCGCCGCCGCCAGTCTCCGGTTGGATGATAATAATATTGTAGCACTGTCTTTTACTTCGTTAACAACCTCTCCAATGCAAATTACAACTGAATACCAACCGACAGGAACCGGGAATTATTTTAACTATCACGATATTGCAATTGGCGGAACGTATGCGCGAAAAATGACAGATCAATTTAGTTTTGGTACCACTGTTCGTTACGTGCGTGAAACGATAGCCGAACTTCATTCAGATGCTATTCTTATTGATATCGGGACATTTTATTATATGGGTCTAGGAACTTCACGGTTTTCTGTTGTAGTTTCGAATTTTGGAAATAATGTAAGACCAACAGGTTCGGTGAAGAATGGAAAAGCTGAAACTGTTTCTTCGTTTCAGGAATTTTCTCCCCCAACATTGTTCAGGCTCGGATATGCATTTGAACCATGGCAGGATGATGTTAATAGATTAACAACTTCTATACAATTGAATCATCCTAATGACAATGCAGAAAATATCCGTTTCGGCTGTGAATATGAATATGATAAAATGTTCTTTCTCCGCGCAGGAGTAAAAAGAACAATTGGTGAATCATTTTTAGGGAAATCTATTTCGACTGCGGAAGATCTGTCATTTGGTGGTGGAGTTCGAATCCCGTTAGGTATTACCACGGCAAATGTTGATTACGCTTATACCAATTTCAATGATTTGGGAAAAGTGCAAAGAATATCGGTTTCAATTACGTATTAAAATTGGTGAACTAAAAAGTTTCATGAAAAAAATCTTTTCTATATTTTTTATTTTATCCGCCCTTTTTTTTATTGGGTGTCAGGAAAAATTTGACCTTTCGACACTTCCAAAGATAACGGATATTGTGACGATCGGTGATACAACATATATTGAAAAAAGTTCTTGGGGAGGAATTTTTAATAAGCCGACTTCAATCTTGTATGGGCAAGATCAGCTTATTTACGTGACAGATACATATAATAATCGCATTGTGATGCTCAATCAGGCAGGGCAAATTTTAAGTGTCAGCAGGAAGATTCTTCATCCAATCTCTGTTGCACAAGATCAGCGTCTTGACCTTCTGGTTGGAGCTGAAACCATTGAAGCGAATGGCGACACGATCGGTATTGTCCTTAGAATAAAATTAGTTCCCTTTGCACATCATCTAGATGTTGCAAATATGGATACTGTGTGGAAGGAACCTGCACGACCGAAAAGACGGTTTACCGGTATCGGAGTAATATTGAATGATGAATTTCTTATTGCAAGAGATGGGCCGGATAATAGCAGTTTTGTAGATCCTGATGCCCGCATTCTCCGTTTTCGATATAGACCTGATGCATCCGGAAAGAAAGATTCATTTATCACTCCTCTCGGTGAATTGCAATCCGGTGCCGGAAGTTCAATAACAAATATCAATCATCCGACTAATTTGGCGACGTTCCCGAATAGTGGAGATTTTATTGTAACTCAAAGCTCTGATGGAATTCAATACGCTGCGATATGGATGGTGTTTTCAAAGACGGCAGATTTTGAAGGGTGGATACCAAAATATGATCCTTCTAATCCTGATCAACGAAATATTGATTTTGTCAATCCTAATAGGTTTCAAAATGCAAAAGGCGTAGGTATCGACAGAATCAAACGCGATATCTTTATTGTTGATTCACAATTGGATAGTATATCCAAATTTAATAGCCGAGGGAGATTGAAATCTGAATCCTTTGGAACGCGCACCTCGGGGATTTCACTTCGTGGTCCTTCAAGTGTGGCAGTTGCTGAAAATACGCTCTATGTTTGCGATACTCAAAATAACCGTATTGTTCTGTATCGCCTTTCAACAAATAATTAGAATACATTTTTTGAATTTTATTGGGACAGGCATTCATGTCTGTCCTTTTTTATTGTATGAACATTGTCATCTTTAGCGGAGCAGGACTTTCAACGGAAAGCGGTATTCCGACATTTCGCGACAGCGGCGGATTGTGGGAACAGCATCGTATCGAAGATGTTGCGTCTCCTGAAGGATGGTCAAAAAATAAGAAACTTGTTCTCGATTTTTATGCAATGCGATTTATAAAGCAGACAGAATGTTTTCCAAATCCTGCTCATCATGCAATTGCACAACTTTCTCAAAAATATACTGTATTAAATATTACGCAAAATATCGATACACTGCTTGAACGGGCAGGATGTAAGAATGTTTGGCATTTGCACGGACGTATTGATATACAAAAATGTGAATTTCACCAATCACTCGCTTTTCCTGAACAGTATGATTTTGACTGTGACTATAAATCATTGATCACAAAGCCGATTCAATTCGGTGATTCATGCCCAAAATGCGGCGGTCAATTGCGGCCTGATATTGTTTGGTTTGGTGAACCGGTGGATATGAGGGAAGAATTTTTGATGGAGCAAATACGGTCTGCTGATATCTTTATCGGTGTTGGAACATCAGCGCAAGTTTATCCTGCCGCGGGATTGCTTCCAATGTTCCGCCGGACCAAAGAAAAATATTTTATTGATCCTCACCCTAATTATGATTTGCTTGACGGATATATGGTATTGAAGGGGAGCGCAAGCGAACAACTACCAAAACTTGTGGCAAAGCTCTTGTAGCAGAAACCTTGCGAAGGTTTAGAACCTTCACAAGGTTATAAAGTTTTTATCCCGTATTCCTTAACCCAGCTGCAATACCGTTAATGCACGAGAACATCACTTCTTCTAATTCTCTTCGCGTTGTTTCGGTCAACTTCTCTTCGCGCAATCGCTGCAACAATTCTACCTGCATATAACTCATCGGATCGACGTACGGATTGCGCAGAATGATCGATCGTTGCAGCATTTGATTATTTTCTAAAAGAGATTTTTGTTTCGAAACAGAAACAATCGATTTTTTTGTCTGTTCAAAAAGATCGTGTAATGTTGAATATGTCGTTTGACCTAACGTTGAAGGCTGAACGAGACCGGCATAATTTCGTGCAATGTCGAAATCTGCTTTTGCGATGATCATTTGAATGTTATCGACCATTGCTTTAAAGAAGCCCCAATGCCGATACATTGTTTGCATCGATGATAAAGGAATTGCTTTCTTCTTTTCAAGACCAACATTTACGCCAAGCCAGCCCGGCAGATTGTGCCTGCTTTGCATCCAGGCAAATACCCATGGAATTGCACGAAGATCTTCGATCCGTTCGGAATTGACTCGTCGAGCAGGTCGCGATCCGATCTTCATGCGAGTGATTTCTTTGAGCGGAGTTGCTTGGAAGTAATATCGCACGAGATTTGGATCATCATAAACAACACTTCGATAAGCATCAAAACTTTCATGCGAGATCGTTTCCATCATTGTTAACCATTGCGGATGCTTTGCCAATTTGATCTTTGATTGATTTGTCTTGTCGAAATATTTTAACAGCATTGCAGAAGTTGTCAATTCAAGCGTTCGCTGAGCAATTTCTTTGTGAGAATATTTCAGTGAGATGACTTCACCCTGTTCGGTAATTTTTATCTTTCCATTGATCGATTGTCCATTCAATGCCATAATAGCTTGGAATTCAGGACCGCCGCCGCGTCCAACTGTTCCTCCGCGTCCATGAAAGAACATCCAGTCGATATGATGTTCCGATGAACATTTTGCTAGTGCACGCTGCGCTTTATATAATTCCCAGCTTGATGTTATGATCCCGCCATCTTTGCTGCTGTCAGAATAGCCAAGCATTATTTCTTGATGATGGCTTCGCAGTTCAAGGTGTTTTTTGTACGCTGGATTTGTATATAATTTTTCCATGATTGAAATGGAAGCTCGAAGATCGCCGATCGTTTCAAATAAAGGAACAATATTTAATTTACTGAAACCTTTTGCAAACGACGATAATCCTGTTAATTTCATCAAGAAGAGAACTTCAAGAACATCTGCGGGTGATTCGGTCATACTGATAACGTACGAACGGATTGCGCGGCTGTCGATCTCATCCAATGCACGATGAATTGTCCGGAAGGTCGCAAGAACCTCATTGGTTTGTTCGGATAATCCCTTTTCATCCAACAAGAATGAGAAGGGATGCTGTAACGTATTGGTCAGCCATTCGGCACGCTCATCATCGGACATTCCTAAATAATTGATATTCTGCTGTAGTGCAATTTCGTGAATGGACGATGTATGCACTTTTTTATGCTGGCGAATATCCAATGTAGCCAAGTGAAATCCAAATGTTTCAACATTACGGATCAAGTGCTGCAACGTTCCCGTAGAAAGCGCTTCTCCTTTATTTGTGATTAAGCTCTTTCGGATCAACTCAAGATCATGTAAGAATTCTTGGGAAGAAACATACGTCGCTTCATTTGGCGGCAGTGTTCCATCCAATTTCTTTTTGTACCGTAGTAACTTACGGTATGCAAGCGCAATTTTTGCGCGATACACTTCATTTTTATTTCGAATAGCAGGCGGGAAAATCTCATTGTTATCGTTTATTTCTTTATAAATCGAATTCACTAAGTCTTCATTCACTGAAACTATTTTTGACGATTCGCTTCTGACAACATACAGATCATCCATCATCTTTAAATAAATATCAATAATAGTATGTGATTGTCTTTTTAATGCGGTCCATGTGGTATCCGATGTTACAAATGGATTTCCATCCCTGTCTCCGCCGATCCATGAACCGAAATGAATGAACGAAGGAACTTCTTTTACCAGTGCCGGATACGTTTCTTTGAGAGCTCGTTCAAGTTCTTGATAGAACGAGGGGATCGAATATTGTAATACCTGTGTAAAATAAAAAAGTCCGTTCGTTACTTCATCGAGCGGCGTGATATCATATGACCGTGTCTCTTCCGTTTGCCATAAACTGGTGATGTTGCGTTTGATGGATTGCAGGAGGTCCAACCGTTCGTCCGGGAGAAGATCTTTACGGTCAAACTCTTCAAGCACGTTCCAAATGCGCGAATGTTTTTCCAATACGGTTCTTCTCAGCGCTTCAGTGGGATGTGCTGTGAAAACAGGAGAGATATATAGTGCCGATAAGAATTTCCGTATTTCATTTGCAGAGACTTTTTTTCTTTTTGCAAACTGAAGTGTATGGCGAAGCGATCCGGCTGGGTAATGAGAAGTTCCGCGTTGCTTTTGTTCCCGCATGCGTTGAATGCGATGATGCTGTTCGGCAATATTGACAATCTGAAAATATGTTGAAAATGCACGGATCAATTTCCTCATGGTTGAAACATCTAACGATGAAAAAATATTTTTTAATCCTTGTTCAATACTATTACTGTGCAACGTTCGGAAATCCTTGGTTGAACGTCGTACCGTTTCAACAAGATCGAATACTGTATCACCCTCTTGTTCGCGAATGACTTCGCCAAGGATTGTTCCGAGCAAACGAATGTTTGAACGGAGCAACGAATCGGTAGACCGTGAGAGCAAGGGAACATTCATGATTATTTTCGTTTCTTTCCGCCAGTTTCAAATATCCGTTGAAGCACAATTTCTATTTCTTTATCCCAAAATTTCCAATCGTGTCCGCCGGCTGTTTCATGTAATTCAAACGGAATCTCTCGATTGCGAAGTGAAGCGGCAAACGCATGTGTGGGATTAACGATGTTCAGTATATTGTCTTGTGATCCTACCGTAAGATAAAAATAGGGAGTTGTTTTTGGATTTGTTGTTTGCGAAAGTGCAAAAACATCGTTTGATGACCAGCTTTCATTTCGTGTTTCTCCAAACGTCTCGCGTACACTATTGAGAATCTCTTTGGTGCGTCGTGCAACAACAACCGAATCTTCAAGTGCCGATGGAAATTGAATTGAAGGGCTTAAGCATCCTGCAAAGAAAAATAAATTGGAATATTTTAAACCGAATTTCGCCGCACCATATCCTCCCATGGATAATCCTACAATTGCCCGGCTGAATTTTGATTGTTTGGTTCTGTATTTTTTATCGACAAAAGGAATAACATCTTTGACGATCAGATCTTCATAATTTGCATTTTGAAGAACAACGGAATTTGAATACCAGCTGTTTTTTGCATCAGGGCAAATGACGATATAATTATATTCTTTGAGATATTTTACAAGATCGGTTAGTTTTACCCAGTTGGTATAGTCTCCAATGAATCCATGGAGTAAATATACTACCGAATATCTTTCCTGTGTTTTTGAATATCCATCAGGTAAGATAGCATAGAATTTTGTTGTTGTGCTTACTGATTGGGAGAACAAACTATCCTCTACAACGGTAACCTGAGAAAAAGAAATTTGAAAGAAGACGAATAGATAAAGTAGATGTTTGTAATTCATAATTGTGCCTTAGTTTTAATAATCATACTGAAAGATTCCCCTTCAATCAATGCAAATTTGACGATTTAGAATAAATTACTATATTCATAAGGTTAAGTTTTTCATACCAAAAAAAGGGGAGTTATGAAAAAAATTGGAATTTTGTATGGAAAGGAAAACACATTTCCTCCGGCGTTTATCGAACGGGTTAATGCGAAAAAAGAGAAAGACATTATTGCTGAATCTGTAACAATCGATAAAGTGATACAAGGCGATCCGACTGAATATGCAGTTATAATAGATCGTATCTCACAGGATATTCCATTCTATCGTGCCTATTTGAAAAATGCTGCGTTGAATGGAACGGCCGTCATCAACAACCCCTTTTGGTGGAGTGCCGACGAGAAATTTTTCAATAATTGTTTAGCTACAAAGATCAATGTTGCGGTTCCAAAAACTGTCATTCTTCCTTCCAATCAACATCCGCCTGATACCACCGAACAATCTATGCGCAATCTTGCATATCCGTTGAATTGGGAAGCGATTTTTAAATATGTTGGTTTTCCCGCATACTTTAAGCCGTTTGATGGAGGTGGATGGAAGAATGTTTATAAATTAAATAATGCAGAAGAATTCTTTAAAGCCTATAACGAAACAGGCCAGTTGGTGATGATGCTCCAGGAAGAAGTTATTTTTACAGAATACTTCCGATGTTATTCCATTGATTGTAAAGATGTTCATATCATGCAATATGAACCACGTAATCCCCATCATCTTCGGTATGTAAAAAATGGACCGCCGGTTGCTCAAAAAATTCTTGATAAAGTTAAAAGTGGCGTCCTGGCATTGAATGATTATCTCGGTTATGATTTTAATACGGTTGAGTTTGCTATCCGCGACGGCGTTCCGTATGCGATCGATTTTTGCAATCCCGCACCGGATGCCGATATCAATTCAGTCGGTCAGGAAAATTTTGAATGGATTGTTGAAACAGTTGCGAACATGGCAATTCGAAGAGCGAAAACACATCAAACGGGCAAAAATAATTTACGCTGGGGAAAGTTTGTTTCTTCGTTTGTGCAAGGAAAAGGCTTGTGAATCAAGGAGTAAGGAATAAGAAGTAAGAATTTATAAATGAAGGTTGTGAATGGAACGGTTACCAGCAAAATCGTTTGAAGATCTTATTGTGTGGCAAAAAGCTCATCAGTTTGTTCTTATGGTTTATGCAATGACTGAATGCTTTCCAAAACAAGAAATGTTTGGATTAACTTCTCAGTTAAGAAGAGCATCAGTATCAATTGCCGCAAATATAGCTGAAGGATTTAAGAAAAAAGGGAAGACTGATAAAGCACGGTTTATGAATATTGCTGAAGGATCGTTGGAAGAGTGTCGATATTATTTAATTTTAACGAACGATCTTAAGTATGGTGACGTCTCAAAACTAAAGCAGCAAATTGAAGAAGTAAGTAAATTAATTAACGCTTATTCTAAAGCGATTCTTGGTTCTGGCTCCTGACTCCTTAGTTTTTGAAAGAAGAATGAACACTATGACTTCAAAATTATTCACACTCGGTATTGAAGAAGAATTTCAGATCGTCGATCCGGTTACGCGTGATTTGAAATCTCATATTGAAGAGATCCTGGAAGACGGGAAAATGTTATTGAGGGAGAATATCAAACCTGAAATGCATCAATCCGTTGTAGAAGTTGGCACGGAGATCTGTGAAAATATTCAGGATGCGCGGCGGGAAGTTTCTAAACTTCGAAACACTTTGGACTCTCTCGCCCGCAATAAAGGTCTTCGCATTGCAGCATCGGGAACACATCCGTTTGCAAAATGGGATGCGCAAAAGATCACTGATCATCAGCGCTATCGGGATATCGTAGAGGACATGCAGCAAGTGGCGCGAGCAAATCTGATCTTTGGACTTCACGTTCATGTTGGAATGCCTGACAGGGAAACAGCCATTCATGTTATGAATACTGCTCGGTACTTCTTACCCCATATTTTTGCCCTCTCGACAAACTCCCCATTCTGGAAAGGAAGAAATACAGGGTTTCGATCGTATCGGATAAAAATATTTGAACGATTTCCACGAACAGGAATTCCGGATATCTTTGAATCGCTCTCTGATTATGAGGATTATATTAAACTGTTACTGAAAACAAATTGTATCGACAATCCTAAACGCATTTGGTGGGATATTCGATTACATCCGTTCTTTGATACGATCGAGTGGCGAGTGTGCGATATTCCCATGCGTGTTGATGAAACCATAGCACTTGCTGCATTGATGCAGGCAGTGACAGCGAAACTATATAAATTATACAAACAGAATCTTGGTTTCAGAATGTACAAAACTCGGCTCCTTAACGAGAACCGATGGCGTGCAGCCCGATACGGCATTAGTGGTAAACTTATCGATTTTGGTAAACAGCAGGAAGTTCCATTGACAGATTTGATAGACGAACTGCTTGAATTTGTTGATGATGAAATTGATGAACTTGGAAGCAGAAAAGAAGTTGAGTATGTAAAAGAAATTTTGCGTATGGGAACAGGCGCCGACCGTCAATTGAAAGTATGGGAAGAAACGAAAGATATGAATGCCGTTGTCGATCTGATCATTAAAGAAACTTCAATGGGATTGGCTTAAACAGGAAACCATTCTTAAAGTGGTCATTGCGAGGGAGCGAAGCGACCGAAGCAATCTTTTTTCTAAAACGAGATTGCTTCGCCAAAGAACGGCTCGCAATGACAATGATTTATTTTTTTGTGCTAACTACAAATAATAAAAGAGGAAAAGATTTTTTTGAGCCGAGAAATTACATCAATTGGATTCGATCCACAATTAAGCAGCGGCGCGCGAAATGCTGTTGTTGATTGTCTTCGACTAAAACCAAACGAACGAATCACCATTATTACCGATAGGGAATGCGCTGAAATTTCTGCTTCTCTGGTTCACGAAATTGAAAAGGTCGGTTCTGAATACAATGTGTTCATTATGGAAGAATATGCTGAACGACCATTGAAAGATATGCCGCAGGTAATCCTTAATGATCTTGGAAAATCCCAAGTGAGTATTTTTGCCGCAATAACGCAGACTGGAGAACTTGGCTCGCGCATTCAGATGACGAGTGTGGTGAATAAAAATAAGATCCGCCATGGTCATATGGTGAATATCAACAAACAGATCATGATGGAAGGAATGCGTGCAGATTTTCTTGAAGTGGATCGAATCAGTCAACGGTTGGTGGAGAAAGCACGGAAAACAAAAGTAATCAAAACAAAAACTGTTGCAGGGACTGATTTTACAGCGGAGCTTTCTCTGCATTTAAAATGGTTGAAGACAAGCGGAATTATTTCTCCGGACAAGTGGGGAAATCTTCCCGGGGGGGAGATCTTCACATCTCCCAATAATTCTAACGGACTGTTTGTTGTTGATGGCGTTGTTGGCGACTATCTCTGTCAAAAATGGGGAGACATTCAAAAGCATCCTCTGTTCATTGAGGTGGTTGAGAATAGAATAAAGAATGTTGAATGCTCAAATAAAGAATTGTTGAAAGAATTTCTTGATTACACCCATACCGATGAGAATAGCGACCGAGTCGGAGAGTTTGCCATTGGAACGAACATCGCATTAAAAAGTATCATCGGTCATATCCTTCAGGATGAAAAGTTCCCCGGAATCCATATCGCGTTTGGTCATCCTTATGCTGACCATACCGGACAAAATTGGATCTCGACCACTCATATCGATTGCGTTGGCCGCAATTTTGATATCTGGATGGATGATGTGCAGGTAATGGAGAAAGGGAAATTTATCTTTGAGAATTTTTAAGAATACTGCGTATATCACGCTTGAATTGGGTGGACCTGCCCGCCGTCCGCCCCTGCGGACTTTGGCAGGCGGGTATACGCAATAGATGTTCGTCAACCCGCAAGTCAGTAGCCATACTGGGGCATCAGAATAATGACAAAATATTATCCCGAACTTGACTTACAAGAAATTAGCTATGGGCAGCTTGCGACTAAATACTATAGCCGTTCATTAACCGCCCTAAATGGACTGATAGACCTGTTTGGTCTAGAATGGGTTGAAAGTGAAATCGTAGTTCAGAAAATAACAGATGAATATATTATCAAAATATTAGGTAAGGATAAATTATATAGTGGAATTGGAAGCCTTGAACGACTGGTTTTTTTATGGGAAGATATCCAATTGGTAAAAGAGTTGAAAGGGTTTGATGAGTTATTTGATAAGTTAAAAACAAACATAAGATTTGATAATGTTGACTTAGAAGTTTCAATTGCTGCTGACTTGATACGCAATAAGGCTTTTATTGAACTTGAACCAAGTGTTGAAAAAGGATTTGCTGATTGCAGATTCAAAATCGCGGATTGCGAATTTTGGACATACTGCGAGATTTCACGAAGAGATAATTCGAAAGCAAAATATAGCATAGAAGAAAAGGGAGAAGAAATTTCAAATTTAGCTTCGCTTATTAATCCGAAAAAACATTGTGTTATTTTGATTCTAAAAGAGATTGACGATAGCGAATACTCAAAAATTATTAGCTGGCTGAAATCAAATCCAGAAGAAGGGAAACTTGATGACATTGCTATTTTCTTTACAGCAGAACATTCAAGCGATGTAACATTGAAAGCGTTTGAATATATATCTACGCCAATATCTGTCCGACAAAGTGGTGATGTTGTCAAGGGGACTTTCGGCTCAGTTTACTTTCACATTCCAGACAAAGGGGCAAAAAGTAAATTAAATGAGAAAAGACACCAACTTCCGTTAAACGAACTATGCGTTTTGTTTATTGACCTTACAAATGTTGCAGGAGGCTTTACAGACTGGGAAAAACAAATAAAATTTAAAAACCCTGTAAAACATTTTAGTACAATAATATTATTTACAGACGGAATACATTCTACAGGCTTCAGAAGAGAAATGAAAATAATTGACAATACAAAATCAAGTAATCCTTTGCCTATTCAAGTAAGACAATTCTTTGAAAATATCACCAAGATAAGGCTTGACAAAAATCTTATTGACTAAAGTACAGCTACTAACACGGGCTTTGCGTTAGTGGGCAGTAAGTGCGAATCGAAACATTTGAGAAATTAAAAAACATTAGTTCAGGCAGACAGTTTGGTGTCTCAAAAGCCCACCAACGCAAAGCCCGAAAACGTTATGTGCAATGTGCGCGAATGTTTTTATAAAGGAGTTTGAATATACAGAAACTACGCCGCGAACCGAATCAATTGAAAAATATGTTTTATATTGTTTGCGTCGGTCAGCTGAATATAGAAACAATCTTGTTTTCTTTGCCACGTATTTCTTTGGACGGCATATTCCTGAACTAAAAATTAAATGATCCCCGAAATTCGGAAAAAAATTAATGCTGAATATACAGATGCAAAGTATCAAGCGTTTACACACGAACTTGATACGACATATAAATATCCAACCGATTTTCGTTCCGCAGAAACTCCGATCTTTTTGACAAAAGATGTAAAGAGACAATTAATTGATGCATGTAACGACATTGTTGCTCAGTTGCAAACAGAAGAGTTTAGAAAGCACGCTTCCACCGCAATTCCTTCAGGACTTTCTGTCCCAAACGAAACTCATCATCCTGAATTTTTACAAATTGATTTTGGAATTTGTAAGGATGAAAATGGAAATTTCATTCCGCAATTGATCGAGCTGCAAGGATTTCCGTCACTCTACGGCTATCAGGCATTTCTTAATGATACCATTCGTAAACATTTTTCTATTCCACCGACATACGGCGCTTCGTTCAACGGTTTTGTCCGTGAAACATATGAGAAATTGCTCTACGATGTTATTGTTGGAAAATCAGATCCAAAGAATGTTGTGTTGTTGGAGATTGAACCTGAAAAGCAAAAGACACGGATCGATTTTACTATCATGGAAAAAATGCTTGGTGTTCGGACTGTCTGTCTTACCAAAGTGAAAAAGCATGGCAAACAATTATTCTATATTGAAAATGGAAAAGAGATTCGAATCGAACGCGTATACAATCGTGTGATATTTGATGAGTTAGAGCGAAAGAATGTCCAATCTGAATTCAAATTCTCAGATGAAGTGGATGTGCATTGGGTTGGTCATCCGAATTGGTATTTTCGGATCAGCAAACATACACTGCCATTCTTAAAGAGTAAATATGTCCCCGAATGTCATTTTGTAAGTGATCTGAAAGAATATCCGAATGATCTTCAGCAGTATGTCTTAAAACCGCTCTATTCGTTTGCAGGACTCGGCGTTGATATCAATGTGACAAAAGAAAAATTAGATGGGTTGAATGACAAGTCACAATATCTATTGCAGCGGAAAGTTGAATATGCAGAATTGATTGAAACGCCGGATGGTTTTGCCAAAGCTGAAATACGAATGATGTTTATTTGGCCTGCCCTCCGAAGCGCTATCGAAGGAGGGAAAGAGAAACCAATCCTTGTCAAGAATCTTGTACGATTAAGCAAAGGAGCAATGATGGGAGTTGATTTCAATAAGAACAAAACATGGGTTGGTGGGACTATAGCCTACCATGAAGCGATATGAAGAAAACCCAAAACTCAAAACCTAAATCTCAAAAGATTTATATTAAGAACATGGTATGCGACCGTTGTATTCGAGTCGTTCGTGATGAGATGCAATTACTCGGTCACGATGTGCGAGCGGTTGAACTCGGCGAAGTGGAACTTGGGAACACGTTAAAACTGGTTGATATTGAAACCATAAAAACCATGCTGCATAAGAATGGTTTTGAACTAATTGAAGACAAAAATGGGAAATTGATTGAATCAATAAAAACTGCGATTATTCAATTGGTTCACCATAATCATGATGCAGAGCCAATGAAGTTGAAGTATTCGGATTATATCGCTAAAAAAGTTGGAAAAGATTATCACTCGCTTAGCATGTTGTTTTCATCCGTAGAGAATGTTACGATCGAACATTATATCATTAAACAAAAGATCGAACGTGTCAAAGAACTATTAAAATATGCCGACCGCTCACTCAGTGAAATTGCATACGAACTTAATTACAGCAGCGTTCAGCATCTTTCCAATCAATTCAAAGCTATAACAGGCTTTACTCCCAGTCAATTCAAAAAACTCACGCCAACACATCATCAAATGCATCGGATTTCGCTTGATAAAGTGAAATAAGACCTTGTAAAATTTTGTACATTATTTTATCTAAAGTGTAAACCTGTTAAGAACAGTTTCTCGTATATTTATCCTGTCAATAAAACTTAGGAGCAAAAATGAAAACTGTTCAATTATCAATTCAAGGTATGACATGCGGTCACTGTGTTATGTCGTTGAAAAAAGAGTTCTTAAAGATCGAGGGTCTTACGATCAACAATATAGAAATAGGTAAAGCAAATGTTGCGGTTGATGAATCAAAAGTGTCGGATAAGAAACTTCAAGAAGCAGTGGAAGAAGCAGGATATTCAGTAGTTTCAATTCAGTAATAATCAATAAAGTGACCGTCACCTTGAAGGTGACGGTCACTTCAAAGGGAAAAATGGAAACAAAAATTCAAACACTTACACTTCCTGTAGAAGGGATGACCTGCGCAAGTTGTGTGGCGCGAGTGGAAAAAGTCCTGACGCGGGTTGAGGGTGTAGAAAAAACAACGGTCAATCTCGCAACCGAAAAGGCGACGATCAAATTCGATCCTTCAAAAACAACAACAGAACAAATGGCGAAAGTTGTTGAAGAGGCTGGATACAAACTTATTATTGAAAGTATTAAACCAACCGATGATTCTAATCAGACAGATGGTTATAACAAGCTTAAAAAAGAATTCATCATCAGTTTGATATTTGCACTGCCGGTGATGATTGTAAGTATGATCAGTATGACCGATTGGTTCATGGAAATTTCTCCATTCGGAATGGATGAAGTAAATAAACTTCTCTTTCTTGGTGCAACAGTCGTGATGGTTGTCTCAGGAAAACGATTCTTCACGATTGCGTGGAAATTAGCAAAACATTTTGAAGCTGATATGAATACGTTGGTTGCGGTCGGGACAGGAGTAGCGTATCTCTTCAGTTCGGTTGTGGTTCTCTTTCCGGAATGGCTTCCAGATACCGTTGGAATGATGGATATCTATTTTGATACTGCATCCACCATTATTGTTCTCATTCTTCTTGGAAAACTGCTGGAAGCAAAAGCTAAACTCCGTGCTTCTGATGCAATGAAGAAACTGATGTCTATCCAGCCGAAAACAGCGCGTGTGTTTCGAAACAACGAATACACTGATATTGCTATCAGCGATGTAGTGAAGAATGATATGATCCTTGTTCGGCCGGGAGAAAAGATTCCGGTTGATGGAATCATTGAAAAAGGTGATACATCCATCGATGAATCTATGATGACCGGAGAAAGTATTCCCGTGCAGAAGAAGAACGGCGATAAAGTGATCGGTGGAACGATCAATACAACAGGAAGTTTAGAATTTCGTGCAACTGCGGTTGGAAGTGATACGATGCTTGCACAGATCGTTCGGTTAGTGGAAGAAGCGCAGGGATCGAAAGCGCCGATACAGTCACTGGCTGATAAGATCGCTTCAGTGTTCGTTCCGACTGTTATTGGAATTTCTCTCGTTACGTTCATTGCGGGATTTGTTATTTGGGATTTAGAATTTGCACAAGCTATGATTCATGCAATTGCCGTTTTGATTATTGCATGCCCTTGCGCTCTTGGACTTGCAACCCCGACTGCAATCATGGTCGGAACAGGACGAGGCGCATCCGCTGGTGTGTTGATCAAAAATGCGGAGAGTCTTGAACGAGCGGGTTCAGTCACAACAGTTGTATTTGATAAGACCGGAACAATTACGGAAGGGAAACCTTCAGTAACGGATATTATTCAGTTTAATGATTTCACGAGTGAAGAATTGCTGATGCTGAGCGCGTCAGTTGAACATAAATCCGAACATCCTCTTTCAAAAGCGATTGTGCAATATGCTGAAAAGAGGAATATCGTATTACAACCGGTTGAATCATTTCTTGCTAATCCTGGGTTTGGAATTACGGGTAAAGTGACAGGAAGGAATGTTGTGATTGGTAAAGAAGCAATTATGCGAGAATCGTTGGTAAATATCAGTGCGGCAGAAGAAATGGTTTCACGTCTTCAACAAGAAGGGAAGACAGTTGTTTATGTCGGTGTTCAGAGGAAACTTGCGGGAATTATTGCAATTGCAGATACGGTTCGTGAATCATCCAAAGAAGCGATCCGAAAACTTCAAGCTATGAACATCAATGTTGCGTTGTTGACTGGCGATAATAAACTAACTGCTGAAGCAATTGCAAAAGAAGTTGGAATTACAACAGTGATTGCAAATGTGCTGCCGAAAGATAAAGCAGAGTATATCAAACAATTGCAATCAAAAAGTGAGATTGTTGCAATGGTCGGGGATGGAATCAATGATGCACCAGCGCTTGCTCAAGCAAATGTCAGTTTGGCGATGGCCTCAGGGACCGATGTTGCAATGGAGACTGCTGATGTTGCATTAATGCGTCATGATCTGACGGCGGTTGTCAGGGCAATTACATTGTCGCGCAGTACGATTCGGACGATCAAGCAGAATCTTTTCTGGGCATTCATCTATAATATTATCGGTATTCCTCTTGCAGCGTTCGGAATGTTGAGTCCCACATTTGCTGCCGGAGCGATGGCATTCAGTTCGGTCAGTGTGATCAGTAATTCATTGAGATTAAAAACGAAAAAGATATAGCGAAATAGTCCGGAGCAAGCCCCGATGTTTTTCGATCGGGACGCGTCGAAGAGTAGATTGTGCTATCACGCAAAGCCCGATCGGATCACTTGGTGAGTCGCAAAACCGCAAAAACAATTAATATAAAACCTTCCTTCAATTAACCGTTGGAAGGTTTTTAATTTTTGGCAGGTCGATGCAAGAAACCAAAAAATATGTATATTAGCATGTAAATAAAAAGTGAAAGTCAATTAAGATTAACCAGCATTGATACTTTATTTTTTTATGTCGAAAAAATATAACTCCCTGCAAAGTCGTAAATTTCCTCTCTCATTATTAATTCTTCTTTTAATTTTTCCAACGCTAAAAGCAAAAGAAATGCTTGGAAAATACTCTTCTCATCAACGCGAAGGAAGAGGAATTATTATTACAACTTATGAAGGGCAGCGATTGAGAATTACCCCATACGGAGAACAGATCGTTCGTATCCAGGCAGTTCGTGCACATGAAGAATTTTTTCCCGATGATCGATATGAGATGGTAGAATCTCATCAATGGGATGGATCATTATTATTTGCCGAAGATAGTGTTGCGTTAACAGCTGTAACTGATTCTGTTGGCGGATTATCCGTATGTATTGAAAAAAATGCTTTACGTCTTTCAATTGCTACAAGTGGAAGTGATAAAATCCTTCTTCGTCAAAGCGATGGCATCTGGTGGGATGGTGATACGATACATACGTCATTTATTTATGATGTAAATGAACACTTTACTGGTTTGGGACATGGGTATTATGGGCGAGAAAAAAGTATCGATCTTCGCGGTGAGATTGTGAAAAGAAATTACGGAACGTTGCACGGACAGCAAGCCCCGCTTCTCGTTCCATTCTATTATTCAAGCAAAGGATATGGTGTATTTCTTAACAGTACATTTACGAATACATTTAACTTCGGAAATGAAGGACAGTATGAATTTTCGATAACGGGGGAAGGAAGAATGGATTATTTTATCATTTTTGGACCGGATTTCCGAAATATTCTTGACCGATATACACAGCTTACCGGCCGCCCGCGTATGTTTTCCAAAGCAGCATTCGGCTTAGCACTTTCCGACAAAGGGAATGATCACAAATCAACAGACCCATC
>JAUXTU010000049.1 GCA_030679145.1 Bacteroidota bacterium | reverse complement strand
TCTTTCGTCTACAACATATTGTTTAGCAAATTCTTCTGCTACCGGAGCGGAGTATTTGGTGTATGATCCTTCTTCGTCAAGTGCCATTGTTGTTGACTTGTCTGCTACATCAGGAAATCTTAATGTTGAATGGTTTAATCCCGAAACTGGAATGACCACTTTTTCAGGAACTGTAGCAGGAAGTACTAATCAAACATTCACTGCCCCGTTTTCTGGCGACGTTGTGTTATATCTTAGTTCCGTTGGAAATGGTCCTATTCCATCTGGTACATTTCAAAGTAATATCACATCTTTACCTTCAGGCGGAGGAATTGTAACACTTAATTGGTCATCGGTCGGCGCAACGTATGCTGATATAGATCAAGGTATAGGAGTTGTTCCTTTCAATGGTTCAATAAATGTCGTTGTTACAACAACAACGATGTTTTCTCTTAGACTGATCAATTCCAATGGCACAATAATATTAACGACGACAGTAACCGTTGCATCACCCCCGGCTCCACAAACCAATATTATCTATACAGAAAACGTTCTGACATCTCCATGGAATGATATCCGATCATGGAGTGTTACTCGTAATTATGCAAATACGAGCAATGTGTATCAGAGTTCTACATCTGCACGTATTGTTCATAGTTCTTGGGCATCACTCCAGTTCAGTCAAGGTAATTGGGGATCATTTGTGAATATAGATCCAGCTCTTTACCAGAGTCTCGATTTTGCAATCAATGGTGGGGCAACCGGTTTTACATTGAAGGTCAATTGTTTGAATGCTTCCGGAGGTTCTATTTTCACGCCGGTAAGTTTTGCGGTACCTGCAAACTCATGGTTGATCAAATCCATTCCAATGAGTCAGATAGCATCAGCGCCATTCATTTCGATTCAGTTTACCGCTAGTGGATCAAATGTTACTTTTTATCTCGATAATATCTCCCTTGTATTAAAACCGAGCGGACCAACTGCTCCATCTGCTCCAAATCTTTTATCTCCTTTCAATAATTCTATCAATCAACCGACATCATTAGCTCTCATTTGGAATTCTTCATCCGGTGCCGTCTCATATCAATTACAGGTATCAGCAGATTCTCTATTTACAACAACATTCCTTAATGATTCAACGATTACCGATACTTCACGAACAATCTCAGGATTGAATAATGGCTCAAATTATTTTTGGCGCATGTCGGCACGGAACACTGTTGGCAAAAGTGCTTTTTCTTCAATAAGAAAATTTACAACCATAGTGGCTCCGCCAATAACTCCACAACTTCAATTACCCGCAAATAACAGCGTTGACCAAACCATGCCATTAACATTTCGGTGGAATGTCTCGCAAGGAGCTACGGAATATCGATTACAGATTGCTACTGATTCTACATTTGCAACAATAGTTTTGAATGATTCAACGCTTACCGATACGACTCGGACGGTATCATCATTCCAATCGTTCACGAAATATTATTGGCGTGTTGGTGCAAAAAATATTGCCGGACAAAGCCCATTCTCAACAGTATGGACATATACAACCTCGATTACTCCGCCAAACGCACCGTTGCTTTCATCACCCAATGATAACGCAACAGGTCAACCGGTTAACATCCAGTTTTCATGGTATAGTGTTTCTAATGCAACGTCATATCGTTTGCAATTATCTCAAGATTCCATATTTACAAATTTGATACATGATCAAAACTCAATCACTGATACGACTTTACAAATCTCCCCGCTCAATAATTTGTCAAAATATTTTTGGCGAGTAAGTTCTTCAAACTCGGGTGGATCAAGTTCCTTTTCATCAATACGTCGATTAACTACTATTGCCCCTGCTCCAATGGCGCCTCAACTTGTTTCGCCTACGAATGGTGCAACAAATCAGATGATTGTATTTACGTTCCGCTGGAATAAATCTCTAAATGCTTCTTCATATCGAATTCAAGTATCACAGGATTCTTCATTTACAACGATAGTAATGGAAGATTCTATCTTGACTGATACGAACAAAGTTAGTTCATCTCTGTTATACTCTGCCAATTATTTCTGGCGCGTTAGAGCGGCAGGAGTAGGCGGAACCAGTGCGTATAGTACGGTTTGGAGCTTTACTACGGGAACGATTCCTACGGTTCCAACATTATTATCACCTTTAAATAATGGTCTAAATCTATCTACATCGCAGACGTTAAAATGGAATACTGCTTCAAATGCAACATCCTATCATGTCCAAATATCAACTGATTCATTGTTTGCAACGTCATTTGTAAATGATTCAACATTGATTGATACATCTCGAGCCATTGTATCGTTGAATACCAATACAACATATTTTTGGCGAGTGAGATCTCAAAACTCAGTAGGGAAAAGCTCTTTTTCCTCCAACTGGAGGTTTACCACGATGGCTCCGGTAACTCCAACCGTGAGCTATATTTATCAGGAAGGAGCGCTTTCTTCACCTTGGAATGATATTAGGTCGTGGAGTGTTACTCGCAATTATGCAAGCACCAATCCGGTATTTCAAGGATCTACTTCTGCACGAATTGTTCACAGCCCTTGGGCTGTGCTTCAATTCTCGCAAGGAACCTGGGGATCATTTGTGAATATAAGTCCGACACCTTTCCAAAGTCTCGATTTTGCAGTACATGGCGGTTCGTCTGGTGTAACATTAAAAGTCAGTTGTCAAAATCCATCGGGAGGGAATATTTTTACACCAGTTAGTATATCTGTCCCGGCAAATACATGGCAAAATAAATCAATCTTAATGAGCCAGTTAGCCAATGTTCCATTTGTTTCACTGTATATTACAGCACTTGCATCTAATGTGACATTCTCGCTTGATAATATCGGCTTAGTCTACAAACAAACTTCACCACCTCCGGCGAAAACTGTACCCAAGGATAAAAATGTTCGTGTTGATTTTTCAAATAATGGAAAAATCGACGGACAGGACATTGCTTTTTTTGTGGATGCTTGGAAAAGAAACGACTTAGGAATTGCAGACATTGGTCCGGTAGAGGGGACATTACCTAATCTCATATTAAAAAAGGATGGACGTATAAATTCCAAAGATTTTGAAGTTTTTCAATCTTTATGGAAATGGAGTCAGACTCACTTTGTTGATGAGTTTAACGAAAGAACGATCTTTGACAACACCATTGATAATGATAGGGATATTAGAATAGTAAGTCTTTCAACAGTCACCTCATTAAAAAATCAAATATTCAAAGTACAATTACCTACTTTCGAAGAATCTCAAACTGTTGAAATGATTGTTAAGTATGATCCGTCTAAAACCAGGGTTGAAGATATTTTAACGGACAGTAATAATGGATTGTTGTTGCTTAAAAATATTGATAATAATTTTGGAACCGCTGTGGTAATAATTGCTTCTACATCCATTCCTTTAAGTAATCAACTTTTGTCTTCAGGATTGTTCAAAATGGCAATAACTCGGCTTTCCGCGATCGGTGATGATTCCATTCAAGTTACTATGCGTTCATTTTCAGAAGCCTCTGAAATGACAATTAACACATCTAAAAAATTCAGTCTCCAAAAGTTATATATTCCGGAGAATTATGAACTTTCACAGAACTTCCCTAATCCGTTTAATCCATTCACAACGATACGATATTCTTTACCGGCGAAGAGTCGAGTCAGTCTTGAGGTTTTTAATAGTTTGGGGCAATCCGTATCACGATTGATCGACAAAGAAATGGATGCTGGATTTGGAGAGGTAGTTTGGAATGGGGGGACTGCAAGTGGATTGTCCTCCAAAGGAGGATACGCCTCTGGCGTATATTTCTATCGTTTTGAAGCGGTTTCAAGTGATAATCCTTCCAAACGTTTTACAAATGTCAAAAAAATGTCGCTGTTGAAATAGTTCCGAAGCAATATTTCTAAACCAGAAACATTTTTTTTCACACATTCCAACTAAAAAATATCACTTTTTGTTACTTAATTTAATCGATGAATTGCCATTGAAGTGGTTTGATTGTAAGTAGATGGGTAAATCTTTCGGCTGTATCCATTGAGATGTACACATGACAAAAGCATATTCGATCGCATTTTTCAATCTGCGTACGTTGCCCGGCCAATCATTTTCAAGGAATAAATGTAAAGCTTCAGGTGTTACTCCTTCGACGCTTCCCTGATGATCGTCTTTAAGTGCTCTCAAAAATTTTTCAATTAAAAATGGAATGTCTTCGCGTCGATCCCTCAGCGGTGGTAATTCAATAACGAATGGACTAATGCGGTAAAACATATCCTTTTGCAATAAACCGTTTTGCAGAAGGATGTCTGCATGTTGGCTCAGCGTTGCTATTACCCGGGTGTCAATGTGGATTGGTTGATCATTCCCGATGCGATAGATTGTTTTATACTCAAGTGCACGGGAAATCTTCAACTGAATTGCAAGCGGCAAAGAACCTATTTCATTTAAAAGTAATATGCCGCCACCGGCTTCTTCGAATGCACCGCGTTGAATTGTAACACCTTCTCTTGTAAGAATCTCATAACCGAATAGTTCGCGTTCCAATTCTTCCGGAGGAAGTGCCGCACAGTCAATAGGATAAAATGGTCCGTTTGCCCGTTTACTCAATCGATGAATAGCTCGTGCGAGCCATTCTTTTCCGGTTCCATGTTCACCAATGATGACAACACTGAGATCGCTTACTGCAACTTTTTCGGCAGTACGGATGACCTCTTGCATTGCCATGTTATGGGATATTTCAAAAGATTTATTCATGAAACGATCATACGATATTGACATTGAAAATTTTGGATATGATAAATTGCATTCGCAAATCAAGTTCCCAATTGATATGAAATTGAAATTTGATGGTAACGATTTGCTTCTCTATCAGGGAAATAGGCGTAATCGAGATGTAAATTTCCGATATGATACCCCAATCCAAACGATCCCGCAGTAGCAATTGAACTTGATATAATGCCGAGTCTCAATGATAAATTTTGTGCAGGATATGTTTCAAATCCCGCGCGATAAGTGATTCCGGATGTATTGATAAATTTCTGGCTTTCCATTGTTATAATGATGTACGGTAGTCTGTACAATGAAGGGAATCTGAATGAAGATCCAATATGAATACTCTGATTAAGATTGCGTTGATATTTTAAAGTTCCGGCATAACCGTTGTACCTGTACAAAACACCAGATCCAATTCCGGTATAAACAATTCCATAACTTATACCTGATGATGGAGCGTAAAAAGCGCCAAGCGAACCCGATGTTGCCCATAAGCCTGATGAAGATTTATTTCCGTAACGTATATTTGTTAATACACCAACACTGAGCGTAGGATGGAGTTTAATGGAATATCCCATATCAATACCGTTATATGCAAAATATGGTTGAGACCAATTTTTTCCGAAATAGCTGCCAGCAAATCCGGCTGCAACCACTTGATAATTATCTACATATAACGGCGGAAGGGATAAAGTATTATTAAAACTTTCACCATTCCGTCCTAAAATAGACGAAACAGTAACAGATGAGTGTCGAAGAAAACTGAGCGTTGCCGGATTCCAATACATTGAATTCACATCGTATCCCTCGCCGACCGCTGCACCACCTAATGAAGCTATTCTTGCAGAACCATTAACTGGTCGACCAATGAAATCGAAGACTGTTTGGCTTACAAGACAGTTCGTGACCATAAAAAATAAAGAAGCTGATATTAAAATTTTTTTGTTCATCCCGAACGATAAAGTGAAAAAACGCATCAGTTTGAAATAGTAAAAAGAGTAAAAATAAAAATAGTATCTCTAAAAAAGCTGGAAAGTTCACGAATAATATTCTCTTCCCTCGGGACGTATACAGTATCTCCCGGCTTTACCAATGGCATTTCACTGATATTCCCATTTGAAATATATTTTGTAATATCAATTTCTTCGAAATATCCTGAATCGCCATTGCGAAAAATTTTAATATGTTGAAGGTCCGATTCAGCTGTTGCTCCTCCTGCCATTGCAAGGATTTGGAGTACAGTCACATCAGACTGAATTGAATAATTTTCTTGGCGTCCAACCGCTCCTAACACTGCAACTTTTTGAGTTAACGCATTAAGCACGACGATTGATGGAAAAATTTCTGTTTTAATATAATCTGAAAGTTTTGTCACAATATCTTCGCTCAATTGTGCGCGTGTTATTCCCGCTACGATCAAATCACCAATATATCTCATAGAGATAGTCCCGACATCATTGACGACCATTGTTGTATCGAATTCGGGATAACCGCGAATCGTAATACGAAGTTGATCTCCCTGTCGGAATATGTACGATGGTGACTGTACATTTATAATTTGCTGATTGAGAGTATCAAGCTCTGAATTAGAACGGATGTTATCATTAACAATCGGATTTGTCGAGCATCCGGAAAGAATAATACCACCAATAATGATCGATTCTTTTAAAGCATTAATTACCACAACAAGTATTTTTTTCACACTACACCTTTTAACAAATTGTCCAAGACAATCATTCATACGTAATCAGTCTTGAGTTCTTCTTGAAGTTTGCATATTTGCGCTATTTTTTAAAAAGTGTTATGATATACAATCATTATTTCTAATAGTTCTATATCATTAGAGGCAACAAATATGCCAGATTTGATGTACGAAGAACCAACTGTTTAATTAAAAAGAAAGTTAATAGTTAATCTATGATACAATCAACAAATAATAGCAATAGTTGTCAGAAAATACTATGATCTTTTTTGGTATAGATCAATCTTTAGTATTAATGCCGAAAAGCATTTGGTTTGTAAGTTATTGGTAATATGTTCTCACTTTTTTTTGTTGAAGCATGCTATAGTGTAAGTTTTTCCCACTTAGGTGTTTATCTCTTAATTGTATGCAGTTTTAATGTAAAATGATTGAAATTTCTTTATATATTGTGCAATAAATTATTAATAAAGCCAACTTACGATGGCACATGAATTGCGTATAAAGTTCAATGAATTGTCAGATCATTGAATGTGAAAGGTAAAAAACAGTGAGTAAAGCTCAGGTAAAAATCAAAGATATTGCGGCAATCATTCGCCGTCGGAAATTTTTTTTATTTCTGCCTCCAATTATTATGACGATTATTTCGATCACAGGCGCTTACATGCTTCCAAGAATGTATGAATCGTCGATTAGAATTTTAGTGCAACGGACTGAAGTACAAAATCCATTGGCGAGTTTAGCGAATGCGATGACATCGAGGGATGATGATCCATTGAGATCGTTTGATGATATTATTTTTAGCCAGCGTACGATAAGCCAGTTGATTGACAGTTTGGATCTTGCAAAAAATATTACGAATGAAGCAGAATTTCGAGTGTTAATGGTAAAAGTCAGAAACAATATTCAAACAAAAGTTCAGCCACGAGAATCATTCAGCATTACATATGCATCAGACAACCCAGTTCAGGCTCAACGTGGTGCAACAATTTTAGCAGATATTTTTATCCAAACAAGAAGCACTACAAAAAATAAGAAGAATGAACTTACGGTAGATTTTTACCAAAAAAAACTTGATGAATATTCACAAAAGTTAGAAAATAGCCAAAAGAATATGGTGTCATTGCTGAAGCAGCGGGCTAAGGGTACTCCGGGTGCAAATACTTTTTTATATACACGAGTGGAACAATTCGATCAACAAATCCATGACATTGGAATAACAATTAAACAATATGAAGGGAATCTTGCTCAAGTTAAAACACTCCCCTCATTGATTGGTTCAAAGCTGGCACGTCAGTCATTATTTGAATTGCAACGGTCAGATGTTCCGTATTCAATTGAACTTCGATCACAACTAAGTATGTATGATGAAGTTTCATCAAAATACACACCGAAACACCCGGAAGTAGTGAAAGTTGAGAGTAGAATTCTTGAACTTCTCGAGAGAATTCGGGTTGCGTTAGGTTCAGAGATTTCGAAATTCAAGTCTCAGATTAATGATATACAAACATCCCGCTCACAAACAATTGAAGAGATAATGAATTCATCAGTGGTACAGCAGGAAGATCGAGATAAAGAATCGAACTATACTATCTACGAACGGCTTTACAATGAGATGAAACTGAAACTTGAGGAAGCTCAGATTTCTCTTTCCATCGGTCAAGATTCTGAGAATCAATATACAGTCATGGATCCGCCTTTATTGCCTCTTTTTCCATCAAAGCCAAGTCGTATGTTAATCATCCTTGGTGGGTTTATTGTAGGAATTATTGTTGGATTATTCTCCGTAATGGGTGCAGAACTTCTTGATACTACGATCCGGACCACTGCAGAGATTCAAGTATACAAAAAACCTATTATTGCACTATTGCCGGAATGGAAAAATGATTGAGTTGATATCAACATTTACGAATACAATTCAAAAAGGACAGGAAATTTTTGCATGCAGGTAGACGATATTCCATCTTCGGATAATGAAGTTAAGCAAGAGAATGACAATAATGAAGGTGACATAAAAATTCACAGTCTTGTTCGTCTTAAAAAGAAAGTGTTTGTTAACGACAAAAGCAGTGGATTTGTGGACGAACAGTTTGTATCGCCAAAATTTTATAATAGCTTTAATTATTCCATTCTTCCCTCGGGTAATGCTGAGGGGAAAATGGTCATCGGAGTAACAAGTGCAAGTCCGAAAGATGGTAAAACTCTTGTCGCGGCTAATCTAGGTGTTTCACTTGCATTAGCGCGCGAGCGAAGCACGGTATTAATTGACCTCAATATCGGAAGACCACAGCTTCATAAGGTTTTTGGAATGCCTTTATCACCGGGTTTATTGGATGCACTCCATGAATCTTCAATTTATATTACTGAAACAAAATTTAAAAATCTTTCAGTTTTACCCGCCGGCAATGTAACTTCAAATCCTGCTAACGACATATTGTTGAATGCTAAGAATGAAAAAACAGATGAAATTAACGAATCAAATTTAGGGTTGTTGTTGGAACAGCTTCCTGAATTTCGAAATATTATCTATTCATTGCTTGAATCGTATGATTCCATTATAGTTGATCTTCCATCGATGCGGGACATTACTGTTCCCCCCCTCTTTATGAGTCAACTAGATGGTGTAATTATTGTTGTCACAGCAGGTGTTTCGAAACAAGAAGATATCGATAAAATTGTAACACAGCTTGAACAACATCAAATTCTTGGTTTTGTCATGAATCGGGCAACTTAATACTTAAGGGAATTATTGTGAACTTAGCAGGGATACTTTTTCTAATGATGATAGCTCTTATCGTTGGCAAAAACAGTAAAAAATTTGGTGCAAGAGAATATAGAATAGCAATTGTTTTGGCTTTACTGCAAATGGGTCTTACCGTCTATAAAATGATGACAATGCCAATGCCACCCCTATATTAATGATGCAAATGTTTCAGACAATCTCTAAAAATATTGGTTTATTTGGTACACGATTGCGGGATCGAACTTCGTTTACAATAAAAAATGGAATGGTAACGATGCTGATGATTGTTACCAGCATGCTGCTCCCTTTTATTATTATATCGGGAAATGGAAATGTAGTTTTTGCACTTTCTACTCTTATCATTATTAGTGTTGTTTTTGTATCGTTCTATCGGCTTCACTGGGGATTTTATATTTTCATTGTTTTAGTTTTTGCAGCGGACGGATATGACATCGCAGGTCTTAGGCCCTGGACATATACTATTTATTATTTAATGACATTTAATGTAATCTTTAAGGGTCTTGGTGTTGGCGTGTTAACACCGATGGAACTCCATCTGATTTTTTTAGTGTTCGTGTGGATTTTTATTGTGGTAGTAAAGAAGGATGTTAAACTTCAACCTGTACCGATTTGGGGTCCTGCATTGTTATGTTTTAGCTGGCTTATCGGTTCTGTGGTTTATGGAAGCATGAGAGGCGGAGATCCTATGATGGCCTTATGGGAAGTGCGCGCACTTTCTTATCTAGCAATACTTTTTTTCTTTGTTCCGCAAATTATAAACCGCAAAGAACATATCCAGACAATTTTTTGGATCTTTATCTGGGGAATTTCATTTAAAGCATATCAGGCGATTGACCGTTTTGTCCGGCTTGGATTCGATTTTGGCGGTAAACGGACACTTTCAAATCATGAAGATCCTTTATTCTTTGTCACTCTTTTTTTTTTACTTTTAGGATTAATAACCTATGGAGGACACGTACGACAAAAAAAAGCTTTGACCTATCTGACACTTCCACTTCTAATAGGTTTTTATGTTGCAAATAGACGGGCAACGTATGCTGCTTTCGCCGTTGGTGTCATTATGTTAATACTTCTATTGACCAAAGAGCAGCGACAAAAGTCTCTAAAATACTTAATGGCATTTGGTTTTGTATTTGTTATTTATCTTGCTGTGTATTGGAACAGTTATGGTAGAATTGCCATGGTTGCATCTGCTGTTAAATCAACATACTTCAGTGCAATTGGAGACACTAAGAATATTAATTATGCGGACTACACATCTGGTTTAGCCAGAGATCAGGAAAACTATAATCTTGCGGTGACGTTAAGAAATGCCCCGATCCTAGGTATCGGTTTTGGAAAACAACATGAGTGGGTGATCATGAATTATGGTTCATTTGCGCTAAAAGGATATATAACACACAACGAAATTCTATGGTTGATAACAAAGAGTGGTGCAATAGGTTTTTTTCTTTTTTTCTTTTTTATCAATTGTATTATTCTTCGCGGTGCTTTAGTATTTATTAAACTAAACGATCCATATCTCCGTGTTGCTTGCGCCGTATGTATCATTGCAGTGTTTGGACAGATAGTAGTTTCGTACGTTGATATGCAACTAACTTTTTTCAGAAATATGGTTCATCTAGGTATCCTAACAGGAATGATTCCTGTCATTGAACGAGTTGATAAAAATCTCAACGTAGATACAAATATTTCATAACCAACATAATATTTTCAGTTCGTATGAAAGTCCCAATTAAACATCGATTAATAAATCATATAAGATCTGTTATTAAAAGAAAACTCCCTCGATCTATTGTAGAAAAAATAACAAAGGCTCGTTACGTAAAAGAGGTCAGGGGGCATAATATACCTGAGTTTAACGTGATCCGAAATCTCATTAAGCCGGGAGATGTAGTTCTTGACCTTGGCGCAAACTTTGGATGGTACACCAAATTTATGGCAGAGATCGTTCAGAATGAAGGAAAAGTATTCTGCATTGAACCTGTTCCCTTGAATTACAATGTGTTGGAAGGCATTATTCAAAGTTTGCATCTTGATAATGTTCAAATCTTCCATTACGCAATTTCAGATAGAAATGGAAAACAAACAATGGCGGTACCGTTGACGGGTTCCGGAGAGGAAAATCTTTACGAGGCGAAGATCGTAGACGATATTGCAATATCGAATATGCATACAATAACTGTAGAGACAAGAACGCTAGATACTTTGTTTGCCGATCTTTCCAAAAATATCGAGTTCATAAAATGTGATGTTGAAGGTCATGAACTTAAATGTTTAAAAGGAGCGGAAAAAATAATTAAAAAATTCCATCCTGCTTGGATGATAGAAGTGTGGGGTGATCCTGATGATGTTTCGTCGCAAGGATATGAAACATTTCAACTGCTTACTCATGCGGGATATCAGCCGTACATCTATGATGGGCAACGACTTTATAAGCGAAAAACGGGAGATCTGCAGAATGATTATTTTTTCTTAAGCCTTTCTCATATTGAGAGATTGCAAAGAGCCAATTTGATTGACATTGTATCAGAGTGATGTTATGAAGACCTATTATTCTTTTGTATGTTTTAAGGTTTATTTTTCAATTGTTCCTTATAGCTGCCGTTAGCATGAAAATCCTTCATCTTATGCCTTATTCTCCTGTCCCTCCTAATTTCGGTGGGGCGTTGCGTAATTATAATATTCTCAAAAATATTTTACCTCATCATGACGTAACATTGGCAATGTTTGGTAATCAAACCGATGAGCAAAAATTGCGTCAAGAGTTCAAGGGGTCAATTCAAAATATCCATACAGTTTCAGCACCATGGCAGCGCAAACATTATCGATTGGGTCAGTTTTACTCTACGCTGAACAGTCATAGTTTTTTTCACATGCTGGCAGTTAATAACGAGATGCAATTATTGATAGACAGAATATTATCAAATGACTCTTATGATATAGTGCAGACTGAGTTTTCGCATTTGGGTTCATATCGTTTAATGACTGATGCAGTAAAGATCCTTGATGCACACAATGTTGAATACGATAATTTTCGCAGAATGTGGTTGAATGATCACCGGCCGATCAGGAAGTTTCATTATTTTTTAGAATATAAAAAACTCTTTAAAGAAGAGATTAAAGGTTGTGGCAAACAGGATGCACTTTTTGTGACTTCAGAACGTGATAAGAAACTATTCGATAAAGATATTCCTAATATTCCAAAGTTTGTAATACCCAATGGAGTAGATTCGAATTTTTTCTCTTCCGGAGACAATCAGCCTGAGCCATTTACATTGGTTTTTACCGGAATGATGGCATATGTTCCGAATTATGATGGGATGCTTTATTTCCTTGACGAGATTTTCCCAATTGTACTAAAAAAATTTCCAAGTGTTAAAGTGTATATTGTCGGCAACAGACCGCCTAAGCAATTGTCTGCCCGTGCTTCTGATAATGTTATCATTACCGGATTCGTAGAGGATGTTCGTCCCTATATTCGTCGCGCCAGTGTATATATCGTTCCACTTAGAATGGGAGGGGGTACCAGACTGAAAATAGGTGAGGCGCTTTCTATGAAAATACCGATTGTGACTACAAGTATCGGTTGTGAAGGAATTGATATTGTATCTGGTGAATCCGCAATCATAGCAGACGATCCAATATCATTTGCCAATGGGATTATTTCTCTTATTCAAGACGATTCTATGAAGAAAAAACTAGTTAGAAATGGTTATGATGTGGTGCAGTCAAAATATGAATGGTCTGTTATCGGTAAAAGGATCCTTGAATTATATCAAGATCTTGTAATCAAAACTAAAACACAGGATGCAAACCATAAAGCATGAATTTTTTTGAATTAATATTTAAAATAAAAAAAAGACTTATCAAGTTTTCAATTGCGGAGTACATCAAGGGTGCATGGTTTGCCCGTTCGATGACAAAACATGGGATCATTGTGGTCACGGGAGGGAAACCGGCACCACGCATATTCAATGATGGTGGTGAGATCATTGTTGAAAATTGCCAATTTTATCAAGGGGTTCGGTTAGAGGTTGGAAGGAATGCAGTAATACGAATTGGAAATGGTACATATCTGAATCGAAATACTGTTGTGGTGGCACAAGAAAAAGTTGAAATTGGAAAAGATTGCCGGATTGCCTGGGATGTTGTCATAATGGATTCCGATCTGCATCCTATCTCTGGACGGACATTGGAGAACAAGCCTGTGATCATAGAAGATAATGTTTGGATCGGTTGCCGTTGTATCATTCTCAAGGGAGTTCGGATTGGGAAGGGAGCGATCATTGCTGCCGGATCTGTAGTGACGAAAAGTATTCCTCCGGACACCATTGCAGCTGGCGTACCTGCACGCATCCTTACGCAAAATATCCTTCAAAAAAATAATGTTTAAAAATAAAAATTAAATGAAAAGCAAGAATGATTACCAAATAAATGATTCAAGGATGTCACTCTCTAATGAGAGCGAGTTGAAAAGAATGGATTATCAAATTCCAACATCAAATATTCTTGGAGTAGACATTCATGATGTTACGATGGAAGAAACGATCACCATCCTTACAGATATGGCTACAAGTGGCAGGTCTCATCATGTTATGACAGTGAACCCGGAATTTATAATGATGGCGCAGCAAAACAATGAATTCAAAACAGTTATGTCAAAAGCTTCATTAAAGGTACCGGATGGTGTAGGTGTATTGCTGGCGGCGCGTATATTGGGTAAATCTTTGAAAGAACGTGTTGCCGGTGTTGATGCCGTCTATGAATTGGCTCGTATTTCTCACCAAAAAAAATTGCGAATTTTTTTTCTAGGTGCAGCGCCCGGCGTTGCCGAACGGACCGCGTCATTACTTCAATTAGAGAATCCGGGCTTAGAAATTGCGGGAACATACTCAGGATCACCAAAAGTCGAAGAGGAAGATTTTATTTGTAATCTTATTGAAAAATCGCATCCACATATATTGTTGGTGGCATATGGCCCACCCAAACAAGATCTTTGGATTGCTCGAACTAGGCACCGGTTAAATGTCCCTTTGGCAATTGGGGTTGGAGGAACCTTTGACTTTATTGCTGGAATTGCTAAACGAGCGCCAAAATGGATCCAGAATATTGGATTCGAATGGCTTTACAGACTCTTTCGTGAACCGTGGAGATGGAGAAGGATGTTGACGTTACCACAATTTGCACTGAAGGTGTTTCTATACAAATTTAGATTGAGCGTGTCAGGAAAAAACCACTGATGTCGGAAATTTCCAAATCTGCTACTCGAAATGTTGCCGTTCTCACCTTGACTCGGATTATAACTTGGACATCAACATTTCTGCTGATGATGTTTCTCCCTCGGTATCTTGGTCCTGTTGATTATGGGAGGTACTATTTAGGACAATCTATTGTTGCGATGTTTGCATTGTTTATAGAATTTGGTGGAAATTACTCAATAACAAAAGCTGTTTCACGTGCACGGGATGAAGCTGGTCATATTATAGTGAATGCTATAAGTATAAGGGGAATTTTATGGTTGCTCTCATTTATCGGTGTTATAACGTATGCATTACTTGTTAATTACCATTCGTCAGTTAAGATCATAATCATGATCTTTGGTGTTGGAATGTTATGGTCTGGAGCTCGTTCGGTTATTTGGAGTGCATTCGGTGGGTTTGAGATGTTGAAATACCCATCCTATGGTGCAATTGCAGAGACTGTATTTATTGCATCTGTAGGTATCACTGCTGTTGTACTTGGGGTTGGTCCGATCGGTTTTGCTGTGATTACAATATTAGGCACTCTCTTGAATTTTATTATCTGTTTAAAATTCATCCGGAAAATGGCCCCAATATTGCCGAAAATAGATTGGAAAGCAGCACGCAAATCACTAAAAGATAGTCTTCCATATTTTTTAAATTCAGTATTTGGTGTTATCTATTATCGAATCGATACAGTAATGTTATCCTTTATGGCTCCGGAGAGAGTTGTCGGATGGTACGCAGCATCATACAGATTCTTCGAAACATTGATGTTTGTACCAAGCATTTTTACAATTGCTATTTTTCCGATCATGTCCCGACTGTGGGGAGAAGACAATAAATCGCTTGGTCGTCCTTTGCAAAAGAGTCTCGATTTTATTTTCTTGTCCGGTGTTCCGTTAAGTGTTGGTGCATTTGCTTTTTCTCATCAGATCATTCAATTTTTCTATGGAATAGAAGCCTACCAACAATCTGTAATGCTGTTAATGATCTTTGGTGCTGGAATTTTACTTTTTTATATCGACATTATGCTCGGAACAATATTGCTTGCTTCTGACAAACACAAACAGTTGACGGTAAATGCATTTATAGCTATTTTTGTCAATGTTGCTTTGAATTATTTTTTGATTCCATATACACAAACGCATTTCGGAAATGGCGGAATCGGTTCAGCAATTGCTACTCTGGTTACAGAATTGTTTGTTATGGTAGCAATGTTGAGCATTATTCAGAAAGATATTTTTAAGGATTCAAACATCTCGGTTCAATTAAAAGCACTGTTTTCTGGTTGCTTGATGGCATTAGCTTTATGGTTTATGAGATCACTAGATACTCCCATCATTCTCCAAGGATGTCTATCCGGTGTGGTATATATTGCCATTTTATTTATCACGAGAGCAATAACTTCAGATGATATGGCTTTGATTGGGCATCTAATACCCGATCGATTTCGTAAAATTAAAGAAACACAAGAATAATCTATGAGTTCACCACAAAATCATACTAAGCATAATCGAGATTTACATAAAGTGATTGTACTTCTGTATCATCGAATCATTGATGAGGCAATTAATGATGACTGGGCAAATATTGCAGTGTTAGATACTGTGTTTCACCGTCAAATTGAATTGCTTGACCATTGGGGATATACAGCAATAACATTCGAAGATTACAACCTTTATTTAGAGGGTAAACTAGACCTTCCAAAAAAACCGATAATTATAACATTTGATGATGCTTATGAAGAGATCCATTCAGTTGTCCGTCCGATTCTACAAAAATACGGTATGCCGGCCGTTGTATTTGTTGTAGGTGATCTCTCCATCCGAGAAAGTGTGTGGGATAAAGAGCTTGGAACCGTTTTTAAACTCTTAAATGATAAACAGATCATAGAATTAAAGCAGGATGGTTTTGAAATAGGGTCTCATTCCATGACACACCCTGATTTGACTAAACTTTCAAGAGAAGAAGCATGGCGGGAGTTATTACGTTCACGAATGTTGTTGGAAATACTTTTAAATGCTCCGGTTCGAAGCTTTGCGTACCCTTACGGACTACTTAATGACTCCATTAAAAAAATGGCATCTGAGGCAGGATATTTATTTGCGTGTGCCGCTTATACAGGACCACCGGGATTCGGCAGTGATCTTTATGAAATTCGCCGAATTAAAGTAATTAATACAGACAATCCTCTTCTGTTCAGGTTACAATTACACCCATGGTATAGTTTTTTACGTTGGCTGTATTGGAAACTAAAGCGGTTAACGTCAAGGAATGTGAAAAGTTCTGGTAGTTCAACTAATTCAAAGATCATCAACATGCCTGTTCAATCTGAACGACAAGATAGATTTCATTGAGAAAGGGAATTAATTATTAAAACTTTAACGCTCATACAAGCAGGATTAAAACATCCAGAGCGCGAAAAACTTATCGAACTTGAAGAGGCTGATAAGTATCCACGCATTGTTCTTTTTGAAAAATTTCTCAAGGCGGACATGTTGGATGAACGATTTCTTAAAACAGTTCCTCGCTGGCGTAATTTAATTTATCGAATGCTTCCGACCAATATTGCTCAAGTGATGGAAGCATTTATTATTAAAAAAAAATATGATGGGATAATTTCCTGGGCTGAAAACTTGGGAATTCCATTAGCGATCTTGTTAAAATTGACCGGTTCACATATCCCACACTTTGGGATATTCTCATGGATATCTAAACCAAAAAAAGCAATTCTATTAAAAAGAGTACACTCTGAATTCGAACGAATATTTTTAATGTCATCGCGTCAGCGCGATCATGCGATTCACCAGCTCAAAATTCCTGAGAATAAAGTACAGTTGTTGCGATGGCCGGTCGACCAGAACTTTTGGAGGCCAATGAATTTCGAATCGGATATGATCTGTGCTGTTGGTCGCGAAATGAGAGACTACGGTACATTAATACGAGCAATAGAAGGATTGGATATTCGATGCCATATTGCAGCAGGCGGTATTACTACAAATAAAAAAGATGCGTGGATGAAAGATGTTCAAAACCTTGAAAAAATCCCTTCGAACATTACGATCGGTAAAAAAACATTTTCTGAACTACGGGAATTATATGCAAGATCTCGATTTGTTGTGATACCTCTTTTTCCCACCGAAACTGATAATGGAACAACCAGCATTCTTGAAGCAATGGCAATGGGGAAAGCGGTGATTTGTTCAAAAGTAGACGGACAGGCAGATGTGATCGAAGATGGCGTTAATGGAATGTTTGTTCCTCCGCTGGATTCCAAGGCGCTTCGAGAGGCGATAATGTATCTTTGGAATAATCTTGAGATTGCTGATAAAATGGGAAGGGAGGGGAGAAAGTTTATCGAGCAGAATCATTCATTCGATTCATTTGTTAAAAATGTACAAGCTACTGTGACTGAAGTTTTGGAGGAGAAAAAACAGATTCTGTTGGAACAACAAAGGATAAGAAATTCGCACCGGAAAAAAATTCTAACTATTGTAACAACCGGTCTTCGCAGACCCTCCCGTTTTAAATTGCGGCAGATGGAAGAAGCTGATTTATATCCACGTGCGTTGCTCTATGAGGATACTGTAGATTCTGATATGCTTGATGAAAAATATATTGCATCTTTGCCAGGCATACAACGAATGTTCTATAGTCTGTTGCCGGCGATTGCCGCTCAGGTTATAGAAGCATTTTTTGTTCGGAAAAAGTATCAAGCGGTAGTGACCTGGTCAGGTAGATTATCAATTCCGTACGCTTTTTTGCTTAAAATGTTCGGCTCCCGTCATCCACATATTGCCATGGTTACATGGATTTCACGACCTAAAAAGAGCACACTTCTTAAATTTGTACATACACATATTGATAAAATCATTCTTTGGTCATCGGTGCAGAAACAATTTGCAAATGAGTTTCTAAAAATTCCCGAAACAAAAACGGTGCTTGTTGGCAGACGAGTTGATCAAAAATTTTGGCAACCTATGAATATACCGACTGACATGATCTGTTCTTCAGGACAAGAAATGAGAGACTACCCTACATTAATTAAAGCACTTGATGGAATCGATATCAAATGCCATATAGCCACAGGGGCTCTCCGAGGCGAATTATTTGATACAGTAAAAGCGATTGGGGCTATGGGTGATTTACCGAAAAATATTTCGATTGGCATGTTATCGTATGCGGAACTCAGAAAATTATATAGCCGGTCCCGATTTGTTATCATTCCGCTGCATCAAACGGATACAGATAACGGTGTCACTGTGATTGAGGAATCGATGGCTATGGGCAAAGCAGTTATTTGCACTCGTACACGCGGACAAGTCGATATCATTCAAGAAAATGTTACTGGTATTTTTGTTCCTCCTTATGATCCAAAAGCGTTGAGAGAAGCGATTTTGTATTTATGGAATAATCCGGATATTGCGCAGAAGATGGGTGAAGAGGGGAGAAAATATATTGAGAAGTATCACACGATCGATAAATTTGTCGCTTCGGTAAAAGAAGTTATTGATGGAGTCATCATTGATCGCAGGCGATTATCTTGACAGAATCTGAACAAATAGGTAAAAATAGGAAATATAATTTTTTATTTATAAGTGCTCCGTTCGGTGGTATTGAAGTGTTGTGTAAGAATATTCAAAAAGTGGTTGATACAAAAAACGATATTGAAGCGACATGGATGTGGATAGATTTTCAACCGAAAGACTTCATTGCACGCATTCCACCAATTTCGTTGAACTGGACTTTGAAGGGAGGAATGATAGCAAGAACACGTCTCAAGAAGTTGGAGCGCGAAGGAAAATCATTTGATGCAGTATTTGCAAATCATACGATACCATTAATGTTTCTTCAGAGATTCAGGAAAAATGTGCCAATAATTCTTTCGCTCGATATTACACCGGAACTGTTGCAGCCATATAATCTATGGTATCGTGGTAAGAGCAGTAATTCACAGTCATTCGGTTCTGGAATCAAACATTCTATGACTCGGAATGTGTACAACGATGCTTCGTATATTCTTCCATGGTCTCAATTAGTAAAGAGATCATTGGTGAATGACTATGGAGTTGACACAAAGAAAATTGAAGTTGTTCCCCCTGGAATTGACGTTCATCAGTGGAATCAGTCAGAAAATAATGATGGGAAAAAAGATCAGGATAGTATTCATATCCTCTTTGTGGGTGGTGATTTTTTACGAAAAGGTGGTGATCTTTTGCTGCGAGTAGCTGCGCGCACAGAATTTCAAAAATGTAAATTTCATTTTGTGACACGAAGTTTTCAGGGAATGGCTGGAGATAATGTTCAAGTATACGATAATGTACAAGCGAATAGCGGTGAACTTCTTGGGTTGTATAAAATGGCTGATATTTTTGCTCTTCCCACACGTGCCGATTTATCACCAGCGGCTTTGTGTGAAGCAATGGCATTTCGGCTTCCTGTTGTTGCCACGAACGTCGGAGGTTTAGATGAGATCATCCTGGATGGTAAGAATGGATTTATTGTTCCTGCTGATGAAGAAGAAGAGTTTGCCCTGCGATTGAAAACTCTGGTTGGATCAAAAGAACTTCGTGTTGAATTCGGACGGAGTGGACGTGCTCTGGTAGAAGAAAAATATGATATACAAAAAAATGCAGAAATTATTCTAGATTATATGAAACGAGCTGTTCATAATAATGATGATCGCAAAATAATTGCTTCATGAATTACAAATTAAAAATATTATGGAGAGCATATAATGAGTGAGCGAGTACCGAGACTCGGTATCGGTATACCGGTTTATAACGGCGAAAACTATCTTGAAGAGACCATCAACTCACTTCTGGCTCAAACGTATCAGGATTATGAAATATTCATCTCCGATAATGCTTCCACAGATAGGACAGAAGAGATTTGTAAAAAATTTACAGAGAACGATTCACGTTTTCATTATCATCGTTATGAGAAAAATCGGGGGGCAACTTGGAACTTCAACAATGTTTTCATGCTATCCCGAAATGAATACTTTAAATGGGCACCACATGACGATCTGTATGATCCTAAATTTGTGGAAAAATGTATTGAAGTTCTTGACCGCGATAAAGGAGTTGTTCTTTGCTATACAAAAACTACTATTATAGACGAGAACGGAAAATCGGTTAAAAAATTTGAAACGAATCTGAGGGTTGATAATGAGAAACCTCATGTTCGTTTTCATGATTTGCTTGTTGATTACATGGTCTATGAACTGTATGGGGTTGTTCTATCCGAAGCATTAAGAAAAACGCCGCTTTTCGGAGGATTTGGTCATGATGACGGAGTGTTATTAGCACATTTGGGCTTACTTGGACGATATCATGAAATTCAAGAATTTCTTTATTATAATAGAGAGCACGCTCAAAAATCATGGAATTTCTACAAGACATACCGTGAATATACTGTGTGGCTTGATCCGACAAAAGCAGGAAAAATTCTATTGCCGCGATGGCGTATGGGCTTTGAATATGTGAAAGCAATTTCATCGGTTCCGCTTGGTTGGCGTGAAAAATTTTTATGTTATGTGCAAATGAGTTTTTGGGTAAAGATGTTTTGGAAAAGTTTGATTGCAAATGTTCTTATCGCCTTATTGCAAGTGGCCGCCTTACCACTTCGGATATTTAAAAAGAAACAAATTGGATAAAAAATGAATCCTTCTTTTTGGAAAAATAAAAAAGTTTTTATAACAGGACACACCGGTTTCAAAGGGAGTTGGCTCTCACTATGGCTTCAGAGTGCCGGAGCACAGTTAGTGGGATATGCGTTGCCCCCCCCAACATCACCCAATTTATTTACTGATGCACATGTTGAAGAAGGAATGAAGTCCATTATTGGAGACATTCGTGATTTACAATTGTTGAAAAAAAGTATTGCGGAACACAGACCGGAAATAATCATCCATATGGCAGCCCAAACAGTTGTCCGGACATCGTATGACAATCCTGTTGAAACATACGAAACAAACGTAATGGGGACTGTGAACATTCTTGAAGCACTCCGTTCTGCGCCGAGTGTGAAGGTTTTTGTGAATGTAACAACGGATAAATGTTACGAGAATCATGAATGGTCATGGGGGTACCGTGAAACCGATTCATTGGGTGGGTTTGATCCGTATTCAAATAGTAAAGCATGTTCTGAACTTGTTACGTCAGCATATCGTAATTCTTTTTTTTCTTCTGGAAATACTACCATTGCAATTGCTACAGCACGAGCGGGAAATGTTATAGGAGGTGGAGATTGGACAAAAGACCAACTTATACCTGATATTTTCCGCGCACTCCTAACTGATAAATCGATCCTGCTGCGAAGTCCGAAAGCCGTACGACCGTGGCAATTTGTTTTGGAGCCGCTCGATGGATATTTGACATTAGCAGAACATCTTTGGGATACAGGTTCTAAATATGCAGAAGCATGGAACTTTGGTCCATCGTATGATGATGCAAAGCCGGTGGAATGGATTGCAGAAAAGATTAATCAATTGTGGGGTGGAAAGCATCTTATTGAAATTGATACTACGAATCAACCTCACGAAGCCGGATATCTAAAACTGGATGCTTCAAAAGCAACAGCACATTTACAGTGGCATCCAATGCTTCGATTATCGGAGGCTTTGGAATGGGTGACGGAATGGTATAGTGTTTACCACCAAAAAAATAATATTAGTGAATTAACCCGCCAACAAATTGCGAGGTATACAGCATTGGAGAAACGATGATTTTTACCGAAACAAAACTTAAAGGTGTATTCATCATTGATGTTAAGAAACTCGAAGATAATCGTGGATTCTTTGGCAGATCGTGGTGTGAAAAAGAAGCTGATGAACATGGATTAGCGACACGAATGGTTCAAAGCAATATATCGTTGAATCATAAAAAAGGCACCCTGCGTGGAATGCACTTTCAACATCCACCGTTTGCCGAGAATAAACTTGTACGATGTACAAAAGGTGTTGTTGTTGATATCATTATAGATTTGCGTCCTGAATCATTGACTCATAAACAATGGATTGCGGTTGAGTTGAATTCGACAAGTCATAGAATGTTATTCGTTCCTGAAGGATTTGGTCACGGATTCCAAACACTGGAAGATAATTCTGAATTATTTTACCAAGTATCTCAATTTTATGCTCCTCAACATGCCAGTGGTGTTAGATATAATGATCCGGCGTTTCAAATTACGTGGCCGTTACCCGTAACAGAGATATCACCGAGCGATAGTAGCTGGCCTGACTACCGTTTATGATTTCAATTTAAATCAATTGTTTGCCTTGTAAAATTTTTCATCACAAAATTGGATAAATAGTATTATGGTTATTGTCGATACAGAATTAGAAAAAAGAGAACGGTCAGGGAAACCGATTCATGTTGGTCTTGTTGGAGCAGGAGTAATGGGAAGAATGATAGCACTTCAACTTCTTACGCCGATCACTGGAATGAAATTAGTGGCGATTGCAAATAGAACCGTGAGTAAAGCTGAGCGAGCTTATAAAGAAGGGGGTGTTCAAAAATTCAATATGGTTAGCTCAAAACAACAACTCCAATCATCAATTGAAAAAGGAGAATTTGCTGTAACAGACGACCCGTTTTTACTTTGCAATGTGGATGGAATTGATGCTATTATTGAAGTAACCGGTACTGTTGAATTTGGTGCAAATGTTGTGCTTCAAGCAATTGAAAACCGCAGACATGTGGTTTTGGTAAATGCAGAACTTGATTCGACTATTGGATCAATTTTGAAACAACGTGCTGATAAGGCAGGAATCATTCTTACAAATATTGATGGTGATGAACCGGGTGTTGCCATGACGTTGCTTCGATATCTAAAGACACTTGGTTTTAGACCTGTCGGTGCAGGAAACCTTAAAGGGATGATCGATCCGTATAGAACTCCTGATACACAAAAAGAATTTGCATTGAAGTATGATCAAAATCCAAGAATAGTTACCTCATTTGCCGATGGAACGAAACTTTCGATGGAAGAAGCAATTCTTGCGAATGCAAGCGGTTTTAAGGTAGGCAAACGAGGCATGTACGGTCCGAAGTGCGCACATGTTAAAGAGATGACGAAACTACTTCCGGCTGATCAATTGTTGAACGGCGGATTGGTGGATTATGCGCTTGGAGCTGAACCGTATACCGGTGCATATGTTATTGTTCACGAGGATAATCCAATTAAACAAAAACATTTAAGTTATTTAAAAATGGGCGATGGACCTTTTTATCTTTTCTACACTCCATATCATTTGCCGCATATTCAACTTCCATCTACTATTGCACGTGCCGTTCTGTTTCATGATGCTACTACCGCACCTCTTAATGGACCTTCCTGTGATGTCATCACGTTAGCAAAACGAGATTTGAAAGCAGGAGAAATTCTTGATGGCGTAGGAGGGTTCACATGTTACGGAGTTATCGACAATGCTGATGTTGTAAAGAACAACAATTTGTTACCAATGGGACTTACCGAAGGTGTCCGTATAAAACGAAATGTATCGAAGGACACCGCCCTATCATATGATGATATTGAAATACCAGCCAGTGTTCCCTTTAAATTACGAAAAGAGCAAGATGATCTTTTCAATAGATGATTCTCCGAAAGGTGTTAAAAAATGAATTTTACAAAATCTATTTCACTTCAAAAAAAATTTCATTCCATTATTCCTGGCGGTTCGCATACGTATGCTAAGGGAGACGACCAATTTCCCGAGTTTATGCCTCCTTATATCGTGCGGGGAGAGGGTTCCCATGTATGGGATGCGGATGGAAATGAATTTATCGAATATGGTTCTGGACTCCGCGCAGTAACACTCGGTCATGCCTACAAACCGGTTATTGAAGCTGTTGCAAAGCAGCTTCCATTTGGAAGCAATTTTATTAGACCAGCAGTCAATGAACTTGAATGTGCTGAGATGCTTTTGAGCTTTATTGAAGGAGCAGAGATGGCAAAGTTTGCCAAGAATGGTTCCGACGCAAACAATGCTGCGGTAAAGGTATCCCGTGCTTATACCGGACGAGATCTTGTAGCTATTTGCAGCAGTCATCCCTTCTATTCAGTTGACGACTGGTTTATCGGCAGCACCGCTATGAACGCTGGGATTCCGAAAGCTGTTCAAGATCTTACAGTAAAGTTTACTTACAATGATATTGGTAGTCTTGAAAATCTTTTCAATCAATATCCCAATCAGATCGCCTGCGTAATTCTTGAAGCTGAAAAAGAAACTGCACCGGTGAATAATTTTCTTCATGATGTTCAGCGTTTGTCTAAGCAGCATGGTACCGTATTTATTTTGGATGAAATGATCACTGGATTTCGATGGCATAAGAATGGCGCGCAAAAATACCATGGAATTCATCCCGATTTATCAACATTCGGCAAAGCGATGTCAAATGGTTTTTCGGTATCGGCGCTTGTTGGAAAACGGGATATTATGAAATTGGGAGGATTCAACCATGATAAAGAGAGGGTATTTTTGATCTCGACCACTCACGGTGCTGAAAGCCATGCACTTGCCGCAGCGATGGCAACGATGTCTGTTTATAAAAATGAACCCGTGATAGAACAATTATGGAAACAAGGAGAACGGTTGGAAAAAGGAATGAACAGAGTAATTTCCGACCATGGTTTACAAGATCATATTATTGTCCTTGGCAAACCATGCTGCCTTGTGTATGGAACACGTGATCAAGAAAAAAAACCATCGCAGCCGTTCAGAACTCTTTTTATTCAGGAGATCATGAAACGAGGCATTCTTGCATCGTCGCTTGTTGTGGGATATTCTCATACTGATAAAGATATTGATACGACAATTGAAGCAATAGATGGTGCACTTGGAGTATATAAAAAAGCACTCAATGACGGTGTTGAAAAATATCTTGTTGGTAAACCTGTAAAACCTGTTTTTCGGAGATTTAATTGAGCACAAAGTATTCGTTAAAGAAGATTGCTATTTTTGGTTATTTTGGAGCGGGAAATCTTGGAGATGAGGCAGTTGTTGGTGTATTATTAAAAAAAATAAAAAAACGTCATCCAAATATTGAGATCGTTGGTATTTGTCTTGACCCGGAAAACACAACCAAACACCATGGTATTTCCGCATTTCCATTGCGGAGATTACCTAAAAAAAATAGAACTGGAGTCAACGATACATCGACATCTTTTTTTAGAAGAATAGCCCGTCGTATGTCGGTAATTCTGCCGAGCGAATTGATTTTTCTTGTTCAATCGTATAAACGATTGAAAGGAATCGATTTGGTCATCGTGGGTGGTTCTGGTCAATTGGTTGATAATGAGGGAGGCCCACTTAATCATCCGTACAATCATTTTAAATGGTCGTGTCTGACACGGTTGGTTGGGGCTCAATTTATGTTCCTCAGTGTCGGCGCCGGTCCGTTGTTTACCGATCTAGGAAAATGGTTTATTAAAAAATCATTATTGATGGCGAGCTACCGATCCTTCCGTGACGATTATTCAAAAAAACTTGTTGAAGGTTTTGGTGTCAAAGAAAATAATATTGTTTGTCCTGATCAGGCATTTTCAATCGATGTTGATGTAAAGGCATTAGAACAAAAACATAAAAAAATAGTTGTTGGTGTAGCACCAATTGCTTATCTCGACCCGCGTCATTGGCCTGAAATTGACCCGGCACGATATCGGGAATATGTTGAAAAGATGGCATCATTTACGGAATGGTTGGTCAAAACAAATCATCATGTTCTGTTCTTTCACACACAGGTCAACGGCGACGATCTAGTTATACCCGATATTAAAAAAGTTCTTGCTAAAAAATCTTCAATCAATCTTGAAGAGGATATTTCCGAACATCCGGTCCAATGGTTCACAGATGCATTTGATGCGATCGCCAAAACAGATTATGTCGTTGCATCACGATTCCATGCTATCATATTTTCATATGTTATGAGTCGCCCTTCGGTCGGGGTATCGTACGACCGCAAGATTAACAATGCAATGGCTTCAGTAGGACAATCGGATTTTGCCCTCGATATCCGCTCATTCACTGTTGATGAACTTATTGAGAAATTTATTGCACTTAAATGCCAAACCGATGAAGCTCAGGAAAAAATTAAAACAAACGTTGAACAGTTTAGAAAACAATTGGAACAACAATACGATCACGTTTTTTGAATAAAAGGAGTTTGTTATGAAAGTAGTTCTGTTTTGTGGCGGAATGGGAATGAGAATTCGTGAATTTTCTGATCTCATTCCTAAACCGATGGTGCCCGTCGGTAACCGCCCGATCCTGTGGAATATAATGAGGTATTATGCCCATTATGGACATAAAGATTTTATCCTTTGTCTTGGGTATAAAGGGGAAGTGATTAAAGAATATTTTTTGAACTATCGTGAAACGTTTTCAAACGATTTTGTTCTCTCACAAGGCGGCAAGAATGTTGAGCTTCTGAATAGTGATATTCACGACTGGAGGATAACATTTGTCGACACAGGATTAAAATCAAATATTGGGATGCGGTTAAAAGCTGCAGAAAAATATCTTGATGGAGAAACAGAGTTTCTTGCAAATTATACGGATGGATTAACTGATCTTCCGCTCGACAAAGTGATCGAGCATTTTCATCAAAAGGATAAGATCGCAAGTTTTGTCTCGGTAAAGCCAAGTCAAAGTTTCGATGTTGTGAAAATGAAAAACGAGGATGATGTTGAAGGTCTTGTTCATATTACAAAACATGGATTATGGATAAATGCAGGTTTTTTCACTTTTAAGAAAGAAATTTTTGATTACATCAAAGAGGGTGAAGAACTTGTGTATGAGCCGTTCAAGAGATTGATCGCAAATGGACAAGTCACGACCTATAAACATGACGGTTTTTTCCTTGCGATGGATACATTTAAAGAAAAGCAAGAAATAGACGATATGTCTGCTCAGGGAAATGCAAAATGGGAAGTTTGGAAAAATGGAAAAAAGTGAGGAACAATGTTGACAATAAACTTTAATAAAGATGCCAAAGCCCCTCTCAAGATATTATTTTTAGGCGCTCATTCCGATGATATAGAGATTGGTTGCGGCGGCACGATACTCAAACTTGCCAAGCAATATAAAAAAAATCTCGAGATCGTTTGGGTGGTTTTTAGTGCCCAAGACGAAAGAGAAAGAGAAGCGCTCAAAAGTGCAAATTCATTTTTGAAGGATGTTGAACAAAAACGCATTATTACATTTAAACACAGGGATGGTTTTTTTCCATTCACCGCAATTGAAATTAAAGAATCTTTTGAGTCTATAAAAAAAAACTTCTCTCCTGATATAGTCTTTACCCATTACCGTAATGATCGACATCAAGACCATCGTCTTATTTCCGACTTAACTTGGAATACTTTTCGCAACCATCTCATATTTGAATATGAGATCCCAAAATATGATGGTGATTTTGGCTCACCAAATTTCTTTGTCGCTCTCGATGAGAAGATTTGCAAGAAAAGAAATGATTTTATTATAAAACATTTCCAAACTCAAAAAGAAAAACACTGGTTAACTAAAGAAACATTGCTCTCAGTATTACGGCTTCGAGGAATAGAATCTGGTAGATCATCAAGATATGCAGAAGGATTTTATTGCAGAAAAATTGCATTGTGAGGTGTGATGAATAGCTGGATTTTGCCAAAAATATTTCATCAAAAAATGACATGGGAAATCATGTCATTTATATTTTTTGTATCAATTAGTGATGCACAACTGAATGGTGTTTTGAGAGTTCATCCGACTAATCCCCGATATTTTACAGATGATAATGGGGAGGCGATCCTGTTAACCGGTTCGCATACATGGTCAACACTTGTTGATAATGGCGGTAGTGATCCTCCTCCACAATTTAATTATCAGGAGTACCTCGATACTCTAACAACTCTCAACCACAATTTTTTTAGAATGTGGACGTGGGAACAATCGCGATGGAGTGCTGAATCATACGATTCAAACTATTGGTTTTCACCAAGTCCTTTTGCCCGAACTGGACCAGGTATTGCTCTCGACGGCAAACCAAAATTCGACCTGGATCAATTTAATCAAACTTATTTTGATACTCTAAGAAGCCGTATCATACAAGCCGGTGATAGGGGCATATACGTTTCGATCATGCTGTTCAATGGATGGAGCGGTCAAACAGTATACGTTAATAGTGCAAGAGGAGGATTGGATCCGTATAAAGGGCATCCTTTTCATGTAAGTAATAACATTAGCGATATCAATGGTGATGCATATCCGATTGGAGATGGTCGAACTCTTTATACACTATATAATCCTGCTGTCACTGCAAAACAATTAGCATATGTAAAAAAGGTTATTGATGAGGTCAATGATCTTGATAATGTACTGTATGAAATTTGCAATGAAGCATATACCGGTTCATCTTCCTCATCAACAGCCTGGCAATATTTGATGATCGATACCATTCACGCATATGAATCGAGGAAACCAAAACAGCATCCCGTCGGCATGACTGCTCAATGGCCTGATTTAACCGGAAATGGTTACGCAAACAGCATTCTTTTCGCGTCGGATGCAGATTGGATTTCTCCGAACTCTGACGGTGGCTACATGGACGATATCCCTTCCGCTACCGGAGCGAAAGTAATCATCCTTGATACCGATCATTTATGGGGAGTTGGCGGCGATCGTAGCTGGGCATGGAAGGCTTTTATGAGAGGAATGAATCCAATTTATATGGATGTTTTTGACGGAAAAGCATACGGTTGTGGTGCGTCAGACTTTGATTCATTGGATATATACTCAATTCCAAGGATGCTGAATCTTCGCAAGAATCTTGGATATATTCGATCATTTGCTCAAAGAATGAATCTGACTGCAATGGTTCCGCGTGGTGATCTTGTGACTTACCCTTTCTTCTGTCTTGCAAATCCTTCTACATCAGGGGGTGAATATATAGTCTTTCTCCGTGATGCATCTAACGTGGATGTTAACCTGACCGGTGGACCGACTCAACTGACAGTTGAATGGTTCAATACCCTTACTGGAGAGACAGTATCTGGCAATACTGTTGCAGGGGGCGCGGTGCGTTCATTTACTTCACCGTTTATTAATGAAGATGAAGTGTTATATCTTTATGATGCTACACTTTTGCCGGTTGAGTTAATTTCATTTGTCGGAACATCGACAAGTAACAATACTATAAGACTGGAATGGACAACGGCGACAGAAATAAATAATTACGGTTTTCAGATTGAGCGACGAAAAGGAGGTTCAACAATGTTTGAATCCGTTCCGTCCGGTTTTGTTGAAGGGTATGGTTCGTCAAATATTCCGCATTCTTATGTTTTCATAGATCGTAATGTTACTCCGGGTAATTATTCCTACAAACTCAAACAAATTGATAATGATGGTGTTTGGAAATATTCAACTGTTGTGAATGTTCAGCTTCAGCCAGCTTCAGTATCACTTAAGCAAAACTATCCCAATCCGTTCAATTCTTCCACAATGATTTCCTTTGAATTACCGCTGATGTCGGATATTTCATTGACAATGTATAATACGCTTGGTCAAAAAATTAAGAGTATTGAAAAAGGAAAGCTCGATGCGGGAGAGCATATAGTACATTGGAACGGCGAAAATGATGAAGGTGTTTCGGTTGGTTCCGGAGTTTACGTTTGTAGATTAGTTGTTGATGGTGCCGTTATGGTTCGAAAGATAGTCATGGTTCGGTAAATATTGTTTTGGTAGAAAGGTTCATAAAAAATGAAAGTGGCTGTTGTCCAAACCGATCCACAATTTGGCGAGAAGAGAAAGAATATAGATCAGGCGCTTCACGTGATGCGATCTGTCTCTGCTGATGTCTATGTCTTACCGGAATTGTTTGCATCCGGTTATAATTTTTTAAGTATTGAAGAAACAAGATCTCTTGCCGAACCGTTTCGCCATGGTGAAACGTATAATAATATAAAACAGTTTGCAGTCGATCGTCGTTGTTATGTTGTGTACGGATTTGCTGAGATTGACGACGATGCTCTTTATAATTCAGCAGGGATGATTGGTTTTGATGGAAAAGAAGAGGTCTATAGAAAAATCCATCTATTTGATCGTGAGAAACTTTTTTTCCAGCCGGGCAATCTTGGATTCAATGTATATGACACCCCGTATGGGAAAATAGGTATAATGATATGTTTTGATTGGTATTTCCCTGAAAGTGCACGCACGCTTGCGGCAAAAGGGGCTCAATTGATTGCACATCCGTCAAATCTTGTTCTTCCGAATTGCCCCAATAGTATGCCAACCCGATGTTTGGAAAATCGTGTATTTGCTGCAACAGCAAACCGAATTGGCACAGAAGACCGCGGTGGAATTCGTTTATCGTATATTGGTCAAAGTCAGATTACTTCCGTAAAAGGAGAAATACTTCACCGTGCTTCTTCTGATAGACTAGAAGTTTTTGTTGATGAAATTGATCTAACACGTGCAGATAACAAGAACGTGAATGAACGAAATAATCTTTTCAAAGATCGTCGTCCTGAATATTACGTGTGAAAATAACATTAATTAAGAGAATAACATTGACCGCTACTGTAAAAAAAAAATCGTGTAGCACAAACCTGTCTAACGCCTCGTCTGGAGGCATTTTGTTTTTTTTTATTTTATTGAATTTTATCTCCGTTGGTGCAGCTCAAACCCTCGGACCCTTACGAGTTCATCCGAGTAATCCCCGTTATTTTGCCGATGCCAGCGGGAAGATCGTGTATTTAACAGGATCTCATACGTGGTCAAACTTTCAAGACAACGGGAATGGAAATCCACCGCCGGTATTCGATTGGATCGGGTATATAGAGTGGATGAAGTCGTTGAACCATAATTTTATGAGATTATGGAGCTGGGAACAGAGCCGGTGGACATCCGAAACAGCCGATACTGATTACTGGTTTTATCCGCAGACCCCGTATAAGCGCACCGGTCCGGGAACAGCGTTAGATGGACAACTAAAATTCAATTTAGATAGTTTGGATGATGCATATTTTCAGAGGATGCGGACACGGGTAATTGAAGCAGGAGAGCGAGGGATCTATGTATCCATAATGCTCTTTGACGGATGGAGTGTGTCAAACAGACTTGGTTTCCATCAGCCATTCGATGGTTGTCCAATGCGTTTAAGCAACAACATCAATGGAGTTAATGGAGATGCCGATGGAGATGGAGATGGTGAGGAAACACATTCACTGTTAGACTCTACGGTTAATGCCTACCAATACACGTATGTTAAAAGAGTAATCGACGCAGTCAATGATCTTGATAATGTCCTGTATGAGATAAGCAACGAGAGCCCATATGATGGTTCCGATGCGTGGCAAAAACGGATGGTGGATACGATCCACGCTTATGAGTTGAGAAAACCAAAACAGCATCCGGTTGGATACACAGGAGATTGGGGAATTGATAACGGTGACCTTTGGTCAAGCAATGCGGATTGGATCTCTCCGGGAGCAGGGGATAACGGTTCTGGGTATCAGAACGATCCTCCGGCGGGCGATGGATCGAAAGTAGTGATTACGGACTCAGACCATTTGTGGGGAGTAGGAGGAGACAGGGTATGGGTGTGGAAATCATTCACACGGGGACTGAATCCAATCTTTATGGATGGATATGATGGTAAATCGTATGGGAACGGCGGAGTGAACTTTGATTCGAGCAATGCAACGTGGATCAGTTTTCGGAAGAACCTTGGTTATACACGCTCGTTTGCTACGCGGATGAATCTGGCATCAATGACACCGCAGAATACTCTTTCGTCTACAACATATTGTTTAGCAAATTCTTCTGCTACCGGAGCGGAGTATTTGGTGTATGATCCTTCTTCGTCAAGTGCCATTGTTGTTGACTTGTCTGCTACATCAGGAAATCTTAATGTTGAATGGTTTAATCC
>JAUXTU010000048.1 GCA_030679145.1 Bacteroidota bacterium | reverse complement strand
TCTTTCGTCTACAACATATTGTTTAGCAAATTCTTCTGCTACCGGAGCGGAGTATTTGGTGTATGATCCTTCTTCGTCAAGTGCCATTGTTGTTGACTTGTCTGCTACATCAGGAAATCTTAATGTTGAATGGTTTAATCCGGAAACTGGTATAACCACTTTTTCTGGTACCGTAGAAGGAGGCAATGTTCGTTCTTTCAAAATTCCTTTTATCGGCGATGCTATTCTATATATTTATGATTCTAGAATACAACAAGGAGCCCCTTTTATATTACACGGTCAAACAATTTTAGATACTGCTGTACAAAAATATCCCAAAGCAATACTCATTTCACGAAATACGACAATTATGATAAGTCTCTTTCAATATACATTATTAATTATTTTTGGCTTCTTCATTGTCTATTTGTGTATGTTGAGCATTCTCGCATTATTTGTGAAGCAGCAAACATCTTTTCTTAGTTCAAGGTTAAGAAAATTCTGCATTATCATTCCAGCTCACAATGAAGAAACTTCCATTGAAAGGACGTTACTGAGCATTTTTAAAATTGATTACCCTCGCGATCGTTTTGATGTTGTTGTTATCGCAGATAATTGTACCGATAAAACCGCCGAAATTGCAACCGGAATTGGTGCAAATGTTTTTGAAAGGACCAATACAGAATTACGAGGGAAAGGATTTGCGCTCAGATGGTGTTTTGATAAATTGTTGTCTGAAAATCTTGGAAATGATGCTTTCGTTGTTATTGATGCCGACAGTGTTGCGTCAACAAATTTCCTTACGGTATTGAATTATTATTTAGATCGTGGGTCAAGGGTGATTCAAGCTACTGATGTTGTGGAACCTCAACCCGGTGTTTGGAGTTCTGAAATGACGAGAATAGGATTTCTCCTCTATAATTATGTTCGGGCATTGGGCCGCAAAGTTATTAATTGTCCGACAGGATTACACGGAAATGGTATGTGTTTTTCTGTCGATATAATTAAAACAGTTCCTTGGAAAGCCTATTCGATTGCTGAGGATCTTGAGTTTGGATTACAGTTGCTTCTGCATGGATTTCAAACTGATTTTGCACCGGAGGCAGTGGTATTAGCAACCATGCCGACGCAATCGGCAAATGCGAAAAGTCAACGGGCAAGATGGGAAGGAGGCCGTTTTCCTGTTATCCGTCATTATTTCTTTCCTTTATTACGAGCAGCAGTTCAGCGGCGTTCATACAAGTATTTTGACAGGTTGATTGATCTTATTACACCAGCTCTTGTTAATCTGTTGATAGTAAGTCTTGGTATGTTATTTATCAGTTCTATTATTACATTAATTGGTATTGTTGAGATGGAAATGTTTGTACTTCTGTGGGGAATCGTTTCACTTATAGGTTTTGCACACATGTTCATCGGGTTGATAGTTTCTCGAGCAGATCGCTCGACATATGCAGCACTTCTATATCTGCCATTTTATGTGCTATGGAAGGTAAGTCTTTTTAGTAAGCTTTTTACTGCGGCACGTTCAGGTGAATGGGTACGCACAACACGCGAGAATCAAGAAGGCAAAAAAAATGTCGAAGGACCTATTAAGGAATAATTTTATGAGCAAAGTACTTATTATTGACGATGATGAAATGATGTTGAGAGCCTTGAGTAATTTCCTGACTGAAGAGGGTTTTACGATTCTTACTACAGCGGATGGACCTCAGGGAATCATGATCTATAAAAAAGAAAATCCCGATGTTGTAATTCTCGACCTGGGATTACCAAGTTTAGATGGAAGGGATGTATTGAAGCAAATTTTATCCTATGATCATAATGCAAAAATCATTATTGCCACCGGTTATGGATCTTCCCAAATTAAAGAAGAATCTTTGAAAAACGGCGCATTTGGTTTTTTTCTAAAACCGTTTGACGCAATCTTACTCATGGAAAAAATTAAATCTGCTTTGCGGTTCCCGAATGAATTATAGTAAACGCTTGGCTTGAAATTTACATCATGGGAACGAAAATACTATATTCTAAACTGAATGGTTATAAATATTTGTTACTTTACCAATTTTTTTACAGAATTAATTTGGAACGATTGGAAAAGGTTTTATATGTGTAATTTTTTTCATGGTTTTTGTAATGTTCTATTTAATCAACCCTCTGTTTTTATTCAATCTTTCCTATCAGAAAAGTTCAAGTTGGTACCTCTTTAAAACAGAAAACGACAACCGTTTAGTTGCCGTTTTTACTCTGTTTTTAGTAGCGGGGTATCAAACAGTGGTTCACCTACTAACAAAAAACGTTCGAATCTACTCACGAATCCGCAATTTGATTTAGATCTAGATTTACACCTCGAATTTAAATTACCGATCAAAAAATCTTAATCGTAACACAATCGTAACTGCGACAAAGTCTTGCGCTCGCTAGAGTTAACGGACAATGTTGCGGTTATGATATATTTCGAAGTATAGTTACAAAAAGATATTGTCTCAGACTTCGGATCTTAATGTAAATGAACATACACCTTGTGCAAAAATAGAAAAGGCGATCAAACAATATTGTTTGATCGCCTTCTGTTATAATAAATTGTTACTTATTGTATTTATTTCACCAACATCATCTTCATTGTCTTTGTAAACTCTGCTGTTTCGAGTTTATAAAAATACACTCCACTGTTTAACAATGATGCGTTAAAACTCGATGTATGCAATCCTTTTGACTGCACACCATTAACAAGCATTGCAACTTCTCTTCCAAGAATATCAAATATCGATAATTTTACAAATCCTTCTTTGGCAATTTGGTACCTGATATTTGTTGTCGGGTTAAACGGATTCGGGTAATTCTGGATAAGCGTGTATGCGTCCGGAACTGTGACCGTCGCTTCAACAACTGATGAATAGGTAAACTTACCATCTCGATCAATTTGTTTTAAGCGATACGAAACTTTTCCTGTGGCATTTGCATCAACGTAGCTGTATGATTGCGGTGCGTTGCTTGTTCCGTGTCCTTCTACAAATCCGACTTTGTTCCAATTATTCATTGTCAATTGTCCATTATCACTTGCTTTTCTTTCAATTGCAAAACCGGCATTGTTTGTTTCTGTAGCGGTATTCCATTTCAATTCAACTGAACTATTTTTTGCTGATGCAGTAAACGAAGTAAGTTCTACCGGAAGCGGTGCATCACCCCAAGTTGATGCCACTTTTATGCCACCTAAGTAAATTTTTGGATAAACAGCTTTTTGATAAATAATGATATCTCCGATGGCAGAAAGAGCATCAGCCGCACCTGCTGGAGTTTGTGCATCGAAACTTACCGGTTCTGGACCAGATAGATCGGGGTTTATCCATAACGTTGCTTGTGAAACAGTGCGGTCATAACATACTACGACTAAATAGGTATTTGCAGGATCAAGATCTAAAGATGAATAATACTTTGTAGTAGTTGATGGACCGGCTATGCCAATCTTAAAATTTGTTCCTGGAATAGTACCATTCCCAATATATAAAAAGCCTCTTAAAGATCCTGAACTTGTGCTACTAGCCGCACAAAGAGCAATAATATAATTTCCTCCGCCCATTCCCGTTAATGTTTGTATTTTTATCATCATAGAATAATATACTTTTCCTGTTTGTGCTGATGAAAAATTTCTATATCCCCTATTATTGCTACTATTTGAAGCTAGATTTGTACAAAAAAGTTTTTTCCCCACGCCAGATAATGAATAGCCAGAATAGGTCAGTGCACCTGATTCAACCAACAAAGGATCGTCAAATGTACTTGTTGAATTATTTACCCATAATCCGCCACTAACATTATCTTCAGCGACAGGATAATGGGAAGAAGTAGCATTTAAGTATGGTGTAGTGATAGTTAATGCACCATCGTTATAATCAAACGTTTCTGTAAATAATGCTTGCGCATTGGCGCTTACTCCTAAGAGTAAAACGAAAAGCAAAACCGGAACTAAGCGTTTCATAGTGTAACTCCTTTTTGTGTGTTGTGAATAAGGTTGTGAATTATGTATAAAACCTTTAAGAGGTACCGTTTGCTAACATTAAACGGTACCTCTGGAAAAACTATTTCATCAGCATAAGTTTTATTGTTTGAATATTGCTGCCACTTTGTAATCGGCAAAAATAAAGTCCCGAACCGAAATCGGAAGCATTCCATTGAACCGAATAATTACCAGCGGGCATTTCTTTATCCACAAGTGTTGCAATGCGCCTGCCGAGAACATCAAAGATATTTGCGAAGACCAATCCTTGCTTTACAATTGCAAATCGGATTGTTGTCGTAGGATTGAAAGGATTAGGGTAGTTCTGATGTAATTTAAATTCGGTCGGAAGAAAAATATCTTCAGCCACACCGGTCAATGAAGTCAATGAAACAGTCAATGTATCTTTTGTTAATAACCCATTGTGAGTGAATATAATCTTACCCTGTCTATTCTTTGCAGAATCAAGTTTCGCAGTAACTACAAACTTCTGCTGTTGAGCAGGAAGGATGCTTGCTGTTGTCGGAGCTATGGAAAAGACCGAGCTTGATGATGTAATTGAAGAGATCACAAGATTTGCCGTTCCGTTATTTGTTACAAAAACGGAATCTGTCTTTTGTGCTCCTACTGCAAGTGTTCCAAAATCAATTTGTTTTTTTGAAAAACTAAATGTCGGTGTCGGTAAAGGATGAACTGCAACGCTAAGAGTATCTGAAATGGTCGCTCCGTTATGCGCGAAAACAATTTTCCCAAAACGATCTTTTGCGGAATCAAGCGTTGCGGTTATGATAAATGTATTTTTGGCACCGGCATTTATCAATGCCGAAGTTGGTGTAACTGTAAATACTGAATTAGTGGATATAATAGAGGATATTGTTAATGGAGTGGAACCAGAATTGGTAATTATGATCGAATCCTTTTTATGTAAACCGACAACCAACGAATCAAAATCAATTGTTGATTTGTTAACAGAAAATTCGGGGCCTAATAATGCATTCCATGATGCAGCAACACTGATACCACCAATCCAGCCGGACGGATATCCCGATCTCTGGTAGATTGTAAAATAGATCGGTGCAATTACTTCTGCTCCGTCTGCGTTTGTGCAGCTGACATCAGGCGCAGGCTCTGTGCCCGTCAAATCTGGATTGATCCATAAACTTGTTTTTGCAGTGGACGGATCAGTGCAAACAACCAACAGGTAGGTTTGTAGGGTATCGAGTTTTTTTGCTGAAGCAAAATTTGTTGCTACGTCATCTCTTTTGTAGCTGACACCAGCAATAACTTTTCCATAGTTCACGCCGCCAATAGTATCAGCGCGATTGAACACTAACAATCCTCTGATTCCACTGCTTGATGTACTGGTATTAATGCAGGCAATAGTTGTTCCATTTAGGTCTTGTGTAGTTTTGTCAACAAGTATTCCATTTACCATTGTTCCAAGTTTATATTGTTCCTGAAGTTTAACCATCATAGAAAAATAAACTTTGCCGGATTGTGCTGGGTAGATTCTTCTTGCGCTTTGACGAGGGGAGGTGGTTATTGTAGGTAGATAAACTTTTTTACCTACGCCGGATAACGAATATCCTGGATATGACAGAGGACCTGTTTCGACTAAAACTGGTCCATCAAAAGAAGCGGTTGCACCGTTGATCCAATTTGGATATCCAACGCTATCAATTAATACTGGATAATATGGAGATGATACACTCAAAAAAGAGCAATCTACAAGTCCTCCATCATTTGGATAATTGAAAGTTTCTTTGAAAAATGCTTGAGCGTTCGCACTTGCGGAAGCAAAAAATGTTAGTAGAACTGTAACAATAATACGTTTCATTTCGCCCTCTGAAAATTAATTTGAGGAATTTTTTGGTTTTAAAGTTCCAAATTAGATATACCTGGTATGACCAATGTATTTATTAAGAGTTTTAAAGTCAAGAAATAATAATTAAAAATGAAAATATTTAAATAATTACTTATTGACAATACATTTATGATGAAGTATATTGAGTATACTTAGTATTTAAAAATGATAAAATTAACCCTTATTAAACAATTTTTAGCTCTATTTATGAAATCCATAACTTTATTAGAGTCTTTTTTTGCCTTAATGCTTATTTGTTTTTCAATAAATCAAAGTGTTTATGCGCAAAACAGTGGAGAGATATCGGGGAAAACAGTTGATGGATCTGATGGTTCTGATTTGGTTGGGACGCTGGTAATAATCAGTGGTACATCAGTAGGTACTACGACTGATATTGATGGCAAGTATCGTATTGCAAATCTTAAACCTGGTAATACGACGATTGTTTTTCGGTTTTTAGGATATATACCGGACAGTGTCACAATTATTTTGAGATCGAATGAAGCACAAAAAGTTGATGTAGCATTAAAGCCGGCTGTGTTACAGGGAAAAGAAGTTGTTATCACCGCACAAATGAGAGGACAACAAGCGGCGATCAATCAACAAGTTTCGTCTATGTCTATTATTAATGTTGTCTCAAAAGATAAGATTCAAGAATTACCGGATGCAAATGCTGCGGAATCGATTGGTCGGCTTCCCGGAGTGTCAATTCAGCGAGATGGCGGTGAAGGTTCCAAGGTGATGGTTCGCGGGCTACCGGCGAAATACAATCCAATAACTATCGATGGTGCAAAAGTACCCGCAACTGATGCTGTTGATCGCTCAGTTGATCTGACAATGATCTCTTCTGATATGCTTGCAGGAATAGAAGTATCGAAAGCAATAACGCCAGACAAAGATGGTGATGCGATCGGTGGAACTATTAACTTTCAGGTTAAAAAAGCAGAACCCGAATGGAATACAACGATAAAATTACAGGGTGGTTATAATCGGCAGGATGATAGTTATAATAATTTTCGTTTTAACGGCGGAATTAGCAATAGGTTTTTTGATGAACTGCTTGGAATTCTTATTGAAGGGAATTTCCAGCGAGGGCAAAGAGGTTCCGATGAATTTGCTGCATCGTATGCCGACGAAGTTAATACTGGAAAATTTAAGACAAAAAGTGTTTCACTGACTGATCGACATGAAAAAAGAGACAGATTAGGTGCAACTATCGTTGGTGATTATGAGTTAGGATATGGTGATATAAAATTTAGTTCTATGTATGCGCGAACTGAACGGGATGAATTAATAAGGAAAAGAAGTTATCGTATCGGTTCGGTCACTCAAGAATTATCTGCTCGGAAACGTCTTATTAATACCGATCTATTCAACAACATCCTTTCCGGAAGTTATGATTTTGATATTGTTAAAGTAAACTTGAATGTAAATTACAGTATCACTCGACAAGAAATGCCATTCTATTCCGATTTTCGGTTCGAAGAACTTGCTGCATGGCAAAGTTCTTCTGATGACGAACTCGCGGGAGCGCAAGCGGTCATTGATTCAGCGAACAACAATTTCTCAACAAGCGATTTTCGGTATGCATATTTTCGAACGCAGAAATTAAAGGACAATGACTTTGCGGGGAAAATCGATCTTAAAATCCCGCTCATGATTGAAGACGATCTCACATCGCAAATTAAATTGGGCGGAAAATATATTGCTAAAGATAGAGATCTACGCAATAAGGGTTTAATAACAGATTCGTATCTCAGTTTGCAAAATAATCCGATTCCCTCAGAAATATCAAGCCGATACTCTGATTTTTCAGCAGCACCGAGAAACACTCTGCGCCTTTCAAATTTTTATGATCCCAATTCTTCGGTCGATAATTTTATGAATGGAAAATATAATTTTGGTCCCGTTCTTTCGTATGAAAAGTTGGACGCATTCTTAAATGATTTCCGCGATATGAGGAGAAGCAATTCAACCAATGGGACACAACGATATTTCGGTGATGATCCATCCGTAATAGCTGATGATTATAATGCCGGTGAAAAAATATCAGCAGGGTATTTTATGACTGAATCGGATCTTGGGAATTGGTTCTCGGTGATGGTAGGAGTAAGATATGAGAGGACTGAGAACTGGTACAGATCAGTGTTTGGCAAGTTGAGTCAAGACAGTGACAATAATCTTATTATCGTCTATTCAAAGGATACTGTAGGAACAAGATATTACGAAGATTATCTACCGATGATCCATCTGAAAGGTAAAATCACTGATTGGATGGATATTCGAATGGCAGCAACTCGAACATTGGCAAGACCAGATTTTCAAAACCTTGTTCCAAGGGAAAAATTCGATTCAGATAACAATGAATTGTTTCTGGGGAATCCGTACTTAGATCGCATTAAAGCATATAACTATGACGTCGCGGTGTCGATGTTCGACACTTATTTTGGTTTGTTAAGTATTGGTGGGTTTTATAAAATAATTCAAAACATAGATTTCATACGATATGAATCGAGTTATCCTTATGGCGTTGGTAAAACAGTTAAGCTGTATAGACCTGAAAATATTACCGATAACACCTATGTTTATGGTTTTGAAACAGAACTTCAGACAAACTTTAGATTTTTAGATGCCCCCTTTAATGGAATTGTTCTTAGTGTGAATTATTCAAGAATATTTTCAAAAACAAAAATTCCTTATACAATTTATCTGCCATTTCCAGCCCCACGTGGTGTAACGCCTACAGCCCATCGATTATATAGAGGGATTTCAATGCCGGGTCAACCGGATAGAGTTGCCAATGTGACATTAGGATATGAGACCGGTCCATTTTCGAGCAGAGTATCATACATTTATCAGGCAAAAGCGTTGGCGGTAATTGGAGAAGGTGAATCGAACAGGGCTGATGGGTTTACTGATGCATACAATCGATGGGATTTTTCAATGCAATATAAATTACCATGGCATGCGGCTGTGGTATTTAATATCAATAACATTACTAATGTGCCAGAATCATCATCAATTACTTTTAAATCATATAAGACCGAAGAAAAGTACTACGGTTTATTGGCAGATATTGGATTAAAATATGAGTTTTAATTTTTTTTGCAATTTTAAAATACTTTTAACGCTTAACACTATTGTAAGGGAGAAAATATGAGAAAAACTAATTATGTAATAACGCTTGTTCTGATTGGATTTGTGTTTTCGATATCCATAAATCAAATTGTGATTGCTCAAGAACGAATAGTAACATTGCCTGCTGAAACAGATCTCGTAAAATTTATTAATGATGATGCGACTGCGCGAACCGCTTTTCTCCCTGGTCAAACAATTTATGAACTTCCAAGAAATGGATATTACGTGTGTAGAAGTTCTTTAACAACGCTTGGGTATCATCTGTATATCCGTGCAGAGGACGGTACAGGACCAAAACCGATTATCCGTCCGGGAAGTCCTGACGGGGTTGGCACAGGCGGCAGAGTTTTTTTTCCGGGAAGTGATATAACGCTTAAAAACATCTATTTGGCAAATAAAGACGAGTTGGGCAACCTCATTAACAATGGTATTCGAATGAATGTTGCAAACAATCGAATTGTCATAGATTCATGTCATTTGGATTATGATATTCAGTCTCTGGTAAGATTAGATGCTTCAAACTCTAAAGTGTATATCAAAAATTCAATTATCAGCAATCTCGGAAATAATAATGGGCTTAATGGCAGAGTTGTTGATACTCGATCTAATAATCAAGACACCATTGTACTCTATAACAACATTATTTATAATAATGCAGAAAAGTTGCTACGAACCGCAGGGGCAGTTGTGAAATATATTAAAATTGATCATAACACTATGGTGAATAATACGGAAGGTGATATTGATTTCGGTCCTGTGGTGAAAGGATATCTTACGAACAATCTATTCTATAATTGTGGTTATGCCGGAAACGATTCAGCTTCATCAGGGTCATTGATTTTAGTTTCGTCCACCGCTCAATATTTAGAAGTGAGAAATAATAATTACTACGTCCACCCCGATGTGGTCAACGCTTATCCCAAATCAGTCACGAGTTGTTTCCCGCTTGCACCATATTCAAAATGGCGGTTTCTCGATACCTCGGTTGTACGAATTGCAACGGCCACCGGAAATTTTACAGGAAACGATAGCATTGCAATTGTATTAACAAAATCACCGAAGTTTACCGTGGAATGTATGCTTGATTTTAACAGTATCTGCGTGCTCGCTCCGAATAAAAAGGATTCAGATATGGGAGAAGGAATCAAAATAGATTTTGAACCACATTATGTTTTTGATTTTAGATATCCTACGTCATCGTTGCTCTATACTAAAGCTGATGGTGGACTGCCAATTGGTTCATTATTAGAATGGAAAATAACAGTTGGAGTTATCGATGATAAGGGGAAGAATATTTTGCCGGAGAATTATTTAGTACTGCAAAATTATCCCAACCCGTTTAATCCTGTTACTACAATCAATTACCAAATGTCCGTAAAAAGCAATGTTAGGCTTATAGTGATAGATGCATTAGGAAGAGAAGTTGCAACATTGGTGAACAGTGCCAAAGAACCAGGAAACTATTCTGTGCAATTTGATGCTTCGCAATTGAACAGCGGTGTATATTTTGCAAAATTACAAACGAACATTGGGATGAAACTTACAAAAATGATGTTAATCAAATAAGTTCTAAAAATATAATTACTCAGAGTTATACGATAAGTTTGCATGATTTAGGACTGAAAATTGTAACTATGGGTAATTGAAAGCAGCAACTCATCGTATGACTTTCAAAAGTGTATAAATGAAATACTTTTTTGGGCATCAACTAAAAAATATAGGCAAAAAAATGAGCAATGAAATTAAATTGAATGACCCCGATCCGCTCTACCTGCAAATTGAACGGGCGTTAAAAAATAAAATAGAAAATGGTGAATTGAACGTTGGTGATCAATTGGGATCGCAGCAAGAATTGGCGAAAGAATACAAAGTTAGTCTGATCACTATCAAAAAAGCGCTCACCAATTTAATCGACCAGGGAGTTTTATACAGTCGGGTCGGTAAAGGAACATTTGTTGCAGAAAAGACCGCGGTTAAAAAAATCAAAAAAATAAACCAAAAGACCATTGGCCTTGTATTAAGCGATATCAATCACTCCTACTTTTCGATGATCGTTCATAGTATTGAAGAACGGGCGTATGAATTAGGGTTCAATATTTTGCTCTCAAATTCATCCGGCAGTATAGAGAAAGAAGAAAATCAAATCGATCATTTTCGAGATATGGGCGTTGATGGATTGATTATTGCATCTCTTTCAGGAGAATATAGGGCTACGGAATACTTGCAAAAACTTCACAAGGAGAATTTTCCTTACATCATGATCTCATACATTCATGACCCGGAATATTGGTATGTGGGTTCAGATAATGAATTAGGGGGTTTTATTGCAACGGAGCATCTTATAAAAACAGGGTATGATTCAATCGGATACGTTCATGTTGGAAGAGGGAATCTGTTGAGCGAAGTTCGTAAAAATGGTTACTATCGTGCATTGATGGAATATCAAAAACCTTATTCATCGGAGTACGTCTTTTATTTGGAATCAGATCAGCGCGATAATGCTTCGGAACGGTTTCAGCTTGGGAAAAATTTTTGCAATGAGTTTGCCCATTTTGTCAACAGACCACAAGCATTGTTGTTCTTTGAAGATATGGTTGCATTAGGATTTATTGCAGAATCGAAAGAAAATAAAATCACTATTCCCGAAAGCGTTGCAATTGTCGGATATGATGATGTTCATATCTCCCGATATACGTCTGTTCCACTAACAACAATTCACCAGCCAATCGATACAATCGGAAGATTGGCTGTGGAAATTATCCAGAAACGGATTGAGAAAGTAGATATTGGAAACAGAACAATTCTAAAACCGACATTGATCATTCGAGAGTCTTGCGGAGCAAATAAACGAGGGATGAATCCTGTTCAAAGTATAACAATGTAAAACAGGTAGCGGATAACAAACGAAAGGTGAATTGTGCTTTTTCCTATACGGAATAATTTCCGAAATAGTATTGAAGTAACCGGACTTTGGAAATTTAAACCGGATCCCAATGATATTGGTGAGCAAGAAGAGTGGTTTCAAGGTTTTGAATCTGATATTGACATAGCCGTACCCGGAAGTTGGAATGAGCAATTAGAAGAATTTGGGCTCATGCATTATGTCGGTCCAGCCTGGTTTTCAAAATCAGTTTTCATTTCACGCGATGCACAAAACAAAAATATTCTTTTGCGAATTGGTTCAGCGGATTATCATGCAAAAGTGTGGATCAACGGAACATTTGTCGGCGAACATCATTTCGGATTTATTCCATTTGAATTTCAGATAAACAAATTTGTTCAATGTGGAGAAATTGCCCAAATAGTAATTTGTGTTGACAATAGACTTTCAAATGACTCCATCCCGCAGGGAATTAACAGTGAACAGTATGAAACTGAACATCGTTTGCGTGAAGAAACATTCCCGCCGGCACGGTTCGATTTTACGCCATTCGGAGGAATTCATCGTCCGGTACAATTTTTAACAATTCCTCTCCAGTATCTTGATACTATAAAAGTTGATACAACCTATAGCAATGGAAGTGGTTCCGTTTCTCTTTCCCTCTCAACAAAAAATATCCAATCTGCCTCAGCGGTTGCAATTATAAAAGGTGGTAGTACTTCGGTTACGGCAAGCAGTACAATTACGAATAATTCCAGCATCATTAATTTTGCACTGCCGGATTGCCATTGTTGGTCTCCCGAAGATCCATTTTTATACGAACTGACAATTCAGGTACAACAGAACAACCAGATTGTTGATGAATATTTGCTGTCGGTTGGTATTCGCGAAATAAAAATTGACGGCAACAAACTATTGCTGAATGGGAAAGAGATTTATCTTAAAGGTTTTGGCAAACATGAAGATTTTTATGTTATCGGAAAAGGACTTTCGCTTCCGTTAATGGTAAAAGATTTTGCGATGATGAAATGGATTAACGCAAACTCTTTCCGAACATCGCACTATCCGTATGCAGAAGAAATGATGTTCTATGCAGACAAAAAAGGAATTCTTGTTATTGATGAAGTTCCTGCCGTAAGTTTAGATTTTCGACATGTAACAGAAAAATCACTCGCCAATCATAAAGAGTTCATTCGCAAGTTGATTGAACGAGATCATAACCATCCTTCGGTGATTATATGGGCGCTTGGCAATGAACCGAACTTAGTGGGTGAGCCAACATATACCACAGGTAAATCCCGTAATTATTGGAAAGAAGTTTTCGATACTGCGCGATCATTTGATTCCTCACGACCACTGATCGTTCCCAATTGTCTTCGTGCAGGTATTGATGATCCGGTAATGGAATTGAGCGACATTGTTTGTATCAATCGATATTACGGATGGTATGAATATCCTGGGCAGCTCGTCAAAGGAATAAAAGTACTTGAGATTGAAATGGATGCGATCTTCAAAAAATATCGTAAACCGATGATGATGACAGAATTTGGTGCGGACACGATACCGGGTTTTCATTCTACTTCAGACCAAATGTTCACCGAAGAATATCAGGAAAAATTGATTTTGATGTATATCCAACTCATCCGGTCGAAATCGTATATGATTGGAGAGCATGTGTGGAATTTTGCAGACTTCCGTGCTCCGCAAAATATGCGGCGCGTTGTTTTAAATATGAAAGGTGTATTTACACGAAATCGAAGTCCAAAACAGGCAGCGTTTTTATTAAAGAAAATTTGGGCGGACAATACCATGGGGAAAGTGTAGTAAAAAAAATGTTTGGAATTTCAATTTTTGATCTGGCAGTAATTTCAATATATGTTACGGTAATTGTGTGGCTTGGGTGGCGTGCAAAAAGGCACGTAACTACGTCGGGCGATTATTTTATGGGGAACCGGCGCGGCAGTAAAGTGATGATGATTGCTAATGCCATTGGTGCAGGCACGCACACCAACCAAGCAATTTTAGTTGCCGGAGCAACCTATCAACTTGGATTGGCCGGAATTTGGTATCAATGGTTTTTTTTGTTTGCAACACCATTCTTCTGGCTTATTGCACCGGTCTATCGCCGATTACGATATGTTACACTCGGAGATTTTTTTGAAGAACGGTATGGATCGAAAGCCGCAACGGCATATACCATTATGGGGTTGCTCTGGTTTGCGTTAAATGTTGGATTGATTTTAAAAGGAACCGGAACCGCTATTGAAGCAATCACTGGCGGGCAGCTTTCTTCTGCTATGATCGTGATAGTTCTTACAATTTTTTTTCTGAGTTACAGCGTGTTGGGTGGATTCGTTTCTGCATTATTTGTGAATGTACTTCAAGGCGTGTTTGTTGTTGTACTATCTTTTCTTCTCATTCCTTTTGCGTTAAAAGCAGGCGGCGGAATTAGTGCGATGAAAGCCAAACTTCCGGAGCACATGTTCAGTTTTATAGCACCGCACGAAGTAACTCTCTTTCTCATTATTATGATTGTCATAAATGGTCTTGTTGGTGTTGTTGTTGAACCACACCATATGGCAATTGGAGGATCGGGAAAGTCCGAAATAAATTGCCGCACAGGATGGACGTATGGAAATTTTGTAAAACGTTTTGCCACACTTGGGTGGGCGTTTATAGGTGTCTTAGCCGCTGCGCTATACCCCGGATTGACCAGCGCAAACCGAGAGCAAGCATTTGGTCTTGCAGTTGTAAATTTATTGCCGCAGGGTTTAATTGGGTTAATGATTGCGGCAATGAGCGCAATGGTTCTTGGAGCGTGTCATAATTTTATGGTTGGCGGATCGGCATTATTCACAAAAAATCTATATCAAAAATTTGCTTCAACAAAACAATCAGATAAACAGTATCTCAAAATTGGAAGAATTTCATCGCTCTTGATTGTTGTTGTTGGCGTGACGATTGCTTTAACACTATCGAGTGTTCTTCAGGGAATAAAATATCTTTGGCAGATCACCGCATTTTTTGGAATTGCATTTTGGGTTGGCTTGATGTGGCGAAGAGCAAATCGCTATGGCGTGTTTGCAAGCATCATGACATCAGTTATTGTTGCATTTACCACCGGTCCATTTGGGTTGCAGTGGGAATATCAATATCAGATTGCGCTTTATTTGCCTGTCGGATTTATGATCATGATTCTTGTCAGCGCATTTACCAAACAGGAACCGAAAGAAAAGTTAGACAAATTTTATACGCTGTTACATACACCCGTTGGTGAAGAATACAAATTAAAAGAGCAAGGAATCGATATGATGTTGGAAGGAGAATCCGTAAGGGCATATGAGCATAAAGCACAATGTCTTTCGTTAGAAGAAGAAGGACATAGTCTTTTAGTTGTTGATTTTTTATCGTTGAAAGAAAAATTCAGTTTTAAAAAATATAAAGTTGATGTTGTTGGTTTTCTTTTTGCAGCACTATTTGTTTTAGCAATATTATCAATCGGTTTTGTATTGGCAAGTGTTGGATAATGCAGCATGATTTATTCGCACCGCTATGGCTGCAATACAAAATCCAAAATATGACAAGTTTCAAAATGAAAATTCAAAAAAAAATATATTTAAGATTACCGGTGTGTGTGTCCCTTCTGTCGCTTTTATTGTCCGGCGTAGAAGCCGCGCAAAAAACTAACAGCGATAAAATTCCCGACCGAATTATTCTAAATCTAACAACCCAGCCTTCAACAAGTATTGCGGTAACGTGGCGAACGATTGTTGAAACGATCAATCCGAGCGCACAAATCTCTGAAACTTCTGAGTGGATTGAATTTACTTCGAGTGCAAAACATTTTCAAGCAAACAAAGAACGGTTGGTGTTGGATAATGGAAAATCAGTGTATCAATATTCTGTAATTTTTAACGGACTTCAGCCAAATACAAAATACTGCTATCGAGTCGGAGGAGATTCAATCTGGAGTGAATGGAATCAATTTGGTACTGCCGAAAACAAAACAGCACCATTTGCATTTTTGTACTTTGGCGACGCTCAGCATGGGTTAAAAACATTCTATCCTCGAATTGCGAGGGAAGCAAATAGAAAACATCCCGAAGCAAAATTTTGGCTTTTCTCGGGAGATTTAATCGACAGACCCCAATACGATTCCTTGTGGTACGAATTTTTCTATGCATCAAATTTTATTCATTCTTACGTGCCTTCTGTTATGGTACCGGGAAATCATGAATACGGGAAGGAAGACAGCAGCGGGGAAAAAATATCGAGCGAGATGTTGATTGATTCATGGAAGCCGCATTTTACACTTCCGGAAAATGGAATAATGGGATTGGAAGAAACGTCCTATTCTTTCGTCTATCAAGGTGTTCGGTTTGTGATGCTTAATGGAAATGAAAAACTACAGGAGCAGGCAAAATGGTTGGACAGTGTTCTTTCGAAAAAATCTGAGCAATGGGTAATTGCAACCGTTCATCAGCCGCTCTATTCAATGAGCAAAACTCGAGATCAGCGAAAAACACGCGATGCATTTTTAGAAGTCTTCGATAAGTATTCGATTGATCTTGTTTTGCAGGGACACGATCATGTTTATGCCCGCAGTGCAACGTTGGTGAACGGTGCAAAAGTGAATGCGACTGCGAAAGGGACAGTGTATGTAACTTCGAACAGCGGTTCAGATTCGTATCGCATTAATCCACTGTACAGCAATCTTATGGATAAATTTGGAACAGACGTGCAATTATATCAGGTGGTTTCCATCAATGGCAGAAAACTTTCGTTCTCTGCATATACAGCTACCGGTGCAGTTTATGATACTTTTGAATTAATAAAATGAAGAAAATATTTCAATTTCCGTTTCGTTCAGGACCATTACACATATGAAAAAACTTTTTTTAATCATTGAAACAACCTTGCAAAGGTTATCTGCAATTGTCATAAAACCTTCGCAAGGTTTAAATGGCAGAATTCCACAATGCTGGCATCGGGGTGGTTTAATCATCTTTAGTACAATTATTTTTTTCACTCATAATTATGGGCAGCAATATACGACCACCATAACACCGGAAAGAATAATTCTAAATCTTACAACTGAACCATATCAAAGTATGGGTGTTGCATGGCGAACAACGGATGAAGTAAAAAATCCTCAAGTGCAAGTTGCTGAAGCCGAAGTGTGGATAACGTTTGCAGAAAAAGCGAGAACCATCAGCGCAAAGTCAGAACGCATACCGTTAGACAAAGGAGAGACGGCAGGTTTTTACAATGCCGTTATTGACGGATTGAAACCAAATACGCTGTATGCGTATCGTGTTGGCGGTGATTCTGTGTGGAGCGAATGGAATCAATTTACAACAGCAGAAAAGGTTGCTGCTCCATTTACATTTGTGTTTTTAGGGGACCCACAAGACAATATCAAAGAACATTGCTCCCGTGTTTTCCGCGAAGCGTTTAAAAAAGCTCCCGATGCAAAATTCTGGTTATTCACCGGCGATATTACATCCGAACCGGAAGATAAACAGATTAATGATTTTTATTATGCCGCAGGATTTATTCTTAGAATGACACCAAGCATACTTGTCCCCGGAAATCATGACCTTGCTTTCAAAATGGAGGGTGGGAAAATAGTCCGTAAAAAAAATGGAAAGAAAGAACGATCAAATCTGCTGCCGCCAACATGGCGTGGGCAATATGTGCTTCCCGAAAACGGCATTAGCGGATATGAGGAAGTATCATACTATGTGGATTATCAAGGCGTGAGATTCATTATGATGAATACAAATGACCGGCTGCTTGAACAGGCAGAATGGATGAAAAAGTTGTTATTTAATAATCCAAACAAATGGACAGTTGTGGCATTTCATCATCCGCTGTATTCAATGGGACGAGATCGAGATGATCTTGAAACACGGACCGCATTCCAATCTATTTTTGATGAATACAATGTTGATCTCGTGTTAACAGGGCATGACCATTCCTATGGAAGAAGTTATAAAATAAAAAATGGTGCAAAAGTAAAAGAGAGCGATCAAGGAACAGTATATGTTGTCTCCGTTTCTGGTCCAAAAATGTACACTGTCAATTCAAAATATACAGACGTGATGGCAAAAGTCGGCGGGAATGTTCAACTGTTCCAGGTAATTTCTATTGATGGCGGTAAACTAAAATACAATTCTTTTACGGCAACTGGTGTTTTGTACGATTCATTTGAATTAGCAAAATAAGATATCTGAAAAATTTCACATCAATGTCATTGCGAGACGTTTTTTGTCGAAGCAATCTTGCCTTTTGTTTTGTGAAGATTGCTTCGTCGCTTCGCTCCTCGCAATGACTTTTTCAGATATCTCAAACTTAAATAATTGGAATAAAGATAATGAAATATTCAAACAAATTTAAAATAATACTTCTTTTCTGTGCAACATCTCTTTCTCTGATTGCACAGCCGTTAGAAAAAGTATCGTTAAAAAAAGAATGTTACGAGACAGTTGCACTTCTTTCAAAATCGCTGCTCGATCTGCAAATAAAAGAAAAAACAGATCCGAATTTTGGAGCATTAACATGCCCCGAATGCAATGTGCTTCATACGCGAGCAGCAGAAGCGGTATTTCCCTTCGCGGTTGTGTATCAACAAACGGGTGATAAAAAATATCGCGATGCAGCAATTTATGTAACCAACTGGCTGATCAAACAACAGTTCCCAGAAGGGCAATGGAAAGAAACGCCGTGGGAATGGACAGGAACAACTGCTGACCAACTTCTTATGATTGTTAATGCATATCCGATTCTAAAAAAATCACTTTCACGCGATGACCAAGCGCAATGGATGAAATCAATGAAAGGGGCTGCAGATTATTTAGTGAAATATATGAGTCCGGATTTTGCAAGCATAAATTACTGCCCAACATCGGCGGCAGTATTGGCGGCAACATTTCAACTTATTCCCGACTCAGCATATATGGTGAAAGCAAAAAAACTTGCGCGGTGGACCGTGGCGAAGATGGATGGTGCAGGTTTTATTCAGGGTGAAGCGGCTCGCGCTCATGGTGTAAAATATGGCGTTGATCTTGGATATGAAATGGATATGTCGTTGTGGGGATTAGGTTTGTATGCACGAATAAGTAAGGACATCTTTGTTGAAGAGATGGTAAAAAAATCTCTGCAAAAAAATCTTTTTTTCATCTACCCCAATGGTGCAATTGATGCATCGTGGGGAAGCCGATGTTATAAATGGACAACATTTGGAAGTAAAACTGCTGATGGTCCGCAAATTCTTTTTAGTATGTTTGCGAACGAAGATCTGCGATATGTTACCGCCGCGGTAAAAAATTTGCGTTACCTTCGTACAATGATAAAGGATGGAATGATTGGAAATGGTCCGCAATTCTGGACTTTGTTTCCAAGCCAACTTTGTAATTACCCAACATTTGCCCGCGCAAAAAATCTTTCTCTCGCATTTATGCTTGGAATTCAAACAGAAACATCAATGCCGTTGTTACCATCCGAAGAAATCGGCTGGATGAAATTTTATCCTACTGTGAATGTTGCGCTGGCACGTTCAAAGAATTTTATGATGACTATTTCGGGATATGGATATAAAGATTTAGCCAACACAAACAACGGTCAGTACAATCAACATCCAACGGGTGGTTCGGTGTGTAATATTTGGGCAATGGATCATGGTTTTTTGCAAACGTCGAGCCAAACAAAATATATTCGCGGCGAACCGATCCATATGCCGGCGGTAAACGATACCGTAATTTGCCTAACGCCGAGAATCGAATTCAGCGACAGCGGGAAATTTTTTACCAATTTATATGAATTTGAAGGACGAGTAACAGCCCGCTCCAATGCTGATACCGTTGCAATTGTTACGACAGTTGGTGAAATGAAAGATGAACGATGGTACCAGGGAGGCGTTGCATACACGCTTACCCATTTGTTGTTTGATGATGCGATTGAAAAAACTGTCATATTAAATTTCCACGACAGACAGCCGGTAGTAAAAATTATTGAACCGATTGTTGAAGAGCCGGGAACGACATTTGAATATGTTAATGCAAAAAAAGTTATCATCCGCGGATCGAAACAAACGTATGCGGTTGAAATACTTCGCGGAGATTTTTCAATTGGAAGAGCAGAAAAAGCGTCGCGGTTTCTTTTTCCTTTCCCATCAATGAAATGCGAACCGTTAGAAATAAGAGTGACTGCACCTGCTGACGGATATGAACAAACAATAACCTATCGTATTTCCGTTGTTAAGTGATGAACTATCAACCTCATCATAATGACGGTTCTGAAATGTTCAATAGGAATACAAGGATTCTTGTAGCCCCGAACAGTTATAAAGAATGTGCTTCATCCACAGTTGCATCGGAATTGATTGCACAAAAACTTGTACAGATCGGGTATTTAGATGTAACTAAATTTCCGCTTTCCGATGGTGGAGATGGTTTTCTTGAAGTGTGCAGACGAAATTTTCATTTTCATTTGCAATTTATCGAAAACAGAAAATGCTACAATAATTCGCGGACAAAGGTATGTGTTGGATATGATGCGGTTTCAAAAACAGCGTACGTTGAAGTTGCCGATTTTATCGGTTTGAAAAAAATTCCGAAAGCAAAACGAAAACCGACACTGTTAAATTCTCGGAATCTTGGTGAATTTATTCTTCATCTTCAGGAGAGAAACCCAGAGATTAAAAAAATTATTATTGGCATTGGTGGAACAGGGATTAATGATTTAGGGTTGGGGCTGTGCGATGTCTTTGGGCTGCAACTCTTCGACAAAAATGGTAAATCGCTCGATGCAATTCCGTTAAATTATTTTTGTGCTGCCAAGATTGTGCTGCCACGAAAAATTGGGATTGCGGTTGAAGTTGTTCTTGATGTTGAAATACCATTATACGGCGACACCGGCACGAGTAAAATATTTGCGGCACAAAAAGGGGCAGACTATAATGATATTACAATGCTTGAGGTTGGTGTCATTAACATTCTTTCTATTCTAGAGCGGGATCATGGATTTGAATTTAAAATGAAACTAATTGGTGCAGGCGGCGGTGTTTCTCTTGGACTTTCCCTTATTTCAGATGTGCGGATAACCCGATCTCAGCAATTTCTTATGGATACATTGAAGTTGGGCAAATTATTAGATGATTGTGATGTTGTTATTACGGGTGAAGGAAAATTTGATGAACAAAGTTTTATGAACAAGGCAACCGGAATTGTTATAAAAGAAGCACAGGCGCGCAACAAAAAAATAATCATGTTAGTTGGGAGCAGTGAAATTCAATTTCCGGTGTGTGATAATAATGTGCCGAAAGTTTTTGAATTTATTCCATTATTTAAATCATCTGCGGAAGCAATGGAAAATTTTGAAAAAGGAATATCCCTTGGCATTGAGCAGTGCTTTGGTACAGCCGATTTGCAGGCAAATAGAATTTCCAAATCAATGTTGTTAATGTGAAGTGATACACCGGCTGTTAAGCGAAAATATTATTAGGATTGAATTCATTGAATAACTGTATAAAACATATTTTCTATTTTGGAATATTAGCGAGTAGTGTTGTTTTCGCACAAAATGCGGTTACCATTCATTCAATTCCAAGAGATAATTATTATACCATTGAAAGCGCTGAGAAGAAGGTGATGAAACATTATCCTTCGATAACAAGAGTAGATACAAGCAATCTCTCTGGATTAGAATCTAATTTTAATTTAGTGTATTCAAAAATTGGCAAACGCGAACTTCATTTAGATCTTTTTCATCCTTCAAAATCTGTCAAAAAAAATCCGGCAATTATTCTTATCCATGGCGGGGGATGGCGATCGGGTGATCGTTCGATGGAAATACCGATGGCAAAACATTTAGCTGCAAATGGTTATGTTACTGCTGTTGTTGAATACAGGCTTTCTCCCGAATCAAAATATCCTGCTGCAATTTTTGATTTAAAATCGGCGGTTCGATGGCTGCGTATGCACGCGTTGGAGTATGAAATTGATACTGCAAACATTGGCGTGTATGGTTGTTCTGCGGGAGGGCATCTGGCATCTTTTCTTGGTGTGACTAATGGTCTTCAACAATTTGAAGGACCGGACGCTAACAAAAATTATTCAAGCGATGTTCAAGCAGTTGTAAATGTTGACGGTCCAGTAGATTTAACACATCCAGAGGAAAGTGGGCGGGATTCAAATTCAGCAAAGCCATCTGCCTGCACACTTTGGTTCGGTTATTCATATCAAGAGCGGCCTGATGTATGGAAAGAAGCATCACCAATAAATTTTGTATCCCGGCAATCGGTGCCGATCGCATTCATCAATAGCTCGTTAGAACGATATCATGTTGGACGAGATGAGATGATTGCTCAATTAACGAGATATAAAATTTATTCGACAATCCACACACTTTCTGATTCACCACATTCGTTTTGGCTGTTTAATCCTTGGTTTACTAAAACACTGAAGTATACAAAGGAATTTTTTGATAAATATTTGAAGGAAAAATAATATGAAGAAATTATTTAAAATATATTTTGCATTGGTTTTTCTATCGTTTCTTTCTGTGTCAATCTCACCAGCATCGGACAATGATTCATTAAAGAATATGATTCGCACGGTTATTGAAGACGGTGCAACATATGCAAGCACTGTAATTCTTGATGAAAAGGGAATGGCGCGTGGTGATTACAATATCATAGATGGTAAGTGGTCTCCCTATGAGCCGGCGTGGCACACCGGACAAATCATCTATGGATTGGTAGAAGCATACAAAATTACCGGCAATAAAAAATATTTGGATAACGCCGTCCGCGCCGGAAATTGGTGGATCAGTTTAGAAATAAAAGATCATCCGAAGTTAAAAGGAATGATGAAAACAATCCATGGAGCAGGCATTGAAAAAATTTGTTTTACAACGTTATGCGATGGTGCGAATGGAATTTTTGAACTGTGGAAAATAACAAAGAACGAAAAATATGCTTCCGTTGCTACAACAGCCGGAGAATGGGCACTTCAACACATGTATCTTCCCAACGAGGGAATGTTTTATGATTTTGTAGATCCCGTAACGGGTGATGTACAGAAAACGTGGAGCGATTTTTGGCCCGAGAAAAATGAACAGGTGCTTACCGATGTTGCACGTCCGAACAACGAAGGATATTTATACTATGATATGTATGAATACACGAAAAATGAAAAATATAAAAAAGTATTTATCAATCTTTGCAATAGTTTAGTTGAGAAACAAGGACCTGAAGGACTGTGGATGGATTACACTCCAAATAATAAAGAGAGAAATAGTTTTCATCCTCGGTTTAATATTTGGTATGCCGAATCGTTGATTAAAGGATATGAAATGACCGGAGACAAAAAATATCTTGATGCTGCAAAAAAGACCATGAAATTCTATACAAAATATCAGAAAAAAGATGGTACGATATATTATGAAAATCTTATCGATGGAACATCGATAGAAAACTCTCCGTCCGGATCCACTTCATCCTTTGCAGGAATAGTATGGATAAAGTTGCTGAAACTCGGAGTGGGCGATGAGTTTAAAGAAAATATTGAAAAATCATTTCGGTGGGTTGTCAACAATCGATATGCGAAAGATCATCCCGATCCAAATCTTGCGGGTGGGTTCTATAATTTACGCATGAATATTAAAAGCGGAAAACATCGAATATTACAGCGGGATGTAGGAACAGCGTTTGGTCTTCGGTTTTTGGCGGAATACTATCATTATAAATTCGATCATTAACACATTGCGGGAAAAGGAAATATTGAATGCCCACTAATTTAAAACAAATGAACAAACAACCGATCAAAAATCTGCGATGGTGGATTGGCGGAATGCTTTTTGCGTCAACGGTAATAAATTACATCGATCGACAAACTCTATCGGCATTAGCACCATTTCTGAAAAAACAATATAGCTGGACGAATGAAGATTATGCGTTTATTGTTATTTCGTTTCGTGTTGCGTATGCAATTGGTCAAACGGTGTTAGGGCGATTAGTTGATCGGATTGGTACGCGTGTTGGATTAACACTAACAGTTGCAAGTTATTCAATTATTGCAATGCTCACATCGTTAGCAACAGGTTTGCGAAGTTTTGCATTTTTTCGTTTGCTGTTAGGTTTTGGAGAATCGGCAAATTGGCCCGCTGCAACAAAAGCCGTTTCAGAATGGTTTCCTAAAAAAGAACGAGGATGGGCAGTAGCGTTGTTCGACAGCGGTTCTTCAATTGGTGCAGCTATAGCGCCAGCATTTGTTATTTGGCTCTATTCTTATTTTGGAAGCTGGCAGCCGGCGTTTCTTCTTACCGGGACATTAGGATTTTTCTGGATCATCGTTTGGCGAATGATGTATCACTCGCCGGAAGATCATCCAAGAATTTCTGATGAAGAAAAACAAATGATCTTAGCAGATAGGGTAGAGAGTGCGGGAGACGAAGATAAAAATTTACCGCGGCCGAAATTGGTTGAACTTTTAAAGTTAAAACAAACGTGGGGCGTAATTATTGCACGTTCATTTACAGATCCTGTTTGGTTTTTTATTGCAGATTGGCTGATGATTTTACTCGTGTCAAAAGGATTTAAACCGGAAGACACGTTGATAGCATTTTGGATTCCATTTGTTGCAGCAGATCTAGGAAATTTTGCCGGCGGAGGATTTTCGAGCTGGTTAATTGGAAAAGGATGGTCGGTGGGGAGTGCGCGAAAGGCAGTTGTCATTTTTGGCGCAATTGGCATGCTGATGTTGATACCGACAATCTACACTTCAAACCTTTTTGCAATTGCAGGATTATTGGCAATATCAACATTTGCGTATGCCGCATTTTCAACTATTGCACTTGTGCTGCCATCTGATATTTATAGAAGCAATTCGGTTGCAACCGTAAGCGGACTGAGCGGAACTGCCGCCGGTATTCTAACGATCATTTCCACATTTTTAATTGGAAAATTTTCCGATCAATATTCGTTTGAACCGATTTTGATAGCAGCAAGCATAGTACCGTTTGTTGGTGGAATTCTCGTATTACTATTAGTTCGTAATTCCGGTGAAACTGGAAAAGGCATTTTACGGAAAATTTAACAGCTGCGCATAGAATATAAAATTACATGATCAATTTAAAAATAAATAATATTGCGATTCTGACAGTGGCTGCCGTTATTTTTTTCATAGGAACGGAATGCCGATCCGAAGAAATATTCCGCACACGTACGCTCGATTTTAACAACACATCGGTCGCTTCTAATAAGAATACGATTTCTGTATCGCCAACTTCTCTCTACACAAAAAAAATTGGGTATGGACTTTTAACAAAAGGTTGTACAGGTTATATCTCGAAATCGACAGAGCATCCAATCAATAATGAACATGCGAACGGAATTACAAACAAAGGAGCAGTTGAATTTCGAGTTGATGTTCCGAATGGATTTTATGCTGCAGAGCTTGTGATGGCTGGCGGCGAGAAGGCGGTTTGGCAAGGAGCAATTAGTGTTAATGAACGTGTGATTAAGGATTCGTGTATTTCATATTCCATGGAAACTGAAGGTGGCAATCCCCCTGCAATTTGGAAATTTCTTATTCGTGTAAAGGCAGAAAATGGCGCGCTGGTTTTTAAAATTAACGCTGCTGGTCAACCAAGCACACTTGCTTCTATTATGCTTTTTTCAGACGACATTGGTCCAATAGAATTTACGGAAGGTGTGTACAGAAAAAGAGAAAATCTTCTTGCGCCGAATGGAGGACTGGCATTGCAATTAATCAATGCCGGTGATATTGTTGAAGCATCGCGTATTGTTGATGCAATTCCCGATGCCTATCGAATAGAGAAAGCACATTTATTATTTGCCATGGCATCACAGCTAAATGCGCAGACTCCGCGCGCTTTGGTTGAATATGGACGCTCACTTCTTTTAGAAGAGAAAATGGAACATCCATCTTTCCGAAATGATTTGAGTATTCATCTTGCTGATCTCTACATACAAGGAGATCAACTGCGTAAAGCGGGAGGTTGGGGTTGGAGTTCAGAAATCAATCAGACAGGAATTTTCCAAAATACGGAGATTGCTGGATCTGCATTTGAAGAGATCGCTTCTGTGTCCGGCCATCCTTTATGGGTATTAGGAACATGGTCGGCAGGAATTACTGCGTACTGGGTTTGGGTGGAACAGCATTTCAAACTTCAAATTATAAAGGCAGAAAACTTTCTTTTGCAATTAGCGAAGTACTATGGCAATTATCCGCTTCTTAAAACCTATCTGGGAAAATTTCCTGTAAAAGAAAAAATTGACACAACACCTGCTGACGTTCCGCAATGGGCATTTCTTCAACACAAACTAACATCACGAATGTTAGACATTATTTATTATTGGACAGAAAAGCGGCAGGCGGAAAATGGAGAGTTCGGCGGGAAGTATGATGATGATTGTGAAATGCTTCGCTGGTGGCCATTTGCCCGCGTAGCCATTGATGACCCAATTGCATTAAAGGGAATGAAACGGTTAGTTGATGGAATGTGGACGAGCGAATATGTCTACAAAGGATTTTCAAAATATGTAAGGGATGTTGAACATTCTTCGGAGCCAATTGCCGATACACAGCCAATGATGATCGGATTCGATTATGGAAACCCAATCTATGTTGAACGATGCATGCAAAGTGTAAAGATGATGAACGATTTGTGGACTGGTATTACACCCTTAGGTCATCGGCATTTCCGTTCCAGTTGGTATTCTTCTACAGCAATGGATACTACGGCTCCGAAAAGTTGCGATGTTTCGATGAATACGCGAACAGTAAAAGCAGTCCGATGGGTTGCATGGTACAATCAACATCCAACAACGCTTTCTCTAGTAAAAGAATGGAGCGATTCATGGCTGGAAGATTGTATGCGGACGGATAAAGGGAAGCCGAAAGGAATTGTTCCGGCAGGAATCCGTTTTCAGGATGATGCCATTGGCGGATTTTCAGACAGTTGGCATCACCCCGGTATGTTTTGGAGTTATTATGACTTTGACGGTGAACCCGATATGCAGGCACAATTGCTTTCAGCCGGATTATTATTTTCCGACAAGAAATATTTTGAACCAACAGAATATGCTCTTGAGTTGATTAATAAATATTCAGGCAAAAATGTAAAAGATGCTGCGGTTGGTTCGGAAGCATGGGCAGTAAAGATTTTGCAGGGATCAAGTAATTTTTGGGGAACGGCAGAACTATGGAGAGGCATTACTCATAACACAACGTACGACAAACTTTTGATGACATCCGGATCATCCTATATGCGGTTTCGTCTTTCTGGAAATGATGAATCGATAGTACAACATTTGCGCAGTGCACTGCAAAAAGTTGAGAATAATTTTTCACTGCTGACTACCGAGGGATATTATACTGACCGAATAGAAATTCGAGATTTGCGCGAGCAAAGAGATAATGGAGCAACCTTGCTTGAATCGATGTATCTTGGTTCGCCCCTCGTGGATTCATTCTATCCATTTCCACCAATTACTTGGAAAGGATTCAGTTCGGATTTCTCTGCCTTCGTCATCAATACTGAACAAAGCGGTATGGCAGTACGGGTTTACAATCACTCACAATCTAAGTTGAGCGGATCGATTATTTTTGGACAACTTGCTGCCGGAAAATATTTATTTTTGCAGGGACAAGATGCGAACAATGATGGTACTGTTGATGTTCCGAGAGTAATCGACACAGTAATTATTGAACGCCGTAATTCGTCTTTTGCTCTTTCGCTGCTGCCGCGAAAAGAAGAATTGATTGAAGTGAAGCAATTATCGGTAAGTTTCCAGCCTGCCGTTAGCGAAGTAATGTGCGATCTTGCGGTTACGTCAAACGATCTTCAAATAGATCGGAAAGAATCTGGAAACGTTACGGTCACTTGTCCGATACACAATATTGGAACGAAAGAAGCAAAAGATATTACAGTAACGTTGGAACGTATCGAAGGGAGTAAAACAATTTCCTTAAGTACAACTCAAATACAACAACTCAATGCGCCTCTTGATTTGGAGCCGAAGATTATACCGGTTCAATTTAGTCTTCCATTTAAGGCAGGAACATATCGTATTCGGGTGAGCACAAAGATGAACGAGAATGAAATTACATTTGTCAACAACAATATAGAATTCACATTACAATAGTTACTAATTATATGAACATTCTAAAAATATTCCATTCTGTGATTTTTCTTTTATTGACATTAACAGTTGCTTCAACTCTTGTTGCTCAACAAAAAGCAACCACTGTTGATCTTAAAAAAGAATACGGACAAACAATTGTCAGTTTAATGGATGCACTGCAGAAACGCCAGATCACTGATAAAAAATCGGCAGACTATGGAGCTATACAATGTTATCACTGCAATATACTGCACACACGAGCGGCAGAATCGGTCTATCCGTTCGTTGTTGCGTATCAAATTTCCGGCGAAAAAAGATTTTTACAAGCGGCTGTTGCAACAGGCAATTGGCTGATTAAAAAGCAAGAGGTAAACGGAAGCTGGAAGGAAACACCTGAGGAGTGGACTGGAACAACGACAGACCAACTGCTGATGTTTTTGGAAGCATGGCCATTGATGGAAAAACATCTATCGAAAGTAGAACAGGTAAACTGGAAAAAAGCGATCATCGGTGCGGCTGATTATATTACTTCGGTCATGAATCATGAATTTGCGAGCATTAATTATTGTGCAACATCAACCGCAAGTCTTGCTCGCGCAAATTCATTATTCCCGGACGAACGATATCTGACGAAAGCCCGATGGTTAGCACATATGATTGCATCAAAAATGAATGATGACGGGTTTATTGATGGTGAAGGTGGATACGAGAACGGAACAAAGCGAGGTTCTGATCTGGGTTATGAAATGGATATGTCATTATGGGGAATGGCGTACTATGCTCGCCTAACGAACGATGCTTTTATCGATTCTCTTATTCGACATTCGGTGAGCACACATCTTTCGTTCATTCTTCCGGATGGCATCATGGATGATTCGTGGGGATCACGGTCCAATAAATGGACAACCTTTGGCAGTGCCACTTCGGATGGTGTACAGGTGTTATTTGCACTTCTTGCTAACGCCGATTTGCGGTATGCAGCAGCCGCATTTGCCAATCTGCAAAATATTCGAAAAAATATTACCGATGGGTTAATTGGATATGGACCGCATTATTCCCGTGTAATGTCGAAACCGCCGTGTATCTATACTACATTTGCAAAAGCAAAAAATTTGGCAATGGCATATTCCATAGAACAGCCTGGGGTGCGGAAGCTTGAAACTCTTCCCACGGAAGAGAAACCATGGTTGAAAGTTCTCCCCTTCATGAATGTTGCTCAAGTTCGAACGCAGACTTTCATCTCAACCGTTACGGCATATAATTATAAAGATGGCGAGAAAAGGGATAAGAGCAAATATATGCATCGCCCAACGGGCGGAGCAGCATCGCTGATATGGGCAGATAATTTTGGAATGCTACAAGCCGCAAGTCAAACAAAATATATTCGCGTTGAGCCAATGCATTTTCCGGAAGTTGATTCGGTTGCATGCATGACACCCCGCATAGAATACAGTAACAAACGGGGATATTTTACTAATCTGTATGAATTTGATGCAATGCTTCAGTCAAAAGAAATATCGCATGGTAATTTTTCCGTTTTTACAAAAGGAGAGTTGCGTGATAAACGTCTTCTTGCCGGCGGGATAGGATATTCAATCAATTATCTATTTAAGGATTCGTCATATTCCAAATCCATTCAAGTAGTATTTCATGACGACCTGGATACGGTAAGCATTATTGAACCATTTGTGCATCACGAGGGAATGGTGATGCGGCGGGTTGATGCAACGACCGTTGAAATTTCGTATCCGAATGCCGCATTCCAATTTAAAATTTCTGAAGGTGATGTAACACTTATTGTGGGTGAAGGAGAACAGTATTATTGGTCGCCGTACCCGGCAATTAAGGCATATCCGATAATCATGACAGTAGCGCCGCCGGTTAATGGCTTTAAAAAGAAAGTTGCATTTTCGGTAACAAGGATGAAGTAAGAAAAAGAATTGTAGATCATGAATACATTTATCTTCAAAAAATTTGTTTTGAGAGAATTCTAAAAACTTCTGATTTATAGTATCCGCAACCTTTATGGTTGCGAAAAACGATTAATTTTGAATTTTTTTATGCACGCATAAAGCGTGCGAATACAATTTTTAGATGTCTCTTTGAGTAAATTGAATTTCGTTATTATTAAGCGGACTGGAAATTTTGTCCGATCAAGGAACAAACAAAACATTTCATATCCCGGCAAGCGGAATATGAATGGAAAAAATAATCCACTATCAATATTCTATTTAAAGGACAGAAACTACTTACACATATTAGAGAGCAGCATATGGAAACAAAAATTGAATTTTATAAAGACAATCTATCGGTGGTGATATTACAGGATAGAAAAGCGTTAGGCGAAAAAGCAGCAGACCATGCAGAGAAAATTTTAATTGCGAAATTAAAAATAAAAGATGAACTGCGCGTGGTGTTTGCAGCAGCACCTTCACAAAACGAAATGCTCGATTCGTTAACGAAAAAAAAGACAATCGACTGGTCTCGAATTACGGCATTTCATATGGATGAATATATTGGTTTGCCGCAAAAATCACCGCAATTATTCAGTCAGTATCTTCAAAACAATATATTCTCAAAAGTAAACTTTAAAAATGTGCATATCATCAATTCGCAAACTGTTGATATTCAAAAAGAGTGCGATCGGTATGCTGAATTGCTTCAAGAAAAAGAAATTGATCTCGTCTGCATGGGTATTGGGGAAAATGGTCATATTGCATTTAACGATCCTCCGGTTGCCGATTTTAATGATCCGAAAGTTGTAAAAGTTGTTCTGCTTGATGATATGTGCAGACAGCAGCAAGTGAATGACGGATGTTTTGAAAGCTTTCGAGATGTCCCGAAATCTGCTATTACATTAACCATTCCGACATTATTTTCAGCGCAGGCGTTAAGCGTTGTTGTGCCCGGCACTTCAAAAGCAGAAGCAGTAAAACAATCTATCGTCGATGCAATATCAATACAATGCCCGGCTTCGATTTTGCGAAGGCACAAAAATGCAAAACTCTTTATTGATCAGGATGCGTATTCATTGTTGAAGGATGTAAAAAAACAACAGCCGGAAAGTTTAGAAAGCGTTAAGGAATTGTAGCTATACTAACAAATAGATACCTTCCGTTGATTGCGTATGGTATTCTAAAGCAGATAAAATTTGATTATCGATTTTTTAAAATGTCAAGATTAATGAAGTATTCATTATTTATTGCCCTATCTTTTCAGATTATTGTTTTCTGTCATGCGTCTGACGGTATACTATCTTTGTCAAAAAAAGAACAAGGATATATTGGGAAAGTAATGCCATCCGAAAAGAAAACTTGGATAGATGATACCACCGGATGTGAAATTACACAGTGGACATCAACGGGCAAAAACAGCCATCCGTATTTTACGAATGAGTCATTCATCAATGATACGACTGCTATAATTTATTCAGACCGGTCAGGGAGCAAACAATTATATAAATTGCATCTGCAATCCGGTGAGATGATACAAATGACTGCTGCAAAAGAATTGAGGAATATGGATCACCTACCGCAATTCAAAAAACTGTGGTACTTTGACGGGACGATGTTGTGTGAGTTGAACACCGAAACATTTTCAGCAGAAGAAGTTTATGATTTTAGTCCACAAAAATTTGCTGTTGGATCATTTACTGTTACTTGCGATGCACAATGGTTTGTTTTTTCTACAAACAAAAAAGAATTTAACCCTGACGATTGTGGGTATGGACCTTACACCCTTTACAAACTCAATCTTAAGGATAAGTCTTTAAAACAAATTACTATGGACATGGGTTTTAATATAGGTCATGTGCAAGCAAATCCTGCTAATCCGAACCTTATTATGTATTGCTGGCAATGGGAAAAATTTGGGCGCCCATTGCTCGTGGGTCATGCTCCTGTGCGTGTATGGTGGGTGAATATTGATGGAACAGACGGAGGTCCGGTGGCACAAGTGTATGGAACGCAGCGCACGCACGAGACATGGAGTGCGGACGGGAAATATATTTCTTCGATATCAAAATACAGAATTGGTTCAAATGTGGGAAAACATTTTCTGAGTTTTCAATCGATAGATAATAAGGTGAACCAGAATTATTATGAGCAGGTATCGCCGGGACATCAGAATATTTTCAAAGATAACAAGCATTGGATTGTAGACCAGGTGAATGATGATGACCAGCTTTTGGCATTGCTTACACGTGGTGAGAAAAACATTGTGGAAAAGAAAATTCTATTTCGTCACGGATCGAGTATGTTAGGTCAGGGTTCGCATCCGCATCCGCGGTTTTCAACAAATGGAACGTATGTTTTATTCAGCACGGACAAAACCGGAACTCCTCAGGTGTACACGGTTCGTGTAGATATTGGAAAGAAAAAGTAATCAGGTTATTTTGTAACAATAAAACAATTTCTCTTTATGGTAAAATATTATTACACATTTGTGTCGTTATTGATGATTCTTGCACCATTTATCTTTGCCCAAGTTGGCGAAGGAACGGTGTTCAATGTTAAGGCATTTGGAGCGGCAGGTGATGGAGTAACAAATGATCGCAGCGCAATTCAACGCGCGGTTGATTCGTGTTCAAAAAATGGAGGCACCGTTCTGTTTCCACCAGGGAAATATCTTACCGGATCAATTGAATTGAATAATAATGTTGATCTTTATCTTCAAATGGGTGCGTTGATTCTTGGAAGCACGGATATTAAACAGTACAAAGAATATATTCCAAACATCAAATCATATAACGATCTTTTTTTGAAATACAGCCTCTTCTACGCTGAAGGGAAAAAAAATATTTCAATTCGCGGTGAAGGGATTATTGACGGCCAGGGCGAGGCATTCAAAGTAATTACAAAAGTAAAACCGGATCGGTATATGAACAGACCGTATGTGATCCGTTTTGTGCAATGCAATTCTGTTAAGATAGAAGACATCACACTAAAAAATTCTGCAATGTGGATGCAGCAATATTTGGCGTGCGAAAATCTATTTATAAAAGGGATCACCGTGTATAATCACGCAAACCAGAATAACGATATGATGGATATTGATGGATGCAAGAATGTTGTCATTGCAGATTGTATTGGAGATACGGAAGATGATGCGATCACATTAAAAAGTACGTCGCCATTCATTACAGAAAATATTTCAATTTCAAATTGTGTTGTTAGCAGCCATTGTAATGCCATTAAAACGGGAACTGAATCGACCGGTGGTTTCAGAAATATTGCGATAACAAATATTGTTGTAAAACCTTCGGCAAACAGAATTGCAAAAGTTGGTTATCCAGATGGTATTAGTGGCATCTCGCTAACAAATGTTGACGGCGGCGTACTCGAAAATATTACAATATCAAATATTACAATCGATGGACCGCAAGTTCCTATGTATATTAGATTGGGAAACAGAGGAAGGAAACATACTGCATCAGCAGTCACTCCGAACATTGGTACTGTTAAAGGAATTACTATCAGCAATGTCGTTGCTACTAATGTGGGTTCCATTGGCTGCTCAATTTCCGGAATACCAAATTATTATGCTGAAGATATTTCGCTTAACAATATTACGATAAACTACAAAGGGGGCGGAACACTTGAGGATGCGAAAAAGATTATTCCTGAATCGGAAGACCAATATCCTGAAAGCACGGGTTGGGGAATTCTTCCCGCATACGGTTTTTTTGTTCGTCACGTAAAAAATATATCCTTCAGTAATATTTTTCTGAAATTTCAAGAAGAAGATGTCCGTTCTGCATTTATTGCAGACAATGTTAACGGATTAACATTAAACGGATTTCAGGCACAGGCATCGCCAAATACTGAGAACTTGTTCCAGTTCAACAATACTCAAAACGGATCCATTTACTCTTCGAAATCAACATCACCTGTGAAATGTTTTCTTTCTGTTCAGGGAGAGAAATCGGAAAAGATAAATTTAATTGGAAATGATTTATCGAATGTTTCTACAATGGTCAACGCACTGAATTCCAAAATAGTAAGAGCAGAGGCAAATACGCGATGAGAAAATCATCATTAATAATATTGTTTCTAATGATTGCGGCTGTGTTTGTCGTTTATAGTCAAATGATTACGGATTCTCCGATTGCAGCAGCCAAAAAAGTTACCGATAAACTTATTCGAGAAACAAGTTTTGAATTCTCTTTTTCGCAGCAAACGCCAAGTTCTACAATTCAGTCAATTGATTTTAGCGAAGAATTTCCTCGTGTGAGCGATGCAGTATGTTATGCAGTGTCATCTATTTCTTCACCGTATGATTCAAACGTAACTCTTGGTATAAGCCACAATGCGCCATTAAAAATTTGGGTAAACGGTCAACTGCAATACTCAAATGAAAATGGAACGGAGAAATACAAAGAGATTGCATATGATATGTTCCATTTCCCTAAGACAGTTTCTCTATCATTAAAAAGTGGTGAGAATGCCATACTCATAAAATCGGTGCATTCTTCATCCACCAATGCTGTACATTTTGCATTTTTGAATATAAATGGATCGTTTGACCAGCGATTATCATTTTCTGTAAAATCATTTTTCAAGAAAGATTCCATTGTTCATCGCTGGTTATTGATTGGTCCGTTTACAAGCGATTCTACAGGAAGTAAGCCGTTGTTTGACAACGTTTTCCCGCCAGAAAAAGAAATTAAATTATTTTATCAAATTGGAAAACAGATTCTGCGGTGGCAATTACCCAGAACCCAACTTGAAATGAATGATGTTATTCCGGCGGACGCATCATTTAAACAACACTCGTACTTCGAATGGCACTATGCAAACGGACAAACAACGCTTGCGGTTTCATTGTTGGCGGATGCGACAAAAGAAAAGCACTATTCAGATTTTGTAAAAAAATATTGCGCAACAACATTGGATACGTACGATTATTTCCGGCATCAATACTCTGTTCTTCATAACACATCGGGGTTTAATTACCGATTGTTTCGAAAATCAATGTTAGATGATTCTTCCGCGCCAACGCTTCCGTTTGTTGAATTGTATTTGAAAGGAATCCTTCCTGAATCCAAATCAATAATTGACACCATAGCACAGTATATCACGTATCAGCAATCTCGATTATTCGATGGAACATTGTGCAGACCGGAGCCGGAAGCGTTAACAGTTTGGGCGGATGATTTATTTATGGGAGTTCCATTTTTATTACGATATGCAAAGATGACCGGTGATAAAAAATATTATGATGATGCAGCTCGGCAGATTATCAACTTCAATAAGTATTTATTTGATTCGAAATCCGGATTATCGGCGCATTGCTGGTACGATCAGCAACAAAAACAAGGTGCGGCACATTGGGGAAGAGCAAATGGCTGGATGATATGGGCGATCTCAGAGGCGTTAACACTTCTGCCAACGTCGCACAAAGATTATGATAAGGTTCTGAAAATATTCCGCCAGCAAATAAAAGGATTATCGCAATATCAAAATGCGAATGGAATGTGGCATCAGGTTTTAGATCATCCGGAATCGTATGAAGAAACATCGTGCACTGCAATGTTTGTATTGGCAATGGCACGCGGTGTACGAAACGGTTGGATTGATAAGAAATATACAAATAATGCATTAGCTGGATGGGAAGGTGTGAAACGAAAAATTGCGGAGGATGGAACGGTGTCCGGAATTTGCCAAGGAACGGGAATTGGAGATGATCTTGAATTTTATTTTGAACGGAAAACTCCAAAGCATGACCCGCGCGGTTTAGGCTCGGTGATAACTGCAGGAGTTGAAATGCAGAAGTTATTAGAAGCACAATAAAATATTATGATAGGGCATCACAAAAATCATAGAACCTTGCGAAGGTTTAGCAAAATTCCTTAATAACCTTCGCAAGGTTGCTTGAACAGGTTACATTTTGACGTTATTAGGGATGCCATAGACGTTAACAATTACAGTCATTGAATGAGGATTTTCCAGATGTTTCGAATTTCTTGTTTAATTGTATTGAGGAATGAACTATGAATCCCGAAAAAAATATTTCTCGAAGAACATTTGTTGCAGGAACATCTGCCGTTGTGTTAGGAACGATGTTAACCAATCCTATTTCAGCAATTGCGGAATTACTTGTTCCGGGAAAACCTCTTCGCATTGCTATGGTTGGTACAGGACATCGTGGGACAGGAATGTGGGGCAGAGATGCTGTGAAAACATACGGCAAGAGTATTGAGTTCGTAGGATTGTGCGATATTAATCCAGGACGGTTGGAATTTGCAAAAACGCATATGAATGTCAGCTGCCCGGTCTTCACGGATTTTGATGAGATGCTGAAGAAAACAAATCCGGAAGCTGTAATTGTAACAACGGTGGATGCAACACATAATTATTTTATTGTAAAAGCTCTTGCCGCGGGAATTAATGTGATCACCGAAAAACCGTTAACGACCGATGAAATTAAGTTGAAAGAAATTCTTGACGCTGAACGTAAATACGGAAAAAAAATAATTGTCACATTTAATTATCGGTATTCTCCGCACCGTTCAAAAATAAAAGAACTGTTGTCTCAAGGAAGAATTGGACGGGTAACGTCAGTTGATTTTCACTGGTATCTTGATGTGTACCACGGTGCAGATTATTTTCGGCGCTGGCACCGTTTGCGGGAAAAAGGAGGAACGCTGTTAGTCCATAAAGCAACCCATCATTTCGATCTGTTAAATTGGTGGATTGATTCAGATCCATTATTAGTAAATGCGTATGGTGAATTGGAATTTTACGGAAAGAATAATTCATTCAGGTCTACAACATGCCGTGGTTGCGCCTTTAAAGACAAGTGCAAATTCTTTTTTGATGTGACCAAAGATGCACGGCTAATGGCATTGTATGTCGAGAATGAAAAATACGACGGATATGTGCGCGATGGCTGCGTATGGAAAGAAGACATTAATATTTACGATAAGATGGCAGTGCAAATAAAATATAAAAATAATGTTCAGGTCAGTTATTCATTAACAACATATTCTCCGTACGAAGGATATCGTATCGCATTCAATGGAACCGAAGGTAGGATAGAAGCGTGGATTCACGAACGCCAGCCATGGACTATGGAAAAGTACGATGAAATTCAAATAACGGATAATTTTGGCAAAATGGAATTTGTTCATGTTTCAGAAGAAGGCGGAGGACATGGTGGAGGAGACGATCGATTGAAAGATGAAATATTTCTCAATCAGCAAAACAACGATCCTCTACATAGAGCAGCCGGCATTCGCGATGGAGCACTTTCTGTATTGATAGGCATTGCCGCACGAAAGAGTATCGAAAGCGGAAAACCAATCAGCATTGCCGATCTCACTGATCTTACACTCAATTCACAGAAACAATATTAAAGGGACATAATGATAAAATATTCGTTGGACGATATAAAAGGAAAAGTAATTGTTATTACCGGCGGCGGCGGAGTTATTGGAACGTCGTTTGCAATGGGACTGGGAAGTGCCGGCGCTAAAATTGCGATTGTTGATTTTGTTAAAGAAAAAGCAGACGAGGTCGCAAAACTTGTTGCCGAAAAAACAGGGACAAAAACCATTGGTGTCTTTGGCAATGTTCTCGATAAAAAAACATTGATTGAAGCAAAAAACGAAATCAACAAGCATTTGGGTAAGATTGATGTGCTTATCAACGGAGCGGGAGGCAACGCGCCAACAGCAACCACACAAGTTGAGTTTCTGACCAAAGATACGATGGGAGATTTGTCCAAAGGATTCTTTGGACTTGATATAGAAGGGTTCAGAAAAGTATTCGATTTAAATTTTTTGGGAACCGTTCTTCCCACAATAGTCTTTGCCGAGGATATGGCAGGAAGAGGTGGGAGCATCATCAATATTTCTTCCATGAATTCATTCCGACCCCTGACGAAAATTCCGGCGTACTCAGCAGCAAAAGCAAGCATCAACAATTTAACAGAATGGCTTGCAGTTCATTTCGCAAAACTGGATATCCGTGTGAATGCCATAGCTCCGGGATTCTTTCTGACCGATCAAAATCGTTTTTTATTAACAGACAAAGAAACCGGAAAACTTACTGCTCGTGGGAATAAAATTATTGATAATACGCCGATGGGGAGATTTGGTGAACCGGATGAATTGATCGGAACTCTATTGTACTTGATTTCTGATCTTTCCAAGTTTGTTACGGGTGTTGTTATTCCTGTTGATGGCGGCTTTAATGTTTACGCAGGTGTATAAAATAATCTATAAGGATAAGAATGAGTAAAGTGGTCCCGTCATATCAAAATGTTATATATCGAATGCAGCAAACAATGCGCTGGTTCGGTCCGAATGATCCTGTTTCACTTTTGGATATAAAACAAGCGGGCTGTACCGGAGTTGTATCGGCATTGCATCATATTCACAACGGTGTGGAATGGGGTATCGAAGCAATTAACGAACGAAAATCTGTTATTGAAAAATCCGGTTTGTCGTGGTCAGTGGTAGAAAGTGTTCCAGTTCATGAGGATATTAAAACCCAGCGTGAAGGCTTCCAACAATATATCGAAACGTATAAGCAAACAATCCGCAATCTTGCGGCGTACGGAATTAAGATTGTTACCTATAATTTTATGCCGCTGCTTGATTGGACAAGAACCGATTTAGCATATACCGTTAAAGATGGATCGACAGCATTGCGATTTGAAATGGCGGCGTATGTAGCGTTTGATGTTTTCATCTTAAAACGTAAAAATGCTGAACAGGATTATTCTGAGGAAATACTGCAAAAAGCCAAAAAGAAATACGATGGCATGCTAAGCGAAGAAAAATACCGCTTAGAACGAAATATTATTGCGGGATTGCCTGGGAGTGAAGAGAGTTTTACACTTGATAGTTTTAAACTTGAAATAGAAAAATATGCAGAAATTGGTGCCGAACAATTGCAAAATAATCTTCTCTATTTTTTGAAGCAGATCATTCCGGTTGCCGAGGAGTGTGGTGTTAATATGGTAGTTCATCCAGATGATCCGCCGTTTCACGTTTTTGGTTTGCCAAGAGTTGTTAGTACTTCAGACCAACTGAAAAAAATATTCGATGTCGTTCCATCGGTTCATAATGGACTCTGCTTTTGCACCGGATCATTGGGTGTTCGAAAAGAAAACAACATTACTCAGATGATTAGGGAGTTTGGCGGCAGGATTAATTTTATTCATCTCCGCAATATAAAACGAAACGGTGAAGGAGATTTTTTTGAAGATAACCATCTTGACGGCGACGTTGATATGTATGCCGCAATCAAAGAACTTGTAACAATTATGCATCATAGAAAAATATCTATTCCAATGCGTCCGGACCATGGGCATCAGATGCTGGATGATCTGCATAAGAAGACATTTCCCGGATATTCGGCAATCGGCAGATTACGCGGTTTGGCTGAACTGCGAGGGCTTGAATTAGGAATTCAGCGCAGTATATACTCTTCATAAAGAATCTACTAACACTATATATAAAAATATCCTCTAAATAAATATTCTCAAAACTAAGGAGCAAAACAATGAGCGGTTTGAACATAAAAAAAGAAGGAGCCTTAGATCTTGTATCGTTAGGTGCATTAGTACATCGTCTTGATCCCGGTATTATTCCATTTCGAAAAGCAACATCTTGTTCAATACATGTGAGCGGCGGCGAGTTTAACGTTGCAGCAAATTTATCCGATTGCTTTGGAATGAAAACCGGTATTGCATCCGCAATGGTTAACTATCCGGTAGGCGAATTAATTGCTGAGCGTGTACGAGCAATGGGCGTAAAACCTTTTTACAAACACTTTAAACATAACGGAGTGAACGGACCAAATATGGCAACGGTGTTTAGCGATCAAGGTCATGGTGTGCGTCCTCCTGTAGTTTTCTACAATCGTTCAAATGAGGCGGGTGCACAATTAAAGTCCGGCGATTTTAATTGGAGTGAAATATTTGCAGGTGGTGTTCGCTGGTTCCATAGCGGCGGCATATTTGCTGCGCTTTCAGAAACTACCGGGCAATTGATTATTGAAGGAATGAAGGCAGCGAAGAAAGCCGGTGCTGTTACGAGTTTTGATTTGAATTATCGCGCAAAGCTTTGGAATATTTGGGGCGGGGAAAAAAAAGCGGCAGAAGTGATTCACGGGATTGTTGAGAATGTAGATGTACTGGTCGGTAACGAAGAAGATTTGCAAAAAGGTTTAGGAATGCCCGGTCAGGATGTTGAGTCAAAATCAGACCTTGATCCGACGGCATTTTTTAAAATGATTGAAGCAGTTGTAAAAAAATATCCGAATGTAAAAGCAGTTGCCACAACATTACGCGAAGTGCACTCGACCAATAGACATAGCTGGGCAGCGGTTGCTTGGATTGATGGCAAGACATTTGTTTCGCCAACATGTGAACTTGATGTTGTTGACCGTGTTGGCGGTGGAGATGGATATGCTGCAGGATTTTTCTATGGACTTTTATCAGGGGAAACACCGGAAAATGCAGTCCGGCTTGGCTGGGCTCACGGTGCAATGCTAACAACTACACCCGGTGATACCACCATGGTCACTGTGGATCAAGTGCGTGCATTTGCACAAGGCGGATCTGCAAGAATTCAACGTTAGTTTTTTGTCAGTTTAAAGTGTATTAGGAGTGCGCCCACATGTTATATTACTCAAAAGGTTCAAGCAGCACAATCTTTTCGGATGAAGAATTGCGAAGTGCACTCAATTCTGTTTTTGATAAAATCGGAAGCGTGAAACGAGTGCTTGCCATTCCGCCGGATGCGACACGATTCCATTCGTATGCCGGTCCATTGACAGTATTTGCATATCAGTATTATCAAGATCGACTTAAAGCAGTTCTTCCTGCGCTTGGTACGCACTCTCCAATGACATATTCTCAAATCGGGCACATGTTTTCCACCATTCCCCAAGAATTATTTAAAGTTCATGATTGGAGAAATGGTCTTGTAACATTAGGAGAAGTGCCTGCGGAGTTTGTTGATGCTGTATCGGAACACAAAGTACGGTACCCATGGCTGGCACAAGTTGATAAGGAATTGGTGGAAGGCAATTACGATGTTATCTATTCAATCGGGCAAGTTGTTCCGCATGAAGTTGTTGGCATGGCAAATTATAACAAAAATATTTTTGTCGGCACCGGCGGTTCGGAAGGGATTAATAAAAGTCATTTTCTTGGCGCGGCATACGGCATGGAGCGTATTATGGGAAGGGCTGATACACCGGTTCGAAAAGTTCTCAATTACGCCTCGGATAATTTTGCAAAACATTTACCAATTATTTATATCCAAACTGTTGTCGGAAAAGATGACTCGGGAAAATTAGTTGTTCGTGGTTTGTATATCGGCGATGATGTTGAATGTTTTCTTCTGGCATCAAAATTATCTCTTAAGGTAAACTTTGAAATGCTGGATGAGCCTTTACATAAAGTCGTTGTCTATCTCGATCCGCAAGAATTTAAATCGACATGGCTTGGCAATAAAAGTATTTACCGAACACGCATGGCTATTGCCGATGAGGGCGAATTAGTTGTTCTCGCTCCCGGACTGCAGGAATTTGGTGAAGATAAAACCATAGATAAATTGATCAGAAAATATGGATATGTCAAAACTCCAGAAGTATTAGATTTTGTCAAAAAGAACGAGGATTTGCAGAACAATCTTTCAGCGGCTGCACATTTAATTCATGGCTCATCCGAAGGACGTTTTACGATAACCTATTGTCCCGGAAAACTATCGAAGCAGGAAATTGAATCGGTGAATTTCAAGTACGCACATCTTCAAACAATGACACAGCGATATAATCCTGAAACTCTGAAGGATGGTTTTAATATTTTGCCCGATGGTGAAAAAATATTCTACATCTCAAACCCCGCATTGGGTTTGTGGGCATACAAAGAAAAATTCAATTAAATAGAAGGTGATATACCATGACGCAGAAAAAAGCAGACATTGCTGTAATTGGCATTGGTGTAATGGGAGAAAACCTAGCCTTGAATTTTGAAAGCAAAGGATTCACCACTGCAGTATTTGATATCGATACCAATAAGGTAAAACATTTTGTTGAAGGAAGAGCAAATGGAAAAAAAATCATTGGAGCATATTCCTATACAGAATTAGCAGAAGTATTAAAACAACCACGGAAGATTCTGATGATGGTGCAGGCGGGCAAAGCAGTTGATGCGGTGATTGATGCAATTGTTCCGTCACTTCAACCTGGCGATATCCTTATTGACGGTGGTAACACACATTTTCCGGACACAACCCGACGGGTTAAAGCTCTTGAACAAAAGGGATTGCTTTTTGTTGGAACCGGAGTTTCCGGCGGTGAAGAGGGGGCGTTATTAGGTCCGGCAATAATGCCCGGAGGATCTGTAAAAGCATGGGAACATGTGAAAGCCCCTCTGCAAGCGATTTCTGCAAAAGTGGGTGGTGTTCCGTGCTGTGATTGGTTGGGCGAAGATGGTGCAGGTCATTTTGTAAAAATGGTGCACAATGGAATTGAATACGGTGACATGCAGCTTATCTGCGAAACATATCAAATGATGAAAACGGTTCTCGGACTTTCCAATGAAGAGATGCATGAGGCGTTCAAGGATTGGAATAACGGTGAATTAAAAAGTTACTTAATTGAAATCACACGTGATATTTTACGCTTTAAAGATAGTAACGGAAATGCAGTGGTTGATACAATTTTAGATAAAGCAGGTCAAAAGGGAACAGGGAAATGGACCGTGGTGACTGCATTAGATACCGGTACGCCACTTACGTTAATCACTGAATCTGTCCTTGCGCGATGTCTTTCTGCGCTCAAGGATGAACGGGTCTTTGCATCAAAAAAATTGTATGGTCCAACGTCAACACTTCGTACTGATAAGAAATTATTTATAGATGAATTGAAGAAATCGTTGTATCTGGCAAAGATCATTTCGTATGCGCAAGGGTTCAATCTTATGCGCGCTGCCGCGAAAGAATTCAAATGGAATTTGAACTTCGGCGGTATTGCATTGATCTGGCGGGGAGGATGTATCATTCGTTCTGTCTTCTTAAATAAAATAAATGAAGCATTCGTTGCTCATCATGACTTAGAAAATTTGTTGCTCGATCCATTCTTCAACAAGATCGCAAATGAATATCAGCAATCGCTTCGCACTGTGGTAGCAGAAGCTGCACAACGCGGAGTATGGATTCCGGCATTATCTTCTGCGTTAATGTACTATGACGGATACCGTACAGAAACATTACCGCATAATCTATTACAGGCGCAACGTGATTATTTTGGGGCACATCAATATGAACGAAACGACAAGCCTCGTGGTGAATTCTTCCATACCAATTGGACTGGTCGGGGCGGAGAAACGGCATCAACAGTTTATAATGTATAAATGGTGGTTAAATTTTTTTTAATGCGAATTGTTGTTGATAAATATATTCCAAGTGTTGTACAAGCATTCCAACAATTTGGTGAAGTGTGTGCGTTGGAAACTGCAGAAATCACAACAGAAGCAGTTCACAATGCTGAGATATTGATCATTCGTTCGGAAACAAAAGTAACGAAAGAATTGCTTGAAGGCAGCGCAGTGCGATTTGTTGGCAGCGCAACTATTGGAACAGACCATGTGGATATTGAATATTTAAAATCAAAGTCAATAGAATTTGCAAGCGCGCCGGGATCTAATGCCAATTCTGTTGCGGAATATGTAGTCGCTGCACTTTTACATCTTTCCCAGAAAAAGTCGTTCTCATTGCAGGGCAAATCAATCGGTGTTGTCGGTATAGGTAATATTGGATCTATAGTAGTTCGGTATGCAAGTGCATTGGGAATGACCGTTCTGCAAAACGATCCGCCTCTGGCGCGGGAAACAGGGAACACAAATTTACTTCCACTTGATTCACTGATGGAATGCGATTTTATAACACTTCATGTTCCTCTTACAAAAACAGGCGAAGATACAACACTCCATCTTTTTTCACAAGAACGAATTTCCAAAATGAAAAAAGGGACGGTGTTAATAAATACTTCACGTGGACCCGTTGTTGATGGAAACGCATTAAAGCGCATTCTGGATACAAAGCATCTTGACGGAGCTGTGCTTGATGTGTGGGAAAATGAGCCGTTGATCGACATTGGGTTATTACAAAAAGTTGATATTGGGACTCCGCACATCGCTGGGTATTCTTTCGATGGGAAAGTTACAGCAGTGAAGATGTTGTATGATGACGCATGTCGGTTATTTAAGCAACCGATTATATGGTCGCCTGAATTGAATGGCACAGGATCTATTCAAAAGTCTATCATCGTTGAAAGCATTGGACATGAGAGTGAAAAAAATATTTACGATGTTGTTCGTTATTGCTACGACATTGAAACCGATGATGTTGAATTACGAACAATGGCTTCTCTGCCGGAAGATGAACATCGATCGTATTTTAGACGATTACGGAGTGAGTATCGGTTGCGCAGGGAGTTTTTCAATACTTCCGTTGTTGGTTCTCCCGATGCTTTAGTAGATACATTATGTAATATAGGATTCAAGTAAATTAATTATTTTCGTAATTACTCAGTGAAGTTATTATTTCAAAATTATTCTGTTAAACATTGAGAAAAATCGTTGCCACAGATTCACAGATTAAATTTGTAAAAAAATATTCTGTGAAAATCTGAGTAATCTGTGGCATAAAAAACTGCGCTGAGTAAATACTTATTTTCATAGAAAAGGAAAAAAATGTCTATTTCAGAATCGTCGATCCCTTCGTACAGAAGCAGCATTTTACCATATACCGGAATGCAGACTGTGTATGTTCAGGCAATGTTAATCTCCTCAGCAGTGGCATTACCAATTCTTGCACATGCTTTGAATACCCCGGTGAGGTATCTGCTGCCGATGCATTGGACTGTAATACTTGCCGGTATGTTGTATGGTTGGCGCGCGGGCGCAATTACTGGTGCATTAGCACCCCTGTTAAGTTATCTAATTTCCGGCTATCCTTTACCCAATATTCTTCCATCAATGACGGCAGAATTGTTTGTCTATGGCGTAGTGACCGGAATACTGCGCCAACGGTTCAATGCAAATGCTTTCGTTTCAATTGGAGTGTCTATTATACTCGGAAGAATAGTGTTTATTGTTTTTGTGATTTTAACAAATAGAGCCACGATCTCCGATCTTGAATATTTCAAAGCAGCACTTGTTCCGGGGTTTAGTGCTGCGCTCTTGCAAATTCTTTCACTACCGTTTCTTTCAACGTATATAGTAAAAAAATATCGTAACGATGGTACGTATTGAACTGATCGGAATTTCACGCAGACATTATTTCAATTTTTATTTGAAGGACAACGATGAACGTATTTATAACAGAAGATTTTCTTCTCACAAATAAAAGTGCTGTAACACTATACAATGAATATGCAAAATCACAACCAATTATTGACTATCATTGCCACCTTTCACCGCAGGAAATAGCAGAAAACAAACGCTGGAAGAACATTACTCAGATTTGGCTGTATGGCGATCATTATAAATGGCGTGCGATGCGTGCAAATGGAATTGACGAAAAATTTATCACCGGGAGCGCCAGTGATTTAGAAAAATTTCATGCGTGGGCAGATACGGTTCCGAAAACGATTCGCAATCCATTGTATCATTGGGCGCATATGGAATTAAAAAAACCGTTTGGTATTGCGGATAAACTTCTTAACCGTAACACAGCCTGCGAAATTTGGGATAAAACGAATGCTCTTCTTGCAACAGATAATTATTCTGCGCACGGCTTATTAAAACAATTTGATGTTCAGCTTGTTGTTACAACAGACGATCCGACAGATTCACTCGAATATCATAAGATCATCAGCGATGATAAAACATGTACAACTAAAGTGCTTCCTGCGTTTCGTCCTGATAAAGGAATGGCGGTGGAACATCCGGCTGCTTTTAAGGCGTGGGTTGAAAAATTGGGAAACGTTTCTGGAATGACAATAACAACATACCATGATTTTATCGAAGCAATTAAAAAACGCCATACATTTTTTCATGAACGCGGCTGCCGAGTATCAGATCATGGAATTGAGACAGCCTATGCAGAACAGTATACAGAAAAAGAGATTGCCGCCATTTTTGGCAGCGTACTTTCCGGAAAACAATTAACGCAGGAAGAAATTCTAAAATTCAAATCTGCAATGCTGTTTGAATTTGGTGTAATGGATTATGAGCGGGGCTGGGTGCAGCAATATCATCTTGGCGCATTGCGAAATACCAATACCAGAATGCACAAAATTCTTGGTCCCGATACGGGATATGATGTTATCGGCGATTTTGAAATTGCCAGACCATTAACAAAACTTCTCGATCGTTTGGATGCGGAAGATAAACTTGCAAAGACAATAATATATAATCTTAATCCGCGCGACAATGAGATGATTGCCACGATCATTGGTTCATTTCAAAGCGGAACTGCAGCCGGAAAAATTCAATACGGCAGTGCGTGGTGGTTTCTCGATCAAAAAGATGGCATTGAACGACAGCTTAATGCGCTCTCAAATATGGGATTGCTCAGTAGATTTATCGGAATGTTGACCGACTCGCGCAGTTTCCTTTCGTATCCACGGCACGATTATTTTAGGCGTGTGCTGTGCACTATTCTTGGTGAAGAAATGGAAAAAGGACTGATCCCGAACGACATGAAACTTGTCGGCGAAATGGTATCCGATATATCGTACACGAATGTGAAGAGATACTTTGAATTTTCAACTTGACTATGGTAAATAAAAACATTAACCGCGGATTACGCTGAAGAAACACGGGTTTACACAGATGCTTATATACCACATAATAGTAATCAAAACATATAGGACACTTAAAAAATATAAAACCTTGCGAAGGTTTTACGAAATTTGCAGATAACCTTCGCAAGGTTACTTATTTTCATTTCTTTTTAAAATTGGACTAAATAGGAAAAGGAAAAATATCAATGCAGTTAGAAAAATATTCAATCGGTGTCGGTGATCGGTTTGGTCATCAAGGTGCGGCACAGTTGCGCGCACTTATTTCCGCACAAGAACAACATATAGAGATTGTGCCTATCTGGAATAAATCCAATCGTGAACATTCATTAATTGGCACAAAGCCTGAGAATGCCCGAGGTAACGCCGATGAAGCGGTGAAGAAAACCGGATGGAAGAAATCGTATTACGTAGATGCAGACCACATTGGACTGAAAACCGTTGACAAATTTCTTGCCTATAGTAATTTCTATACGATTGATGTTGCCGATTTTATCGGCACAGCGGCATCGGAAAATGATTTATCAGCTTTTGCACATTCATTGTTCAAGTTTAAGGGGAGCTACACAATCCCCGGTATTGCATCTTCATTTGTCGTGACCGATGAATTACTTCATACCATTGGCAGGAAGTACCTTGTTGCAGTACAAGAAGCTTCAAAAATTTATCAATATATCAAAAAAAATAAAGAGGGGAACGAGTTTATTGTTGAAGTTTCGATGGATGAGACGGACAAACCGCAGACGCCGATAGAATTATTTTTTATTCTTGCTGCAATCACCCAAGAAAAAATTCCGATTCAGACAATTGCTCCAAAATTTTCAGGAGAATTTCTTAAAGGGATTGATTACGTAGGAAACGTGCAGCACTTTGCAGTTGAATTTGAAAATGATTTGCTGGTGATTGCCCATGCAATAAAAATATTCGGCCTGCCGGCAAACTTGAAATTGAGCGTTCATTCAGGCAGCGACAAATTTTCTCTCTATCCCGTAATGCACAACGCAATACAAAAGCATAACGCCGGTCTTCACCTAAAAACTGCAGGTACCACGTGGCTTGAAGAACTTATCGGCTTGGCTGAAGCCGGCAGTGATGGATTAGTGCTTGCAAAAGATATTTATGCACAGGCATTTGCGCGGATTGATGAACTGAGCCAGCCATATGCAACGGTCGTGATGATTGATCGTTCGAAACTTCCGCTGCCTGCCGCGGTAGCATCATGGACATCGGAGCAATTTACATCTGCGCTGCGGCATGATCAAAGCAGCAAGAGCTATAATCTTCATATGCGTCAGTTGCTGCATATTGCTTTTAAAATTGCAGCCGAAATGGGAAATCGATACCTCTCTGCATTGGAAAAAAATGAAAAAATTATCGGTTCTAATGTTACTGCAAATATTTTAAAACGACATATCGAACCGTTGTTTATAGGAAAAAAATAAATTATTGATTCAATCTATTCGTTCATCGGATGGAACAATGCCAAATCCATGCATAAGAATTTCTAAGGAAGCTATATGGATCATGTAAAACAAAAAATCGGGAAGTATCGATGGGCAATCGTTGCCCTGCTCTTTTTCGCAACAACAATCAATTATATCGATCGGCAGATCATCGGAATACTGAAACCGACGCTTGCGCATGAAATGAACTGGACCGAGATCGATTACAGCAACATAGTTCTCTCATTTCAATTTGCGTATGCAATCGGACTATTGTTTGTGGGAAGATTGATGGATTGGCTCGGCACAAAAAAAGGTTTTTCTCTTGCAATTATCTTTTGGAGTTTTGCAGCAATGGCACACGCGCTTGCCCGTTCTGTTACGGGGTTTGCCGCTGCACGTTTTGCATTGGGGCTTGGTGAGGCCGGTAATTTTCCGGCGGCAATAAAAACAATTGCGGAATGGTTTCCGAAAAAAGAGCGCGCCTTTGCTACCGGAATCTTTAACGCAGGGAGCAACGTTGGCGCTGTTGTTGCACCGATAGTTGTTCCGTGGATTACAATTATGTACGGATGGCAGGAGGCATTCATTGTTACCGGTGCGATAGGTTTCACTTGGCTTGGATTTTGGTGGTTTCTTTACAATCATCCGAATGAACACCCGAAAGTTACAAAAGAAGAACTTGCCTACATCCAAAGTGATCCGCCCGACGCAACAACAAAAATTAAATGGCGAAAACTATTTCCACACCGACAAACGTGGGCGTTTGCAATCGGTAAATTTATGACCGATCCGATCTGGTGGGTATATCTATTTTGGGTTCCGGATTTTTTAAATAAAAGCCACGGTATCACGCTGCTTACAGTCGGACTTCCGCTTGTGGTTATTTATTTGGTTGCCGATATCGGCAGTATAGGGGGCGGATGGCTTTCTTCTCATTTTATCAAAAAAGGCTGGACAGTAAACAAAGCACGAAAAACGGCAATGTTGATTTGTGCAATTTCCGTTGTGCCTATCATGTTTGCTTCGGTTGTCAGCAATGTGTGGGCAGCTGTCGCGCTTGTTAGTTTGGCTGCCGCGGCACATCAAGGTTGGTCGGCAAATATTTTCACACTTGCGTCGGATATGTTTCCAAGGCGTGCGGTCGGTTCTGTTGTTGGAATCGGCGGCATGGCTGGTGCTGTTGGTGGTATGGTAATCGCAAAAATTGTCGGTTACATTTTGCAGTGGACAGGAAGTTATCTTATAATATTTATTATTGCTGGTTCAATGTATTTAATCGCGCTCTTGATTATTCATTTGCTCGTTCCGAATCTCGATCCGGCTGATGTTGAAGAAAAAATTGCAATCTAAAATAGAGAAACATCTGAAAAATCTCCCCTCAATGTCATTTCGAGGAGCGGAGCGACGAGAAATCTCGCATTTCAACTCAAAATTAAAAACGAGATTCTTCACTTCGTTCAGAATGGGTTTAAAGGTCAAAAAGTGTTGCTGAAATAACTGTAAGTTGTTCTTTGAAATAGCGTTATTGGTATAAAACTCCGACAAGGTGAAGAATCGTGACTAAAAAAGCACTGTGTACGATGTAAATCGTCCGACGT
>JAUXTU010000080.1 GCA_030679145.1 Bacteroidota bacterium | reverse complement strand
TTTGAAATAACTTCATCCGTGATCGATTCTGGATTGAGCTTTCCGGCTTTAACTTGCTCTGCAATGCGCTTCATTCCGCTGGTAATGTCCCACCGTCCGCTATAGCTGAGAGCAAGAACAAGGGTTAGTCCTGTATTATTTTTTGTAAGTTCAATTGCATCAAGAAATTCATCTTGAGCGTCTTGCGGTAATGAAGAAAAATCGCCGATGGTCTTAACTCTTACATTATTGTTATGTAGTCGGTCTCTTTCATCTCGCAACGAACTGACAAGCAATCTCATTAGTATTGAAACTTCATCTTTTGGACGATTCCAGTTTTCTGTAGAAAAGGTATATAGTGTAAGATACTTCACGCCGATCTGACCACATACTTCAACAATTTCACGTACCGAATTTACTCCTTCATGATGGCCGGCTACTCGCGGTAACGAACGTTTTTTTGCCCATCGACCATTACCATCCATTATCACAGCAATATGTTCCGGAATGTGACCGTTCTTTTGAAGTCGTTCCTGCAGTTTTTTATCTTGCCCCACCGGACGAGCCATACCTTTTGCCAACGTAAATGCTCCAAAATTGTTCAAAAAGAGAAACGCACCACACGGTACGTTTGAAAAACTATCTAAAGATACTCTTTTATGGAGAGATAATCAACGATTTAGACGGCTTTGATGATGGGAAGTTCCTCATTATATTATATAATCGTATGGATAAAAAAGAAAATGTTGTAATTATCGGCGGCGGCGCAGCGGGAATGATTGCTGCGTGGCGTGCAGCATCTCTTGGTGCACAAGTCACTCTCCTTGAAAAAAATCCAAACCCTGGGATCAAGATCCTCATCTCCGGCGGCGGGAAATGCAACATTACCAATGGGAATGAAATACAAACAATGCTGAAGCAATTTCAGAAAAACGAATCACGTTTTCTGAAATTTGCCTTTCACACTTTCACCAACGACCAACTCCTGACACTGCTCCAAAATGAAGGAGTTGAGACATATACACGCGATAACGGAAAAGTATTTCCTACAAGCCACGATGCAGAAGATGTTGTGAAAGCATTTCAAAATTTGATGGAGCGAAATGGAGTTGAGGTTCTTCTGCAAACTCCGGTCAAAGAAATTTTTCGGAATGATGATGGCTCTTTTAATGTAAAAACAAATCGGGGAATTATTTCCGCAGCAAAAGTAATTATTGCAACAGGCGGGTCTTCATACCAAAAAACAGGAACAACCGGCGATGGATTTCGCTGGATACAAAAATTAGGACATACTATTGTCCCAATTAGACCGGCGCTCACACCGATAATCTTGCTTCCTGCTCCTCCTTCATTATGGCAAGGTACGCCAATACGTGAATGCAATTTGATGGCAATTTCATTACCCTTCGACTTCCGCCAAAACAATGGCGGACAAGCCGTTCAAGGTGAAATTGTTTCTGAATGGAGGGGAGATGTATTGATCACCCACTTTGGAATCTCTGGACCTGCGACACTTGAAGTGAGCAGAAACGCATATTTGCAGTTTGAAAAAGGTATCAAGATTGATATGTGCGTCGATTTCTATCCTGAACTGACAATTGAACAATTGGATGAAAAGATCATCAAAGAGATTTCGACAAATCCTTCACGAAGCATGATAACGCTGACAGAATATCTTGTCCCGCAAAAACTAGCAGAATTCTTATTAGCACAGTTAAAAATTGATTACACAAAAAAATTAAATCAACTTTCAAAAAATGAACGGGGAGAACTAGTAAAGAAACTGAAACGATTTCCGCTCGGGACAGTAAAAGATATTCCTCTTGACCGCGGTGAAGTAACCGCAGGGGGTGCTTCGTTAAACGAAGTTGATTCAACAACAATGGAATCAACGATCGTTCAAGGATTGTATTTGTGCGGTGAAGTATTAGATATTGCCGGACCTGTTGGCGGATACAATTTACAGGCGGCATTTTCAACCGGATACGTTGCGGGTGACCATGCAGCAACATCTTTAAGATAATGTTGTCTTTATTCATCATTTTCCTGTTTGCTAATAGAGTCAATTCACATTATCTTGACTCGAGAAAATAATGTCGGACATAACGGGGTCCGACATTTCAATTTAGAACTGCACTTCATTTTCAATTTCATGGATAAAAAATATTGCATCGGAATTCTTGGAGGCGGACAATTGGCAAAAATGTCAACGATTGCCGCTTCCCGTTTGGGATTTGATATTGCAATCATGGACAAAGAAATGCGTTCTCCCGCCGGACAGTTAACGCACAATGAGTATGTCGGCTGGGTTGATGATGAATTACATATTCGATCGTTTATTCATCATTGCAATGTCATAACACTGGAAAATGAATTTGTCGATCATCATAACCTTAAGTTTATCGAATCGCTGGGTAAAAAAGTTTATCCTTCTTCAACCACAATAGCGTTGATCCAAGATAAACTGCTGCAAAAACAGGCTTTGAAGAAGAATAAAATCCCTGTCCCGAAATTCATCGAAGTAAAAGAAGAACATACATTTGCTGCAATTGCAAAAATTCTCGGACCGACATTCGTTCTTAAATCACGAAAAATGGGATATGACGGTTACGGAAATGCTCTCATCAGCAATGAAAAAGAATACAATGATGCTGTAAAACATCTTTCTAATCGGCATATCAATCTGCTGGCTGAGTCATTCGTGAATTTTACAATGGAACTGGCTGTAATGGTTGTGCGCACGGCTAAAGAAACAAAAGTGTATCCTGTTGTGCAGACAATTCAAAAGAATCATATTTGCCATACTGTAATCGCACCGGCACCAATATCAAAAAAAAATGCATCCTTTGCGGAAAATATCGCAATTAAATCAGTAAAAGCAGTAAAAGGATTTGGCGTGTTCGGTGTGGAAATGTTCTTAACCAAAGATCATTCGATCATTGTGAATGAAATGGCTCCACGTCCACACAATTCCGGTCATTATACAATTGAAGCGTGTGTCACTTCCCAATTTGAGAATCATATTCGGGCTGTTATGGAATTACCTCTCGGCTCAACAGAAATGGTTAAACCGTACGCTGTAATGATCAACCTCTTAGGAAAACCACATCCGCAAAAAAATATCGACATATATCATGCCTCATTGAAAGATCCAAACATCCATCTGCACTTATACGGGAAGAATGGAACACGTGTCGGGAGAAAAATGGGACATATTACGATTGTTGGCGATAACTTGAAAAAGATTCTAAAAGCAGCAACAGCAATTGAAGAGAAAATTAGTTTATAGATTCCCGCCAACAGCATGCGGAAATGACATATTTTTAAGAAAAAATATCTAATGAAAAAAACTATTGTCCGAAGGACACTTCGTGTTGGAATCATCATGGGAAGCGATTCAGATCTTCCCACAATGCAGGAAGCCGCTCTCGTCCTTGAAGAATTTGGCGTAGTGTACGAAATGAAGATCACTTCTGCTCACCGCACACCAAATTTTATGGCAAGCTATTCTTCCTCTGCATTAAAACGCGGAATCAAAGTTATCATTGCCGGTGCCGGCGGCGCAGCGCATTTACCCGGAATGTCAGCATCGCACACTCCGATTCCTGTTATAGGAGTTCCAATAAAAACAAAGTCATTGGACGGATTAGATTCGTTACTTTCAATTGCGCAAATGCCCGGTGGAGTTCCGGTTGCTGCTGTTGCCATTGGCGGTGGAAAGAATGCCGGATTACTTGCGGTTCAAATGCTTGCTATCAGTGATAAGAAATTGATGAAAAAGATGATTGAGTATAAGAAGAGGTTGGAAAAAGAGTCGTTGGATAAAAACAAGGCTCTTAGCCATTAGCTTTTAGCAGTTAGCTGCACGATAAAAAATCATTCCCCAATAATTAAGCTAATATCTAAAAGCTAATAGCCAACAGCTACCGTCTGCCAAACATAAACACCAGCGGTCTCCACACACGTTTTGCCCAGTAATGTTCGCTGTGAGTTCCTTTCGAGTCAAGAGTATAATCAAGATCTTTTCCTTTTTTGAATCCTTTTGTTTTTAGAATTTCTACCATTCGTTTATACCCACCAATCAGCTCCTTTTCCCTCCCACCGCAATCAAGATAAATTTTAATGTTTTTTTTCTGACCGGAATATTCACGGACTTCTTTCAATGTCTTTTCAGCATCATACCAAAATGATGTTGACATACATCCTGCCATTCCGAATACATCAGATCGTTTCCACACAAACAATAGAGAAGACAATCCCCCTAATGACGAACCAATAATTCCTGTATGTTCTTTGCCGGGCTTTGTCCGATATGTTGAATCAATCAATGGTTTCACTGTATTGATCACAAAACTCATATATGCTGCTCCTAGATCAGAATCAGAATATTCCGGAAGCCGATCAGGGGAATTATAAATCCCCACAATGATGATCTCTTCAATTATTTTCATTCTAATCAGACTGTCGGCAACTTCATCAACACGCCAATCATATCCGGTAAACGCAGTCGATGGATCGAAAATGTTTTGTCCGTCGTGCATATACAGAACAGGGTAATGCTTTTTGGTGTTTTTTTCGTACGACGGTGGAAGCCAAACTATAACATCGCGTTTATGAATGAGTCCATCACCCGCAAGCTGCCGATGATACTCAACTTTTCCGCGAATCGAGTGTTCGGGCTTTTGCTGTAAAATTCTTCGTTTCCAAAATAATGGTCTAATGATCAATGTTGTATCTTTCGTAACTTTCAAAAATGTATTAACTGGTACTTTGTTGCTTTCATAGATCGCTTCTTGTTCCCACGATCCGCTCGTGATCTTAAACTCTAGTAATTCCCCGCTATCAAATGCTGATTTAAACTCCCATAGTGAATCCGATAGCTTGTTCAATGCAACCGACGATGGATTCCAATTGCCAATTTCTGATCTATTCCCTGCGATAAAAACATTCAATCCGGAATCTCTTGCTGTTATTGACGGTTCAACAAGAATAATAACGCTCAGTTTTTGAGCATACATCAGATGAGCACAAAATAACAAAATTTTCCAAAAGTTTTCATGGTCGGCAGCATTGTTATGCGTAAAATGATATGGAAATATTTCGTGGTATCCAAAAAAAAAGTCCGCCCCACAAATGCAGGGCGGACTTTTTTACTACAAATTCTATCACATTAATTTGGGAAAGCGACTGTATCGGCTAATGCTTTATATAAATTTTTTACGTTAGTCGGAGTCATTGAAGAAAATGCTTTCATTATAGTTCCCAGTTGACCAAATTTTACTTTATGTTGTGCTTCGTTAGGTTTTGTTCGCACAAATTTCCCTGCTGTCATTCCTGCCGTAGCATCAAGATCAGCAATGAATTTACCATCTGTCCCATGGCATGATGCGCAATTTGCAGTGTAGAATGTTTTTCCGGCAGTTGCATCGCCATCTTTACCAATATTTGAATATGTCGCTTTTCCATTAGGATAAGTGCCTGTATAGGTGGCATCATATAATAAAGTAACATCCAATGCGCCTTCTTTTAAGAATTTTACAATATCCCAAATCTGAGCATCTGTTAATAATTTTGAATAGTCCGGCATTTTATCACCAACGGTAGCATTCGTAGCAGGATCGTATGTTGTTACGCCAATGGAATCAGCAATTGTTCTGCGTGTAGTGCCGACAACTTTCATTGCATCGAATAATTGTTGTGCTGTTTTTGTTCGTGAGCCGATCAATGAACCTGCAATATTTGGACGCGATGTACTTGGTTTACGACTATTGTATGAGCCTTGGTTGCCCATCAAATCCCATGCATGGCATTGTTTGCAACGATAGAAGTCAGCTTTTCTGTTTAAGTGGCTTATTGTTGCAGCATCTGCTCCGGTATAATTAGCTTCGGTAGCCCAAAATTTATCGTATAAAATTCCCCCGCGTATTGCATCTGCCTTATCGTAATCAGAAACAACTACAGCCTGTATCGTTTCATCATCTTTTTTACACGATGTTATTCCCAGCAAAACTACAACAAAAAACACTAACAGATTTTTCATGGTGACTCCATTGTTATTAAAAGATCTCGTGATTTCATTGTAAAGTAATACAACAACCGTACCTCAAAAAAGTATTGATTTATTCAGCATAAAAATGTCCGTTATTATCAAATTCTGCAAATCAATAGGTTTTTTTTAACATGTGAGAAATATTAGGGGCAAAAATCATTTTCCTGCATGATTTCCAGAAATTATCGCACTGCAATTAGTTTTTCAACTAGAAGTTGTATAAATAAAAAAATCCGTCTCACAGGATGTGAGACGGATTTTAGCATATAAGAGGGTAGAACTTATTCTAATGAGGAATTATTTCTTTATTTCTGCAATTGAAGCATCAAGCAATGCTTTTGCATATTTTGTGTTGTGAATACCATGACTTCCTTCATGTTCTAGGAAGAAATAATTAAACAACGTACCAGCAAGATACGCAGGTTTGATTACTAAAGGTTTCGATGTGCTTGCATTTGCAAGATCAGTTGCAGCAACTAACCAACCTTTTGCGACTAAATATTTCTTCAATGTATCTAAACCAGCACTAACATCTTTTTGCGCAGTACGATAGTTCTTGAAGTTTGTTTTTGTCATAGTGTTTGCAGTTAAATCGGTATGGCATCCAGATGCGCGGCAACCAGCAACATTCATACTGCCGACTGTATCCGTGGAAGATGATGAGTATCCAATCTTTAAGCTATGTCCACCTGCAACCGTTTTACCTTCTACGACTACGGTTGGTGTTGCCATATGGCAATCTGCGCATTGAATGGTTTTTTGACTTGCCATTGTAGTATGGAAGGATGAAGGATATGTATATCCTGCAAATTCAAATCCACCTTTCCCAACAAGGATCTGTCCTTGTACTCCATAGTGTGGATAGAATCTATTGCTCGTGATAACGATGGAATCCGTTGCGGCGGTCTTTGTTGGATCAGGTAACGGGCTCATTGGGCTAGTTTCGCGTGTTCTGTGGCATGTTACGCACGCGTTGGCAGATCCAACATTGAACGACACATCTGCAGCACCAACAACGAATGATTTGATATTGATGGCTGTTGTTTTACGCATCGTAAAATCACCGTTTACGTGCGGTGTATGGCAAGTGAAGCATCCGGGTTGCGTTCCGTTTGGATATGATTTGGTAGCTTGCGATGCATAATCACCGCGTGCACTTTCAATATGCCCTTCAGTGATATGGCAGCTTGCACACGTTGTACTATTAAGTCCACGTGCCCACGCAGTTCCTGTCATATGACCAGCAGAAGCATATTCGAGTCTCCGTGCATTAACAAATTTTGCAGTATCACTGTCTGGTGTATGACATGTTGCGCATCTCAAGTTTGCTTTGAAACCTTCAAAGTAAACAAAACCGGCATCTACTCCGTTTGTTCCATTTGTACCATTTGTACCGTTTGTGCCGTTAGGACCCGTTACACCTGTTGCTCCGTCTTTACCAGCCGGTCCTGCCGGTCCTTCGCAGGCTACGAGACCAAATAATGCTATTGCGGTTAGAACAGTTAAGAAATTTTTCACTGTTGTAACTCCTTTCGTTGATGAAGTTAGTTGTTTCATTTTGAGTGAATATTGGCTTACCGTTAATTTGGAGATAAGTCAAACTTGAGTGAAATCTACCTTTTCTTTGGCAAATAATGTGCCGAAGAAAATTGTCGAAAATATTGAATTTTACAGCATTGTATTTTGCTATTTCCTAAGGTTGCAACAGATAGTTAAAGTATTTTTGCAATCTTGCGAGCAAAATAAGACAAAAAAGCCTTCATCTATTGGTTAAAATAGAACCGAACTATCCGAAAATAAAAAAAGTCTTGTCATAGACAAGACTTTTTTGAATAAAGAAACTATGGGGTGTAATTAAACTACAATAACTAAAAGGAATAAATATTTTAATTATACTTTCCATTGACATGCCTTGAAGGATCAATGATACTTAAACTTGAGTTTATTACTGCACTATGACAAGTTGAACAATCGGATATTACGGTTGCATAAGTATGTCCGGTTTTTGGAAATATTTTTTCTTTCCCTGTGTTTGCAACATCTCCATGGCATGTTCCACAAGCCGCAAC
>JAUXTU010000074.1 GCA_030679145.1 Bacteroidota bacterium | reverse complement strand
CTTGAAAGTTATTTTAGTCGTCTCAAAGAACATTATCGTCACCATCGCGGACTCGCTCTACATCATCGCGATGCTTATTTTAAATGGTATTTTTATTTTGTACCTGGCAAAAATAGCAACACTAAATGACTATTATGCCCGCAATGACATTGATGTAAGAATATTTTATGAAAGAATCTCCAAAAAATATTGCGGCTTCGGTGCGGGCACGTTTGTTGAGTGTAGCAAAACAAACGAATCAGGATAATAACGCCGTTGTAAACCGCTACGCGCAGGAACGGTTTCTTTATCGGCTATCCATTTCACCGTTTCGAGAGAATTTTATTTTAAAAGGGGCATTGCTGCTTCTTCCGTATAATCTTCCGGTTACACGTCCAACTAGGGATGTGGATTTTCTTGGAAAGGGATTCAAGAATGATCCGGTAGTCATTCAAAACATTATCAAGCAAATCATTTCTTTTCCAGCGGATGACGGAATACATTTTGAAACGGAAGATGTCACCACAGAATCAATCACTGAGCAGGATGAGTATAATGGTGCACGATGCAAGGTTGCCGGAAATGTGGGAGGAATTACGTTTTCAATTCAAATTGATATCGGGTTTAGCGATGATATTATACCGAACCCAAACACAATGGATTTTCCGGTAATCCTTGATCATCCTGTTCCGCATTTAAAAGTTTATTCACTTGAATCTGCAATTGCAGAAAAATTTGAAGCGATGGTATCGTTGAACCTTCTAACAAGTCGAATGAAAGATTTTTACGATATCATCTTCTTAGCGAGAAATCATTCATTTAAGGCGGATATCTTGCATCAGGCAATTATTGCTACATTTACCCGTCGTGAGACAAATATTGACGATGCGAAGGTTATATTTAGTGACGAATTTATAAATGATGCGAGAATGCAGCGACAGTGGGATGCATTTGTTCAACGTCAGGATTTGGATAGGAACGAAAAATTTCCTACAGTAGTGAAAGAAATAAAGAATTTTTTGAAACCTGTGACAGATAAAAAAAATAAATAGTAATTGTTCAATTAATCAAAATTGCTTTTAAGAAATTTTCCTTTAAACAAATGACCCCTCCCTAACCCTCCCCTTTCAGGGGAGGGAAATTTTCTTCTCCCCCTGAAAGGGGGAGATTGAGAGGGGGTCGCGATGTATGTCATTACTTCCAAACGATACCGAGCTACAATTTCCTCATCAGATCACCATTCCCGCATCGGCGGGATCGGGGAAGACGTACACATTGTCGCACCGGTATGTGCAGTTCCTTCTTTCGCCGCAGGTTCAAGCAAATGGATTAAGGAATATTCTTGCAATCACATTCACGAAACTTGCGGCGAAGGAGATGAAAGAGCGCATCGTGAAAGTGCTGAAGGAAGCGGCTCTCGGCGAGCCTCGCACAATGGAAAATTTAACGAAGCTTGTTTCACTTTCTCCCGAAGAAATACAGAGTCGCTCCGAACAATTGGTGAACGAAATTCTTCACAATTATTCCGACTTCAACATCCGCACCATCGACAGTTTTTTGACGACTGTTTTTAAGGCGTCGTCTCTTGAAATGGGAATTCAGCCGAATGTCGGCATTCAATTCGACAATGATGCTGTAATTGATCAAGCGTTCCGGCAATATTCACAGAATCTCCGCGAAGGAACTGCCGACGCGCAGTTCATCGACGATTTGATAACGCTGATCGAAACCAACGATACAAAGTCTGCTGGATATTTGTGGAATCCATTCACGAAGATTGTTCGCGAAGTGCGGCAGCTGCAAAAACAGTTTGGTCGCTATTCACAAAAGCCGATCATTATGGATGGAACGGTGCCGCTTTCAGGATTGAAAGAGAGTATCATAACAAAAGCAAAATCGCTGTTAACGCTGATGAACGATTCAACACTTCCAATCAATAATTATTTTCAGAATGATGTGAAGCGTCTGGCAAACGGCGATGTGCTTGAAGTTGCATCAAAAGGGAAGACGAAAAAATATTTCAACAAATACAGCGATGATGCAGGAGCGGCGAAAGAGATCAAGCGTCTTTTTACGGTGATTAAACCAATGGAGAAAGAGCTGGACCAGTATATCTCCATTTATGCGCATACATTTTATCAGCCATTCATTCGTGCGGTGAATCTGATCGAGCAGACGATCCGTGATGTAAAAGCACTTGAAGGAACGGTCGTCATAGATGATATTAACCGTTCGCTTGCGGCGTATCTTTCCAACGAAGTTGTTCCCGAAGTCTATCTGAAATTGGGAGAACGAATCGCTCATTTTATGATCGACGAGTTCCAGGATACAAGTCCAATACAATGGCGAAACCTAACGCCGTTAATCGAAGAAGCGCTCTCGAAGAACGGTTCTCTCTTTGCTGTCGGCGATACGAAGCAGTCCATTTACGGATTCCGCGGCGCGGATTGGCATATTTTCCGCGATCTGATCGGAGGAAAATATTTTCCATCTGCTCCCGCAACAGTTCTTCCGCTAACGGTCAATTACCGCAGTGCGCAGGCGCTCGTTGATTTTGTGAAAGATGTTTTTTCCACAAATGTTGCTGAAGCAGGATTTGAAGCACACGCAACCGCAAGCGGACTCTACAATTTTGCACAGGATGTTCCCGATTCGGAAAAGAACAAAGGATATGTTGAAGTGCAACTGATCGAAAGGAAGTCGGATGACGATTCATCCACCGATACGCAGCGCGAATATATTCTTTCCACCATCCGCGATTGCACAGCGCGCGGATATTCCTACGGCGATGTTGCCATTCTCACTCCCGCCAACGCCGATGTGGTGGAGATCAGTTCGTGGCTGAATAAAGAGAATATTCCGTTCCTTTCTCTCAGCACGCTGGATATTCGAAAACGAAAGATCATCGGTGAGATCATCGCGCTGCTTCGCTTCCTTGATTCACCGATCGATAATCTTGCCTTTGCGACATTTGTGTTTGGAGATGTCTATCAAAAAATTGCTGAGATTGAAGGAATTAAGAAAGAGGCATTCCATAAAATATTCGCCCAAAACAAAAAAGAATATTTCTATCGAACATTCCAAAAACATTTCCCCAAACTGTGGGAACAATATTTTGACCGTCTCTTCTCGCTTGTTGGCTATATGCCGTTGTATGATCTCGTTTCAGAATCGTACAAAACATTTTCCGTGTTTGAACGGGGCGCCAGCGAAGAAAGCGCACTGATAAAACTTCTGGAATGTGTGAAGCAGTTCGAAAACAGCGGTAACAACAGTCTGAAAGATTTTCTCTCCTTCAGCACGGAAGAGGGGAACGAAGGATGGAGTATTGAAATCCCAAGTACCGTTCACGCCGTACGGATTATGACCGTACATAAAGCAAAAGGCTTAGGATTTCCGGTGGTAATCGTTTCGCTGAAAGAGAAAAACCAGCGGTCGGATTCAATGATAATGAAAGAAACGGAAGAAGGAGTTTCAGTAATAAAGATTGGAAGGAACAACGGCGATAGGAACGATAGACTTACAGAATTATATGAAGAGAAAAAGAAGGAACAGACAATTGATGAACTAAACAAATTATATGTTGCGCTCACCCGCGCGCGAAAAGAGATGTATGTTTCGGTTCTCTTTAAAAAAATGGAAAACCTTCCTGCGGCAATTCTTCCGGCAAAAACATACGGCGTAAAATATACAACGGCTGAAAAAGAAAAGGATGAAGAGAAACTTCCAATAGTCGAATCGCTCTATCAAAAAGAACAATCGTCGCTTCCTGTCGCGCGATATCAAAAGATTGGCGTGCAGGAGACCCGCCGAGGTGATGCGATCCATAATATTTTATCGCACATCGAGTTTATGGATGAGAAGAGCGAACCGTATATCCGTTCTGCTATCGAACATTTGGTTTCCGTTCATGACCTGGATATTGAAAAGGAAATATTAAATCTCGATCAATTCCTTTCTCTTCCAGGAGTGCATATCCACTTTGAACACCGAAAAGACCGGATGATTCTTCGAGAACAAGATGTAGCGGCTTCCAACGGTCGATTGTATCGATTGGACAGAGTCATTGTTGATCCTGATACAGTGACCGTTGTTGATTTCAAAACGGGAAATGACGAACACAACGATGATTATCTGGAACAAGTTCGAAACTATATGGCAATGCTGAAGGAAATTTTTCCTTCAAAAACTGTGAAAGGTTCATTGCTCTATATTGATCTGCATAAGGAGGTGCCGATAGTATGAGCATCGTCCGATTACTTTCGCCGAAGATCAATCTTGTTGAAGAAGTGGGAGCACTGCTCGGAGTTTCTGCAACACTTACAGATGTGTCATTCCCGCGAAAGCGGGAATCCAGTGAAATGGATTCCGGCGTACGCCGGAATGACAAGGAAGAAAGAGTCTTTCAATCAAAGAAAGATTTCTCAAATTCTATAATCGTATTTCCCGGAAAACGTCCTGCGCACGTATTGCGGAAGAAACTCGCGGAGAAGATCGGCTCATCATTCATTCCGCCAAAGCTCTTTTCCATTGATATCTTCATCGATTATCTCTGCACGACTTATCTTCAATTTCACGCGGAAACAGTGAGTGAATTCGATGCGGTTGCGATCCTGTTCGAATTGCATAAAGCGATGCAGGAAGATGAAAAGATTGGGAAAGAACATTTCTCCGAACTGGAAACATTCTATCCTGTTGGGGTGAAAATCTATTCGGAACTGGAAGAGTTGATGATCGCTTCAGTTTCCCCGCAGCGATTATCCGAATCAGTTAAGAGCGTTACACTGACTTCAGCGCATGCCGTCGCGTTGTTGTATGAACCATTCTATAACGAATTACAAAAACGAAAATTAACTTCCCGCGCGCTGAAGTATAAAGTTCTTGCTGATAGAATTTCCGAAATTGATCTTAGTTCGTATGAAACGATCATCCTTGCCGGATTTTACGCATTTACGCAGACGGAAGAGACGCTTCTTCGTCATTTGCTTGCACAAAAGAATGTGACAGTGTTGTTCCAAAATGGAAATGGAATTCAAACAACACTCGACCAATTAAAATTGAATCCTGACTTGGAAGGTGAAGAACCGGAAACGGAACACCATTTCTACGAATCGCCCGACGCGCATGGACAATTGTTTGCGTTGAATAGAGTTTTAAGCGAGAAGTTTCCTGAACCGATCCTCGACAGTGAGCAAGCGTCGATCATTCTTCCGTCATCAGAAAATCTTTTCCCGTTATATCATCAAACACTTTCGATCTACAATCAGAGCGAGTATAATCTTGCGCTCGGATATCCGTTATCCCGAACGCCGGTGTATGGATTCCTCAAATCGCTGTTGGATGTGATCGTTTCTACACGAAGCGGGGAAGTGTTTGTTCCGACGTATATTCAATTTCTGCTTCATCCATACACAAAGAATATTCTCTTTAAAACACGGACGGATGTTACACGGACGATCATTCACGCAATTGAAGATGACTGTCTCGAACACAGCGCGCGTGTCTTTTTGAATTTGGAGATCGTTGAACAAGACGCGCGGCTCCATAAAAAAATTGTTGAACGATTGGAACGTGACGGCGTTGCTGTTACAATGGATGAAATTCGCGATCACATTATGATGATTCATTCGGTTTTATTTCGCCCGTTATTAAAGATCAATTCTGTCGGTGAATTTGCGTCGGCTTGTATCGGCGTTCTTAATTTTATCAACGAACACAGTACTGCGCATCGTCACCCGTATTTCCGTCCATTCGTTGAAACGCTGATGGAACAGTTTGAATCACTTCAGCAATCGCTTCTTGCTGAGTATTCATTCGGGAAACTTGAGCATTATCTTCTTTTCCTTCGTCACTTCATCGAATCCGCCGATGTTCCGTTCACTGGAACTCCGCTGCAGGGATTGCAGGTGCTTGGTTTCCTGGAAATGCGCGGACTTCAGTTCGAGCATGTCTTCGTCATTGATGTGAATGACGATGTCCTTCCGGGAAAAGCGCAGCAGGATGTTCTGCTTCCGTTGACACTACGTGACCAGCTCGGACTTTCAACCTACCGCGATCAGGAACGGATCAAAGCATATATTTTTGATGTATTGAGACGAGGTGCGAAAAATATTCATTGCTTCTATATCAATAATAACGAGAAGGAGCAGAGCAGATTCATTGCACAGCTGCAGTGGAACTTACAGCTTCAGAAAAAAACGTTGAAGCCATTCAATACACAATCACAGAAATACGGGATCGATCTTGGAACACAGACGCCGACCGCGATTGCAAAGACGCCAGAAATGATTGCCGCTCTCAAAGAGCTGCAATTCTCATCAACGGCTCTTGATACTTATCTGACCTGCGGATTGAAATTCTATTATCGTTATGTCCTGCGAATGATGGAAAAGAATGAGATCTCCGGTGATGTTGAACAGACCGATGTCGGAAAGATCATTCACAGTATCCTGTTCGAATATTTTGCTTCAATGAAAGATCGGAAATTGGAATTAGCTGACCTTGATATAGAGAGATTGCGAAGAGTCATTCAGGATAATTTCCGTTCATTCTATGGAAGCACTCAATTCGGTGAGCAGTTTTTTACCAAACGGAGGGTTGAGAAGCATTTTATTGAATTCATTGAACAATTCCAGCGGCCATTGATAGAATCATCTTCTATTATAATTGAAGCGTTGGAAGAAAAGTTTACAGCGGAAATTGACGGATTCCATTTTGTCGGCAATGCGGATAGAATAGAAACAAGGAATGATAAAACATTCATTCTCGATTTCAAATCGGGACAGCACGAAAAGAATTATCTGATCGATTTTGAAAAACTGAATGTGGATAACAGAGAGAGTTGGAAAAAATCGGTCGGTTCGGTGCAGTTGGTGTTATATGTGATGTTGTATTCTGTGCTGAGAAATATTCAATCAGAGCAGATCAATCCCGCATTCATTTTTCTCGGCAAGAAAGATCTGAATAATGAGATTGAGATTTCTCTTTTTGAGTCCGATGAACAGATGAAAGAGTGGTATCCGAAGTTGAAGAGCATCATCCTTTCACTCTCAAAAGAAATTGCAGATGAAACTCAGTTGTTTAATCCTACGAATGATATCAAGAACGATTGTCCTGATTGTCCGTACCGGACAATTTGCGGCACGCAGTGGGCGGAGAAGTTTAGTTTATACTAAAAGCCATCTCAAAAATGGACGGTCATTGCGAGGGAGCACAGCGACCGAAGCAATCTCCAAAAATTTAAGCTAAAAACAAGATTGCTTCGACAAAAAACCTGCCCGCCGCACATACAGCGTGCTATGGCAGGCGGGCGTCTCGTCCCGAAGGGACTCCTTTGGAGCAATGACTATTGTTATTTTTGAAAAAGCTTCTAATAGGTAAACGGAATCAATCGGTAAGTTCGTTCCATATATTTGGTGTATAACGGAAATTTTTGCTCTAACAATCGTTCTTCATAGTGCAGTTTGATGATGAGGGTCGATACAAGTAAAAAATATAGTGCCAGAGATATTTGATCTGGCGTGTGGATGACAAACGGAAGCATCATCAATAGAACCGATGAATACATCGGATGGCGGATATAATTGTAGATACCAGAGGTAATAAGCTCTGCATCCTGCTTTGGAATCGGCTGAACGCGGAGATTGTTCAATCTCATTGTAACGATGGCAAGAGCACCGATCACTCCGCCAAGAATCCCGATAGAAAATAAGATCGGATTATAAAAAGGAAAGTCACAGTATTGTACTATTGCTGCAATAAGCGTAAATTGAAGTATGACTAGGAGTTTTGAATACATTTTAAATCTTTAATTTTACTATACGTCATTCCGGCGAAAGTCAACGAATTGATGCCTTCGGCACCGGAATCCAGCGATATGGATGCCAGCGTTCGCTGGCATGACATAATTCTATTCGAATATATGAAAAAATATCTTCTTCTAATTTTCTTTCTCTTCACTATCTCTTTCGCACAACCACGTCAGATGGATGCTGTGGAATTGCAACTTGCAATCAATCGATTATCAGTGACCGGTTCGGTCTTGTATATCGCGGCGCATCCGGATGATGAGAATACGGCACTTCTTTCTTATTTCGCAAAAGGAAAACTGCTTCGAACTGGTTATCTCTCGATTACACGAGGCGAAGGTGGACAGAATCTTATAGGATCGGAACAAGGAACCGAACTTGGAATTATCCGCACACAGGAATTATTAGCAGCGCGTAAAACTGATGGTGCGGAACAATTCTTCACCCGCGCGATTGATTTCGGATATTCAAAATCATCCGAAGAAGCATTACGATTGTGGAACAAAGACAGTGTCTTAAAAGATGTAGTGTGGGTGATCCGAAAATTCCGTCCGGATATTATCATTACACGGTTCTTACCAATGCAGGGCGGACATGGACATCATCTTGCATCTGCGATCCTTGCGGAAGAAGCATTCAATATCTCCGGTGATTCAACGGTATTTCCGGAGCAATTGAAATTTGTGCAGCCGTGGAAAGCAAAACGATTATTGTATAATCAATCTCGTTTTAGCGGAACACAACCAAATTCATCCAATGTTCAAAGGATAAAAATTGACGTGGGTGAATATTCTCCGTTATTAGGAAAATCATTTACGGAGATTGCGGGAATCAGCCGGACAATGCATAAGAGCCAGGCAATGGGTTCGCCACAAAACAAAGGAACAAATGTTAACGAATTCGTGACCACAGCAGGCGAACCGGCAAAGAATGATTTGTTTGATGGAATCGAAACCTCATGGAGACGGATTCCGAATGGAAAAAAGCTTGCTCAAATGGCGGGTGACATTCAGAAAAAATTTATCCCGACATCACCGGAAAAAAGTATTCCTGCGTTACTTCATTTTTATAAAGAGCTTAAAAAAATAAATAATGATGCATTGATTGATAGAAAAATGGATGAGATCAAGTCGGTGATACAATCATGCGCCGGATTATGGATCGAAGCAAATGCAAACTCTCCGCTTTATTCACACAACGATTCGCTCAAGATCAGTCTTACATTCTTAAATCGTTCTTCTGCAAAAGTCACTGTCGCTTCTGCATTTTCACCCGAGTTGAATTTTAATAAAGATTCTAAACAACTGTTGAATTATAATGAACCGTACCAGTTACAATTTTCATCAGCGATTCGTGCTGATGAAATGTATTCGCAGCCATATTGGCTTACCTCTGCTCCAAAAAATAATCGCTATGTGGTTGCCGACCAATCAATTGTTGGAAAGGCGGAAAATCCTGCGATCGTATATGTTGCAGTCTCTGTAACAATAGAAAATGAACCGATGCTTTTCAATGTTCCCGTTCAATACAAATGGATTGATGATCTTGCCGGTGAAAAGAGACGGAATGTTGAGATCGTTCCGCCTGTTTCAATTTTCATCGAAGAAAAAAATATCATTTGGAGCGATGCTTCTGCGAAAAAGGTTGTCGTGCATCTTCATTCTTCCCGGGACAATGTGAACGGGATGGTTTCGTTACGATCGTCACCCGGCTGGAATGTGTCGCCTGCGAAAAGTTTTTCAATGATGAAGAAAGAATCAGAAACTGAAATTGAATTTACCGTGAATCCCGATTCCCTGGCAGGAAGTGGAGAACTTACTGCTGAAGCTGTAGTAGATGGCGAAACGTTTCATTCTACGGTGAAGCATATTCTACACGACCATATTCCGCCGCAGCCGTTGTTAGTTAATGCGACAAGCCGTGTATTGAAATTCAATCTGCAAAAAAAAGGAACTTCAATAGGATATATCACCGGGGCAGGAGATGAAGTACCCAAAGCATTGGAGCAGATGGGATATAGAGTTTCATTCATCACTGATGCAGAGTTGCTGAGCGGAAATCTTATGCGGTATGATGCGATTGTTGCCGGAATTCGAGCATACAATACTCGCGAACAACTGAGGATTTCAAATAATAGTCTCTTAAAGTACGTTGAACGTGGTGGAACGTACATCGTTCAGTATCAAACAGCAGTAAAAGGTGAGACCGATAATATTGCACCATACAAAATGGAATTGTCGCGAGAGAGAGTAACGGATGAGAATGCAGAGATGAGTTGTGTAAAACCCGACCATCCACTACTAAACTATCCAAATATTATTTCTGCAAAAGATTTTGACGGATGGGTTCAGGAACGGGGTTTATATTTTGCTTCCGCTTGGGACGATAAATTTGAGAAAGTATTTTCGTGCGCTGATCCGAACGAAAAGTCGCTGCAGGGAAGTCTACTGATCGCAAAATACGGTAAAGGAAATTATATCTTTACAGGACTAGCATTCTTCCGTCAATTACCTGCGGGAGTTGAAGGGGCGTATCGGTTATTTGCAAATCTTCTTTCGGCTGGGAAATAATGGATTCCCAACTGCTTTTACTTAAAAATAGTTGAATTTTACACTGTACTTTTATTGTAGAATTGGTTATTATTGTGGCAAACTATCATTGATTGTTTGCAATTCAATATAACTTATATGTCAACTGCCATTCTTGAATATTTTAACGCCAATCATTCAACCTTTAAACGACCAAATCTTGATACATATAATGTCGGTAACCATAAAGTAAGTCGTTACATTGGTGAGTTTTGGACATCAAAACAACGTCAATCTTCTTCGATTCATGAAGTTTCCTACCGCGCTTGTTTCAAAGCGCAACTCCCCAAATTTTTTATTGAATGGTTAACAACAAAAAATGATGTTGTCTACGATCCATTTAGTGGTCGGGGAACAACGATCATCGAAGCTGCTCTTCTGGGAAGAAAAATTATTGCAAATGATATCAATCCATTAAGCAAAATACTTAGCAAAGCTCGATTAAGAATCCCCGACTTAGCAAGGCTAAAAGAACGTTTGGAATCTTTAAAAATTGAGCATGATCTTGAAGATGATCTTGATCTTTCAATGTTTTACCATAAAGATACGTTTGTAGAGATTTTATCAATTAAAAAATATCTTTCGATCAGAAAGAAAAAAAATACGGAAGATGAGATTGATCATTGGATTAGAATGGTCGCAACAAACAGACTCACCGGACACTCAAAAGGATTTTTCTCGGTTTATACTTTACCCCCGAACCAAGCAGTGAGTGCTGAGAGTCAAATTAGAATCAATAAAAAATTAAAACAAAAACCCGAATATCGTAATACAAGAGATATTATCCTCAAAAAAACGAGAACATTACTTCGCGATATTACTTTCCAAGATGTTTCAACGCTGAAGTCCGTATCTAAATTTGCAGAATTTTACACGAATGATGCACAATCTGTTCCTCAGATCAAAAAATCTTCTGTGAATTTAACTATAACTTCTCCTCATTTTCTTGATGTCATAGATTATTTTGGTGATAATTGGTTACGATGTTGGTTCAATGAAATAGACGCAAAAGCGGTTGCAAACAGCATTAAAACATCCCGAAATGTAATCGATTGGGAGTTAATGATGTTAAACGTATTTAAAGAATTACATCGTATAACGAAAAAGGGTGGATGGGTTGCATTTGAAGTTGGAGAAGTACGAAATAAAACAATAAAAATGGAAGATCTAGTTATTCCACTTGGTATTGAGGCAGGATTTAAATGTGAAGCATTATTAATAAACAAACAAAAATTTACAAAGACAGCAAATATTTGGGGCGTTAAAAATAACAAAGGTGGAACAAATACCAATCGCATTATTTTGTTTTATAAAAAATGAAATCACTCATAAGAAAAGCGTCTCAATGGAAACCCAAAAACGATAGTGATTTAGAATGTGATAAAAAATTATTTTTGGATTATTTGATAAAGAATTGTTGTGGACATAAGAATGCAAGAAAAATTGACACTATCCTTGATGATCTTAGATCGAAAATGTGTAAAAAGGATTATAAAAGGGGCGGGTTTCAACAAAGCATTATCGTACCTTTTAAGGAAGAAACAGATTTTTATGTTGGAACTAAAGCAACAAAAGGGATTTACTTAGTAACTGATGCAGAAGATGTTGTTAAAGCATTAAACTTTTACAGGGGAAGAATACGCTCAGAGCATAAGCATTTAAGAAATTTAAAATCTATTGCAAAGCGTCACAATGTGTTAAAAAATATTACAATATCTAGCAACACAACTGGTAGTAAAAAAATATTTTTTGATGCCTCAGGAGTTCCGTCTCTAACAAGCTCGGATAAATTTTATATCGTTGGTGCGTTGATTGTAAATGACCATCAAGCGGAAATGAAAATTGAAACCTTGCTCAATGCAGTGAAAGACAAATATGGTGTAAATGATGAAATTAAATCAAATGATCTAAAACCTAAAGAATACAAGCAAATTCTGAACAAACTTGCTAAAATTGACTATGAGTTTGCCGCAATATGTTTTGTTAAAAAACATCTTGATTCAAAGGGTTTCAATTATTCGAAATCATTTTATAAATACGCTTATCAATTTTTGATAGACAATATTTTGGATTATGTTGGGGAAGTTAGTTTTTGTTTTGACGAGTATGGAACAAAGGGTGATACATTTGAGAAGGAATTCTTCGATTATCTTAAAAATGAGAATTTTGGGTTTGTCTTAAATAAGGTCAATGAAATAAAATCTGACGATAGTAAGAAGAATGGTTGCCTTCAACTTGTTGATTTATTAGTCGGGACTGTAAAACAAAAATTAAAATCAAAGAATGGTTTTGATGTTACGCCTTGGTTTGAAGAAAAAATAATATCCATTCAATATTTTCCACACTTGTAAAATAAAAAGGCGAGCACAGCTCACCTTTTGTGTAATACAACTGCAATAAATTATTTTTTCTTTCCTTTTACCGGCGGAAGTTTTTCTTTCCATCCTGCTACGGTTTTTTCAAAGTTTGCAGTGTTTGCGTTATTTGCTTTTCCCGTTTTTATCGCTTCTTCACCGACTTTTACGGCATCAGCCCATTGTTCTTTTTGAGCAAGTAAATTTGCCTTCAATGATAAATTTCCAAAGTTTGGAGCAATGGCAATCGCACGGTCAGCAGCGGCAATTCCTTTATCAAAATCTGATTTGCTGTCCAGCGAATAGCGGGCGAAAGTTCCGGCTTGCTGTGCGGCAAGTGTATAATATTGTGTTTCCAATTTCTTTACATTTTCTTCGGTGTTTGTGTTGATTACAAAAGAGATCGCTGTTTTGTCCCACTTCAACGAAACTTTTGCTGATGAAATTGTGAGATCGGAAAAATTGTATGAGAGCCATTCTTCATAAGCGATCGTTTCCGGTTTTACATTGAATGTTACAACATTCAAAGTTGAATCGTAAGCGTACGCACCCCATTGGTCTTTTGCGGAATTGAAGATCACAGTCCATTCATTTTCCGTTGGGACTAGAAAGAATTCATATCGTCCGGCTTTGAGTGTCGTTCCTGCAATGGTCACATCCTGCGAGAATTCGAACGATGTTGCATTGTTCGCTCCGGCGCGCCATACTTTTCCGAATTGTTCAAGTTTTCCGAAGATCTCGCGTCCTTTAACTCCCGGACGATGGTATGAGATCGACATATCGGTTACACCGACAGTCTGCGAAACCGTGGCATATTGGCTGAGTCTTAGTAATTTTACTTCCGGTTTTTGGGCGAATGAGAATGTTCCAATGAATAACAGCAACAAAGCGGTGATTCTTTTCATACTAAATCCTTTCGATGATTGGTGATGTGGCATGTTTAACTCGAATAAACGGTAAAAAGTTTCCGTTTCACAATAAAAAAATCAAAGTTCAGGAATAAAATACAATGTATGGCTGTTGATTGCAATACATAACAGATGTTTTATATCCGTTAATTGAGACATTGAATGTGAATCAGACAGATGAAGATAGTATGGAATGAAGGATTTTTGTAAAGAGTAATTCTTACGCTACCGGAGGAACATACATTCGGATAAGTCTCCAACGATTACGATCGTAACTGAACACTGCTTTAATCGTGACTGTTTTTCCTGCGAATGTAGCAGTTGAAGTAACCTGAGATTGTGAAGCAGGTAAACCTGATTGCGACGCTGAAAAGACTACTGAACCATTCATTACTGAAGCATTCTGATTTGAATATTCACGGGTT
>JAUXTU010000061.1 GCA_030679145.1 Bacteroidota bacterium | reverse complement strand
TACCGATATTTCGCATGAAGTATTTAATTATTTTGAAAGGAAAGCAAATTCAAATCAATACGGTAGAAGAATTCCAAAATGAATACCTGTCGCGAGCACAAAATAATTTATGAAAAGACTCTCTAACGCTTTTTCCGTAATTTTCTCAGACAACGAATGGTTCAATAAAATCCTGATCGGCGGATTTTATTTTTTACTAATACCGGTTGGGATTGGAATTATAATGATCAATGGATTTCTCTCTGCTCTTATTATGCGGTCAATGGTCGGCGAAAAAGGAATGCCGTACTGGAGAAATTACAAATCGATTTTCCATGATGGCCTGAGAAAAAGCTCCCTCTCACTTTCCCTAATCGCTGTTGTCTATGCTCTTGTTCTCGGATTTCAATTACCGATCTCAGTTCCCGGGTTCATTATTGCAGTTTCTTTGTTTCTAACCATCAATACCATTTCCATTGTCAAAAAATTCGATACTGTTTCTTTTTTGCTTTCGTTACCATTATTATTCGTTGCGATATCAATTGGATGGATGTGGATCGTTGTTGGATGGCCGTTGTTGATTTTTTTAGCAGTGATCGTTCAAACTCATCTGTTCAGTAAAATTTAGATTATTATTTTTTCAACCACTCTTGTTTTAATTTTTCCAGCATCTTTTGATCAAATCTAGGATTAGCATAAAACCCATTTCCCATCCGCTGTCGTAATGCTTCGTAAATTGTTACTGCACAAGCAACAGAAACATTCAAACTTTGTATCATTCCCATCATCGGGATATAGACCGTTGCATCCGCTTGGTTTGCTGCTTCATCAGTCACGCCGCCATGTTCATTCCCAAAAACAAACGCAGTAGGTTTTGTAAGATCAAATTCATATAAAAGTTTTGCATTCTCATCTAATCGAGTTGCAAGGATTTGGAATCCTTCATTTCGCATCTGCTGATAACATTCGGCAATCGATCCGAATTTTCTTCTTCCAATCCATTTGTTTGCACTCGAAGAACTTTTGCTGCCGATCTTCGGATATTTTGTGGTCGTATAAACAAGATTCACTTCATGGATTCCAACTGCATCAGCAGAGCGCAGCATCGCGCTGACATTATGCGGATCATGAATATTCTCCATTACAATGGTGAGATCGGGCTGACGCTGTTCCAGTACCTTAAAAATTTTATTTTTTCTTCGTTCAAGTTTCATTCCTGCACCAAAATCGGTTCGTTATTTTTTGAATCACGCTGCAATACTACAATTGCCGTTATGACGAACAACGCACCGATCACTTGAAGGATTCCCATTCGTCCATTAAGGAATAACCATTCGGAAATAATCGCAACGACCGGTTCGAGTGTGCTGATGATAATCGCTTTACTGGATTGAATATGGTGAAGTCCGTAATAGTATAATGAATATGGAATTAAGATCGAGATCAATGCAATAATACCGAACACTTTCCAATCGTCAATTGTATAATTCGCTTCAAAAATTTCCATCGGCGTATTGATGAAACTCCAGAAAAGCGTCGCTGCTCCCAATAAATAGATCAACCCTGTCCAGATGGAATATTTTTCCGTCAATGATTTTCCACTGATATTAAAGATGGAAAATGAAACGGCTGCGATCAGCGCGTAGATAATACCGACGGCATTTCCCTGAATGATCTCAGGGTTGTATGCACCGACCGCTAAAAATATTCCGCAGAGCGACAATACAAGTGCCGATATTTTAGCAACAGTCAGTTTTTCTTTTTGGAAGACTACTGTATAGACCATTACCATGATCGGTGCGGTATACTGTACAAGAATTGAAGTCGAAACATTTGTTTCTTTGATCGCCGCGTAGTAAAAATAATTTGAACCGGCTACGCCCAAAATTCCGACAACAAGAAAATGAGGGATATCTTTTATTGAAAACTTTAACAGTGAGCGGTTGGTTGAGAGGAAAAATATAAAGAGAACTGCAAATGACAATGTTACACGCATTTGAACAAGAATGAGCGGTTCGTATGCTTTATTGAAAAATGATTTTGCAACAGATGCGGCAACACCCCATAACACTGCGGCGAGCGATATAGCGATGTACCCTTTAAGATGTTTCATTTGAGGGGAGTATCCCCCGCCTCGTCGGCTTTTACTCGGTAATATTCTGCGAGGTCATTTTCACCTGTCGCCTGATAGAGAACAGCCAGGCGGAGAGCAATATTTTTTTTGTTGTTTACAAAATCAAATCCAATTTTCAAAAACTCTATAAGCATTTTTGCCGGCGGAATATCTAAGTCAGGATTATAGCAATCACACGCATCAAGATAAGGATCGGATTCTTCCGGTTTAATGGCAGCGGCTTTTTGAAAATAGATCAATGCAAGTTCATAATTATCTTTTTTGCCGTAGAGGACTTCAAAGATATTTGCCAGCCACATGTAGACATCATATGCAATATGGCGGTACTCTTTCGCAAGTTTTTCACCAAACAATATCAGTTCATCGTTTCCAAGAGAATCATTCCAAAAGAGAATACGATAGAGTTCAACATCGTCAATCCCTTGTTGCAACGCTGCATTGAATGCATCGAACAATTCATTGAAGTTCTTTGAGTTATTGAAGATATGTCGTATTTCGGTACGAGAGAGCATCACTATTCTTATTTTGTATTTGGAAAAATAGCGAATGTGAAATGGAGAAGCAATACACGGAAGATGGTTATAAATTATACTATTTTACAATAAAAAATGGATGAACTTCTGATAAGTTCATCCATTTTAATACATCATTAATAGGTTATTTCTGTAAGATCATTTTTTTTGTTGCAACAAAATCACCGGATCTCATTTGATAGAAATACACGCCGCTGGAGAGATTGGTTCCTTTCCATTCGATCGTATAATTTCCCGCTGAAAGATACTCATCTACAAGAGTTGCAATTTCCCTGCCGAGCAGATCGTATATTTTTACTGTGCTCAATCCGGAATATTTAACAGAGAATGATATCTTTGTGGTCGGATTGAACGGATTTGGAAAATTTTGTGATAAAGAAAATTCTTTTGGTGTCAAAGCATTTGTTTGTTTCACCGATACCAGTATCGTATCTGTTCCGCCTGCTTCAATATATCGAGCTTTGAACTCTTGAAGGTAGAGATTTGCAATTCTTTTGCTATGAACGATCAATGTATTTTCGTTATTTGATGTCTCAGCGGAACTACTCCAATTATGCGATCCGGTAACAACAATTTGGTCCGGCGCTGATGGATTCTCTCCATCAACAATTGCGTATTTGTGATGTAATAATCCGGTTAATGCTGCGCCCGGAAGACGGACATCAACTCCATTCGTCAACATGTAGGTATAATCATTACCGCTGTCGGTATTGTTATCCATCAGGACTCGAGCTTTTTTTCCTTCGGATTTTTTTGCCACAATTGTTTGTGAAAGTTCATCACGTGTAAATGACAATAACGCAACATTGATTGAACTTTGAGCAGTTTTTAATGCATTGTTGATGTGCGCAGAAACTTTGTCCGACGGACTGAAAAATGATTCAATCGGGGTTCCGCCAATAATAAATTTATGCGGAGTATTATCCAATTTTCGCGCACCAAACCGTGAGGTCGATTGATTAGGAGTTTCCGTATTTGATCCCCACATTTCTTCAAACTCCATCGTGTAAGCAGTTGCCAATGCTTTATCTTGGATGACCATAATATTCTGTGCATCGTTATTTGTACCCGGATCTGTAGCATTCCACGATCCCATCAACACCCAATCATCAGTGTCAGATGTTTGATCTCGATTATCGAAGACGTAAAATTTATTATGCATCAATCCGGCACCGGCATTCACCAAATCATAAGCATCATCGATAACAGTAACTCCGCCGTTCTTCAAAGTAGTCCAGGGAGCAGTTCCTTGATTATCTTTTTCACCGATTACCCGAATTTTAACACCACGGTTTTTTGCATTCAATAATGCGGTAGCAATATTTGCCCCAACAGTTCCGCTCAAACTATATGCAGCCATATCAATGGAGAATTGTGCAGTATTGATCCGGCTGATTAATATTGTCGAAGGATCAGCAACTTTTGCACTTTCAGTTTTCGCAACGGAGTAATTTACCGACTTGTTAAAATATACATTGATTGTACCGGTAGAACTTTGCGTAGAAGTGATGGCAATATTATCGGATGAAATCGTTGTTCCATTTGTATTTGCTGTACCCAATTGAAAATGATACACAACAGCGGGTGTTAATCCTGTTAGACTAATAGAATGTTGAACGACTGAGTTCGTATCAATAATTTCCTGCCCATAGCTCGATGTTGTGCCATATTTGATAATTGAATTTCCAGGTGCGTCTGTGATCCATGATATTTTCAAACTTGTAGAAGTAATATCGGATTCATATGGCGCAGTCGTAACAATTCTTGGACCTCCACCTTCGATAATAATATCATCTACCAATCGAGGAATAAGTTGGTAACTTGTTGTGAACTGTCCAAGAACTCCAACCATATCAAATTTTGATGTTGGGGTCGGTGTATTAGCAATATTTGTTCGGGTAACGATGCGAACCTGTAATGTTCCGGTTGCATCAGTAATGTTATAATTCGTTCCGCTGGCAGATGCTGCCCAGCTGGTTGCCGGTTGTCCACCAGTAGTTGTTACACTTGTGATATTGTTAATACGGACAAGTCTTCCTTCATCCGGTTCTGCCGTTCCTTGTGCAAGAATCTGTGCGATTGTCAATGTTACGGTATCAACACCAATTCCTTCTCCAAGTTTTTCAAGTAAAACAGATGGCGCGAATTCAAACAGGTCATTGAATGGTGCAATAAGACCGAGAAGCACGACATCATCTCCCCGATTAACATTATTGGAAACTGATGAATCAAACAATGCCATTCCTGCTGTCGGATCTTGTAAATATGTCGGTCCGCCAAATTCATTTCCAACAGTAACAATACCGCGAACCACAGCCCATTTACCCAGCATTGAATGAGATCCGTTTCCCTCTTTTCGTTTCACAATATTAATTGGTCGAGGTGTGCCATACATAAGAGTTTTTGGAAATGCTTGCAATGGAAGAAATGATGTTCCGTTCACACTTGAGAATATTTCTAATGAGAATTCATTGGTAGTATCAACTCCGGTCACCGAAGAGATCGAAATGACGACACTATCACTTCCTGATAATGAGATATTTCCAATCGTTGTTGTATCACCAGAATGGGTCAGTGATGCGGTCAATGGTTGAACCGAAATATTTCCGGTATTCCAATTGAATGGCAGTGGTTTTACTATTTTGAAACTTTTCAATGTGTCGGTTTGTGGTTTTAAAATAATCTGAAGAGTGGCTGACTGATTAAATTTCCAGCGATTTGGTAGAATTGCTCCAATTCCTTGTCCTGCTGGTGGTGGTGAAACATCATAATACAATTCAACAAACTCATTGGCAAAAGCAGTTGCATCAGAGAATTCACTTATGACGAGTTTTCCTGTGTTGGTGTTTGACATCCCTGTTCCCGGAGTTGCGGCTCCAACGACATCTCTCGTCCAGCTTGCTTCAAGGGTTGCATCACCAATCGGACTTTTTCTTTTAATGGCATTAAATGGTGTTGCAACTGGCATCCCAATTGTCGGTCCTTCTAATTTGACTGAAGACGCATTTTGGAGTTCGTAAGTCTCTGATCCATTAATTGAAGGAAATCCGTTACTTCCAACAACTGCAAAGCCATTGATAAAAACAACATTTGCATTCAATGTAATTCCGAAAAATGTTTCAAATGAAGCGCGGGTTGTATTTCGTGCAATAATAATATATCCACCTGGCTGGATTACTGTCCCGGGAGGTAATGAAATCGTCAAAGCAGCATTAGCTTGTACAATTTTATAACCGGAAATATCTAATGACTGAGAATAGGAGGCACGAAAGATGACACAAATCGATAGAACGAGTAATATTTTTTTCATTTTATCCTTAATTTTTATGGCAGTAAAATAATGAAAATATCCGAATAAACCATTAGGTTTCTGTTAATTTATCAGCGTATTTTGTTGATTGATGATCTAAAATGGAGTATTTTGTCCACACTTATGTATCGAATTCCTATTTCGCCCCCAAACCAATTGACCCTGCTCCGAATTTTACTGACACCGGTATTTGTTTATTTTCTTTTTTCAGTTGATCCGGTAAACAAACAAATTGCACTCGGAATTTTTATCTTTGCTGCAATCACCGATTGGTATGATGGCTATGTTGCCCGCCGATGGGGGTTTATCACACGCTGGGGAAAATTTCTCGACCCGTTAGCAGATAAAGTGTTGACCTCCGCTGCGTTCTTTTCATTTGTTGCAATTGGTTATGCGGAATTGTGGATGGTCATTCTCATTGTCGTTCGTGATTTTTCAATGACGTTGTTGCGAGCATATGCTGAATATAAGAATACTCCTATTAATACCAGTGGGTTTGCAAAAACAAAAACAGTTGTTCAACTCATAGTGATCTATCTTTTTTTAGTCAATTATATTGTTCGAACTTCAATGGAGTTGAATATTCAATTCGGATGGATATTCGATATTGCTGCAACACCGATCATTATGTATGTTCTAATGATGGTGACAACAATACTTACAGTTTGGACAGGCGTAGTGTATCTTTCCACAAACAGAATCATTCTCAAAAAATTATTTTCGAGTGAATCAAATGACACAGACACCGAACGAATCGCAAGCTGAAAAACCTAAACTAGATTTTTTTACAAGAATAATCGGTTCAGGTTTTTTTACAGGATACGCACCAGGAGCATCCGGTACCATTGGATCTGCTCTTGCATTGGCATTCTTCTTGATCCCAAATTTTTCGTCGTTATATAGTATCATTCCATCGACTATTGTTCTTTTTGTTATCGGTGGATTTGCAGCAGAAAAGATGGAAAAAATTTATGGACAAGATCCAAGTGTTGTTACTGTTGATGAAATTGTGGGAATGTGGCTTAGTCTCTGGTTTATTCCTGTCACATATCTCAACCTCGGACTCGCTTTCATTATCTTTAGAATCCTTGATATCCTTAAACCATATCCAGCAGGTGAGTTTGATAAACGAAGTGGAGGATGGAATATAATGTTTGACGATGTCATAGCAGGATTGTATACAAACATTATTCTTCAAATTGCTTTCCGCATCACACTATTTTAATTCAATGACTGCAGAAATTATCACTATCGGTGACGAACTGCTCATCGGACAGATCATCAATACCAATCAAGCATATATTGCGGAGAAGTTGAACGGCGTTGGCATCTATTGTGAACGAATGACAACGGTCGGAGACAATGCTGAAGTTATTACTGATGCATTTACAACAGCGTTCAATCGGGTTGATGTTGTGTGCGTTACCGGAGGACTTGGACCAACCCATGACGATATCACAAAAAAAATAGTGTGCGAGTTTTTCAAAACAGATCTCGTCATGAACGACGAAGTCCTTGATCATATAAAATCATTAGCACAAAAAAGAAATATTGCGATGATCCAATCAAATATCGACCAAGCGCTCGTACCGAAAGATTCTACAGTAATACCAAATCATATCGGAACGGCACCGGGAATGATGTTTAAACGAGGAAGCAAATATTTTTTTATAATGCCTGGCGTGCCATATGAAATGAAAGAAATGATCGACAGTTGGATCCTTCCACTTCTTGAAAAGAAAAATACTGAATCGGTCGTTCGCCATAAAACATTGAAGACCACCGGAATTGGCGAATCGATGCTCGCGCAGCAAATTGGCAATGTAGCTGAAGTGATTGGGACTGATGGAATGACAACATTGGCGTTTCTTCCTAATCCAATGGGAACAAAATTACGGATAACAGTCAAAGAGAAATCAGCTGAATCGGCGCAGGAAAAGATCGTTCGGGCAGAACAATTTCTTCGATCGAAAATTGAAAAATATATTTATTCTGATGATGAAAAAGATCTAGAAGATGTTGTTGGTGATTTATTGAAGATGAAAAATTTGACATTGGCGACGGCAGAATCGTGCACGGGCGGATTAATTGCAAATAGAATTACCAATGTTTCAGGAAGCTCCGAATATTTTCTTGGTGGCTTTGTAGTTTACAGTAATCAACTGAAGATTGAAGAACTTGGCGTTCCCGAAAAATTAATCTTAGATTTTGGTGCAGTTAGCAAAGAAGTTGCTGAGGCAATGGCAGACGGAGCACGTCTTACTGCAAAAGCTGATATCGCTCTTTCCGCAACAGGTATTGCCGGACCTACCGGCGGCACATCCGAAAAACCGGTTGGGCTTTGCTGGATTGGATATTCAGATGCTGAGATTACATTTGCAATCAAGTTCAATTTTGGCGACAACCGAATACGATTCAAAGAGCGCGCATCACAAGCAGCGTTGGAGTTATTGCGGAGAAAATTGATGAAATTATCATAAATTCATTCTTGATTCAGAGTCTCGAAACTGTTACTTTCCTACAGACTAAATTTAATTGACTTATTTTTTATTAATAATACGTAAAGCAGGAGCATTATGGCTGAAGATAAAGATGCAAAAGTTCAGGCGTTAAAAGTCGCAATCGAACAAATTGAAAAACAGCACGGAAAAGGTTCCATCATGAAATTGACCGATGGACCAATCATGAAAATTGATGTGATCTCAACAGGTTCAATTTCACTTGATGCCGCACTTGGTGTCGGCGGTGTACCTCGTGGACGAGTAATTGAAATTTATGGACCGGAATCTTCAGGTAAGACGACGATCTGTCTTCACATCATTGCCGAAGCACAAAAGACTGGCGGCATCTGTGCATTCATTGATGCCGAACATGCACTCGACACAGGCTATGCAAGAAAACTTGGAGTTGATACTTCTTCTCTCCTCTTATCGCAACCGGAATTCGGTGAACAGGCGCTTGAGATTGTTGAGACACTCGTACGCAGCGGCGCACTTGATGTTGTTGTGATCGATTCTGTTGCCGCACTTACACCGCGAGCAGAAATTGAAGGCGAAATGGGAGATCCAACTATGGGTGTCCATGCACGATTGATGTCGCAGGCGCTTCGTAAACTTACTTCAGCGATTTCGAAATCGAAAACCACCGTTATCTTCACAAACCAATTGCGAATGAAGATCGGGATCATGTTCGGAAATCCTGAAACAACGACCGGTGGTAATGCTTTGAAATTCTACGCTTCCATTCGAATGGATGTTCGCCGCATTGAAGCAATTAAAGACGGCACGAATGTCATTGGAAATAGAACGAAAGTAAAAGTTGTAAAGAACAAAGTTGCTCCACCATTCAAAGAAGTTCAGTTCGACATCCTCTATAATGAAGGAATTTCCAAACTTGGTGATTTGATAGACGTTGCTGTTGAGCAGAACATTATTAACAAGAGTGGTTCGTGGTTCTCTTATAAAGATGAGCGCATTGGTCAAGGACGTGATTCAGTAAAAGCGTTCTTATCTGCAAGTGAAGCCCTCACCAAACAGATCGATCACGAAGTTCGGGTAAAATTAGGCGTTGCAGTTTTTAATCCATCGAAGCCTGATATGTCTGATGAAAAACCATCACCGCAGCCAAAAGAACCAAAAAAATCGAAATAGGAATTTCTAATGAGACGCACCTCGTGTGCGTCTCCCTTTTTTATGCTCATCACAAAAATAGAACAACAAAAGAAAAATAAGACACGGTTTTCAATTTTTGTTGATGATAAATATGCGTTCAGTGTCAGTGGAGATGTTTATGTTCGATTTGTTCTTCATCAAGGACAAGAAATTACCGAAACTGAACGGACTCAAATTGAAAATGCTGAAGCAGAATCATCCGTTCGAAGAATTGCATTACGATATCGTTCATATCGTCCCCGTTCCAAAAAGGAGATATTAGAATATTTACAAAAAAAAGGATATGACGATTCTCATATTCATCAGGCAATTGTATTCTTAGATGAGATGAAATTATTGAATGATGATGAATTTGCACGGATGTTTTGTCGTGATAGATTGCGGCTAAAACCGGTCGGTAAAGCATCAATGAAGCATTTGTTGTTTAAAAAAGGGATCGATAAACAAACTGTTGAAAATATTCTTCCTGAATTTTATACTGAAGAATCAGAAAATAATCTTGCAATGAAAGAAGCCGAACGAAAATATAAAAGAGTTAAATCACTTCCGATTATAACACAAAAGAAGAGGATCTTTGAACATTTAGTTCGTCGTGGTTACGATACTTCTCTCTCACGTAAAGTCACAACTCAACTGGTGAATCAATGAAAGACGATAAAAATTTCTTCAGAAGCCGTCATTGGAAAGTATTTCTTGTTACAATGGCAATCGCTCTTCCTATCTTTGTTTTGTCAACATTTGAAGACCTTTTTCTTATTCTTGTTGTTTCTTTCACGTTAACATTTATTCTCAAACCACTGGTAGATTATATAGAAAATCTAGGTGCGGCACGATGGTTAGCTGTACTTCTGGTTTTTGTTGGACTTGGAAGTATTGCAGTTTTTGCCATTGTTATTTTTTTTCCAGTCATAACTTTGCAGGTAGCTCAGATCAGTTCTGCATTCAGTAAAGAAAGACTGACAATCATGTTAAATGACCTGAGTCTTCAGATTTCTTATCAGGTTCCATTTCTAAAATCTGAAGCGGTGCGTGAACAATTGAATTCTTCTCTCGTTACAATTGGTGATTCTGCCGCAACTGCCCTTTCCGGATTGCTTGGTACTGCTGCAACCTTAAGCATTGTCCCGTTCATTACGTTTTTTTTATTGAATGATTATTACACCATGCAGAAGTCTTTTATTCGAAACATGCCGAATAAATATTTTGAAATGTCGCTCAATATTATCTATAAGATCGAGGACCAATTAAGTAAATATATCCGAGGAACCGTTACCGAATCTGCAGTTGTAGGAATTTTGTATGCCATAATCTATTTTTATCTTGGCATTAATTATGCAACAGTCCTTGGATTAATAGGTGGTATCACCAACGTCATCCCATTCGCTGGACCATTTCTCGGCGCAATTCCAACACTGTTAATTTCTATTGTTCAATTTGGTGATCTGAGAATGCTTATTCCCATCGTCATTACTTCCATTGTTGTACAACAGTTAGATCAAATGCTTGTGCAGCCTTCCGTATTCAGCAAAATTATGAATATACATCCGTTAACAATGTTTTTAGTGATACTTATTGGGAACGAAACACTTGGCGTTATGGGAATGGTTTTGGCTGTTCCAATTTATACTGTTATTCTTGTTACTGCAACAGAAACGAATTGGGGATTAAAAAATTATAGGATCACTCACGCATGAGCAGAATAATTTTTGACATCGAAACACTTGGCTTTCCATTGGAATCATTCGACCAGGAAACGCAAACATATCTCCTCCGGTTTGCCGATAACGAGGACAAAATTGAAGATGTAAAAAAGAATTTGAACCTCCATCCTCTCACTGCACAAATTCTATGCGTTGCTCTGTATAATCCCGACACAAAAAAAGGAAAAGTATTTTATCAATCCGAGAACAATGAAGAATATTTTTCTGAAGATAAGAATTGTCATTATGTTTCAGGTAGTGAAGAGTTTATTTTACAGAGTTTCTGGGACATCATTCCGAAGTATGAACAATTCATTACGTTTAACGGGAGAAGTTTCGATTGTCCATTTATTATGCTTCGGTCAGCTAAACTCGGAGTGCAAACTTCGCGAAACTTAATGCCTTACCGGTATGATTCTGAAATTCATTGCGATCTATTGGAGCAACTAACATTTTATCAAGTTACTCGTCGCTTTAGTTTGGATTTCTATTGCAAATCGTTCGGAATTGAGAGTCCAAAGACAAAAGGAATCACCGGACTTGATATGCGAAAATTATTTGATGCAAAACGATTTCGTGATATTGCAGAATATTGTTTCGGAGATGTTCTTGCTACTGCAGAATTGCATAAACGTTGGAATGAATTTCTGAAGTTTCATTAACAATAATTTTTAATAAATCATTAAAATAAAAAAATCCTCTCTTTGAGAGGATTTTTTATTTTATGCAAGAATGTTTACGCGGGCAATTTTCTGTAACGTTTAGCAAACTCGTTGTAGATTGCTGCTGCGGCAGTAAGTTTCAAAATATCCCACCATGAAAAAATCAAAAATCCACTGATGAGTGATTGTTGAATGTTATGGATTGCGATAAAGTTGAGATACAAAGAACCAGATGTAAAGACGACAACCAAACCAAGAAACATGGAAAAAATAGTCCAAGCATACCCTTCCCTAACTGTCACAAGATAACCGATAAGAGCCGCAGCAATCGGAAAACTCAGTAAATAACCGCCGGTCAATCCGAAAATTTTCACTAAACCAAATGTCGCACCTGTAAAAACCGGTAAACCGATTGCACCAATTGCAATGTAACATAGTTGTGCAATAAATCCGTTACGTACACCAAGAAATGCACCGGAAAGCAAAACAAAAAAAGTTTGCAGAGTAAATGGTATAGGCTGATGTGGGATTTGTACTTGGGCACCAATCGCCGTAAGTGCCGCAAACAAATATATCCAGCCAGCCTGTGCTAATAATGATGCTGATCTTGACGTTGAATCAATAACAAAGTTCTTTCTTATCACAACCATTAAACCTC
>JAUXTU010000053.1 GCA_030679145.1 Bacteroidota bacterium | reverse complement strand
TGTAGAAATATATTCCGCTCGAAATTTTTGAACCGTCGAACATTGCAGAATATGTTCCTGCTTCTTTTACTTCGCTTACCAATGATTCCACTTCCCTTCCTAATGCATCATACACTTTCAACGTTACGAGGCTGTTTATTGGTAATTGATAATTGATCATTGTAACAGGATTAAACGGATTCGGATAATTCTGCATCAGCGCAAACATCTGCGGTGTCTGCGTGATCATAACTTCAACTTCGTCCGAATATTCAAATTGTCCATCACGGTCAATCTGTTTCAGTCTGTAAATAAATTTTTCTGCTGTAATATCTTTATCCAAGAATGAATATTCTTTCGGTGCGTTCGTGGTTCCGTTCCCCTCCACAAATCCGACCATGCTCCAACCATCCCTTACGTCCCCTCCTTGCAAAGGAGAGAAAACAGGGGTGGTGCTCCTTTCAATTTCAAATCCATAATTATTTATTTCTGTCGCAGTGTTCCATTTCAATTCTACATTCTTTCCTTTTGCTGCTGCGGAAAATGATACAAGTTCTACAGGAAATGGAATATTTGCAGCAGTGATGTTGTCAATACCAAGTTGAGCAGCAATATTTTCACCGTTATGCGAAGGTGATGTTGAATGCAGTAAGCGCACCGTTGCAACATCGGAAATAACAGAGGCGTATGATGTTCCCGAAAGCATCGTCATATCTGCTTCCTGTATTGAAAATGATGCCGTGATCCACCCGCTGGAAACCGGGATTGTAACAGCAACCGTTGAAGCCCATTCGTCTCCTAATGAATTAATGAGGACAATTCGCATGTGCAGTGCGTTGCTCCCTTCGTTAATCATATGCATACTAATGACGCTGACATTTGCGGAAGAATAGTTTCCAGCCCATTGAACAGAATTAAAAATAACCAGTTTTCCGCCGGATCCAGATCCGGTGGAGATCAGCCGCATATACCTATCAGCAGCACCTGCCGGTCCTCCGCTTGAAATATTTTGGGGAGGATTGGGATTACTAGACCCGCTTGTCCAGGAAACCAATGTCCCTGATTGAAAATTATCGGTTTGATTTTGCGTGATCGTTTGTGAAAAAATCTGCAGAGTGAAAAGAACGGTGATGAATAGAATCTGGGGGAAAAACAATAATCGTTTATTGTTCACGAACTCATTATAAATTACGTTATATTTCATACCTTTTCCTCCGATTTTAATACTGCTGTAGTGTAACATTTTCATCATTAAAGGTCAATTGGAAAATTTCCGAAATAAAAACAAGTTCTATTGGTATACAATAAAAAAGGGCAGACAAATGTCCGCCCTTGCTATAACCTTACACCTAAAATACTAACCTTGTCAAGGTTCTAAAAACTATTTCATCAACGTCAGTTTCTTTGTTGCTGTGAAGTTACCTGCGCGAAGTGTATAGAAATATATTCCGCTCGAAAGTTTTGAACCGTCGAACGTTGCAGAATATGTTCCTGCTTCTTTTACTTCGCTTACCAATGTCGCAACTTCTCTTCCGATCGCATCAAACACTGTAAGTGTTACAGCACTAGTCACCGGTAACTGATAACTGATAACTGTATTCGGATTGAATGGATTAGGATAGTTCTGTGATACTTCATATGTGTTCGCTTCACCGACAACTTTTACTTCTACAGCGCTGCTGTATTCAAATTTTCCATCGCGGTCAATCTGTTTTAATCGGTAAGAATATTTTCCTGCTGTAATATTTTTATCGGAGAATGAATATTCTTTTGGTGCGTTCGTGGTTCCGTTCCCTTCCACAAATCCAACCTTGCCCCAATTTTCAATTGTCCATTGTCCATTGTCAATTGCTTTTCTCTCTACTTCAAAACCATAGTTTTTTACTTCGGTTGCAGTGTTCCATTTTAATTCCACATTCTTTCCGTGTGCAGTTGCGGTAAATGATATGAGTTCAACGGGAAGATTTCCATTTGTTGTTTGGTAGATATAGCCATTGGTACCGTCGGAACCAAGTGCAATTCCATTATCTTGGTCAATGAAAGAAACTCCAAGAAGAAACGTTGAACTTGTAAAATCTGTAATCGGTAAATTCGTCCATGTCAAACCGCCATCAGTGGTTTTTGCTATTCTTGGACCATCACCAACAATTACCCCATTGGTTGTGTTGTAAAACGATATTGCTCTGTACGCAGATGTTGCAGGTGCTGAAATTTCTACCCAAGAATCACCTCCATCAGTGCTTCTTAGTATCGTTCCTGTCGCACCGACAGCAATTCCTGTGTTTCCATTAAAGAAATTCACCGCAACCAAAGAATTGGAATTAACAGGCGTAATCGTTGTCCAATCAACTCCCCCATCGGTAGTTTTTAAGATCGTTCCACCGGTTCCTACGGCTATCGCATTCGTCGCACTATAAAACGAGACACCGTTCAGATACCCGCCTGGATTTGTTGTCGGTGTATTCCACGTACTGCCATTCGATGTCCAAATAATGGTATTAGTTGATCCTACTGCAATTCCACGACTGGCATCATAAAATGAAACGCCAAATAAATATTCAAACGTAGCTTCTACAGGATTTGATTGTGGAGCCCAGGTTGCTCCTCCGTCCGTTGTATGTAATATTGTTCCCACATCTCCAACAGCATAACCATTACTCGTGCTTGTGAAACAGACAGCGTTCAAACGATAATAACTGTTTAATAACAAACTGCTCCAAGTAATTCCACCATCAGTTGTATTTCTAACTCTTGCTTGTGTAGAACCGCCTACTACAACTGCATTATTAGCATCCAAAAAAACACATCCGTTTTGTGGATTGTTATAACTTGCTGGCATTGTCCACGTTTGAGCAGAAATTGTTAAACTTGAACAAATAAACATGACGATAATACTTTGGATCGTGGTAAATCTGTTCATTATACCCCCTATTGAATAAAACATTATAAACAAAAAGTGTTACGATTATAAATTTTCTTCACGCAATCTTCGAATATTATTCCACCAACAATTATTTCTGTAACCCAAATTGATTCAAGACAAAATGGTATTCATTTAAAATTAGAAAGGGCGTCCCGTTTACCGGAACGCCCTTTGAAAAATTTCCTCCCCCTTACAGGGGGAGGATTATGGAGGGGGTCAATGTTACTTGACCAACAACATCTTTTTGGTTGCATTAAAATTATTCGCACGTAATGTGTAGAAATACATTCCGCTGGGCAATTGTGCCGCATTGAAATCTACAGAATGTGCACCGGATGCAACTTCTCCGTTAACAAGTGTTGCCACTTCTTTTCCGAGCATATCAAACACCTGCAATGTTACTCTGCCCGAAGCCGGAACATAATAACTGATCGCTGTTGTCGGATTGAATGGATTAGGATAGTTCTGTGATACTTCATATGTGTTCGCTTCACCGACAACTTTTACTTCTACAGCGCTGCTGTATTCAAATTGTCCGTCGCGGTCAATTTGTTTTAAACGGTAGGATACTGTTCCGCGAACATTCGCGTCTGCATAGCTGTATGATTTCGGAGCATTTGTTGTTCCATTTCCTTCAACAAATCCGATCTTGTTCCATGTGCCGTTGATATTTTTTTCAACGTCAAAACCATGGTTGTTTACTTCGGTTGCTGTTGCCCATTTTAATTCTACATTCTTTCCACGTGCACTTGCGGTGAATGATGTGAGTTCGACAGGAAGTGGAGCTTGTGACCATGTTGTTGCAACTCGAATGCCATCGATATTGAGATCTGGAACACCGGCAGCCTGTCTAATAGCAACGCAATTAATAGAATCTGTTGCTGCATCTATTGCTACTTCTACATCGGGGGTCCCGGCATCTCCTTCGGTTGCAGGTACGCCGGAAGACTTCACCCACATTTTTACAGAATCAGTTCCAGTGAATAGTACATACTTTACAATTACTAAATAAGTTGTATTTTTTGCATAGTTTGTTACAGAATATGTTGCAGTGCTGGTATTACTTGCACCAAATTGAACATTTCCTGAGACATCGACTTTCGCAAAAACTCGTCCACAGAATTGATTTTCAAGCGTAGTTGCAGCAGCTCCATCAATTCTATTTCCTAAATGAAAAAAGTATGAACCTGCTAAACTATTTGCAGCATCTGTAACATTTATCATTGCTGACATATATAGAGTGAGACCATCACCTGTTTGTCTGGTAAATGTTGTACTGATATCTTCACTCGATCCTATTACATTTGCTGATTGACCAATACTTGAATTTGGATAACCGGTGTATGTTAAGCCTGTTGTCGTTGCAATTACATCTGTTGTACCACTGTGACGCGCCCAACCATTGTCGGTAAGATTTCCTGTAAAATTAAAGTCCTCCGTTAACAACTGTGCATTCGCAACTGCACCACACATCATTACCGCCGCAAATAGAACCAAAAATTTCTTCATCGCTGTTCCCCTTCTCTATAAATTGTTATATGATTTAGTGAATGTTTTATTGTGTCTTCTTATAAGTAATATCATGTATTTTTTATCTTTGGGCAAGTTAAAAAATTATTAAAATATCAAGTTGGGTAACAAAATGTTCTATATATCAAAGAGGGATTTGTCTTGTTCTCCGCGCAGAGGATGTCTGATGAAACCTTGCGAAGGTTCCGCTATAGACGGACAAGTATGAAAAAGTTCTTGCTAAACCTTCGCAAGGTTTAATGCTCCTCACTTGTCCGCCATGTTTTTGCCAACACGAAGTGTCCCTTTGGGAAGGCATCACTTTGTGATTGGCGGATCGTCTGACATCTCCGAAGGAGTCCTTTGGACCTGAACGACACAGTTTGGCAGGTGTTTGGGAATAAGATTACAACAATTTTTGAAATTCTTCCGGTGTGAGTTCTGCATCTCGTAAAATTTTTCGTAACAATCCTCTGCCGATATTATGATGGGGAACTGTCACAGAGGTTTTCCCGCTGCATTCCAAACGAAGATGACTCCCTTTTTGACGAACTACAGAATAACCAATTTTTCGCAGTGCGGAAATGACGTGTTTCCCGTGAAGAACAGGTAACTTCGTCATACAGCGATTGTGTGTAGGCTAAATTCTTGCGGATGGTAGGAACGAAGAAGTTTTTTATTATCCTTTTCTTCGATGACGAGTTCGATAACTTCTCGAATATTTTTTAATGCTTCATCTAATGTTTTCCCCTGTGTGTAGCAGCCTTCAAACAAAGGGCATTCAACAACGTAATAGCCATCTTCATCTTTTTCCACATACAGAGGAAGTTGTGTTTTATGCTGAGAAATCAGTTTTGTCGTATTTGCCATAGGAACCTCTTTTTCTTTTGTAAAATATAGAGACCAAATTTATAAATCGCAAGAAATATCCTCGCCGTTCCAAAGAAGCTTTTGAACAAGTGAATAAAACCGAAGAATCACTGTCACTTTATAATGCTTAACAACTTACATACTCAACTACTTCATACTATTTCATCAGCAGCATCTTCTTCGTTTCAACAAAATTGCCCGTTTGTATGCGATAGAAATACATTCCGCTGGATAATCCTGATCCGTTAAATTGCACGGTATAATTTCCCGGTTCTTTCACTTCGTTCACCAGTGTTGCAACTTCCCTTCCTATCGCATCATAGACTTTTAAAGATACTAAAATCCCCCTGCCGGCTCCGCCGTCATTCCCCCTTTGCAAAGGGGGATTAAGGGGGATTTGATAGCTGATAGCTGTTGTAGGATTAAACGGGTTTGGATAGTTCTGTAGTAATGTAAAACTGTTCGGAGAATTATTTTTTGATGAAGCAATGCTGTTAACGATCTGCGGCTGATATGTTACAGCAAACACTCCGCTGATATTTGCGGGAAGAGTGATTGTCAATTGATCCGAAGAAAAATTGCTGTATACCGAGTCATTCTTTTTTATTCCACTGATCGAGAGTGATCCGTTCGGCACTCCAATGGGACGCATCGCAAATGTACGATCGCGATTCTCCGCGCCGAACCGATAGTAGAGAACAGCCGGTTCTTTCTTTACCAATAGTTTTCCGTACAGATAAGAGTAATACCCTGTTTCAATGGAATGATACGCGGCTTTGCCATCGCTTCCTTTCGTCGTTCCCCACGCAACGATCCTACCACCATTTTTATATGCATCCGCAAAAACATCTCCGTAAACGTGGTCTACAAAATATTTCATAAAGAAGTCGAGCGTTTCATCTGCCATCTTCAGATATTTTTCTTTTCCTGTTACATGATACAACATGAATCCCGATGTTATCGCTTGTTCCATTTGCCACCATGCTTTTGCCGTATCTTGTCCATACATCATCATTGCTCCGGTTGTCCGGTCGTAATCCTTATATGGTCCGCCGTTTTGATGATCGTATCCTTTGTCGAGCACGATCTGCACAAGTTGTTCTGCGGTGGATAACAAGATCGGATCTTTTTCCAATTCATAGATACGTGCAAGACACCATCCTGTTTTTAGAACGTGCCCCATGATCGTTCGTTTTTCATTATTGCTGTTGCTGCTTCTGATCTCCCACGAGGTAGTATATTTTTCTGCGAAACCAATTTGCTGCAACGGTGCGCTTGCTGCTAGATGATTGATCATATTGTCTGCAAGTTCCAGCAGACGAACCTTGTATTGTTGTTCGCCGGTCATCAAATAGAGATGAAGCAGGTGGGTTGTAACAGCATCAACCGTAGCGTTGAAACTTTTATCAGTCGGTGTTGTGCCGTCGTATTTTACATAATCGTAATATCCGAAGTTTGCCGCGCTGGAATCCCAGAAGTGTGATTCGTTATACGAATAACTTTTCAACAGCCAATTAAGATCGTTCGTGTCGCGCAGAGCTTCATATGCTGCCGTAATTCCGAGCATTGCATAATGCTGGTGATATGCCGATTTATTTCCTGTCGCATTTGTTGCCGTTCCGATACCATTAATATCATTATTCCATCCTCCATACGTTTTATCCCACCCGTATTTGTACATAAAATTTAATCCATATCGTGCATAGGTAAGATAACTCGTATCGCCGGTCAATTGAAATGCACGGATAAATCCATACGCGTCGCGTGATTGATTCAATGTATTTTTAATAGAAGAACCGGAAAGATTTCCCGTTTGGTTGATATTAACATAGAATCCGCCGTACGTCGGCTCATACGCTTTCATCCAGAATTTTGCGCAGCTGTCAACATACCCGAAGAGCATTTCCGAATTCTGCAGATACTGCGATTTGAAATTGTATTGTGAAACAAGTGATTGAAGAATAATGAACGGAAGGATCAGATATTTTTTCATGGTCAGCCTATATAAAAAAAAGAATACCACAAAGACACAAAGGCGCAAAAGTTTTTAAGGAAACAACTTCAAAAATTCTTTTATAGGGATTTATAGTTTAGTGTCTTTGTTACTTTGTGGTTAAAAATAATTTTTTGCGTAATATTAGAAGCTATCTCAAAAATCGAAATTTGTCATTGCTCCAAGGGAGTCCCTTCGGGACGAAGCGTTTTTAGCCGAAGCAATCTTTCTTAATGACCGAAAAACGAGATCGCCACGTCGCTTCCTGCCCGACTGCGTCGGTCAGGCGGGCGCTCCTCGCGATGACACTACGAGGTGGTTTTTGAGATGGCTTTTAATTATAGAGAGTTGTTACTTTAAAATAGTCATCTTTTTTGTTTGAACAAAATTTCCTGCCTGCCCGCCGTTTGTTTGGTGGGCGCGGAGTGTATAGAAATAAACACCGCTTGCCAAGCCTGTCGCATTCCATTGTATGGAATAGATACCTGCATCCATTTGCTCATTCACCGGTGTCGCCACTTCGCGTCCGAGCAAATCGTAAATTTTTAAAGTTACAATATCTCTCGCTGCACCATCCGGAATTGCAAATTGAAGTGTTGTGGTTGGATTGAACGGATTAGGAAAATTCTGCTCCAACAAATAAGCTTCGGGATAACCAATGATCGTTACATTCATTTCCGAAGAATATCGGAATGCTCCGTTACGATCTATCTGTCTAAGCCGATACGTGAATGTTCCCGATGTTGTTACCGCATCAACATGAGTATAGGAACGCGGAGTGTTAGTCGTGCCGCTCCCGGCAACAAAACCAATTTTTCCCCACGCAAGAGAACCGTTCCCTTCAAGGGAACGGTTCTCTGCAGCGCGGCGTTCAATCTCAAATCCATAATTATTCTCTTCGGTTGCGGTTTTCCAATTCAGGTGAATGAGCAATTGTGTATTGAACCCGGAAAAATTCTCCAATTCAACAGGAAGCGTACCGGATGAATTTCTGCTGATATCGTCAAGATATAACGTCCAATCGGGAGAACCGTCGGGTGCGTATAACATGACCGCATCAAGAGAAAGAGTTGCGCTATCTAACACACCGTTCCCTCCGAAAAAACTCGACCAACCACTTCCGTTTAAATTCCATTCATACAGATGCCACGCACCGTCGTTGTTGACATTTTGTTTGGAGGACAACTCGGTCTTATCGCTAGAACCATTCCTCTGATCATCGATCGTGAGCGCCACCTGCGCACCGCTCGGTGCAGAACTTGTCTTCATCCAAAAACCGATGTAGCCGGAATTACTTATTTGCATATTGTTTGCACGTGAACCGCTCCCCGAAACCAATCGCACACTCCAATCCGTTGATGTTTCCGAACTGTCAACTAAAACAACTTTCATGGATTGATATCCGTTGTTTGCATAATCATTGAACACCGATTGTGACGATGTGATATCGATGCCAGTTGTACTTCCGCTCCAGCGCGGATATTTATCAAAATGTCCAATACCGTTTTCAAAATCATCAATCGACGTGTGTACGGGATTCGGTGTTGACGCAAAAGCGGTTTTCAACGCTCCCCACATTTCCGGTTCGCTTCCGTCGTAGCCGAGCGCCCACATTCCAGTTCCGCCGACATTCTTTACTTTAATGGAATCGAACTTCATTGCCCAACTGAGTGAATCGTCATACCATGTTTGTCTCCACACTCCGCCTGCTATATATCGGTACCACGGCACATTGTAGGTTGCATCAAAAAACTTATTCCCGGCTGGAATAGTGTCGAGATAATTATTCTTGGCATTAGTATAGAACCGCGAAGAATGTCCACCGGTTGTTGCCGACATCCGTGTATTGTCGCTCACTGTCCAGTCATGCCCGTAGTTCGGGAATCCCGCAATGAATTTATTTGCAGGACATCCTTTCGTGTTCAGATAAGTATTAATGCTTCGCAATACATGCCATACGTTGGTAATGGAAGAAGACTGTAGAGGAGAATTTGGTCCCGCAGTTGAACTTCCAGACCACCAATAATCGTACAACATTGCAAAATAAAAATCAGTGATTGGATCGAGCGTTGAAAAGAATGTTGCATCAAAAACATTCGACCAATCCACGGCGGGAAGTTCAATCACAAATTCATATCCATGTGCTTTTAATGAATCGCCGAACTGTTTCATGAACAAACGGAATTCGGTCTTCACACTTGATGACACAGCTTCAAAATCAATGTTCACTCCATCTGCGTTCCGCACTGCAAGTTGTGCAAGCGTATTGGCAATAAGCGCATTCTTTGCTGTGGTATTCGTAAGCAATGTGGAATGATTTTCAAACAACACCAGGCATAAATGAACTTTCACTCCGTATTGTTGTGCCTGCGTTACTACAGATGCCGTTGACCAACTGTGCGTGGAAGAAAATCCGCCGGTCGCCGCATCAATATCCGCACTGAAATAGACCAGATGCGTAAGAAGCGAAAAATAATAATTGCTCTCGGAACCATTCTGCCAATACGGATGGAATCCATACACCACTTTATTCATGGATTGTGTTTTCATCAGATCCGTCCGTTTTGCCAGAGATGGCTGCGCGATATTCTTGCCGATCTCTTCGGGATGTTCCTGATAAAATTCCCAGTCCCGCTGATTGGATGATTTGAATTGTTCCTGAGCAGAAAGGAATAGAGGAACAGCAAAAAAAATGGTAAACAAAATTCTCATACAACATACCTGATGATATTATTTGCAAAGGAAGAATGACATTTCTATAAGAGGTGCCATTCTTAATTTAAGAGACATCTGAAAAACTCTCGAGTAATGTCATTGCGAGACGTTTTTTGTCGAAGCAATTTTGTTTTTCGTTTGTTTTAACGAGATTGCTTCGTCGCTTCGCCTGCCTTTACCGAAACGAAGCATCGGCTTCGTGCAGGCAGGCTCCTCAGAATGACATTGATGTAAGATTTTTCAGATGTCTCTTGTATATAATATAGAGAAGCATCGTGGAAATTACAATGAACCAGAACACAGGAATGCATTGTACATAAAAAACACGCGTCATTCTGAACGTAGTCCCGATTCTTTTTATCGGGACGGAGTGAAGAATCTGGTCTGTGCGATGGAAGGTTTTGATGTTGATTTTTTCCCACCGCCACTATCAGGTTCTTCGCTACGCTCAGAATGACGAAGACTCTTGAATCACTGTCATGTTGAGCGGAGTCCCGTAGGGACGGAGCGAAACATCCGGTCTGTGCGTCGGCGTTTTTGTTTTTAGATTTTTTCCCACCACCACTACCAGATTCTTCGCTACGCTCAGAATGACGAAGACTCTTGAATCACTGTCATGTTGAGCGGAGTTCCGTAGGGACGGAGCGAAACATCCGGTCTGTGCGTCGGAAAAGATTTAAAGTCCTTCCGATAAATCTTTCCATTCGGGATTTATTGATTCTATCAATGCAATTTTTTTACTGCGTAACAATCCTTTGATCTGTTTTTCTCGAGCAATCGCATCTCGTATATCGCTGAATTCCTCAAAATAAACTAATTTGTAAATTTTATACTTTGATGTGAATCCAGGAAACACTTTCTCTTTATGTTGGTTTACTCTGAACCGTAACGCACTTGTCACTCCGGTATAAAGAGTGCGCGTTTTATTTGTCATAATATAAACGTAACATTGTTTCATAGATTCAATGTAAACAAAATCAAATTTAGTTTCTTCCCATCGCCACAACCAGATTCTTCGCTACGCTCAGAATGACAGAGCAAAAAAAATCCCGCCACAAAAGGACGGGACTAGACTGGTACCTGCAGCGAACCGAACGCTCCGAGTGTTCGGTTCGTATTTAAAAAAGTTAAACTGCTTTTTGCAATTCATACGCAACAGAGTTCGGTTGTGTAATGTGTTTCGATGCTGAAAGTATTTCAAACCGTACAATCTGATCTTGATATCCAAAATCAGCAATGACACCGGGGCGCACCTCATCCGATTCTTTAATTTTATCATCACTTAATGTTATAACCATCGTGTCTGTTTCTTTGTCATAAATAATTTTCATTGACTACTCTCCTTTAAATACCGATCAATGTGTGATGTTTTGTATACGGTAATAACAACCAATTCAGAAGAACGTTCTTCCACAATAACCCGTAAAAGCATTTGTTGATTCAATTCATTGTCGAAGAATTTTTTCATATAGACAAACCGTGAATCGTAGCCTGATACAATTTCATCAGGATAATTGATCGCCGTTTCAACTAATTGATGGCTGATCGACCGATCTGCTATACTGTTCAAACTATGTTCTGTAAAATGTATCTGTTTTGCCATAGCTATAAGTAATATCGCACACTTCCTGCGAATTTGCAATATTCCTAAACAAAAAAAAATCCCGTGCATTTTTACATACACGGGATTCTTAATCGTAAGTCTCAACGACTTAACTACTCATCTACTCAATTACTTCAACAGACTCATCTTCTTTACTTCGCGGAAATTCTGCGATTGAAGCACGTAGAAATATACACCGCTCGAAAGACCGGTTGCATTGAACTGAACATTATATACTTGTCCGGGTGAAGCAACATTATTGAACAGCGTTGCAACTTCACGACCGGTAATGTCATATACTTTCACCGAAGTCTGTCCCAATTGTTTCACCGAAAAACGAATGGTCGTTGTTGGGTTGAACGGATTCGGGAAATTCTGTGCAAGCTCGTAACCGCTAACAACGGCATTTACATTCACTTCGATTGCTGCATTGTATGTGAACTTACCATCACGGTCTATCTGTTTTAAGCGATAAGAATATGTTCCATTCTCGCTCACTGCATCAACGTAACCATATTCTTTTGGTGCGTTGGAAGTTCCTGCGCCGTTCACAAAACCGATCTTGCTCCACACGCCATTCACAGATTTTTCAACATCAAATCCCATGTTGTTCGTTTCGGTTGCGGTTTTCCAATTTAATTCAACATTTTTTCCGCGGGCAACCGCAGTAAATGATGTAAGTTCTACGGGAAGGGGTGTGCTTGCTTCATCGGCACCCATATATGGGAATGTTCCGCTGCGAGTATCACCATCAATATCTGCGCCAATACCAAGACCTGTAACGCCGATAAGATTTACATCACCGTTCGAGCCACCTGCAAGATGCAAATCGGAAGCAGAAGTGAGTGTAACATCAACATTCTTAGAATTCGCATCTTGAAGTGAACTGTCTCTCCAATCTTGCATAGTCTGTCGATCTGTTGCGTTATAAAATCCATAATTACCAGAAGTATTGGAGGCATTAATAAAAACATCATTATAATTGGATACAAATGTTGCAGCAGCCATTCCCACACGGCGAATTCCCCAAACCTTCATCGTAGTTTCGTCGATTTTAATAATATTGTTCTTAATGGTTGTATTTGCAGATGCTGACGGTGTCAACTCTGTTGTCGCAGCGGTAGCAAATGCAATTCCCGCAATATTATTTGATGTTGCCATATCGGTCAGTTCGGGAATGTAGATTGTGTTATGATAAACATTACATATTGAAGTACTTGTTACACGAATTCCATACACTCTTGCATTATTAGGTGAACCTGTAAAACCAAAACCACCAATAAAATTATTATAGATATTCACTGGATGTGAGGCGGTAGTTTGATTATCAATTCCTATTACACCATTGCTTGCCCCTGCAATCGTGCAATTGGTTGTAAGACTTGTAAGTTTGTTATTGTAAATATTAAAAACTCCTGCAGTTGAAAAATTGGTTTGCACGGTAATTCCATAAGCGGTAAGATTTGTCGTTGCACCAGTAGAGGCAACCGTAATTGTATTTCCATAGATATTGGCATCATTCGTATAAGAAATAAAGCAACCGCGTAAATTTCCGCTAATAATATTACCACTAATAATTAAATTTGTTGCACCGACAGTAGGGGCCCCTGAATTCGCAGAATGAATTCCAACCGATGCGGTTCCTGTTGTTCCATTTAGTGTATTATTTTGTATGGCAATATTATCGGGATTAAAATTCGTCGGGGTGCTGAAAAAATTCGTAATATTTATTGGAGCATTAGAAGATGCCGAAGTGGTATTAATGTTAATTATGCAATTCTTAATTGTAATATTATCGCTGTTCCCAAAAATTCTGATTACTGATCGTTGAAGAGTTGTTACGGGTCCGTTAATTGTGAGATCTTTTGAACTTGTACCATTGTTGGATCCATCAATGGTAACATAGTTTGTTGAGACCAAATTTGTACTTAATGCATTAGGGGAACCAATCACAAAATGTCCATCAATTGAAGCTGTAGATGACCCATCGAGAAAATTAACCGTTACGGTTGCACCTGCATCGGGTTTAAATGTAATTGTGTTTGTTACGCTTGTTCCGGTACATCCCAACGAGATATTCGAACCGACATTGTGCGTTCCATTCAATAAAAGCATTGTAACAGCACCGTCTACACCTCCCGCATTTAGTGCGGCAATTGCAGCACCAAGAGAATCGTACGTGCCGCCCGATCCAACGGTAAATGTCCCGTTAATTTGTCCGAACGCTAACGCGCTGGTAAGGATTAAAAATAGAAGAAGTTTTTTCATCGTACATCCTTTCATAAAAATTAAAAAAAGGTGAATTGTTGGTACTATAATTTAAACTGAATGTTTTTCAGAACAGATATTCTACTAAATAATTCGAGAGATTTGGTTCATGAAAGAAGAGTGTACCAAGATGGTAATATGTTTTCCCCGTTTATAAAGACTTGTTCGTTTTCCTTGTTGCGGAATGTTAACGAAGACAGGTATGAAAGTCAACTACAAATATTATATATGCAATATTTGTATAATTATACAGTTTGGGGATGTCTGACGAGCCGGATGTCTGATGTCGCGTTTCAACATCTGACATCTCGCGATGGGTGTGCGGAGCTACCCACGCAAAACGTCAGACAAGTAAAACATTGTCAGACGTTGTCCTGCTTCTCAACATCTGACATCTCCGAAGGAGTCCTTTGGACTTGCGGTGGACGAGCACCGTCACTGTTCTTCGACAGTCCCAACGGGATGGCTTTGCCATTGAACTGTCGAAGAGAACTCTGTCCGAGAGTTCACTCTCGGACAACTCTTAGACCATATAAAACAGTTCCCACGCATTCCCACGCTAAACGTCGGACATTGTCCGTTAGAATTTTTTCTGCAATTCGTCCAAACGTTTCAAGTTTTCCGTTGCTGTTTGGTTTTCCGGATCGATCACAATTGCGCGTTTAAAATATTCGCGGGCTTTTGAATATGATTTCATGTTCTGGTACGAAATTCCGGCCTGAATATTCGCATCAATGCTCCTGCTGTTCAATTCCAGCGCTCGTTCATACTGCTGGATTGCAAGATCGTACTGCGCGGAACCATTGTATGCAATTCCCAAATAGAAATGGATATCAAAAAAATCATTGCCGTACGCCAGCGATTGTGTCAGCAGATCGATCATCGGTTTAAAATTTGCATTCTTAAAAAAATTACTGTAGAGGAACCGATACGCCGTATAATACTGCGAATCCGCCGTTACCGCCTTTTGGAAAAAATTATTTGCCGTATAACTGTCGCCGTTCCGGTCGTACAGTTTTCCCAACGCAAATGCAGCGGGGGCATAATCTTCCGCGATCAGAATGGCATCTTTATACTGCTCGATCGCTTTATCATTGTCACCCTGTTCTTCTGCACGATAGCCCTCCTTGATCCGCTGCAATACTTCTGCAGGAACATTATTTTCGATCGTGTTGATCAAAATACGAAGCTGATCGATCCGTTCGGTCAATTCGTATGCGTAACTTTTTTTCATTACCTGACGGATCTCGATCTTTGCAGAGGCGTAATCTTTACGATAAAAATCTTGAACTGACTTGAGGACAGAATAGAAAGGAAGTGAAAATTGTGCTGTATCTCTCCGAAGATTCTGCAGGAAGCCTTCGGGGTACATCGGTTTCTTTTCACTCCACCGATCGTTCACCACGCGCAGAAATGTTTCATACACATTCATTAATCCATACTTTTGCAGCCGCGCAGTCAACTCTTCGGGAACAATAACCTTTAACGATGCCGCGCTTGTATCTTCAAAGTTCAACGATGAATATGCATACGCAACAGTTTCAATGACATATTTATATTTGAAATCGATCTTTGCGATAGAAGATCCGAAAACGATGAGCCGGATTGTTTGTTCATCAAATGCCCGAGCAAGAGAATCACGAACGAAGACCGATCGTGCCGCGATCACAGTTGTTCGTTCAACAAGTTCATCAGCGCCGGCTTTTGTGTTTTGGTTCAGATATTGTTCATTCGCTGCGGTTTCGGAGATAAAGGAAAATTTGGAGATGAAATCTTCCGCTAATGCGATCTTTTGTTTTGTTGCGACCGATCTATTCCCAAGCATCTCCTGAAATTTTTGAGAATGGTCGTTGAATAATTTCTGATAGATCGTCAAACGTTTTGCACTGATCGTTTCAAAGTCCGGAAAGATTTTAAGTGCTTGGTCCTGCAATATCTGTTCGTATGATGTCAGCCCCTCGGTAAGTTTATTTCCGGAAAATGCTTTTTCAGCATCGGTGGACAATTTAGTGAATTTTGTAAATCCGGGCCAAAGTTCTTTCGGCACTTCCATTGGTACATTTTCTGCCCCTTTGCCTGCGGGAAAAACAAATGTAAATGGTTTATGAAGAGAGAAATTCTTTTTACACGAAATAAGAAGCACATACGAATCAGCCTCTTTTACGGCTCCACTAACAGCGTCAACTTTGGTAGAGGTTCCCTCCTGTGTGATCTTTAGTTTTATCAATTCTTCTTTGACAAAATCTTCATCGATCTTCCACCCGCCCGAATCTCTTATGGTGAAATAATAGAGTGAAGTTATGTTCACATTATCGCTCGTTAATATCTTATCTTTATTATTGGTTGATAATGCGATCTTGACAAACCGCGCTTTTCCCATTCCAAGAAATCCGGATTTCTCCGATACCTTGAGCGTGATCTCGGGAATATTTTTTTGTGAAAGAAGAGCAGATGAAAGAAGAACACAGCAAATGAAGGTGACGGCAATATGTTTCATAGACGTACGATTCGAAGTAACAGTGATGTAAAGGTAAGGAGACGTTTAATCATTACATTTTTCCTCACCATTTTATTTTTAAAAACATGTCCCACGGGATTTATCTGTGGGATACAATGTATCGATAACATTATCCGAAAACCGATTTATCGGTTTTTACTTTGATACTTCTGTTTCGTCTCCCTATATCGAAAGAGCACGTTGAATAATTACAATGCTCTAATATTTTGCGTAGAAATATAGTAAACAGTGCTACTATAATCAATTGACCTTTCTGCTCGACCTTTCTTCTTGACAAAATAAACCAATTTCTCCATCTTTCACCCATACAATTTACAGAATGGACGTACAACCATGAAAACCCTATCGTTATTCTTACTTTTCATTCTTCTTTCACTTCCGGCATCATCACAAAATATCTTCCTTCAACCGATCGCTAAGAATTCACTCCAAAAGTCAACGTTTTTAGCAGCCAAAATCACCCGTTCCGGTGATCTTCTGGCATTGAGCGGAGCCGATAAATCAATTAAAATTGTTGATCCGGCGACATTGACGGAAAAATATTCTTTCCAAAATGCAAATGCTAAATCGTACATCCTCGCATTTACCGTTAACGGAAAAAATCTGTTAAGCGCAACATCCGATGGTCAGATCTCGGTGTGGGAATATGGTAAATCAATTCCTCTCAATACATTTTCGCATGGAGCAAATATTCGATGTATTGATATTGATTCGGCAGGCAGAGTCATCAGCGGCGGTTTCGACAGAACGATAAAGATGTGGGACTATGTGACCGGGAAGCAGATCGGAAAATTCCCGACGGTCAAATCGGAGATCATCCTCCTTTCATTTTCAAATGACGGCAAAAATGTAATCGCCGGATGTGCGGATGGTTCCCTGACCATCTTTAATGCCGCAACGTTGGATCTCATTAAAACAATCACAGAGAGCAAATCCACCGTTACTTCGTTAGCATACAGCAATGACGGAAAATATTTTGCAGCAACATTCTTTGATTCAACGATTGTGCTGTTCAATGCTCGGTACGGAACGATGCTTACATCCATGAAGAACCGTGACGGGATCGTAACATCTCTTGCATTCCATCCCAACAGTAAATTTTTGATCACTGCTTCTTCAGCGATCTCGTTCTGGGATATTGCAAAAGGAAAGATATTTAAATCGATTGTTGATACCGGCTTTTTCCCTCATGTCATATCGGTTTCCAAAGAGAACTCCATTCTTGCAATCAGCGGTCGGAACGGTGAAGTTCGAACGACCAAAATACTCGATAAAAAACAAGACGAGATACCGCCGGCAATTACAATTGTAAAACCGGTTATTACCGGAACCGAGCCGACAAAGTTATTTGCCAGTGAAGTTGAAATTGCAGGTATCGTTTCCGATGAGAATCAGATCCGAGAAGTAAAAGTAAATGGTGCAAACATTCCGACCGCAGCGGCTTTGCCGCAAGATCGCAGCGGAATTGATTCATCGTTCTTTGCTGTTTCATTTTCAACGACTGTGCCATTAACAGTCTCCGGGGTCAATACGGTGGCAGTCTCGGCAACTGATGTGGAGAACAACAGTGCAACACACGAATTGAAAATATCAAAATTGACCAAGGATGCATCCGTTGAGTTCGTCAATCCGAAAGAAAGTTTTGAAACTGATCAAGTGGCGATCGATCTGCAATTTAAGCTCTGGCTGGATTTTACCACGTACTCTCTTGTTTTGAATACCGTTGAAATTTCAAAGAAAGAAAATCTGCCGAAGAAACCGTCAGGAACACTTCGTTCAGAAAAACTTTCACTTTCTGCAGGACTCAACCAGATCCAATTGACTGTGAACGGACGCAGCGGAGAAAAAATCCGAAAGACGATCAATATCACCCGCAGAATGTTTGGCGCACCGACTACAGCAGAAGATAAACCGTTAAAAAATAATTCCGGACAGCCGCAGCGATGGGCTGTCGTTGTCGGCGTTTCTGAATATTCAAATCCTGCCATACCAAATCTTTCGTATGCAGAAAGAGATGCTCGTTCATTTTCTGATTTTCTTAAGACATCTGCCGGCGGCGGGTTTGAAGAAGAGCGTGTAAAACTTCTCTTGAACAAAGATGCAACATTGAACAATGTGAAATTAGCGCTCAACAAATTTTTACGGCAAACAGTCGAAAATGATCTGGTCATTATTTATTTTGCAGGACATGGCGCACCCGAACCGGCAAACCCGAAAAATAATTACCTGCTTTGTTATGATACTGATCCAAAGTCATTGGAAACCAGCGCGTTCCCGATGTGGGATGTGAACACCGCATTAACACGATACATTCCATCAAAACGGGTCGTTGTTTTTACGGATGCATGTCATAGCGGCGGAATCAGTACTGATATTGCAACCCGCGGAATGAGTGCAACTGATGATAACTTGATCAATCAATATCTCGCTGATCTGTCCAAAACAAAAGAAGGTATCATCGTTTTCACTGCAAGTCAGGCGGGAGAAGTTTCTCAGGAACTTGTAAAATTCGGCCATGGCGTATTCACGTATTTTCTGCTCGAAGGGATGCAGGGAAAAGCTGATGTCAACAATGATTATACCGTTACGATCGGCGAGCTGATGGATTACGTAGAAGAGAAAGTAAAGCGGCAAACAAATGGCAATCAGCATCCCACACGCAATCAGGGATCGTATGACAAAGATCTGACAATCTCTTTAATCTCTCACTGATGTTATGCGTTACAAGTCGTAGACAAAACATGAGAATCGGTCATGGTGAACAAGCCCACCTTAGGCGGGCAAGGCGCAGGCTGGTTTAGTTAAGTCATCCTTCAAACAACGAAGGATTTGCTCAGAATGAACGCCGTTTCTGCGCCGCGTCGAACCATATTTATTTAAAAAGCTTTCAGTGTAATTTCGCTATCTCATTAATAATTTCGAAAGAATCATTATGAAAAAGATTTTCTTCAGCACTCTCTCTCTCCTCCTCTTTATTGGCGGGCAAACAGTGCTCAACGCCCAAATGCAAGACACCGATACTGATGATAATGTTAATTATAAATGGTCCTTTGTTGCCAAGGTCGGCAGCGGCGATGACCGCAGATTGACAACGATCTCGCGCGATACGATCCTCGCTTCCGGTGAAGAGTTTAAGATGATGGTCAATCTGCAAAAGAAAACGTACGTATATGTGGTCTACAAAAGTTCAACCAATGAACTTTCTGTAAAGTATCCATATTCATTTGATGCTCCGATGGAATTAGAGAAGAACTTTTATATTCCAAAAGGGCGAAGCTGGTTCAAATTGGATAAAAATACAGGGGATGAAACGTTTTATATTCTCGCATCGGTGGAACGGTTGATCGATCTTGAAAATAAATTGAGTGAATATACCGGCGCGGCTCCAGAGAAGAAAAAAGATCTTGTTGCAGGAATAGTCACAGAAATTAAGGAAATCAAAAAGAAATACCGTACCTATTCCACGATTGCAGAACGCCCCATCAGTATCGCCGGAAATGTCCGCGGAACAAAATCTGACGCTGTTGATATTGACCGGATTGATATTGCAACACTTGCAACAGAAATCTCTGCAAATAATTTTTACAGCAAGACAATAACGATTGAGCACAAATAACATACGGCGGCTTCGCGCCGCCGTTATACTCGTCCTTTCCGCTTTTGGCGTTACAACATTCTTGGTTGGTATCTTTCCGACGGTATTTCAATCGTGGGACAGCCAAACGATTGATCGTCTTTTTTTGCTTCGCGAACAGATCCGCCCCTCTCTGTATGATTCCACAATTGTGCACATTGATATTGATAACTCCAGCATAAAAAAATTGAGCTATTATTTTCCGCGCCGTTTACATGCAGATCTGTTTGATGTTACTCGAAGAATAGATTTCTCATCCATCGCCTACGATATCATTTTTGCACAGCGGTTAAACGCCATTGACGATACGCTGTTGTTGGAAGCGGTACAACAAAGCGGCAGAGGATATTTTCCAGTCGCATTCGAATTGAAAGATCGGCACACATTCCCGCGGCTTGAAATTGAAGAAAGGAAATATCTTGATTCTACCGCTTGGATTCTTGACGCAACAGATACGGCAAATTTTTATCGTTCCGGTGCTACATTATTAACATGGCCAGCGCTTTCATATCAATCACGCGGAGTTGGATTCATCAGTGTCAGTACGGATCCCGACGGTGTCTTTCGCCGCGTTCCGCTCGTGATCCGATACAAGAATTCATTTTACCCAAGTATGGTCTTTCGTCTTGCGTGTGATAAACTGAAGGTCACTCCTGATAACATTATCGTAACCGGCGGACATTCCATTACGCTTCGAAATGCTGTTTCACGAACCGGAGATACAAAGGATATTGTCATTCCAATTGATGAACAGGGAAATATGATCATCAACTGGATCGGTCCGTGGGAACGGATGACACACATCAGTTTTGTTTCGCTCCTGGAAGCGGCAGAAGACCGTGATGAAGTTGAAGCATTGGCGGAACGGTATTCCGGTGCGATCGGGATTGTTGGAGATGTTTCAACAGGAATTTCCGATATCGGTCCGACCCCGTTTGAACAATCATTCCCTCTTGTGGGACTTCATGCAAATACTTTAAATACTATTCTCACGGAAAACTTCCTTCGCCGGCTTCCATTCACATTCATCCTTGGAATTGAGATCGTATTAGCATTGTTGATGATCTCCTTTTCGTATAAATTTTCATCGTCGGTATATACAATTTCTTCACTCGGACTGCTGTTCACCTATGGTGCACTAAGCTGCACTCTATTTGTCTATTATAATATCATCACCGTAATAATTCATCCGATGATTTCGATCATACTATCGACCGGCAGCGTATTAACATATCGGTATATCACCGAAGAAAAAGAAAAGGAACAATTACGCGCACGGTTTGAATCGTATTTTCCTCCTGCGGTCGTGAAACAAATGCTGGAGAATCCTGAACTGCGGATGACCAAACCAAAAAGTTTGGAATTAACGATCATGTTCAGCGACATAAAAAGTTTTACGACTCACTCCTCCACGATGACGCCGGAAGATATCAGTGCATCATTGAGTGAGTATTTTGAAGCAATGACTTCGATCGTCTTCAAATACGAAGGAACCGTTGATAAATTTATCGGTGATGGACTGATGGTTTTCTACGGTGCTCCCGAACAACAGGAAGACCATGCATTACGATGTGTGAAAGCGGCAATTGAGATGCAAAAGAAATGCAGAGAACTGAAAGAACAATGGATGGCGGCAGGAAAATTTCCATTGCAAATTCGAATAGGCATCAATACCGGTGAAGTTGTGGTTGGCGATCTTGGATCAGAACGTCGAAAAGAATATACGGTGATCGGTTCGCCGGTAAATCTTTCGCAGAGATTGGAATCAAATGCTCCGGTAGAAGGCATATTGATCTCAGAATCTACATACCATTATATCAAAGATTCAATTTCAACCCGAACACGTGAACCAATTTTTGTTAAAGGACTTGATACGCCGATTGTTGTGTATGAAGTAGTGATTGAATAGAAACACTCCTAATTAGTAGTTGTCTCAAAAATGAAGTGAGAAATCTTTTTTTTCTTGTTAACTCACGTTACGCAGAATGTTTTTTCTGTATTAAAATGGTTCGACGCGGTGCAGAATCAGCGATAATTTATGATCGATTTTCTGTTTTGCATAACGTCAGGTAGCCAACCAAATGCAATTGCAACTAATGTGTGCTTACACTATGCCGCCTTATACTCCACTTTTTTTACAGAGAGAGTAGCATAGAACGAGTACAACTGATGGCGACTTCACCAAATGAATCGGGTGCCATATTCTCATCTGTTAGTTGATGTTTCCTGCTGACTTACTGTTTTGTTGCTTGCCATGTCTTCGAGCCCTGCGAAACAGAGGTGCCAATTACAAAGACACCGGTACAATACAATCCGTTTACCGAGAAGTCGTCAGTGGTACCGGCAACCACGCTTGCTGATGAAAAGGTTCCCCGCAATGTTGTGTATGCCATTCCGCCGCTAATTGGAATCGAAAAGCTATTACCTGGAATCAACAGGAGCGAGTCCGATGTGGTCGTATATGTGCATGAGGAACCAGCCATCGAAACTCGGAAGCCCATGCTGATACTATCAATTATACCACTAGAGGTTATGTGAAAATAAACTGGAAGGTTTTGGCTAGTTTTGCCTTTCCATACTCCAGCATATTGCGAGAGAATCACTCGTAGTGTAATAGAGACATTCGATACCTGATTTTTGGTTACAGTAATCGGCATAGTAGTATCTGCATAACCCTGGAATGTTAGTGTCACTGAATGAATTGCTTCAGGAATATTCTCTAATGTGTATGGTGTAACTTTACCTGTTGCTACATTATCCAATGAGATACTTGCGCCTGATGGTGTCGAAGTAACAAAAATTGACCCATATACTGATTTAAGTACAGCGGAGATTGTTACCACTTGATCCTTGATTAGCGTAACTGATACAACAGTATCAGCATAATTTTGAAGAGCTAGCTTAACTATATGTTCTCCCTCGGAAATACCCTTGATGGTATCGGGAGTCACTTTTCCTGTGACTACATTATCACAAGTGATACTTGCACCAGATGGTGTCGAAGTAACAAAAATTGAAGCTGTTGAGGATGGCTGAGTTATACTTTCTTCCTTATCGCAACTACAAATTGTGATAGACAAGATTAATGATACAATTGCAAATAGTTTTTTCATATTGGTTTCTCCTCTCATTGTTGTAGACTTTTAGAGTACTTCTCCAAGAGTTTATCGAACTGGAGAAAACTCGCCAAACGAGACGGTGGGTAAACTGCATTGCGATGTCCCGGCCATTTAAATTATTTCATTAAGATCATTTTTTTGGCAGTGGTAAAGTTCTCTGTAATGAGTTTATAAAAATATATTCCGCTCGAAAGTTGTCGCGCGTCGAATTGCACAGAATACGTTCCCGCATCTTTCTGCTCATTCACGAGCGTCGCCACTTCGTCTCCAATCACATTAAATATTTTCAGGGTCACATAACTGTTCACAGGTATCTGATAACTGATTATTGTTTTCGGATTGAAGGGATTCGGAAAAATCAGAGCAAGGGAAAATACTGTCGGTGTAAAGTGAATCTTGATCGCGGGAGAATATATGATTGTCCCTTCACGATCAATCTGTTT
>JAUXTU010000038.1 GCA_030679145.1 Bacteroidota bacterium | reverse complement strand
TCTATATTTTGCTGGACATACTATATGATACAATAGTAATGCTTTATTATGCCGTTTGTTGATATGTTCTGTCATACCATAACATTATACTTTTTTTGACCCCGACGCAAGCGTCGAGGAATTCTTTCGATTAAAAAAATTTCTTGATCCAATATTATGCACGAGGGTGGAACTGTTTATGTTGTTGTTTCAGGTGTTCTCTGTCGATATGAGTATAAATTTGTGTTGTCGAAATATCTGCATGACCAAGCATTTCTTGCACCGAACGAAGATCAGCCCCCCCTTCAAGAAGGTGTGTTGCAAACGAATGACGAAAGGTATGCGGGTGAATTTCTTTTTTTATTCCGGCTCTTCGGGTATAGTCCGACACGATCTGCCAAATTGAGACACGGGATATTGGCGTTCCTCGAAAATTCAAAAACACCGCATCATTCGAACGCTTTCCTTGAGCTAACCCATCGCGCAATCGTCTTTTGTATTCATTGATCCATTTTAATGCAAATTCACCAATTGGAACAAGGCGTTCTTTTGAACCTTTTCCAAACACTCGGACAAGCTGCTGTTCTTCCAGAATATTTGTCTGTGTCAAACCCGTCAATTCCGAAACACGCATCCCTGTAGCATAGAGTGTCTCTAGTATCGCTCTGTCTCGCCAGACGAATTTTGTTGCTGTTGGAGATGCCGGGTCTGCTGCATTAAGAATTTGTTCGATCTCTTCAAAGCTCAATACATCGGGAAGATGTTTTCCTTTTTTGGGAAGCTCAATATTTTGCGTCGGGTCGAACTGAACTTTTTTTTCACCAACAAGAAATTTATGCAATCCTTTTACGGCGGAAATATTTCGAGCGATGCTTTTTGGTGATAATTCCAATTCCCGAAGGATTCGAATAAATTTCGATACATGTTCCTCTTCAACATAATCAAATTTTTCAATTCCTTGGTCAGTAAGGAACTGTACATAACGATTAATATCCCGCTCGTACGCTTCAATCGAATTTCCCGCAAGGCTTTTTTCAAGTTGAATAAAACGATAATACGATTGTTTATCAAACTTCATTTGAGGTCAATAGTATCAATCGTACGCTGCAATCGTTTTTCATTGCTGTCGTCAGACACAGCATTCTGTTTAGATTTTTCTGAGTCATTCATCTCTTCAATAGACACAGCGGCAATTTCTTGCTCCGGATACTGTAATCGGGAATGATGTATCCCCACAAGTATCTTTACAAAACTTTCTTTAATGCGATTCAAATCACGAAGATTTAGATTGCACTCGTCAAGTTCTCCCTCTAATAATCGCAGTTTTATCAATGAATCAACATTTGCTTCAATCTTTTCTACCGTTGGCTCAACGATGGCTCTCGTCGACGCTTCAACACCATCGGCAAGCATAACAATTGCAGTTTCTTTTGTCGACGGCTTCGGACCGGGATAACGAAAATCATTCTCATTTACGTCACCTTTATTTTTTTTCTGACGGACTGCTTTTTCATAAAAGAATCCGATATGATTTGTGCCATGATGCATCACAATAAAATCCATAACATTTCGCGGAAGATTGTGCTCTTTTGCCAGTTTCATTCCATCTTCTATATGAGCTGCAATGACGCGGGCACTTTTTCTTGGACTCATGGTGCGATGCTTGTTTTCCGTTCCGAGTTGATTTTCAACGAACAATTCGGAATTCATCATCTTGCCTATATCGTGATATAATCCGCCGACACGCGCTAACGTACCGTTTGATCCAATTGCCTCAGCAGCAGATTCTGCCAATGTGGATACACTGACACTATGATGAAATGAACCCGGTGCTTTATGCAACAGATCTTTTAATAAAGGATGATTCAGATCGGAGAGATCAACAAGTGTCAGTTCTGTTGATATTTTAAATATTCTTTCCATGAAGATTAAGAGTCCGTACGTGATGATCGGCGAAAGGATCGCATTGAAAGATGCAACAAGTAATTGATTTCCGATGACTTCCAGCGATTCATATCGTTCCAACCCAAGAGCAATGATCGTTATTGCGTAACCAAGAAAGACATAAATAATAGAACGAAAAATCTGTGTTCGCTTTTTTATATCACGCACCGTATAAATTGCAAACGCACCTGCCACAAGGGATGACAGAGCTATACTGTAATCATTTCCACGAATGCCGGCGATGAGAAGCGAAAGAACAACAGTGCTGTAAAATGCAACGCGTGAATCAAAAATAATTGTCAAGATCATTGAAACAGCGGGGATCACAATCAAATATCGAAGAGGCAATTCTCCGGAAATTTGCACTGTAAGAAATGCAATAAACGCAGTAAAGAGAAAAAGAAATGAGATCAATAGCAGTTTTGCATTGTCGTGATAGATCTTCTTTCTAAACAGAAATACATACATCGCAATCATCCACATGATTGCAAAAATGCGAAGAGACTTCCCGAAGAATGTTACATACGCATTGATACCTGCACCGCGTTCTTCTTTCGCCTTGCGCATAGAATCTAATTTTAATTTTATCTCAGGCGTGATCCGTTCGCGTTTTGCGATAATGCGTTCACTTTCGCTGATCGCACCGACTGTGCGAGGAACGAGATCCTCTGCGAAGTGCACTTCACGGTCTGTTTGATCTTTTTGATAGATGACATTGGGAGATAAGAATGTCAACGAGATCTTCATAGCAAGAGAAACCGTATCATTTTCCCCTTTATATCCGCTGATAAATGTCTGTTGAACGGCTTTCCCAAGTTCGTATTTATCCAAAAGTCTATTCAATTGAACAATTTGTTCGTTCGTTTTTTTTCGTTTCGCGATCAATTCATCATCGCGGAATTGGGATTTCCGCACATCTACAATTCCCTGCAGATACAATCCATTCACGACCAGAAGTACGTCACGGCGTAATTTTTCAAAGGAGTATTTCGGAGGTTTACTGGATTGCTGACGCTCAGCGTTTCGAAGAAGCCATAACACTTTCCATTCACTATCACGAAATTGGATCGGGAAATTCTCCAATACAGATTTGATCTGGGTTTCATCTTCTTTTCTTCGATCTAAAATCCGCTGAAGCACATTAAAAAATCGCTGTAGAGAATCAAGATTTTCCTCTGCAACGGAATGATTCTCTTCAAATACTTTGTAGACTTTATTTGCCGCAAGTTCGCGTTCACGTTGATATTCCCGCTCATCTTTATAGATCGGAAATGCAAACGGTGCATACAGATCGTTTTCCGCCCAGATCATCCCAACCGGGTAATCGGATTCAACAGAAAGACCTTGCGGAAACATCAATGCTACAATGGCAACAAATGAAGCAAGAATGATCCATTTTGCAGCAAGACTGTCCTGTTCGCTTAATAAATGTATAAGGCTGGAAATTTTCTTCATACGGTTGAGTTAATATGAAAAGAAAAAGAGAGAGAGGCAAGATTCAGTTCACCAACAAGAAATGTAAAATACATAATGATTTCTGCGAATATTCGTACCAACTACTTTACCATTAGCACATCATTCGTTATATTCATACGTATTCATTCACTCTGTTCATTGGAATTATTATGCTGCATCGCCCAAAAAAGTCACTCGGTCAAAATTTTCTTCAGGACGACAACGTTGCTCACAAGATTGTACGATTGTTCAATCCTGTTGAAGGCGATTGTGTCGTTGAAATCGGCCCGGGAAAAGGTGCGCTGACGGCGTTATTGTTAAATTCATTGTCCCATATTACTGCAATCGAACTGGATGATGACCTCGCTCCACTATTGCAAGAGCAGTTTGGCGAAAAGATCACAATTATTCATCAAAGCATACTTGATGTCTCGTTGCCGGATCTTCAAACTCACCATGGCAAGCCCATTCGTTTGATCGGTAATATTCCATATAATATCACTACACCAATCTTGTTTCACGTGGTTGATTCGCTCCCTGCCACAAAAGATTTTATGGTGATGATGCAAACTGAGGTCGCTCAGCGAATTGTTGCAAAACCACGCACAAAAGAGTACGGAATTCTCTCTGTTCTATTGCAGTATTACAGCACTCCAAGAATCCAATTTGCTGTTTCAAAAAATTCGTTTTTCCCAATCCCAAATGTTTCTTCTGCTATTCTTCACCTGGACTTTGAAAAACCATTTGCACACAGAGCAAAAAACGATCAGTTATTCAGAAAGATCGTTCGCGGAACATTCGGCACACGAAGAAAAACTTTACGGAATGGATTAAAAGGGATACACGTACCAATGACAGAATTCGAAAAGCTCTCCGTCGATCTTGAACTGCGTCCTGAGGAACTAACAGTTGCGGATTTCGTCAAATTAAGCGATGAACTGATCGAGTTTGCACCACAAATATTGAATATCCAGACGGAGGAATCCGATGACTGAAGAAACATATACATCGCAGGAACTCATCGAAGTTGATGATGAATTGATGGACGATCTCCGCGATCTTATCCAAACAAAATCAGATTTTCTCATTAAGAATATCCTCAACGATCTCTATCCTACAGATATTGCACACATTATCGGCCGACTTGAGTTTGAAGAAGGTGATTATCTTTTTTCGTTACTATCACCAGAAGATCAAGGACGCGTAATCGTTGAGTTAGACGACGATCATCGTGAACATTTTCTTGAAACATTAAAAAGTCATCAAATTACCGATATCGTTGAAGAACTTCCGTCCGATGAAGCAACCGATATCGTATCCGAACTTTCCGATGAAAAAGCGGAAGCGGTGTTGGACGAACTGAGCGTTGAAGATTCTCAAGAACTGAAAGAACTGCTGCAATACGACGAGAATACCGCCGGCGGTTTGATGCAGAAAGAGGTGATCACTGTGCTGCAAAAAGATACAGTGAAAAAAGCGATTCAAGCAGTGCGCCGAGCTGCCAAAGAAGATGAAGGGCAGCATTTTTATTTCGTCTATGTTGTTGATGAAAACGACAAACTAGTTGGTTCATTATCGATCTCTAATCTCATTCTTCTTTCGCCTGCGCGACGAATCTATAAAGTAATGGACACTGATATTATCAGTGTAAAAACAGATGTCGATCAGGAAGAAGTGGCGAACATCTTCAAAAAATATAATCTTGTTGCGGCACCGGTCGTCGATTTTTCCGGAAGAGTTGTAGGAAGAATAACTGTTGACGATATCGTTGATGTTATTGAAGAAGAAGCATCTGAAGATATCTTCCGGCTTGGCGGTGTTGGTATCAATGAACGTCTTTCAACACCACCTCTCGTTTCACTCCGTAAACGATTGCCATGGTTATCGGTCTATCTTGTCACCGGTTTAATCACTTCCGGTATTATCAATATCTTTCACTCAACCATTGAATCCTTGGTAATCCTTGCCGCACTGATGCCGCTGGTTGCAGGAATGGGTGGAAATGCAGGAACACAAGCGATCACATTAATGGTTCGCGGTATCGCACTCGGAGAAGTTGATTTCTCCAACGCACGAAAAGCATTGTTCAAAGAACTTTCGGTCGGATTATTGAATGGAGCACTGGTCGGATTTTTAGCCGGGACTGTCGTTGCACTGGTGTACGGAAATATTATCCTTGGCGTAGTGATGTGCCTTGCAATGATCACCAACTTGTTCATTGCAGCATTAATGGGAACACTTGTTCCTCTTGGATTAAAATGGGCTAAAATCGATCCTGCGCTGGCATCAGCGGTACTTGTCACAACCTGCACCGATGTGTTTGGGTTTGTTTCATTCTTAGGATTCGCCACGCTTTTTCTTTCAATGTTAACGTGATCTTGTATGAAACGATTCTCATTCCTCACTTCTGCTGATGCGATAACATTTCTATTCATTGTTTTTCTAATTCTTATTGAAACAATCTTTGCCGGTTCTATTCAGAATTGGATTCTTTATACCACGGTGAATGTATCACTTTGTACATTCATTATTCTCAGCACGCGGTATGTTCATATTCATAAGGAAAAAGGGAATCGGTTCATTTCAGCGGCTCGTGATTGGTATCTTGTTCCATGTATTCTTTTGATCTATACTCAAACATCATCTATCAATCATGCAATTCATCAACGGGATTATGATGATATCCTGATTGCGATCGATCGTTTTATTTTTCACGGAGATCCAACGCAATGGGTATATCAATTCTCTCATCCATTAATCACCGAAATATTACAGATCGCATATTCATCATATTATCTTTTTTTTGTCGCCTTGTTTTTCGAATTGTATCGAAGAGATAATCGAAACGATTTTAATTCGGGAGCAATGCTGATCGTTTATGGATTCTATCTTTCCTACATCGGCTATTTGCTGCTTCCTGCAGTGGGACCGCGATTCACACTCCACAATTATTTTTCAACCGAGACGGAGCTTCCGGGTATTTTTATTACAGAATTTCTTCGAGGAATCGTAAATTCCGGAGGCGGTATTCCTGTCGATGTGCCAAATCCTATCGACTTTGTCAATCGCGATGCTTTCCCGAGCGGACACACTCAATTAACGTTGGCGGCAATGTATGTTGCGTTTACGACGAAGACAAAAATTCGATGGTGGCTATTTGTCGCCGGTTCATTGCTCATTATTTCCACAATCTATATGCGGTATCATTATGTTACAGATGTAATTGTTGGAATCGTGTTTTTCTTTTTTACTATATGGAGTGGAAAGAGAATAAATGCTTGGTGGAATGAAGGAATTAAGAATGTTTAATGAAAACATCTTGCCTCGCTGGCTAATTTTTTTTATATTTGTACGCTTAAAAAAGCCATCTTGACTAATTCGGATGGCTTTTTATTCTATGGTGTCCATAGTTCAGTCGGTTAGAACGCCAGGATGTGGCCCTGGAGGTCGTGGGTTCAAATCCCACTGGTCACCCCAGTTAATTGATAAAATGATAAATTGCCGAATTGGTGCTTTTTTGCAGCATACCATAACACATGCTTTCTCAAGAACTGATCGATAGAACCAAAATGTTTGCACTGCAGATCATCGGTCTTGCAGATTCACTCCCGACGAAACGATCGGCTGAAATTCTTGCAAAGCAGATTATCCGTTCTGCAACATCCGTGAGTGCAAATTATCGTGCCGCATGTCGAGCGCAATCGACCTCTGAGTTTATTGCAAAAATGCACGATGTTCACGAAGAAGCGGACGAAACACAGCATTGGTTGGAGTTGTTATACGACAGTAAATCGATACCTAAAATGCAGTTTGAAACTCTTTGGAAAGAAGCGTCTGAACTAACGGCTATTTTCACCGCATCATATGCGACAGCCAGAAGAAATAAGAATAACAAGAAAAAATAACGAACGTAACAATTTCACATTTTATCAATTTTTCATTTTCTCATTTAAACGCTCCCATCGTCTAACGGTTAGGACACGAGCTTTTCAAGCTCGGTATACGGGTTCGATTCCCGTTGGGAGTACAAACAAAAAATCCTGCTTAAGAGCAGGATTTTTTGTTTTAAAGAAGAAAATTGTAACACGGGTTCTCAGCTAAACAGTGCGGCGGACAGGGATTCCCGTTGAGAGCACCAGATAAACCACTTCTTTCTTTAGAAAGAAATGGTTTTGTTTTTTTAGCCTACGCCGCATTTTTTATAAAAAATCCCAGAATAGTCTATACTGTTCTGGGACTCAGCCATACTCAATGCTATAATATTCAACAGGCCTGTATAGCACGGTATGTTACCCGTCTAGCGGGATTGGTACCGAATATTAACAATCTCATCACTCACGCGCAAGTGTTTTTTTTAATTCTAACATAGAAACAGATGAAATGGTCGAATTATCGACTTGATCTGTTATTTGATCATCAACATTTTTTTCACTTCGGAATATCTCTTATTGTGAGGTCCAATCGCTTCAATGCGATAGATATAAACACCGGAAGAAATTTTGCGATTTGCGTTATCGGTTCCATTCCACATCATCGAATAATACCCCGCCAATTGCTGCTCACTAATCAGTGTTTTTATTTCTTGACCAAGCATATTATAAATAATGATCTTTACACTGCTTGCATCCGGCAATTGGTAATTGATCGTTGTTGTTGGATTGAACGGATTTGGGAAGTTCTGTTCAAGTTTATAGACCGTGGGCAATTGAGCAAGATCCCGAACATTCAAACTTATACCGCCGATATCTTTAGCATGATCGGTCTCATTTAAAATAAATTTCTTCATCGTAAAGAGAACAGCGTTCTTCGGATAATTCGGATCCTTCAGTGTAAAGGAGAACTTCATAATATCGCCGGCATTGTTCAATGGCGATATTCCGGCAAGTGCAAGATTCGCGTCCCCATCAGGAAAATGATATGCCATCATCATGCTATCGGTCAATTCTGTTTTGTTCATCCTTAATGCTTTCACGATCGTTGAATCATAGCTTAAACTCATGGCAATACCGAAAACCTGTGAAGGTTTACGGATGGAAACGAAGAGATTATATACATTTTCTTCTTCCCCTTTTTGGATCCTGAAAGAGAATGCAGAAAGAACTGCTTCTGCTTGGGCTTGTTTTCCCAATCCACCGGGGAACGAAGGAATTAATCCAACCACACGCTGTAAAATAAGTGATGCATCAAGCGGGCTGATAATGCCGGTACCGTTTACATCACCAACTCGCTTTTGCAATAGTGTAAATTTTGTAGTATCAACCACATCTTGAAGAACAAGGGCACCATCAAATGCACTTATTGTTCCATTCCCACTTACATCGCCATAAATGTTCACGCGGACTTTTACCGTATCAAAGACCGCTACAAGACTATCATCGTACGCTTTAACGATAATATCATATGAACCATTTGCATTCGCCGCAGGAATGTATGTCAGTTGTCCCGTAACAGAATCGATGCTCACACCTGATGGAGACGAATCAACCGCATATCGTAATAATCCACTCTCCGGATCATTCGCAATGTAATTGAAGTGCAGCGTATCAAATCGTGCAAAGGCAGTATCGTTCATCACCGTTGTAAAAATCGGCGGATTGTTTAAATTCGGCGAGAAGAATGCAATAATGATATGGACGGAGGTTACATTGGTAAATGTATACTGTGATGTTGAATCATTCACTGCAACACCATCAACTAAAATACTGTCAAAGTGATGGCGAATGTTTGGTGCAAATGTAAATGTTACGGTGTCACCATAATTGGTAATGTGTTCTCCTAATGGCGTTATACTTCCATTCACAGCAGCTGCGAAGATTGAGTTTGTATTTGGAACTGTCAAAAAGAAATTACTTGCGCCGCTTCGTTCTGCAAGGTTATCGCTGACATTAATTGAGAAAAATCCGGAACTGTCAATCGCAATGATATAAGGCGAAAGAATTCCATTATTAAAATTTGGTGATGTGCCACCACCTTGTGTTAAAGGTGCTCCTCCTGAAATTGAAACGTCCACAGAACCGACATAATCGTTTTGAATATTATTATATGCATCAACCGCGGTAATTTTTACGGAAAACGGATACCCTTTTATTTTTTGAGAAATATCAAGACCAAACGTATCTTTGACTGTAAAATGACTCAAGCCTGCTGGATTAATAATAAATGGAATACTCGTACCCGTTTTACCACTGATAGAATCTATCACAGAAATGGTATGATTTCCTGATCTATATAGTGATACAATTTGTGGACCATGCTGCCCTGCAATGAAAGGAATGGAATAATTCCCTCCCGCAACACCAATGGTCGAATCAGTGGAAGAGAACCAAACATTTCCAGTAAAACTGTCAACCGGATTTTCTAATGAATCTACCGCAGTTGTACGAATGGTGAAGTTTTGTCCTGCAATTTGCGGACTAATTGGACCTCCGCCATTTGCTTCAACAATAAAATGATGGAATACATTCGGACTAAAGTATGCATCAATCGTATGGAGAGATGTTACATATATAAATGTATAGCTCAATGTTGAATCAACTTTTATTCCATCCACCAGCACGCTGTCAAGATGATGATAGGCATTAGGCGAAATACCATATGCAATTGTATCGCCATAATTTGCTGCAAAATTTCCAACAGGTGAAATCGTTCCGTTACCGATCGCTGAAGCACTTATCGTGTAGGAATTAATTGAGAAATACGATACGATCGAATGTTCTTGAATGACATTCATAAAAGTATATGTTCTGAGCGTATCATTAAGACCCGAAGTTATTATAGAATCAACATCAATGCTATCGATATGATGATGTGCAGCAGCACTCATTGTTAGAACAAGGCTATCACCATGATTAATATATGAAATCCCATCGGGTGAGATGGTTCCGTTTCCAATCGCTGATGCATTGATCGCATAGATCATGTATGGCGTTGCGTTCACTTCGTTCGATAATGAACCGACATTGTTATTCGTATCAACTGCAGCAACCCTGAAGAAATATTGCTGACCAATGCTCAGTGAAGTAAATGTGCGAACGGTATCAACATTGTTCACGCTTGAATCAACAAGTGTTGAAGGATTTGGAAGTGTGTCGCGATAGATATAATATTTCGCGATATCGTTCTCACTGTTCCTGTACCATGTGATGGTGAAATTATTAGCAATGGAATCGGTTATCACAAGGTTGACCGGCGCAGCCGGCGGTGTCATATCATTCGGTATCGCTGAAACTTCATTGGAGTATCCGCTCATATTTCCGTTGCTGTCAACCGCTGTCACTCGGAAATATTGCTCAACGTAATTCTGCAATCCGCCGAAAACTTTTATCGTGTCATTAATAGCAAAAAGACTATCATAGAGTGCGGTCGGGTTTGGTGATGTTCCGGCATAGATATAGTACTTTGCAAAATCGGTGTTAGAGATTGGATTCCAGTGAATGGTCACTTGATTGTCACCGGCGGTTGCGATCAGATTCTGAGGAACATCCGGTTTTGTTGTATCGGTCGTCATCGCTCCAACTTGATCTGAAAATCCGCTGATGTTTCCACTGATATCCGCAGCTGTAATCCTGAAATAATATTGTTGATAATTCATTAATCCACTTATCAATTTCAACGTATCGTTCACTCCGCCAATTGTTGAATCAACAATGGTCGTGGGAAAAAGTGATGTGTCTACGTAGATATAATATTTGCCAAAATCGATCTCCGAATTTGGATTCCAATTCAAGATTACTTGGCCATCGCCTGCAGAGACAGCAAGATTTTGCGGCGCAGAAGGTGGAATAACATCATTTGTCATGACATTAAGAGCATAACTATCTACGCTTTCAAAGCCGGTGGAATCGTATGCAGTTACGCGGTAAAAATACTCTGTACTTGATGTGAGTCCAGTATCGGCGTACGATATATTTGTTGTTGAGTCGAGTAATGCAAGCGTTGTCGAATCTGATCCGCGATAGATATAATATTGTTGTAACGGAACTCCACCGCCGCCATTTAACCAATTAAGATCAATGGTTGTTCCTGTTACGTTTGCCGAAAGATCTTTCGGCGGTAATTGTAAGTTGAAGGTTGAAGGATCGCGGGCAATATTAGAAACTCGGAATTCGTCGATCTTGCCTTGCCAATATTCGCCAATAAGATCGAATTGACTACCGATGATAAGCGGATCGGCTTGAGTTGGATTTGCCATTGGTACTCCGCGTTCAGCTCTTTGAACTCCATCAATATAAAAATATGTATTGGAATTAGTTTTTACCAATGCAAGATGATGCCAAGCATTGAATGGGAATGGAATGCTGTCAATAAGTCCCCATCCTTGTGCGCGAATGTAACCATTTTCATATCCAAGCCATGTATTATCCCCTGTTCTGCCTTGTCCATAAATTTCTTTTGTATTCTCTGTACTTACGCCATTCACCCACATATCCACGGTGAAGTCACCGGAAGGAGGTATCACGCTTGGTTGAGATTCGATATAATCAGATGAGCCGTTAAAATTGCGTGCATTACCGAAACGTCCGCCACCAACTGTTGTTCCGATTGCTGTTCCTGAGTTAACGTTGGTGGAATAATCCGGAACGATGGAACCGCTGACCTCGTTGAAATGCATCAAGAGAAGTGTATTAGCATCGGAAATATATTCACCCATTAATTCAACATTCGGACTGAAATATGCATCGACAATATGAGATGCTGCGATGGATGAAAAAGTATACGACGGAACCGAACTAACATTAACTCCATCTATAATAACACTATCAAGATGATTTCCCACTCCGGGACTAAAGAATAGCTGTTGATTATTTCCTTCAGGGACAACAGGATTCAATGGTGTAATTGTACCTGTACCATTTATATTAGTTGAAATGACATGGGTATTGATCGAAAAATAAGCATCAATAGTATGTGCCGTATTGACATTTATGAAATCATAACTTGTTACCGGACCGAGCGAAACTCCGTCAACAAGAACACTGTCGATATGAGATCCTGTATCGGGTGTGATGGTAACATTCAGATTGCCGCCAAAAGGAACTTCTGTTGCGATATTAGGTGAGATACTTCCGTTCGCGCTCGCAGTGGGCGTGATTGTATATGTTATCAATTGACCAACGGCGAAAGTTCCGAAACCATCGATTCCAGTCCCTTGTGTTGATGTGGCTGTTCTGGTTCCTTCAACGATGTCATTCCAATTACTACCGTTGTGACGCCATAAGGTGAAATCACTGGTATTGGCAGAGGAATCGATATCCGTTGAATCAAATGTGAATGTTGAATTAAAGGAATCGAATGTAAAGACACCCGGCGACAGCGTCCAGAATCGGTTAACATTTTTTGATTCATTGATATTGGTACCGGTCAATGATGGACCTGATATTGAAGTGGATGCCGTGAGATAATCATTGGCAGTGATATTACTAAACGACACAGAAACAGGAGAGTATACAATTGAGTCACCAATCTCAAACGTTTCTGTTACGCTTGAACCAGTCGGAATATATTTCCGTAAATTACCGTTGATATGTCCAATCGTTCGAGTAATATTGCTGGCGTTCGGCATTTCAACAGCAAATGAATCGGTCTTGATGTTTCCGCCGTTAAGGAACAATGTATCGTTGATAACAAGATCATTTCCTAAAGTGAGCACGCCTGACGATTTATCCATACGCAATTTATCCAAAGTGCCGATGCCATCGATCGTACTGTTGCCAGTACCAACGAACGAGATGGCATTTCCATTTGGTGTTAAGATAGCGTCACTCTGTATCAGGTTTTTCTGAATATTAAGATCGTTTCCGGGTAAATACGAAAGGTTAATACTGCCGTAATTCTCAACAGAACCACTTACAGACAACGGTGCGGACATTTCATCACCTTCACCATAATACATATGCAAGGTGCTTCCACCCATTATTACAAGATTGCCCCCTATGCCCGTCTCGTCAGTTGTATTATAGGATCCAAAATTTAGTAAAGTATTATTATCGAGTATAACATTGAAGGGGTAACCCTGACCACTCAAAGCACTCCATTCAACTCCTCGAGAACGTATTCCTCCGGAATAATAGATCAACGTTGAACCAGATAGATATATCGGCGGATTGATAGAAACAGTTCCACCACTCATCAAGTTCATCGTTCCATGCAGTTTTGAATCGTCTTGGAAATTTACTCCTCCGTAAAGATTAATGTTCTGGAAGTCGACCGTACCTATGATTGTATTGACTCCGTAGAAGTTGATTACATTCGTAAGAGTATCAAAATTTCCGGAAACTGCTTCGATGTTTGCAAAGGCTGCAATATCGGTGATCGTTCCATTCAAACGGAGAAGTCCGTTTTGCAGCGTAAGATTACTATTGATGGAAAGTGCTACAAGTGGAGTATTGACGACCTCTACAATACCAGCTGATTTATCGATTATGAGCGAATCAAAATAGACTGTGCCGGGAGCATCACGTGTGATCAATTGGTTCGAGCTTCCGGAAAAGATAACGGGACGGTTGTTTGAAATCAAAGAACCATTATTGGTAAGGTCTCCTTTTAGAATTAGGCTCCCGTTATAAATACCGGCGAGTGTAACTGTTCCGTTATTAATTAAATTTCCATTTACCGTAAGAGGCCACAACATCTCTTGTCCATCCACATTCATACTTATTTCTGAAGCAGCATCATTCGTTATATTCCCGCCGGTCTGTAGTGGGATACTTAAACCAAAGTAATCTCCGATATTGAGTAAAGTTGTATTCGATATTTGTATATGATGCGGATAACCGGGTCCGCTTAATGCATTCCATTCCAAACCGCGTTTGAATATTCCACCAGAGAAATAGGTCAGTGTTGATCCCGGTTCATATGAGGGAGCATTACTGTTGATCAATCCGCCAGATTGGATTTTCAATTCGCTCACAATGGAAGAGGCGGATCCAAAATTTACTGATCCGGAAATATTGACATTCCAAAATCGGAATATACCTGTAATCGTTGCCGATCCGTTGAATGAAAAAACATGGTTCGCAGGAACCAGCATCCCTCCGTAATTTGCAAGTGAAGTGCCGTTCGCAAAATCAACGACACCGCCAACCACATTCAATACGCCGGATTGAATATCCAGCGCATTGTTGATCTGAAGATTCACCGACGGATCAACTTCCACTGTATCGGAACTTGCAATAATCAAACTGTCGAACGTAATATATCCTGCAACGGTTCTTTCAATCTTCTGTTTTGATGAACCGATAAAATTCACCGACGAGGAATTGCTCGTCAGTATCCCGAATTGGTCTATATAATCACCACGAAGCCAAAGATTTCCGCCGGCTAAAGATGAGAGAGCGAGTGTACCTTTGTTGAAGATATAGCCGTTCACGGTTAACGGCGCAGTCATTTCACTCCCTATTTGATTCATAGTCAACATCGATGCTGAATCAATTGTTAGGTTACCGGATATCTCCCGAGCAATTGCTGACTCCCCTAACCCCGCAAGATTAAGTACCGTACTGTTTGTGATGTTCACGTGATGTGGATATCCTGCACCAGTAGTAGAACTCATTTCCACACCACGATTGAATGTTCCGCCTGTTGAATAGTAAAGAGTCGATCCGTTGGCAAACGTTGGAGGATTAGTCGCGACACTGCCGCCAGGATTGATCGAAAGAAATCCGCTAATTGTTGATCCTGTTCCGAAATCCACCGGACCGTTTACTACTACTGGATTGAATGATACAGTTCCCGCAACAGTACCGGTGCCATTGAAGATTACATAATCGCTCGCACTCAGATCACCCAATGTTGCGGAGATCGTTCCACCATTGGTAATGTTCAAAGGACTATTGAGAATAAATATTCCGTTTGTCAGAATGAGATTATTGATGGAAGGACTTCCGGTCGTTGAAGCTCCGAGTGGATCATCGATCTCCAATGTTCCAAGGTAAGCATCGCCGATAAGATGTTCTGAGCTTCCGCCAGTCAATAAGATCTTACCTCCGCCGGTACTTGTGTGGTAACCGTTAGTATGAAAAATATTCCCATTGACAGTAATGATGTATCCATTATCATATAGATCACCTAACAATAAAGTCAGGTCGCCATTCAGTGTCAGATGATCTCCTGCGTTAAGTCCGCCATCATTTTTATTCACGATAATATTATGATACGGCGTTCCCCCCGGTAAACTTGGAACAGTTGCACTGTTCCCTCCATTAAATTCTACTGTTGAACCCGTAGTAATAAAATTGCCGGAAGCGAATGATGCGATCGGAGAAAACACTCCAGCAATAAAAATTGTATTGCTGTTCGATAAGACAACATCGTTTGCACTGCGTGCACCGCTAATGATAAGGTTGTAATATTCAAATGCGGGAATAGTTTGTGAAATGAGTCCGTCAAATTCAATTGTTGAACCGATTGTTATTAAATTACCGCTGGTAAATGTCATTATTGGAGAAAATATTCCTGCAATGAAAATTGTATCGCTATTCGTTAATGTTACATTGTTGGTGCCCCGGGCACCGCTAATGATTAGATTATCATAGTGGAATGAAGGAATTGTTTGTGAATTGAATCCATTGAAGTCTATTATTGTGCCGACTGTTATTAAATTGCCGGCGGTGAATGTCATTATTGGAGAAAATATTCCTGCAATGAAAATCGTATCGCTATTGTTTAATGTTACATTGTCGGTATCGCGTGCACCGCTAATAATTAGATTGTCATAGTGAAATGAAGGGATTGTTTGTGAATTGAATCCATTGAAGTCTATTGTTGCGCCGGTGGTAATATAATCACCTCCGCTAAATGTGGCGGTTGGATTGAAATTCCCCGAAATAAAAATTGTATCGACACCAGAAAATATTACATCATTCGAATTACGTGCACCACTGATTGTCAGATTGTCATAGGGGAATGAAGGGATTGTTTGTGAATTTCCTCCATTGAAATCTATTGTTGTACCAGTGGTAACGTAATCACCTCCGATAAATGTGGCGGTTGGGTTGAAGCTTCCTGAAATATAAATTATATCAGCATTGGAGAGAGTTACATAATTCACACCACGTGTACCCGTGATCCAAAGATGAGCATAATTGAATGGGGGAATCGTTTGAGGACCGGTACCATTGAATTCAATGGCGTTGACCACACCCACTGAATGTGTTGCTGTGCCAGTTGTGAATGTTCCCGAGATCAACAATGAATTGTTGTCGAGAACTTTTGAAAAATTATTGAATGCTAAATTACCATACTGCGAATTATTTGTGACAACATATTGTCCGTCAGAAGCAAAATTATAGTTGACCGTTCCCGTTGAACCGGAAATAAAATATCCTGAACCACTCGTAGAAACCGGACCATCGATCGTGACCACTTTCGTTCCGATATCAAATTGACCGGCATTAAGTGTCAACGTATCATTGATTGCAACTGAACTGGTAAGTGTAACAACGGAAGGATTATCGATTACCAATTTTCGTAATGAAGAAGGAAGTCCGTTACCTGTGTTCTGTGCAGATGTTCTGGAATATTCAAACGAACCGCCGCTGTTATATATTCTTGATCCGGTAACTTGGATTGCTCCTATACCGCCGGATGAAGTGATTCCATTAATATTTTCAATTCTGAGGGTTGCACCACTATTCAAATTAAAACTGCCTGTGCCGTTGATAGTTCCGTTCCCTTGTATGTAAAGTGTAGCACCACTGTCTACAACAAATGGAGCATTGGTTGTTACTCCACTCGTCGCCGCAAAATATTTACTTACTCGAAATCCAATATTTGAACCAATTGTACCACCAGTAGAACCAAATTGATTATCATTTACAAAATGAAAAGCGCCCGACCCCCCCAATGTATTGATGGTTGACCCAACGCTTTGCGAAAAAGATCCCCCATCTTTAGTAATTCGAATCGTGTCAATGAAACCGGACCCAACTGGATTAAACGTTAGTGTTCCGCTAATTAATGAAAATTCTCCTGCGTTGAGTACTGCATTGTTGGTATTGAAAAGATTAATTGAACCTGCACCACCTGTTGCTTGGATTTTAAATAACCCTGAAACATTTGTCAGTTGAGAGTTGAAGTTCGTTATTACTTGTGAATTAATACAATCATAAGTGAAATTGTAAAAATTTTGGTTTAACCCATAAAGATTCGCGGCATAAAATAAACCCGATATTCTGCATAATGAACCACTGCCCCAGTTGAATGTTGGTATTGTATCACCTTCAACCTGATGATCATACGTTCCATTTATTTGCCCAGCAGCTCCACTATTATATATTATTGGTCCAATTGAAATTGTACTGCTGTTGTTAAGAGTTCCATCAACAACAAGATCGTAAACATTCGGACTATTATTTACTATCAATGTACTGCCGCTATTGATATTTAAAATACCGGTCGCAGAAACCTTTAAGTACTGAACAGTTAGCAATGCTGCTGTAACTGAACCAAATATATTCAGGGTTCCATTTATTTGTAATTCCGAATTTGTACCGGTTATTGAAAAACTACCGGATGGAGTGGACATTGTATGTCCAAACTGAATGATGAAAATATCTCCGGAGGTGAAGTTAGCCGGATGAGAACCAGTATTGTTGGTGTTCGTCCACCAACTTGTTACCGCGCTAATGGGTAGGCCGGTTTGAGAATAATAGGTTGTTTGTGCCAGCAAAGAGCCGGACAAAAAAATTGAAAGAAGAGATAAAGATAGAAATATCTTAAAAAATTTCATTAATCATCCTTAGTTCGGAACAAATATATTGGCTACCATACATATTCCGCTTTTTCACTGATAGTGCATATTGAAAATAGAAACCCTCTACCCAAGAATCAAGTTATGGATTGTTATACCGCGCACAATATGATCACAAACAACTATTTGAAACAGACCAAAAACTTGCTATTATTTCAATGTATTTTCAATCATTTGGATTATGAAACCAACTAAAATTCTCTTTGTTTGTCTTGGCAATATTTGCCGCTCTCCTGCAGCTGAAGGCGTAATGAAAAGTCTTGCGAAAGGTTTTCCAATCGAAATTCAATCTGCAGGAACGGCGGGATATCACATCGGTGAATTGCCGGATATCCGTATGCGTTCTCATTCTCATAAACGTGGTTACGAACTGGTAAGCCGTGCTCAACAATTTGATCCTTTAATTCATTTTGAAATGTTTGACCACATTATTGCGATGGATGGAAATAATCTGCGCGATCTGAAATCAATGGATCAGCACAAAAAATATCAACATAAACTTTCATTGATGATCGATTATTCACAGATAATGAATGTAAAGGAAGTTCCTGATCCCTATTACGGAGGTCCTGCAGGATTTGAACATGTGCTGGATATTTTGGAAGACGCATGCGCAGGATTATTGAAAAAATTGAAAGCTGGGTGATAATTAGTTGACCGTCGCCTCAAAGGTGACGGTCAACTATCAATTATTGTGAATAACGTCAAGCAAATAACTTCTCTCATTCAATCAGCGTTGAACAAAAACGTCCGTTCGCTTTCTCCAATAAGCGGCGGTTCCATCGCTTCTTCGTATCGAGTCGAGTTGGAGAATAAACAAATGTTCTTTGCCAAAGTCTCTCCGCAGCATCCTGATATGTTCATCAAAGAAGCAAATGGATTACGTGAATTGCAAAAAGCGAACGCGCTTCGCGTTCCCGAAATTGTTTTCGTTAACGAAAAGATTTTAATCCTTGAATTCCTGCCTATTTCACATCCAACAAATCGCAATCGTTTCTTTGAACAGTTCGGAAGAAAATTCGCGCAGCTTCACCATCACACATCAGATCACTTCGGTTTTAACGAGAATAATTTTATCGGATCGACACAGCAAATAAATCTGCCGCAGTCAAGATCATGGAAAGAGTTTTTTATTGCGAACAGGATAGAATACCAATTCAGGCTTGCAGAACAGAATGGATACATCGATAAAGAGATTATTTCTCTTCTTCAAAGATTAGAAAAACAGATTGACGCTTTAATTCCGGATGACGGCGAGCCGCCATCACTGCTTCATGGCGATCTCTGGAGCGGAAATTATTTATGTTTGGAAAGTGATGTCCCTGCAATCATCGATCCCGCAGTGTATTATGGTCACAGGGAAGCTGATCTTGCTATGACGATGTTGTTCGGTGGATTTAGCGAAACATTTTACGCTTCATATCATGAAACGTATCCCCTTAATGAAGGTTGGAAGAGACGTTGCGAATTCTACAAACTTTATCATCTCTTCAATCATTTGAATCTGTTTGGGAAAGGATACTATTCGCAGGTGGTTGAAACGATGAAGAAACTGGTGCAATAAATTCGATAATTATATGGGGAAAAGTTTCTTATCCGCTCTTGCTTGTGAAATAATTTTTTTATTAGTCGTCAATAAGTAAAACTCACCTTCATACGAATAAAAGTCACTGTCATTCGTAAAGATACATCGTAATGCTTCGGGGCAGGAAATCATATAGTTATATAATAGATGATCTCCAAAATCGACTTTACTTCCCTCAAAAGTTTCTAAAATATCCGGTGTGAATGTAGAATCAAAATGTATGGGAAAGTTTTTTATAAATAGTTTTTTGAAAGTTTTAATTTGTAAATCCCATCCGGTAAAAAAAGCAATATCGTTAGCTCTCTGTTTTTTAAATTCATTTGTTTCAAACTTTAATGATCCCGTTTGCGTACGGTAATAGCCAACTTGCAAATGTTTATAATACTCTACTGCAACGCTCACTGTAGTATGTGAAACCAGTGACAAAGATTTTAAGTAGTGTAAAACTTTACTAAGTTCGGCATTCAACAACGCAATTCTTCTATCTTCAAGTGACGTTGAAAATGGATCTTTATAATCAATAAGAATATTCGTATCAACAAAAAAGGCTTCACACGGAAGCCTCTTTTTATTTTCAACAATACTCATTGCATCAATAACGATAGCCATAGTTTACGCAGGAAGTCTTTGCGAATAATATTCTGCGGGTGAAATGTGTTGTAGTTTCAACGTGCGACGCAACTGTGCATTATGCACAGTAATTGCAACCTCATCAACATCGTCTTCTTCCATTCCCACGATGGAAACTTTTTCCTTAAATGCGGTATCATCCCAATCATTGTCAATACACAACTGACCAAATGAATGATTGAGAAATGTGCTCGAAAGAAACTCATACCCCGTAAAATCTACAACAACGGGAGTTGTCTTTTCCAAAATATCGTTAATCGATTGATAAAGCGATGATCCTTTGTCGGGAGAGAGTAAACAAGGATTTCCGACGAGTGAAACAACTTTAATTGTCTTCATTGTTCTCGCCTTTTAATTGATATGTATAATTGTCATAGATAACACGAATATTGACCAATGTTCCATCAATATAATTTTTGAGCTTAACGGCAGGGATCACACTATCATCAGCATAATAACCAACACCAGACGCGATTTGAAAAGTTCCGTGATTAACGGTAAGGAATCTGCGCAAAAGATGCAACCCCATACCGGCAGATTCCTCAAACGGTCGTGTTGAATTTCCCTCTTGAACCGCCCAAGTGATGCACTCTGAATCACTTGCGGGAGCTTTATCTTTTAAATAATTTCTTGTCAATGTTGGTATTCCATGACCTGAGTCGTAAAATGCAACCTCAAAATAACCTTTCAGTGGATAAAATTGACCACATGCAGAAACACCGAACTCACCTTCCCCATGAGACAAACCATTGTTGATTATTTCCCATAAGTTTTTCACTATTTTTTTACGCAAGTTGTCTTCAAACGTTGGTAAAAAGGGAATAATATCATTCAATATCCAATGTACTACTTGTTCTTCTACTTCAATTAATGAACCAGTAAATCTTTTTACACAAATAATTTCTTCTTGCTTAAAACTTTCACATCCTTTACTGTTTGAATGTACAAATTCAAATCCAACTTGTTTTAGATACTGGTTTGCTTTAGGATATATTGAACCAATAAAGAGTTGTTTTTCTTTATTATATGTTTGAAGAATCTGGTCTAAGTATGCTATACAATAGGGACGAAGAAATTCGACTTTAAGTATTTTTAAGTCGGTTTTGTTTTGTTCGATTTGCTTTTTAAATACTGCAAGTTGACCGAATGATTTAGGATTGATACCGAAGTAGCGCATATTCTTAATGGCTATACTGTTTTGTTGTTATTATTAATGATTCTTTGTTTCCATTTCCCAGTCAAACCCGATTGCCAATAATTTTTTATAACGTTCTGGTGATGGACGTTTACGTAACAGTTTATTATACCAATTGTACAATGCTTTATTTTCTGGATATTTATATGGCACTTTAAAGTCGCCAACCTTTTCTTTATATGCTTTTAATTCAGCAACACGTTTGTCAAATCGTGCTTCACCGAATGTTTTTTTTGCTTCCCAAAAAAAGTTACGTTTTTCAAGTTGTGCGATTTGTTCATTTGTTAATTTATCTAATTTTTTCTTTTGCCTTATTAAATTTACCCATCTTCCCAATTTCCTATCTTTACCTAATTGAGAAACATTTGCAGAGTCATGTATTGCAATATAATTATCAAGAAGTATTATTCCTGAATTAAAAGTTAAATCTTCTCTTTTATATTCAAAGAAATGTATATTTTCAAGTAGCTTTTTTTGGTCTTGCTTAAATTTATTCTTTTTGGTTCGTTGATGTAATA
>JAUXTU010000037.1 GCA_030679145.1 Bacteroidota bacterium | reverse complement strand
CATTACCAAACCAAGAACCGGAAGCAATTGAACCCGGATCAACTGTATTTTTTGAAACACCATAACTGTATGCTGCTTTTGCAAACCAACCATCCATAAATGGTTTTTCTAATGAAAAAGCCAAATTCCATGAATAACCGGTATTTTCGTTCTTCATTACAATAGCGTTAGGAACTTTTGCATTAATTCTATTTGTTGCTTTCCAACGCGGGCGATTATCTACTCCGGCAAATAGAGTGTCTGCTTTTGGTAGATTAGCATTGATATAATACACACCATTTACATCTTTGCCATATAAAAATTCTGCTGTTCCAACAAGGTCATATGGAAGTTGTTGATCAATAGCAATGTTGCTTCTCCATAATTGTGGAAATTTAAAATCAGGATTGGTCAATGCCAATTCATAACTTGATGCCGGCAAGCCTGTTGCAACTTGTTTGTAGCGGTTCGGATCAGGATTGAATGGTCTGGCCTTCGTGTTGTCTAACTGTTCAAAACCAGTAAGAACACCATTGTTTCCGATCTGATTGGAAATCCAGACATACGCCGGTTTACCGGTAAAGATACCCGTTCCACCTCGAACTTGCGTTGTACGTTCTCCGGTTACATCCCAGTTAAAACCAACTCTTGGTGACCAAAGAATGTTGGCATCTGGCAATTTATCGGTTTTATAATAAACAGTAGCACCATTCTCGTCGCGGAATTTCATCGTATCAACTTCAGCATTTTTAAATCCGGTATTTTCAAACATCGGAACATCAAGTCGTAATCCGACTGATACTTTTAAATCTCTCAATACTTGCCACTCGTCCTGAGCATAAACACCAGTATAAAGAACTTTCAACTCTTGAATCGGTTTAACAAGCCCAGGAATATTTGACCATCGAACTTGGAAACGACGAAGTGTACTATCAGCTGTTGTTCGAGCAGAATTTGCTAAGTAACCATTTGCATCAGCATAAAAATCTGAAAGTTTATTATAGACGTATGCACTTTGTGCACCCGGAAAGAAAATATTTTCAGATTGATATTTTTCAATACTTGCACCAAGGGTGAGGTAATGATTATCTAACGAATAAGAGAAATTATCTTGTACCTGAATACTGCTGTAACGCAGTTCGTTATTTGGTGTGAACGGTTCAAATCCAAACGATGTATAATTGGTACCCGCATTAAGAATATCAACAAGGGGGAAGAATGTGCCTCGTGATTCTCGACTTTCATCATGATGTGAGTATCCGGCAATAAGGTTGTTCGACATATTATCACTTAGAATGCTGTTCCATTCAGCGATTATATTTCGGATGTTCTCTCCAATTTGATAATTTGAGTTTTGAAAACCCAAAGCCGTCGTTACGCCGTTACGACCACCAGTACCAAGCCCTAATGAAGAAGAACTTGATTCTAGAACATCTGTCTTTGAATCAAGGTGGATATATCGCAAGATCAATTTATTCTTGTCATCTAGATTATAATCCAATTTACCAAGAAAACGTATTGCCGGCGTTTCATTGTTATAACCTTCATAAGGTCCTGTCTTATAATTAAAATTTGTGCTTAAGAATTGGCTCAAAGCATCTAAGTCAGATTTCAATACTCTTGTAGTGGTCCCTCCAACCGGTTGTCCGCCGGTATTAGCGGTAAAAGTTGTTCCTGGCTGTGTAAGGTTTTCACTTTCAAAACTTCCAAAGAAAAACAACTGATTCTCAATTATTGGTCCACTAATATTAAATCCAATCTGATTATATTTAAATCTTCCAGGTTTATATTCAGTAGTATCTGCTTTTTGTCCGACTAATCCTTGATGCCTCATATAATAATATGCAGAACCTGAAATGTCATTGGTACCGCTTTTCGTAATCGTGTTAATACCTGCACCAACGAAGTTTCCTTGTCGAACATCATAAGGAGCAATGTTGACTTGAATTTGCTCAACAGCATCAACAGAAATAGGGGCAACATTTGTTCTATCTCCGGGTTGACCTTGCAATCCAAATGAGTTGTTAAAATACGAACCATCAATCGTTGTGTTGTTATAACGATTATCCATTCCACCAAACGTATTATTTCCTGCAAATTGAGGAGTTAAGCGCGAAAAATCTTGAACTTTTCTGGTGATGGTCGGGAGTGCTTCGATTGCTTTTCTATCAACTGCGGTTGATGCGCCGGTACGTGCACCGTTTAATATTGTACTTCGTTCGCCGGAAACTTCAACAGCTTCCAATTCAACATCTTGTGGAGACAGGCGAAAATCTTGTCGTAAGGTCTGTGATAATTGCAGCCAGATATTTTTGTGTTCTTGTTTTGAAAATCCTAAAATGGAAACGCTGACCAAATACGGACCTCCAACACGAAGATTAGGAAGATTATACCTTCCATCTTCTCGAGTCGAAACTCCATATTGAGTACCGCTTGGTTGGTGTATTGCCATAACAATGGCACCAGGTATTGGTTGACCATTATTATCATTTACTGTTCCATTCATTGCGGCAGTAGTAACTCCTTGTGCAAATATTGCAGTTGTCGTGATGACAAAAAGCAATAAAAGGCGTATCGCTTGTTTCATATAAACCTCTTTTGGTTTATGGTGGTTAATAAGTGTTAATTAGGTGAAGGAATATACATTTTTTTTGTTACCGAATTATTATGCAAACAAGAAACAACAAAAACAACCTAAAATTTCATTGACTATGTCTTTATTTATTTTTTCTTTTTGGCTCTTGTATTCCAATATTGCGGTAGTTCGTTGAAAAAATGAACTGAAGTTTTTATCCCATTAAAGAAATGATTGATATTGATATGTTCATCAGGTGAATGAGCATTCTCATCCGGAAGACCAAATCCTAACAGTACTGTATCAAGTCCCAAAAGATTTTTGAACTGAACAACAACAGGAATAGAACCCCCTTCACGTTGATATAATGGCTTTTTTCCAAATCCTTTTTCCAATGCGGCAACGGCAGCTTTTACGCCGGGAGAATTTATCGGTGTTATGGCAGCTTCGCCACCATGATGTAGTTTTATTTTTACATCAATAGATTTCGGAGCAATCTTTTTAATGTGCTTGACCACTAATTGAGAAATTTTTGAAGATTTTTGATCTGGAACTAAACGACAAGAAATTTTTGCAAATGCTTTTGAGGGAAGAACTGTTTTAGCACCTTCACCAATATATCCGCCCCACATTCCATTCACTTCTAACGTAGGACGTGCCCACGTTCGTTCGTGTGTAGAGAAACCTTTTTCTCCCCATAGTTCTTTCACACCAAGATCTTTTGCATATACTTTATCACTGTGTGGAAGTTTTTTATACGCCACACGTTCAACTTTTGTCAACGGTCGAATATCATTATAAAATCCCGGGATATTCACTTTGTTATTTTTGTCATGCAGTGAGGTGATAATTTCACTTAACGCCTGAACAGGATTATGAACTGCTCCGCCAAATGTTCCGGAATGTAAATCTCGATTCGGTCCTGTCACTTCAATTTCAAGGTATGCAAGCCCTCTCAATCCGTACGCTATCGAAGGAACACCTTTAGCATACATTGATGAATCCGAAATCAAAACGAGATCTGCTTTCAATAACTCTTTATTTTGTTTGACAAAATTTTCGAG
>JAUXTU010000035.1 GCA_030679145.1 Bacteroidota bacterium | reverse complement strand
CGGCAAATTTATTAGAAATTATAAGCAAAGTGCTGCAAAGTGAGTGAATAATGGTGAGAAAATCTATAGCGGATGAAGATTATAAAATTCATCTTCCTTGCCTATGATGACGAATCACGTTGAATGTGTGCGGCTAGCGTACTCGAAATTACGATTGTATTTTGTCGGAATATTTTACAATCGCAAGACTCACATCATCTTCCAGATCTTTACCTTGTCCGAATTGTTTTAACTCCTCAATGACATGCTGAGTAAACGGCTGAACATCAAGATGGACATTTTCTCGAATAATATTTCGGAGTCTTTCTTCTCCAAATTGTTCTTTGTCCAAATTCATTCGTTCTAATAATCCATCGGTATAAGCAACGAACACACTTCCTTGAGAAAACTCCTCAGATTGAACGGATAGCTCGGATAATCCATTGAACAATCCGAGCGGCAAGGATCTTTGATCCAATGAACGAAAATTGCCGTTGGAATATATAAAAGGGGGAGGATGTCCGCAATTGGCGTACGATAGCAGATGTTTTGACGTATTGATTATGGCAGTGAAAAAAGTAACGAAGTCTTTTTTTCGTGTACTCTTATAGAGCAAAGTGTTTATCTGTTGGACCAGACTTTCAATATCCAAATCCTTTGAAGCAAGCAAGTGAACAGATGCGCGGACTTCGGACATGATCAATGCTGCAGGAACTCCTTTTCCGGAGACGTCAGCTAACACTATCAGCAGTACATCGTCCGCAATCTTGATAAAATCGCAATAGTCTCCCCCCACATACTTTCCCTGTTCAACTACTCCGTAGATTTCAAGTTTCGGGAATTCAGGGAAGCGGCGCGGTTGAAGCTGCATCTGGACATCCGAAGCGATCTTCAATTCCCATTCGATCAACTCTTTTTGGATCCGAAGGTTTGATTCATTACTGACGATCTTGACGAAAAGCTTTCGAGAATATTGAGCAAGGTACGCCATCAAAACCACGTACCCGCAAAGAATAAGGATCTTTGTCAACTGCCCGATAACCGTAACATCTTCACTGAAAAGTTCACGCACATATCCTTCATTGGTGAAGGTGATCGATCGAGTGATGTTGAGATAGAAGATCAAACCAAGATATAGAAGAACCGCCAATCCGCCGGAAATCAATGTGAGCGTCCGATCATATCGAAACACCGTTAAACCAATCAGCGGAAAGAGAATCAGGAATACATAATTCTTCAGTGCGACTGACGGGATCTCGATTCTTGTATACAAAAACAATAGCAGGAAAACCAAGATGATGTCGAAACACGAAGTGGCATATTTCATAAGCGGGACATATTTCGTCCGGTAAAGGGTAAAAATTATGATCAATCCGTATGCATATCCGATGAGAAGTGCGCACGTATTCAAAATGTTCGCTTCAACCGAAACAGTACTGGAATTGAGGAGAGCAATCGCTGTAAGAATAGACAACAGGATGAATCGAACACTGTTGGCAAATCGCTCTGCGCGCGCCTCTTCCTTTGCAAGTGCTCTATTAATGCGATCAGTTAACTCTTCCATAGAATCTCTTAAGTTGCCAAATTCACTTCTGCATCATGTTTACAGTTCTTTATTTCATTAAAACAGATTCCGCTTCAATTTGTTTGAAGATATTCTGCATCGATTCGAGATAGATTTCTTCAATCTTTACTTCGGAGGGAAGGAACGGATAGACAAAAAGAAAAACGAAATTGTGCCATGTTGATAAAACAGATGTGCGGGAATATGATTTGATAACCATCCCTGATGAATTGCACACATCCACATTCACGATATAATCCCACGAATATCCTATCGGAATAATATCCAGCAATCCCCATACAAAGATGGTTGCTAGAACATGTTTCGCGAACGAGTTTTCCCGCTTGAAGGTGACATGAATTGTGAAATCGTTTGAAGTTTTTAAACTATCCCGATATGTTCTCCGTTCCACATTGTCGATATCGTTATCACTGTCCGTGAATGTTGCAAATGATTTTATGTTCGAGAATTGTTTCATGGACTCACCGAAGATATCTCGGAATCCCCGCCGAGGCGCAACAATCTTCGGAACGACATCAAATCCTTTTTCCTGTTCAAGATGTGTGAAATGGAAAAATACCGTTGCCGGTACAAGTGGAATATTCTTTGGCGTATCCGGATTGTAGGTTCCTTCCATTTCCGAACGGAATGAGATACAAGAGCTACAAAGTATGAGAGCGACTCCTGTACAAAAGAACAATACCACTCTACTTGGAAAACGAACTCGGAACATAACACCTCCGCTATTTAAGAATTAGAATTACGCTTAGCTTCAAATCCCCGAATGATAACGTAACCGACAAGAGCGAACAAGAAAAAGATTAAGAGCATCCATGCAACGCTTTGCAATGATCCAACGATTGTTTTATAAACTTCAATGGTCCACCGGTCTGATGTTAGTATTAATAGTTTGTCGTCTTTATCCGGTGTGATATATTTTTCCATCTCCCATATCCTCACCCCGCCGGAAATCCCAACGACGTAGATTGCAAATGTAATATATCGTTTCCACGTTGGTGCGAGCTCCTCGGTAATAAGGCGAACAAGGATCTTGGAAACAGGTTTAGAAAACAACAGAGCGGCTATCGATGATGTTACCAAAGCAATCACAAAAATAATGGATAGTAATGTCATGAACATAAAGACCTCCGATTGATTACTTGATTTTGAAGATAAATTTATTCCAATGGTTTATGGAACACTTTTTAAAAAATGTTGAAATGCCGTATTCAGCATGGCGGTTTTTCAGGACAAATATTACAATGCGAAAGAGGACAAAACTATCTTGATTGAATAAGATTTATCTTTCGGCAGAGCCGGAAGATGGAAGGAGGGAAATTGTGTTGGGGAATTTATTCTAAGTTCTCACTTCCAATTCGCGGCGCAAGCCGACGAATTATATTGCAAGCGATGTCAACGTACTCGAAATATATTATGTTGTCAAGTTTTTAATTTCACCACGAGAGGTATCCAACGGCTCTATTTCATTTGGCTCTTTACGTTCAGAAATTTATTCACTATACAATAAGTTGTTCGCTTTCGTCTTTGTAATAGTAATAATAAAAGAACACTTCTCCGATTGTAAGCAGGAGGAGAGAAACCGCATCTCTGTTAAACCAGATTCCAAATCCGGCTTCGCTTATAATGTATTTTAATACAAATGTACTGATTGTCCAACCAACAGAAAAGATCAATACAATAAATCCAACCGAGAGAAAAGCGGACACTACTCCATTTTTTTGATATTCTGAAGTGAATGCGGCGCTGATGCCAACGGTGTGGAGATAGAAGATGATGAGTGGGATCATAGAAATATGTTCTTTGAGTATTTGAGCCGTTAAGTAGTTGAGTCGTGGAGTTGTTACGAAAAGCAGATTAATATATTACTCAACTACTCATCTACTCAACGACTTAGTAAGCATCTTTTGCAAAGACAACTGCCCGAATCGTTTTGAGAATGATCTTGATATCAAATACGAGTGACCAATTCTCAACGTAATAGATATCAAATTTTGTCCGTTCTTCGATCGGTACATCGCCGCGAAGTCCGTTTACCTGAGCCCAGCCTGTCATTCCCGTTTTTACTCTATGGCGTTCCAAATATTTTGGAACATTGTTCTTGAATTGTTCAACAAAGAATGGGCGTTCGGGGCGTGGTCCCACAATACTCATTTGTCCTGATAAGACATTAAGCAATTGCGGTAACTCATCTATACTTGTACGACGAAGAATCTTTCCAATCGAAGTTGCTCTATTATCAGTTTTTTTATTTCGAACTGGTCCGGTTGTTTCTGCATCAACACGCATCGATCGAAACTTGATCAGCGGGAATGACAGCCCATCCAATCCGACCCGTTCTTGAAGGTAGAAGATGGGTCCCGGTGATGTAAGTTTGATTGCAATCGCTGCAATGATCATGATCGGCAATGTAATGATCAATGCAATCAGCGTAATAACAACATCGAACGTACGTTTTGTGATACGATTCCATGTTGTCATTGGAATATCTTTCAGTTTCAGGAACGGAATTCCTTCAATTTCCTGAATGCGGATCCGGCTTGTCATCAGTTCGATCATATCGGGAACCATCATGAACTCAATATTCTTTCCTTCAGTGTTACGAAGAAGGTCAATCAGTTTTTCCTGTTCGTTATGCGAGAGAGCGACCAATGCGCTTTGGATCCGCAGCGGCATAATATCATCGGAAAGTTTTGTGATCGTGCCGAGATATCGGCATTGATGCAATGATGAGGATTGATCTGCCGGTTCATCCGTATAATAACCGAGCACTTCGTACCCAAGCGAGAGATTCTTGGTGAACAGTAAGAAAATATGTTCGGCAGTGGAATTCTTTCCCACAATGACGATCGATTTTAATTCTTTCCCTCTGCGATAAAGCCATTGTTCTAATTCAAGAATAATGAATCGTCCCGCCGTAACCGTCAGAATAGAGGAGAGCCATAATAGGATAAATACGCCGCGCGAAAAAGAAAATTCCCGATAGAAAAACGTCGCGCTCATCATGATCATCATACCGATCGTGATGAGACGAACGAGAACAAAGAATTCATCGCTGAGATACGTGTGACGGCGTGAACCGTACAATCTTCGTGAACGGAACACAAGCAGAAATACAGGAATAAAGATTGCGGATGCGGTGAGATATGTTTCTATCGGCGGAATTCCGAGCGTGATCTCAAAATATTGCGTAAGCGGAGAAAAAAAACGGAGCCAATATGAAAGCAGGAATGCTGCTTCAAATGCAATCACATCGAAAACAATAGTAAGCAATGGTATCAAAAGATCGTTTCGCCGCTGGCTGCTCATTTTTTCACTATCGGATTCTTTTTACTGATCAATAATTTGTCAACTCTATTGCCGTCCATATCAACCACTTCAATACGCAGATCTCTCCAGAAGAAAAATTGACTGGCATGCGGTATCTTTCCCATTTGATTGATGGTGAAACCTGCAAGGGTTTGATAGTTTCCGGTCTCTTCCTCTGATAATGAGTCAATACTGAACAGTTCTTTGAATTCATCGATCATCAATGCACCATCAATGAGATATGATCCATCGGCACGTTGAATGACATACGGATTTGTGCTGTTGTATTCGTCGATGGTGTCGCCAACAACTGCTTTGAGAATATCGTTCAGTGTAATCAAGCCTTGAATTCCACCGTATTCGTCCACGAGAAATGCGAAATGGATTCCTGTCTCTTTGAATTGTTCGATCAATTGAACCACGAGCATATTTTCTACTACGTACAGCGGTTTCCGTAAATGATCTTCAAGGGACGTGACTGATCCGGCAATGGTTGCAGAAAAAAGATCTTTGATGTGAATGATCCCAATAACATTATCAACTCCCCCTTTACACACCGGAAAGAATGAATGGGAGCTTTCAACGATCTTTTTGAAATTTTCGTCTAACGGCTCTTCAGCATCAAGCCAAACAATATCGGTGCGCGGAGTCATCAATGCGTTTACATTTTTGTCTGCAAGCCGGAATACGCGTTCGACCATTTCTTGTTCAACTTCGTTGAATGTTCCCGCTTTCGTACCTTCGTCCAACATCACTTTGATTTCTTCTTCGGTAACGGAAGGAGAATTACTTTCCTTGATTCCAAAAGAACGAATGATGATGTTGGTTGAAAATGTTAAGAATCTGACGATGGGATACATTGCAATTGACAATGTTCGCATTGGGATTGCAACCAAACATGCAACTCGTTCGGGATCTTTCAATGCAAGCTGTTTAGGAATGAGTTCGCCAACGATCAGCGATAAATATGTAATAGAGATGACCACAAGGACTAAACTGATCGGTTCAGCATATTCTGTGAAGAGAGGAAATTGTGTCAAATATAACGCAACAGATCCGGAAAGTGTAGCGCCGCCGAAAGCACCGGCGAGAATTCCTACAAGCGTAATTCCTGCTTGTACTGTGGAAAGAAAATGATCCGGCGAGTTTGCAAGGTCCAGCGCAACTCTGGCGCGGAGATTCCCTTTATTGACAAGATGTTGCAGCCGTGGTTTTCGTGAAGAAAGAATGGCGATCTCGGAAAGCGCGAACAAACCGTTAAGGATCACGAGTAAAAAAATCAAAAATATTTCAAGACCGAAAGACATAGTGTTGTTGTGGTAAAAGAATAAACATCCGAAATCTTTTCAGACTTCGGATGTTTGCGGTTAATTTTTGTAGATACCCCTGATTTCAGAGACTTTGAAGTTAGAATAACTAAGAACATTCACATTTGAAGAAGAAAATTGCACTTTCCAAAAAGTCTGTTGGTTTGGAGAAAGAGCAACAAGAATTTGAGCATTGTTCCCACCCAATTTGGTCGTTAATGTTGAGTCAGTAAAAAATGCTGCTTCAACGTACCAAGGAGAAGAAATTGTTGTTGTTCCCTTGTTCTTAACTTTTCCCTGAGCAACAAGCGCTGCGGGTGATCCTTGAACGTATGTTGAGTCAATAGTAAATTCCAAATTATTGATCTGAGTGTCTTTTGAAGAACCGGTGGTCGTTTCTCCTGTGCCGTTTACATCGCAGCCGAAAAAGAGCAAAAGAGCAAGTACAAATCCAAATAGCCGTTTCATAGATTTCCTTTCTATTGTTTTACATCCATTTGTTATCAATATACCATTTTATTGTTTCTTTTACACCGTCGGCAAGTGTTACTTCTTGCTTAAATCCGAGCTCTGTTTTTGCTTTGGTGACATCGCAGCACCAGTTATCTTGTATCAAATCATATGCTTTTTCATAATTCAATACTGATGGCTTTGATTTGAATTTTGAAACGATTTCGGAAATTCCGGCAATGACGAACACCAATGGTTTTGGCACACGGACTCGGATTAATTTTTTGTGTAATACACTTTTTGTAACATAGCCAATCTCATTCCACGTATAATATTGCTCGCTGCCAAGAAAATAAATTTGCCCGATTGCTTTTTCACTTTCGGCGGCAAGGATAATTCCCGTAACAAGATCAGTGGAATGAATCAAACTTACGTACGTATCATGAAATCCAATCAGCAGTTCCAATCCCATATGTGCTGACTTAAAATAATCGAACGTTGCTGTGTCGCGAGGACCATACACCGCAGAAACACGTAAAATGGTGATCGGGAGTTTATCTTTAAATTTCAGGACTTCGTGTTCAGAAGCAAGTTTGCTTTTACCATAGGTCGTTAAAGGTTGCGGAACAACAGATTCATTGACAGCTGTCATTCCTTTCCCAGGCCCGACAGCAGTTTGGCTACTGATGTGTATGAATTTTTTGATGTTCGGATTCACCCGCGAAGTGATCTCAATGATATTGCATGTTGCGTCACGATTTCCACGGTAAAATTCCTCTTTTGAATGTGCTGCTACCAATCCTGCAACGTGGTAAACAAATTGCGCACCCTCAATCGCTTTTTCTATCGCAGTGGTAGAGAAGAGATCGCCCTCGATAATTTCTATCGGAAGATCCTTTAAATATCCCAAGTTTTTCGGATTACGCACCAATGCTCGAACGTGATATCCTTTTGAAAGTAAACGGTCAATGAGGTGGCTTCCGATGAAGCCGGTTCCCCCCGTAACAAAAGCTATTGGTTTCATAATTATTTTCAGTTTTATTTTATAAAAGATTCACAAAAAGTAGTCAATTGTCTATCAGATATTTTTTGCTCTATAATAATCTGAAATTGCATTTCGTTCCATGTTAAAGTATATTCAAACGTTCTATATTTCAATGAAGGAGTTTTCCCAGTGGATCTATTTGATAAATGTACTGAATTTACACGTGCCGATGAAGTAAAAGCGGCAGGTCTATACCCTTATTTTCGCCCAATTGAAGCTAACGAAGGTCCTATCGTAGAAATGGCAGGACGTAAAATTATCATGGCCGGTTCCAATAATTATCTTGGACTAACGGCTCACCCTAAAGTAAAAGAAGCAGCGATCAATGCAGTAAAAAAATATGGAACCGGCTGTTCCGGATCACGGTATCTCACCGGCACAATTGATCTTCATGTTGAACTCGAATCGCGCCTCGCAAAATTTCTTGGGTACGAAGATGTTCTGTTGATCTCAACCGGATATCAAACAGCGCAGGCAATCATTCCCACACTTGTTCAGCGCGGTGAATTTATCGTATCGGATAAAGATAATCATGCATGTATCGTAATGGCGAATATGATGGCGATAGGAATGACGGCAGAAGTTGTCCGCTATAAACATGGTGATATGAAACATCTTGAAGCTGTGATTTCAAAATTACCGGCTGAGGCAGGAAAATTAATTGTTACCGACGGTGTGTTCAGCACCAGCGGGGAAGTGGTTGATATGCCGTCCATTGTTGCAATCGCAAGAAAATATAATGCACGAATCATGTGCGATGATGCACATGCCACGGGTGTTGTTGGTGTTGGCGGACGCGGAACTGCAAGCAAATTTGGATTAACAAAAGATGTTGATATTACGATGGGAACATTCAGCAAGTCATTCGCATCGCTGGGTGGATTTATTGCATCAACACGTTCTGTTATAAATTATATCAAGCATAGTTCACCGGCATTGATCTTTTCGGCAAGTCCTACGCCTGCATCAGTTGCTTCTGCTTTAGCCGCACTTGATGTCATCGAAGAACATCCGGAACTTGTAACACAGCTACATGCAAATGCAAATCGTGTTCGCGAAGGATTACGCGGATTAGGATTCCATGTTGTCGGTCAACCTGAAACAGGAATTGTTTCCGTGATCATCGGTGATACTGAAAAAACGCTTGTTTTCACTAAAGAACTGTTCGATGCCGGAGTGTTTGTGAATGCGTTTGTCCGTCCCGGTGTTCCTCCGGGAATGGAAATGCTTCGTACCAGCTATATGGCTACACATCAAAATGTGCATCTTGATAAGATCGTAGAGATTTTCGGGATTATCGGAAAAAAACTCGGCGTGATCAGTTAATATTTTTTTGCAGTTCACTGTAAGCCACGCCGGAAAAAATATTCTCAGCGTGGCTTTCTTTTTTAAGGAAAAAATATGTCGTCCTTCATGATTCGTACCGTTCAAACAAAAGTGGATACAAAAAAATTTATCGATTTCATTTACAAACTCTACAACGATGATCCGAATTGGGTTGCTCCGTTAAGAATGGATCGTGAAAAATTGATCGATAAAAAGAAGAATCCGTTTTATGCTCACTCATCGATGGAATTATTCCTTGCAGAGCGCAACGGAGAAGTTATTGGAAGAATTGGCGCAATTGTCAATGACAATCATAACAAAGAGCATAATGACAAAGTTGGATTCTTTGGCTTCTTTGAATGCGTGAACGAACAAGATGTTGCTAACGCTCTGTTTGATGAAGCAAAAAAATATTTACAGTCAAAAGGAATGAACGCAATGCGCGGTCCGGCAAATCCCTCTGTGAATGATGAATACGGTTTGCTCATCGACGGATTTGATTCTCCTCCGGTTGTGTTGATGACGTACAACCCACAATACTATGCTACACTTATTGAAAATTATGGGTTGAAAAAAGAGAAAGACCTGTATGCATATATCATGGATCAGAATACGGTGTATACAGAAAAATTCAATCGGGCAAACGAGATCGTGAAACAACGGAACAGCCTCACATTTCGTTCGATCAATATGAAGGATTTTGCAAATGAAGTAAAGCGAATTAAAGAAGTGTATAATGCTGCGTGGCAGTATAATTGGGGAGCAGTAGCAATGACCGATGCAGAGTTTGATGCATTGGCTAAGGATCTGAAAATGATCGTTGAACCCGAGCTTGTTATGATTGCTGAGTCTAAAGGGAAAATGATCGGCTTCGGACTCTCGCTTCCCGATATCAACATTCCTTTGAAATATAACAAGAACGGCGGACTTATTGGCGGACTGTGGCATCTGTATACAAAGAAGAAAAAAATCAATCTGTGCAGAGTCATTGTTCTCGGAGTTCTTCCGGAATATAAAAAATCCGGAGCTGCAGGTGTCTTATTCTTTGAAATCGCTGTTCGAGCAAAAAAAATCGGTTATCAATACGGCGAAGCAAGCTGGATATTGGAAGATAATGTGATGATGAATCGTGCCGCGGAAGCGATGCAAGGAAAACGGTATAAAACATACAGGATATATCAAAAGGAAATTTAGTATAGAATGATAAACAAGTAATTCGTATTTTCAGAGTAATAAAAGATATTTACAACTATAAACTTTTGAGGGCTACAATGGCTGTTAAACCTGTTGAAAAAATTTGGATGAATGGAAAATTAATTGATTGGAATGATGCAAAAATCCATGTGTTATCGCATGTCATTCATTACGGCAGTTCGTGGTTCGAAGGGATCCGCTGCTACGAAACAAAAAAAGGCTCCGCAATTTTCCGACATAAAGAACATATGTCCCGATTATTTGATTCTGCAAAATTATATCGCGCAGAAATTCCTTACACACTCGATCAGTTGATGCAGGCAAATAAAGAAACGATCAAAGTGAATAAATTGAAATCATGTTATATCCGTCCCATCGCATATCGCGGTTACGGTGATGTTGGCGTTTATCCAATGGGTTGTCCGGTGGATGTCACGATCGCTGTGTGGGAGTGGGGAAAATATCTCGGACCGGAAGCGCTTGAAAAAGGAATTGACGTCCGTTTTGCATCGTGGCAGCGTGCAGCCGGAAATACATTCCCGACAATGGCAAAAGCAGGTGGAAATTATCTTAATTCGCAATTGATGAAGATGGAAGCACGAGCTGACGGATATGAAGAGGGAATAGCACTTGATACAAACGGTCAGATATCAGAAGGAAGCGGAGAGAATATCTTTGTTATCCGGAACGGAACAATTTATACTCCGCAATTTGTTAATGCGATTCTTCCGGGCATCACGCGTGCAACAGTGATTCAGTTGGCAAAAGATGCTGGTTTTCCAATCATAGAAGGAAATCTTCCACGAGAGATCGTGTATGTTGCGGACGAAGTATTTTTTACCGGAACAGCGGCAGAAATTTCGCCGATCAGATCAATCGACAGAATTACAATTGGAAGCGGGAAGCCGGGACCAATTACGCGAGAATTACAAAAACGATTCTTTGATGTTGTAGAAGGCGGAAACGATCCGCACGGCTGGTTAGATTTTATTTGATTTATGTGTCCGATGCCGTAACGGCATTGGAACTTTATTCTTACGGAACGAAGAGAAATGTATGGGAAAAGATTTTGCGTTCAAAGATGTATTCAAATCAAAGATCAAACCGGCATCGGTCGAAGAAATGCTTTCCAAAATACCGGTCTTCGAAAAACTTGAAGTAAAAGAATTACGCCAGGTTGCATCGATCGTTCATCGTCGTCAATATGCAAAAGGGGAGTTTGTATTTTATCAAGGTGATCCCGGATTGGGAATGTACGTTGTCGAAAAAGGGAAAGTTGGAATTGTTGTTGTGGGTGAAGAGGGTGCACAAAAAGAGGTTACTGAATTGACGGACGGTGATTTTTTTGGTGAGATTGCATTGCTGGATGAATCTGCGCGTTCTGCATCGGTAATCGTAAAAGAAGATTCTGAACTGATCGGTTTTTTCCGACCGGATCTTTTTGATATTATTGAAAAAACACCGAAGACTGGATTGAAGATTGTCGTAAAACTTGCCGAAATGATCGGCGAGCGTCTGCGTAACATGAACAACGAGTTCTCGCGTCTTCGCGCTGAACTCGAAACTGTTAAACAATCGAAGGAGGCAGGCAATGAAAAAGCTCACTCCAAAAAGAAAAAAAGTAACACGTAAACATAAAGCAGCACCGGTTAATAAAAAATCTGTCCGTGCGGAAAAATCATTGATCGGATTAAAAACATTGCTTGTTCCGATCGATTTTTCCGACAATTCAAAAAAGGCGTTACGATATGCGATTCCTTTTGCGCAACAATTCAACGCAACTCTGATATTGATGTATGTTGTTGAGCCGACAATCTATCCTTCGGATTTTGGATTTGGACAAGTAGGTTTTCCGAATGTAGAAAAAGAATTGCAGGACAAAGCAGCAGAAGAGATGAAGGAGTTGATCGCAACAATGGTTCCATCGACCGTGAAAGCTTTTTCAGTTGTTGACTCCGGAATTCCGTTCGTTGAAATTACATCGTACGCTCAGAAAGAAAATATCGATCTTATCATTGTTGCAACTCATGGCACAACAGGTGTTGAACATATTCTTTTCGGAAGTACAGCGGAGAAAATTATCCGAAAATCACCATGCCCCGTGCTTGTTGTCCGCGCTGAGGAACATGATTTTATTGATGAGCGTGTATAAGAATCCTTGCTGTATGCGCTCAACTTTCGTATATTTGGGACAAATAATTCACATTTTTTCATTTTTGATTTAATACGACTATGTTAAAGAAGCAAAAAGAACTTGCAAAAAGAGTAAAGAAACAGGATGACATCATTACCACGTATGAAAATGCGCTTTCGTGGTATGAAACGAATAAAAAATTGATCACCAATGTTGGCATAGCAATTGTAGTTATTGTCGCCGGCGGATGGTTTTATTTCAATAACAACAGCACGAACAACGAAAAAGCTGCCAATGAATTTGCAAAAGTTTTTTCGTATTACGACAACGGACAGTATCAATTGGCGATCAACGGATTGCCGGAAAAAAATGTCCGCGGGTTGCAGGCGATCGTAAGTGATTACGGTTCTACGAAATACGGAAACATTGCAAAATTTTACCTTGCAAACAGTTATTTCAATATCGGCGAATACGACAAGGCGATGGATTCGTTTGATGGTGCAAGTTTAGATGCACCGATCTTAGAAGCATCTCGTATTGCAGGTGTTGCTGCTTGTTATGAAGTGAGATCAAATTTTGCGGACGCCGCAAAATATTTTGAGAAAGCCGGCAAATTGAATGCGAACGATCCGAATGCTGCAGAGTATCTTTCGAATGCGGCACGAAATTTTGCAAAAGCGGGTAACAAAGAACAGGCAATTGAACTGTATAAGTTGATTAAAAAAGAACATTCCAGTTCCGCAGCAGCACGAGATGCAGAACGGTTCTTGGAAGAACTTCGCGGATAGACAGTACGTTTTTCCTTTTTTGGATAGTAACTGCATCGTAGAGGTTCAATAATACTTTACGATGCAGTTTTTATTTTTAAATACTACCAACACAAAAAATATATGCTAACAGATTTTGGTCGTATCCTTGCCTTCTTCATCGTCGGCGCAGTGTTCACCGCCGGCGGACTTATCGCATCATGGCTTCTTCGTCCTAACCGTCCGTATCAACAAAAACTTTCAACGTATGAATGCGGTGAAGAACCGATCGGCGAATCACGGATAAAATTCAATGTCCGTTTTTATGTTGTTGCATTGATCTTCCTTGTATTCGAAGTTGAAGTGATCTTTTTATTTCCGTGGGCCATGGTATTCAAACAATTCGGAATGTTCGCATTTCTTGAAATGCTGTTCTTTCTTGCAATCTTGATTGTTGGGTACGCATATGTGTGGATGAAGGGTGATCTTGAATGGGATAAACCGATTCCCGAATTTTTTGCCAAAGCAAAGAAATCAATATTTGAAGAGCAAGAAGAAACTGTGACGCCGTAATCTTTACTAAGTGAAAGTCTAAAATTGTATGGGTCTTCTCGATCAGAAATTTGAAAATGCAAATGTTGTCGTAACAACAATGGACAAATTGTTGAATTGGGCGCGGCTCTCGTCGCTCTGGCAGATGCAGTTCGGACTCGCATGCTGCGCGATTGAAATGATGGCAGCTTCTGCATCCAATTTTGATATGATGCGCTTCGGTGTCATTCCTCGCGCAACACCGCGTCAATGCGATGTGATGATCGTTTCGGGAACGGTGACATTAAAAATGGCTTCGCGCATTAAACGATTGTATGATCAAATGTCTGAACCGCGGTATGTGATTTCGATGGGAAGCTGCTCTAATTGCGGTGGACCATATTGGGAACATGGGTATCATGTGTTGAAAGGTGTCGACAGAGTCATTCCAGTGGATGTATATGTGCCGGGATGTCCGCCTCGTCCGGAAGCATTGATTGAAGGATTGATCAAACTGCAGGAAAAGATCCGCAACGAAAGTATGGCAAAGAAAAAAGCAGTGTAACTAAATACGTCATGCCGAACTTGTTTCGGCATCTGGCAGATGCTGACATTCGTCAGCATGACGAACGAAAATAAAATATGACAGCACAAGAAATTTACGATGTGATCAAAGCCCAGTGCGGCGATGCAGTTCTCGAAGCAAAACTTGAGAATGTGCTCGACCCTTCCATTAAAATCCAGCCTGAAAAAATCCATGAAGTTGCAGCATTTGCAAAGAATGATGAGCGGTTACAATTCGATTATCTTTCATGTTTATCCGGTGTGGATTACAAAGGAAAACTTGGCGTTGTGTATCATCTCTATTCAATGACATTCAAACATAAAATTGTTTTGAAAGTTGAAGTTCCGACTGAAACACCGAATGTTCAATCCGTTGAATCAATTTGGAAAACTGCTGACTGGCACGAGCGTGAAGCATTCGATCTGTTTGGAATCAATTTTATCGGACATCCAGACTTGCGGAGGATACTGCTGCCGGACGATTGGGAAGGACATCCGCTGCGGAAAGATTATCAGACACCAGAATTCTATAACGGAATGAAAGTTCCGTATTAATTTTTCTGCGTTTCGTTCGCTTCTGCCAAAGAACCGGCGGACAAGTAAAGCGAGCGGAACGCTCTTAACACAAAGACAATGATAGAAACTCCTCAAAAAATTATAAAGACCTCCACCGGAAGATCGCTTCGCACCGAAGAGATGGTGGTCAACATGGGACCTCAGCATCCGTCAACACACGGCGTGCTTCGTCTTGAAGTTGTTCTCGACGGCGAAATTGTCGTTGATGTTGTTCCGCATATGGGATATCTGCACCGGTGTTTTGAAAAGCACTGTGAACACATGACGAATTATCAACAGGTGATCCCATACGTTGACCGAATGGATTATACTGCCGCAATGACAAATGAACTTGCGTTTGTTGTTGGCGTAGAAAAAATGTTGAAGATCGAAGTTTCAGAACGAGTGCATTATATTCGCATTATCATGGCTGAGCTGCAAAGAATTGCGTCGCATCTTATTGCGATTGGAACCTTTGGTATTGATATGGGCGCGTTCACACCGTTTTTGTATTGCTTCCGCGATCGCGAACGAATTTTGGATATGTTCGAAGCAACCTGCGGTGCGCGTTTGCTCTATAACTATATGTGGGTTGGCGGGTTGTCTCATGATCTTCCGCCGGGATTCGTTGAAACAGCAAAGCAATTCTGTGTTGATTTCAAAAAAACTTTAAAAGATTTGAATGATCTTCTCAACTACAATGAGATATTTATCAAACGTACGGCGAATGTCGGTATTCTTCCAAAAGATCTCGCAATTAATTATGCTTGCAGCGGACCAATGCTGCGCGGTAGCGGTGTTGACTGGGATCTTCGCCGAGATGATCCGTACACACTCTATCATAAATTCAATTGGGAAGTGGTTGTTGGAAAAGGGGAAGTTGGAACTGTCGGCGATGTATGGAATCGTCATATGGTTCGTCAACGAGAGATGGAGCAAAGTGTGTACATTATTGAGCAAGCGCTTGCAAGTCTTCCCGATGGTGATGTTTCAAAAACAATTCCGAAACGCATTCGCCCGACACCGGGTGATAACTATACACGGATCGAATCACCGCGCGGCGAGCTTGGCTTCTATATTATAGCAGAAGACAGTGTGACACCGTACAGAATCAAAGCACGTGCACCGGCATTTGTCAATTTGAGCGTCATCAACGAAATCTCAAAAGGTGCGATGCTTGCGGATCTTGTTGCGATCATGGGAAGCATCGACATTGTTCTTGGCGAAGTGGATCGATAAATTTTTGAGAGAAACTACAACTGTATTATTGAATAAAACAAAATGGAATTCATTACATCTGCTTTAGAAAATCAAATTCTCCTTACCGTGCTCAACGCAGCACTTCCGCTGTTGTTCATTCTTCCGTATGCGTTGGTGACAATTTATATTGAAATGAAAATGGCGGCGCATATGCAGAACCGTCTTGCATACATGCAAACGGGGTATCATGGCACGCTCCAACCGTTTGCCGATATTGTGAAACTTCTTCAAAAGGAAGATATCATCCCGACAGCGGCGGATAAATTTTTATTCATCCTTGCTCCATATCTTGTTTTTGTTGGAACATACGCTTCATTTGCGGTCTTGCCGTTCAGCAGTGCGTACGCTGGAAGTGAACTTGACCTTGGAATCTTTTACCTGGTTGCAGCATCATCGCTCGTTGTTGTCGGAATATTGATGGCGGGTTGGGCATCCAATAATAAATGGTCGCTATTCGGTGCTCTTCGGTCTGCTGCTCAGATCGTGAGCTATGAAATTCCTGCTGCGCTGGCAATTCTCGGTGTAGTAATGATCGCAGGAACAATGAATTTGCAGACATTGACATCACTGCAAAGCGGCGGAATTCATGAATGGATCATTTTTGGCGGAACACTGCCGCTCGGTCATAAGTTAGCGTTGATTCCGTTTATCGTAGTTTTGTTTGTTATCTATCTTATTTCGTCAATGGCGGAAGTAAACAGAACTCCGTTTGACATTCCCGAAGCAGAATCAGAATTGGTGCAGGGATACAACACAGAATACAGTGGAATGAAATTTGCAATTTTCTATCTCGCCGAATATGCGAATTTATTTTTAGTTTCTGCAGTTGCGGTTGTTTTGTTCTTTGGAGGATGGGCAAGTCCGTTCGGCGAATTGATGAGCGGTCCGTTATGGGGAACGTTCTGGTTCGTCACCAAAGGAATGTTGTTCGTCTGCCTGAATATCTGGCTTCGATGGACGCTTCCTAGAATGCGCGTTGATCAGTTGATGTATGTTTCATGGAAAGTGATGACACCGTTTGCGCTTCTCTGTGTCATCGTGATCGGTTTCATTTTAGTGTTATAGAATCCCCCCTTGCAGTGGTGGCAAGTGTGCAAAGGCGAAGGGGGTACGGGGGATGTAAAAATAATATTTAACTTCGAAAATTTATGACTGCATTTACAAATTATTTTTCAGATGTATATCGAACTTTTCGTTCCGTTGCGATTGGAATGAGTGTAACAATGCGGCAGATGTTCGCGCCTGTTGTTACACTGCAATATCCGAATGTAAAAAAAGCAATGCCCGAACGTGTCCGCAACCGTCTCTATATGAATTTCGATGATTGTATCGGCTGCGAACTGTGTGCAAAAGCATGTCCTGTTGATTGCATTGATATTGAAGTGATGAAAGCTCCGCCGACGGAGAATCTTGGTGAAACTTCCACTGGACAGAAAAAAAGGATCTATGTAACAAAGTTTGATATTGATATTGCAAAATGCTGCTATTGCGGATTGTGCGTCTATCCATGTCCGACCGAATGTTTGAAAATGACCGATGTCTATGAGTTCTCCGAATTTGATCGCAATAATCTGATCTACAACTTCGGGACTATGACACCGATGGAAATTGAAGTTGCAAAAGGGAAAGTAAAACAAAACGAGGAAGAACAGGCTGCAAAGAAAGCCGTTGCTGCCGCTCAAGCTGCAGCTGCAAAAGCCACGGCCGCAGCACAGGCTGCTGCAACTCCGGCACCTGTTCCACCTTCACCGGCTGTTCTTGCTCCACAGCCGCCAGACAAAGATGCACAAACGCCGCCGAAAGCGGAATAGCGTTGAGAATACTATTATGAATCTATACGATATTATCTTTTACTTTTTTGCAGTTGTCACCGTTGGATCGGCGATGGTTGTTGTCTTTTCAAAGAAGATTGTCTATTCAGCATTTGCACTGTTGTTCACATTTTTCGGTGTAGCGGGAATTTATGTATTGTTGAATGCTGATTTTCTTGCAATCACACAATTGCTTGTGTATGTCGGCGGAATTTTGGTGCTGATATTGTTTGGTGTGATGTTGACGACAAACACTGTTACGATCGACATCAAATCGGGAACGATGAATCTCATCCCTGCGACGATCGTTATAGCGCTACTTGCCGGAATGCTCGGTGGTATATTTTGGACCAGCGATTGGTTCATGAGTAAGCAGTTCGGTGATATCGTTCACACAACAACGACAACGGAAATTGGAAATGCACTGATCACAACTCATGTATTGCCATTTGAGATTGCATCTGTTGTGTTGCTGGTTGCAGTGGTCGGTGCAGCGATGATGGCGAGAAGAGAAAGAAACAATTAACAATGAACAAATAACAATTATGCACAAAAAGTCCCCTCTGTGTGCTGCAGTGTGCGAAGGCGAGAGGGGATTTAGGGGTGTGTAAGAATTAAGAAATTAGGATTTTAATATTATGACGATAACACTTACACATTTTTTAATGATCAGCGCGGTTCTTTTTTCGCTTGGACTCTTTGCAGTCATCACACGCAGGAATGCGATCATGGTTTTGATGGGAATAGAATTGATCTTGAATTCAGCCAACATCAATTTTCTCGCATTCTCACGCTACAGCGGAATGAACATCGAAGGACAAATGGCGGCAATTTTTGTCATCATTCTTGCAGCGGCAGAAGCGGCGATAGCACTGGCAATCGTGCTGAATATTTATAAACGGTTTAACACTGTCAACGTTGACGAAATTTCAATCTTAAAAGACTAATGATACCCCAACTTACAATTGCACTCGCAATTCTTTTTATTCCGCTGGTCAGTTTTGTTATTTTGATTTTTTTTGGCAAACGCTTCGCTGAAAAAAGTGGTCTTATCGGCACAGCATTTCTTGGTGCGGATCTTCTTCTTTCAGTATATCTCTTTTTTAGTAAAATGTTCTCCGAAGATAAGGTCTGGGATTTTACCTTTACCTGGATCGATCTTCATACTGTTATCAATAGTATTCCATTGAAACTTGATATCGGTATTATGGTGGACAATCTGACCGCAGTAATGCTTGTTGTAGTAACACTGATCAGTTTTCTTGTGCATCTGTTTTCCCTTGAATATATGAAAGGGGATGTGCGGTACTCGCGGTATTATGCCAACCTCGGAATTTTCACTTTCTCTATGCTTGGCATTGTTGTTACCAATAATTATTTATTGATGTATGTATTTTGGGAATTGGTAGGATTGAGTTCGTATCTGCTCATTGGACATTGGTATGAAAAAAAATCCGCAGCCGATGCCGGAAAAAAAGCATTCATCGTCAACCGTGTCGGCGACCTGGGATTCTTTATCGGTATTATGATTGTATGGGTGCAATTTTCAACTCTTACATTCAGCGGAATTTTTTCTGCAATTGGCGGAGGAAATATTCCCTTTGGTTCCACCAACTGGCTCACCGCCGCCGGATTATTAATCTTTTGCGGAGCAATTGGAAAATCTGCACAGTTTCCGTTGCATGTTTGGCTTCCGGATGCGATGGAAGGTCCGACTCCTGTAAGTGCATTGATCCACGCGGCAACAATGGTTGCAGCCGGTGTGTATCTTGTTGCTCGAACATTCCCAATGCTTACGGCTGATGCGCTGTTGGTTATTGCATACTTTGGAGCAGTCACAGCATTCATTGCCGCCACGATCGCAATCGTCCAAAATGACATTAAAAAAATTCTCGCATACTCAACCGTCAGTCAATTGGGATATATGGTGATGGGGCTTGGCGTTGGAGCCTATACCGCGGGCGTTATGCATTTGGTAACTCACGCAGCATTCAAAGCAGGCTTATTCCTTGCATCGGGTTCTGTTATTCATGCAATGCATCATGCGTTGCATCATCAAGGTGATCATCATACCGATGCTCAAGATATTCGATTTATGGGCGGGCTGAAATCAAAAATGCCCATAACATTCTGGACAATTTTGATATTCACGCTTGCAATTTCCGGTGTTCCATTCACCTCAGGATTTTTAAGTAAAGATGAAATTCTAGCCGGCACATTAGCATTTTCGCATTTCAATGGACATACGATCATACCAATCATTGGATTTTTTGTTGCTGGTTTAACAGCGTTTTATATGTTTAGAATGCTGATTGTTGCATTCATGGGTGAACATCAGAACAAAGAACGAATTGCTCATATTCATGAATCACCGCGAGTGATGACTGTTCCATTAATGGTTCTTGCAGCGCTCTCATTCTTTTTCTTCTTCTCACTCAATCCGCTTTCTGCAAGTCACGGATGGTTCTTCGAGAAAATGACATATCCGACTGTTGCAGTTCCTGCTACAGTTGCTGCTACACCAACAGAAGAATTTGTAGAAGAAATCCATCATCAACATAATCTTGCAATGATCCTTTCGGTCGGTATTGCTGGACTTGGAATTCTTCTCGCTTTCACAACATATTTTTGGAAAAAGATCTCAGCCGATGCATTCGAGAAAGCACTAAAGCCGGTTCATACGTTCCTTTACCGCAAATGGTATTTTGATGAATTGTATGATGCAACATTTGTTGCTGCTACGATGGGAATTGCAAAGATCCTTGCATGGTTCGATGGTGCGATCGTTGACGGTATCGTGAACGGAGCAGGACATGTGACAAAATTCATTGCTGTGGTTAGCGGCAAGTTCGATTCTATTGTGGTCGATGGACTGGTCAATTTCACGGCATTCACCGCCGGCATCTCCGGCAGATTATTACGGACCGTTCAAACGGGAAAAATTCAAACGTACATCATTTTTGCAATTGCCGGGATGATGGCGTTGATGATGTTCTATATTGGATAGATTTTTGAAAGAGATAATTGATTTGTTTTGTCATTTCGAGCGAAGCCCAAAGGGGCAAGCAAGAAATCTGATTGGAGAATTTAACCAAAAAATTGAGATTCCTCGCCCCTCTAAAAAACAGCGAGACTCAGAATGATATTGATTTTAGATTGTTTAATGTCTCCTGTAAGCAGTAATAGATATAATTTTCATTAATGGATTAATAAATACAATAACTATGGAACTTAAAATTCTCAATATCGGTGTCCTCACATGGCTCACATTTCTTCCTGTTCTAGGAATGATCATTGTTCTGCTTATTCCGAAGGAACAAAAATCTGCGGTACGATGGACATCGCTTTTCTTTACCGTTGCGCAGGTTGTGCTTGCGTTCATGGTATTCACAAAATTCGATCGCTCGCTCGCGGGTGTGCACGATGCAAGCACGATGCAGTTCTCAGAACTGTTCAACTGGATCAATGTGAAAAGCACCGGATGGTTCGGTTCGATCAAGATCGATTATTATCTTGGAATAGACGGAATCAGTATGCCGATGGTATTTTTAACAGCAATCATTTCGTGTATCGCTGTTATTTCTTCGTGGGGCATTGAAAAATCGATCAAAGGATATTTTGCGCTGCTTCTTTTGCTTGATACCGGTATGATGGGCGTGTTTGTTTCGCTCGACTTTTTCCTCTTCTATATTTTCTGGGAAATCATGCTGCTACCGATGTATTTCTTGATCGGTGTGTGGGGCGGACCGCGAAGAGAATATGCGGCGATCAAGTTCTTCTTGTATACATTGCTTGGCTCGGTTCTTCTTTTGCTTGCAATGCTTGCTCTCTATTTCAGTGTTTCGGTTATCGATCCTGCTTCGGGAGAAAAGATTCACACATTCAATATGCTTGCAATGATGAATCCGGCAAATTATGATGCAAATTCACTTCTTGCAGGAATTTCGACAAGTTGGAGATATATCGCATATATCGCAATGTTTATCGGATTCGCAATCAAAGTTCCAATCTTCCCGTTCCACACGTGGCTGCCCGATGCACACGTTGAAGCGCCGACGGCGATCAGCGTTATTCTTGCGGGTGTGTTGTTGAAAATGGGAACATACGGATTGTTACGAATTGCTTTTCCAATGTTCCCCGATGCTGCGGTTCATTTTGCGTACCCCCTTGCATTCCTCGGCTTCATCAATATTATTTATGGAGCATTGTGCGCAATGGCGCAAAAAGATTTCAAAAAATTGATAGCATATTCTTCTGTCAGTCATATGGGAATCGTGATTCTTGGAATTGCTGCAATGAATACACAGGGTATGCTCGGTGGTATGCTGCAGATGTTCAATCACGGAACAATCACCGCAATGCTCTTCTTGATTGTTGGCGTAATTTATGACCGCGCACATACACGTGGACTTGATGATTTCGGCGGTTTAATGAACAAGATGCCGAATTACTCCGGCGTGATGTCGATTGCATTCTTTGCTGCAATCGGTTTACCGGGATTGAGTGGATTCATCTCTGAAGCATTCTCGTTCCTTGGTGCGTTCCAATCATTCCGATGGCTGACGATTGCATCGGCATTCGGAATTGTGTTAACAGCAGGCTATATGTTGTGGACGTTACAGCGTGTGTTCTTAGGAACACTTCCTGAAAAATGGAACAACTTAACTGATATCAATTCACGAGAACTTGCAATGCTAATTCCACTGACAATCATTGTCATCATTCTTGGTATCTATCCGAACTTGATGCTGGATGTGATGAATACATCGGCGAATTCGCTTGTAGATTTTGTGAAAATGAATTCTACAGTTAGCTTTGGAAATTAATTCAATTTTTGTTGAGATAATCTGATTCGTTATTAATACGGTGTGGCTGGATTGTGAAAGGATTTAATAACGACTGAGTTCAAAAAAATAAATTTATGCTTGATACTATACTAAATAATCTATCGCACATTGTTCCTGAGTTGATCGTTACTGCAACACTGTGTGTCGTTTTACTTGCTCATTTGATTTCAAGAAAAAGCTCACAACTGCTGACGATTCTTTCAATCGCAGGGCTGTTCGCAGCGTTATATTCGCTGACATCCAATTTTGGAATAAATATTTCTGCATTCAGTGGAATGTTAAGTATCGATCCATTCGCAACATTCTTTAAAATTGTGATCGTCCTTTCAACGATCGTTATCGTGTTGATGTCTCGATTTTCAGATGAAGTGAATGCCGAACAAAAGACGATCGGAGAGTATTATTTTCTGATTCTCTCAATGTGTGTCGCTATGATGTTTATGGTTGGATCATCAAATCTGATTTTGATGTATCTGACGCTCGAACTTTCATCACTCACATCATACATTGCCTCTGGATTTACTCGTAAAGCAAAAGATTCTTCCGAAGCATCGTTAAAATATTTGCTTTACGGTGCATTCTCATCCGGCGTGATGCTGTATGGAATTTCGATCATCTACGGATTAACAGGAACATTGGATATTGCCGGCGTCAATCAGGTGTTGGTGCAGGGAAGTGCGAATAACTTGGCATTGATCATTGCTTCGATCTTTATTCTCGTCGGATTTGGTTATAAGATTTCAGCAGTTCCGTTCCATTTTTGGACACCGGACGTGTATGAAGGCGCGCCGCTGACGATTACAGCGTATCTTTCTGTTGCATCCAAAGCAGCCGGATTTGCAATGATGATGCGTGCATTCAAAGTGATGTTCATTGATTCTTCGGTGATGAATCTTCCCGCGGGAACATGGACACTGATCAATGGGATCCATATCCAAAATGCATTGATGATTTTTTCTGTCCTGACAATGACATTAGGAAATCTTGTAGCAATCTGGCAGAAAAATTTGAAACGTCTTCTCGCATATTCCAGTATCGCGCAAGCGGGATATATGCTGCTTGGTTTGGTAGTATTGAGTAACGACGGTTTCTCTGCAGTGATGATCTACTTCGTGGTTTATCTCTTTATGAATCTTGGTGCATTCTACGTTGTATTGTTGATTGCAAACAAGATCGGCAGCGAAAATATCGATGATTATAAAGGTCTTGGAAGACGGAATCCATTCCTCACCGTTGCTCTTGCAGTGTTCCTTGTATCGTTAACAGGTCTTCCGCCGACAGCGGGTTTTATTGGGAAGTGGATGATTTTTATTTCATTGATTAACGCAAAGATGGTGGGAATTGCAGTTATTGGTGTATTGAACAGTGTGATCTCACTCTACTATTACATTCGAATCATTCGCAATATGTTCCTGCGTGATGGAGTTGACCAGACTACTCCAGTGATTGAATATCCATTAGCGCAAAAAATTCTTTTATTGTCGCTGCTTGTTCCGACACTCTATTTTGGTCTGTTCTTTAATGAACTGGTTCAATTTGCACAAATATCAGTATCGATATTTGGTTCAAAGTAAGTTAAGCATTGCAGTCTTTTTTAAAAAAAACCCGAAGATCAGATCTTCGGGTTTTTTATTTTAAATGGTTTTACGGGAAATTAATTCATCTCTTCTTCTTGTTCTTTCGTTCAACTCTCTCAACAATCAATCGGATTCCTTCCAATACAAGAGTCGGTTCATGTTTGTTGATCACTTTAGACTGCTTCTTCATGGTTTCGGAAAAACCTCCTGTTGCAATTACTGTTGGATAATCGTCCAATTCTTTGGAAATACGGCGGATCATTGTTTCCATTGAATCCAATGCGCCATATAAAATTCCCGCCTGCATGCTGTTGACCGTATTCGTTCCGATCACTTTATCGGGGAATTTAAGATCGATCTTTGGAAGTTTTGCTGCTCGCCGGTGAAGTTCTCCGGCAGCGGTTTCAATTCCTGCGGTGATTACTCCGCCGAGATATTCGCCGTTCTTTGAAATGACATCGAACGTTGTTGCAGTTCCAAAATCAACAATAACGAGCGGTCCTTTGTATTTTACAAATCCTGCAACTGCATTGCACAATCGGTCGGCACCGACAGAGCTCGGATCGTCATATAACACTTTTATTCCAAGATCAAGATCCGATGAAATGACGATTGGCTCCAGCGAAAAATATTTCTGGGACATTCTTACGCACACATCGGTAAGATTGGGAACGACTGATGCGATTCCGATACTGGTTATTTTCCTTAACGAAATCTTTGCATCTTCACAAAATTGTTTTATGAGAGTGCCAACTTCGTCTTCCGTTCGTGTAACAAAACTTGTTACACGCCAGTCTCCGAGCAGTTTGTTGCCGTTGTAAATTCCAATGACAGTATGTGTGTTGCCAATATCTATCGTGAGGATCATTGATACGGTTCCTTAATTAATTGTATGCTAAACTCACATCTCCGGCAAAAATATTTCGCTTTCGACCATCATCTGTTTCGATGATCAAACTTCCATCTTCTGCAACATCAATTGCTGTAGCGGTGAAACTAAATTCACTTTCTAATACAGTGATCTTTTTCCCGAAAAGCAAGGCTTTCATTCTCCAATCATTTAATAATCGCTGCGCAGGGAAATAAGACAATTGCTCGTATCGATTTTCCAGTTCTTCAAGAATTTTTTGCAACAATGTGATTCTATTGATCACCATTCCACTTTCTATTTGTAATGATGAAGCTTTGAATCTTAATTCTTCGGAGAATTCTTCCTGATTCACATTAAGCCCGATACCAAGCACGATCTTTTCCTGGATGGAATTTCCAAGCGAAGACTCGAGAAGCATTCCACACACTTTTTTCCCGTTGATCAATACATCATTCGGCCATTTGCACGTTGAAGATAAACCTGTGATAGTTTCAATAGCGTCAACAACAGCAAGCGAACCGGCAAATGGGAGCAGTGAAATTTTTTCCATTCCAAAATCAGGGTAAAGAACGATGGAAAAGAGCAAATTTTGTCCTGCAGGTGAAACCCAGTTTCTTTGTAGACGTCCGCGGCCTGCAGTTTGTTCTTCAGTAATAACAATTGTTCCATGTGGTGCTTCGTTATTTTGGAGTTGTTTAGCGAACGTATTTGTTGAAGTTATGGATTCAAATGTAAAGACAGTATGTCCAAATATTTTAGTTTTGAGTAGATTCGTTATCTGAGATTTTTCGATCATATTGTCATACTATATCAATGACATTACAGCATCTATTGGCAGAAAAGTAGCTAAAATATCTGACACAGTGTCGTAAAACTAAAATTCGATTATTCCGAAATTGTCTAAATATTGTTGAAAACGCAATGTTTGCTGTGGCACGATGCTTGTAGGATAGATAAACAAAAAACTCTCAAACTACAATATTTAAAAGGAATAATTATATGGCTGGGAAAATTATAGGTATCGATCTTGGGACAACAAACTCCGTTGTTTCAGTGATGGAAGGAAATGAGCCTGTTGTGATTGCAAACTCCGAAGGGGGAAGAACAACTCCTTCAATCGTTGCATTTGCTAAAAATGGGGAACGTCTTGTCGGTCAATCTGCAAAAAGACAGGGTGTTACGAATTCGAAGAATACAGTTTACTCGATCAAGAGATTTATGGGACGATTTATGAACGAGGTGACCGAAGAAATGAAACTTGTTCCGTACGAAGTCGTGACCGGAGAAAACAACACTTCCCGTGTGAAGATCGGCGACCGCATCTATTCACCTCCAGAAATTTCTGCTATGATCCTTCAAAAAATGAAACAGACTGCCGAAGACTATCTCGGACAGAAAGTAACAGAAGCAGTGATCACTGTTCCTGCGTATTTCAATGATGCACAGCGGCAAGCGACAAAAGAAGCGGGAGAGATTGCCGGATTGCATGTTCGCAGAATTGTGAACGAACCGACTGCCGCTGCTCTTGCATATGGTCTCGATAAAAAGCATAAAAATTCAAAAGTTGCTGTATTCGATCTTGGCGGAGGTACGTTTGATATTTCTGTTCTTGATCTTGGCGATGGAGTATTCGAAGTGAAATCCACCAATGGCGATACACACCTTGGCGGCGATAACTTCGATCAGCGATTGGTCGAGTATTTTGCTGAAGAATTCAAGAAACAAGAAGGGGTCGATCTGTTGAAAGATGCAATGGCACTTCAGCGATTACGTGAAGCTGCTGAAAAAGCAAAGATCGAATTATCCTCATCCATGCAGACCGAGATCAATCTTCCATTCATCACGGCAACACAGGATGGTCCGAAACATTTTACATTGACATTGGCTCGATCAAAGTTCGAACAATTGGTCGATGATCTTTTAAAACGATGCTTAACACCAACAGAGAAAGCGATCAACGATTCCGGATACAACATCAGTCAAATCGATGAGGTAATTCTTGTCGGCGGTATGACTCGTATGCCTGCAGTTCAGGAATTAGTGAAAAAGTTTTTTGGAAAAGAAGGACATAAAGGAGTGAATCCTGATGAAGTGGTTGCGATTGGCGCAGCAATTCAGGGTGGTGTTCTTGCCGGTGATGTTACTGATGTTCTTTTGCTTGACGTAACTCCACTGTCGTTAGGAATTGAAACACTTGGCGGCGTCTTGACAAAACTGATCGAAGCAAATACAACAATTCCGACGAAGAAGAGCGAAACATTCAGTACCGCAGCAGATAGCCAAACATCAGTGGAAATTCATATCCTTCAGGGTGAACGACCATTGGCAGTTGATAATCGATCGCTTGGGAAATTCCATCTTGATGGAATTCCGCCGGCACCGCGCGGCGTTCCGCAGATCGAAGTATCACTCGATATTGATGCAAATGGAATATTATCAGTTTCTGCAAAAGATAAAGCGACAGGAAAAGAACAAAATATCCGTATCACATCTTCTTCAGGATTGAGCAAGGAAGAGGTTGATAAAATGAAGAAAGATGCGCAAGCACATGCGGCAGATGATGCGAAGAAGAAAGAAGAGATTGAATTAAAGAATCAGGCTGATTCACTCGTTTTCTCTACTCGCAAACAATTGACAGATCTCGCCGATAAGATGGATGCTGAAACAAAGTCAAAAATCGAATCTGCGGCGACCTCGCTTGAAGAAGCGATCAAAGCAAATTCCGGTATCAAAGAAAAGATGGATGAATTGAACAAGATCTGGAACGATGCTTCAACGAAGATGTATGAAGCGGCAAAAACAGCGGGACCTCAACCCGGTGCAGAACCAGGTGGACAGCAGCAACAACAGCAATCTTCCGCAGGCGGAAATGCAGAGGGTGGAAAGAAAGTTGAAAATGCTGACTTTGAAGTCATGGATGATAAATAATCACTGTGCAGTCCGATTGTATGAAAACAATCGGATTGCCAACTAATATAGAACACGTGGCGAAATTGGCAGACGCTGTAACCTTGCTAAGTTCAATGAAAATTGAAGTTAGCAAGTTGCTGACTCAAGAGGTCGTAAGGGTTCAAATCCCTTCGTGCTCACAATATTGACAAACGCATACTTTTTTGGTAAGATGCAGTAAAAATGGATGATGAATGATGAAACTGATTGAAGTACAACCAAAGCCAAATTACCGCTTATTGTTGAAATACAGTGATGGTGTTCAAGGAGAAGTTGATTTTTCTTCACATGTTGGAAAAGGCGTGTTCGAATTATGGAACGATCCCAAAAAATTTGAGAATGTTCGGATTGGTTCTTCAGGTGAATTATCGTGGAGTGATGAAGTGGATATTGATTCTGAAGCAATGTATTTACGAATCACCGGAAAGAAACCTGAAGATATTTTTCCGTCATTGAAGAAAGAATCAATCAATGCCTGAGATAAGTCGTTTTTTCGGAGTAGTTATCCGAATGTTCTATGATGATCATACCCCGCCGCATTTTCACGTTGAGTACAATGAACATCGTGCAAAGGTTAATATTGAAGATCTCAAATTGATTGACGGTAAACTTCCTTCGAGAGTGTTGGGTTTCGTTATTGAATGGGCATCTCTTCATCAAAACGAATTGCATTCTGAATGGCAGCACGCTTTAAACAGAGAAAAACTGAATAAAATTGCTCCCTTGGAATAATTGGTTCAACATTTCATTAATGAGACAATAAAGGCGAGGGAAGTTCCTCGCCTTTACTATATCGGAGTATTTGGTGTTCTAGTCCGTTTTATCGAGCGAAATAAGGTTTGATGAGGCAGTAAAAAGGGCGTACATTTTAGCAATAACTTTTCTTGCCACAATAGTACATCCACAAAGGAGATGTTGTATGAAAGTCCTCTTAGCAGATTCACTTCCGCAATCGACAATTGATAATTTAACAGCGCTTGGAGCGCAGGTAATCAATAAACCAAAATTAAAAGCGGAAGAACTTGCCAGCGCGATCGATGATGCCGATGTTCTTGTCGTTCGTTCAACTGAAGTTCATTCGGATTGTATTTCTACCGCAAAAAATCTTTCGCTCATCGTTCGTGCGGGAGCGGGAGTAAATAATATTGATATGAAAGCTGCGAATGCGCGGGGCATTTATGTTTCAAATTGTCCGGGAAAGAATTCCATTGCAGTTGCCGAACTTGCAATGGGACTGCTTCTTTCGCTAGACCGAAAAATTCCCGACAACGTAATTGATCTGCGGAATTCAAAATGGAATAAGAGCGAATATTCCAAAGCCGATGGAATTTTTGGAAAGACGGTTGGCGTTATCGGTACCGGTCAGATCGGGCAGGAATTCATAGTACGTGCAAAAGCATTTGGTATGCGGGTGATCGCATGGTCGCGGTCACTAACACAAGAAAAAGCAGACAAACTTGGTATTGAACGGTCAGAGTTTCTTGAAGAAATGATTCCGGTGTGTGATGTTATTTCAATCCATCTTGCATTAAAACCAGAAACAAAAAAGATCATTTCAAAAGATTTGATCTCAATGATGAAACCGAACGCAATATTGTTGAACACGTCGCGCTGGGAAGTTGTTGATGAAGAAGCATTATTTGAAGCGGCTAAAGCAGGTAAGATCAGGGTTGGAGCGGATGTTTTTTCAGGTGAACCGGAAGATAAAACTTCTCCATTCACAAATAAACTTGCATCACTTCCGAATGTATACGGAACTCATCACATCGGCGCATCCACCGAGCAGGCTCAGAATGCAATAGCGGATGAGACTGTGGCGATCATCAAGCAATATAAAGAGCGCGGTACGGTGAAGAACTGGGTGAACAAAGCAAAAGTATCGGCGGCGAAATATCAATTGATCGTGCGGCATTTTGATAAACCTGGTGTGCTTGCCAATGTGTTCGACGATCTGAAATCTGCGGAGATCAATATTCAAGAAGTTGAGAATTTGATCTTTGAAGGAACGCAGACTGCTTGCTGCACCTTAAAACTTGATGCGCAGCCATCTGATGCAACGATTGCATCTATTGCTTCGCGTTCAACTGAAGTGATACAAGCACAGCTGGTGAAGTTGTAGATTGTCAGTATATAAGTAATGTCATTTCGAACCCGACGTTCTTTGTCGGGTGAGAAATCTTGCTTTTCGTGTAAGTTCAAGAACGAGATTCCTCACTTCGTTCGGAATGACAGAAACTGAGGACATTTAATTATGATTGATATTATTGTTTGGATCATCTTGATTGCATTGGCAGTTGCATTGCTGATGGCGATCATCAATAAAAAGATGAGCAATGCGGGAAACCCCGCCGCGTCATCAGCACTTGCAGATTTTCAGAATCAGGACAAACGAAATGCAATGGAGACGGTTATTGAAATGAAGGCGGGAAAGAAACAATTTGGTCAGACAACTGATGAAGATAAATAATCAATCATACCGAAATTAACGAAAGCGTACTTCATGAAATTACAATATCTATTACTTGCTTTTTTACTGTCTGTTTCATTGACCCTTGAAGCAAAAGTACCGCTTCAGGTAAAAAAATCAGTCACATTTATCTTTGCCAAAGATTCAAACAAACGGTTGGTTCCTCAGGGAACAGGTTTTTTTCTGTTGCTGAAAGATAATCTCAATACCGATACGACCAACTTTGGATATCTGGTTACGACGAAAACTGCAATACAAAAACAGAATGGATCGTTCTTTGACACCGTCTACATCAGGATCAATAGGAAAGATGGATACTGCGACACAATAAATATTCCGCTGATTCAAAACGGAGTTCCGCGGTATTTTCTCCATCCTGATTCCGCTGTGAATCTTACGATGGTTCCGGCATTTCCGGACGGGAATCGATATGATTTCTTGTTTACTCCCGTTGGAATGATAGCACCAATCGATTTTTTTAAGAAAGAGGATATTACCGAAGGGGATGAATTGTTTTATACGGGAATGTTCGATTCACACATCGGTATGTTCAAAAATATTCCGGTTGTGCAATTCGGTAAAATCGCTCAATTGTCCGAAGAAAAGTACGTAACGGGGAACGGATATACTGAATTATATTTAGCTGAAATTCCAATATCAGCAGGGAGCAACGGTTCACCCGTTTATTATTATGATGAAGCAGTAAAAGATGGTGAAAAAACCATCGTTCCTGCAAAATTACTGCTGGCGGGAATTGTTTCCGGAAATTATGGAAAAGAGAAGCAAGGCAACAATCTTGTTGGTGTTGTACCAGCGTATAAATTAACCGAACTGCTGACGATACCTGCGGTTGTTAAAGAACGAGAAAAAGAATTTGCGCGAATCCAAAGTGCGAAAGCAAAATAAATCTAAAGCATTTACCGCGAAGCGCGCAAAGACCGCAAAGAATTTAGAATCATTGTCATTTCCACGAAAGCGGAGATCTAGTCGAACGAAATAAATTTAAAAATCTATTATAGTCATCAAAATGAATTTCAATAAATTTACAATAAAATCACAAGAAGCTGTGCAGAATGCCCAGGAGATTGCGACGTCGTACGGCAATCAATCGCTTGAGCCGGAACACTTGCTTGCTGCGTTAGTGCAGGATGCACAAGGGATCGTTACACCATTGCTGCAAAAGCTTGGATCAAATGTCAATTATATCAAAATAAAGATCAACGAGGTTGTTGAAAAACTGCCAAAGGTGAGCGGGGCACAGCAGTTTGCTTCTACCTCATTCCAAAAAGTGTTGGAGCAGGCGCAAAAAGAAACGGAAAATCTTAAAGACGAATATGTCAGTACAGAACATCTGCTTCTTGCTCTTCTTGAGCAAAAGAACAATAGCGGAGTAAAATTACTTGTTGATCAAGGAGTGACCAAAGATGGTGTTCTCAAAGCGTTGAAGGATGTTCGCGGGACACAGCGAGTTACAGACCAGAATCCTGAAGATAAATATCAATCGCTTGAAAAATTCGGACGCGATCTGAACGATCTTGCGCGTAAAGGAAAACTCGATCCGGTCATTGGTCGGGAAGATGAGATTCGCCGTGTCTTGCAAGTTCTTTCACGACGCACAAAGAATAATCCGGTACTGATCGGCGAGCCGGGCGTCGGCAAGACTGCGATTGCCGAAGGTCTTGCGCATAGAATTATTTCAGGAGATGTTCCGGAAAGCCTGAAAACAAAACGGATCGTTGCGCTCGATTTTGCTGCGATGATTGCCGGCGCAAGTTTTCGCGGGCAATTTGAAGAACGATTAAAAGCAGTATTAAAAGAAGTGGAAAATTCGGATGGTGAAATAATTCTGTTCATCGACGAATTGCATACACTTGTTGGTGCAGGTGCTGCACAGGGTGCGGTTGATGCAGCGAATATGTTAAAGCCTGCTCTTGCTCGCGGAGATCTGCGTGCAATTGGTGCGACAACACTTGCTGAATACCACAAATACATCGAAAAAGATCCTACGCTTGAACGACGATTTCAACCTGTTCTTGTTGATGAACCGACAGTTGAAGATACAATTTCAATCTTGCGCGGACTTGCAGAACGATACGAAGTGCACCACGGTGTGCGGATCACTGACGGTGCGATTGTTGCTGCCGCACAGTTGAGTCATCGCTACATTTCGGATAGATTTCTTCCCGATAAAGCTATCGACCTTGTTGATGAAGCCGCTTCGAAATTGAGAATTGAGATCGATTCGATGCCGGAAGAATTGGATGATATCGAACGAAAAGTGAAGCAACTTGAAATTGAACGTGAAGCGGTGCGGCGTGAACTTTCTGCAGAATATACGAATGATGCTGACCGGCTTGCGATAAAATCTCACATTGAAGAGATCGAAAAAGATCTTGCGGAATTGAATCAAAAACGAAGCACACTTCGTGTGCATTGGGAGAATGAAAAACATCTCATTCAATCCATCCGCACAATGAAGGAAGAGATCGAAAATGTAAAGATCACAGCAGACAAAAAGGAACGCGAAGGTGACCTCGGCAAAGTTGCCGAACTGCGTTACGGAACATTGGCAGCACTTGAAAAACGATTGAAAGAAGCAACGGGAAAACTTTCTGAACTTCAGAAAACTCAAAAGATGTTGAAGGAAGAGGTTGACGCAGAAGATATTGCTGAGATCGTCTCAAAGTGGACCGGAATTCCTGTCACTCGAATGTTGGAAAGCGAACGTTCCAAACTTCTTCATCTTGAAGATAAGATCCACGAACGAATGGTGAATCAAGAAGAGGCGGTGAAAGCAGTTGCCGATGCGATACGACGAAGCCGCGCGGGATTGCAGGATGAAAAGCGTCCGATTGGTTCGTTCATTTTTCTTGGAACGACAGGCGTTGGAAAGACAGAACTTGCCCGATCTCTTGCAGAATTATTGTTCAATGATGAAAATGCAATGGTGCGGATCGATATGAGCGAGTATATGGAAAAGTTTTCTGTTTCCCGTCTCATCGGTGCGCCGCCGGGATATGTTGGGTACGAAGAAGGTGGTCAATTGACGGAAGCAGTGCGGAGGAAACCGTATTCTGTTGTTTTGCTTGATGAGATCGAGAAAGCTCATCCGGAAGTATTCAACGTTCTCTTGCAATTATTGGATGAAGGAAGGCTTACGGATTCGCAAGGTCGGACGGTGAATTTTAAAAATACGATTGTCATTATGACATCGAATCTTGGTTCGCAGCTGATACAGGAGCGAATGGCGCAAGTGCAATCCGATGAAGATTGGCAGAACTTTGCCGGTGACTTGCGGTCGCAATTGAATCAATTATTGCGGCAAACAATTCGTCCGGAATTTTTGAATCGTGTTGATGAAGTAATTCTCTTTAAACCGCTTACACGCAACGATATTAAGAGAGTTGTGGAGATTCAATTAAAGCGGCTCGATGAAATGCTTGCAAAAAAAGAGATGACGATTGTTGTTACTGATGATGCAAAAGACTGGATAGCGAGACTTGGATATGATCCCAGTTTTGGAGCGCGACCGTTGAAACGAATGATTCAGAAATATATCATTGATGAACTGTCGACAAAGATTTTAGCAGGAGAGATCAACGATGGCGATGCAATCGAGTTGGGAATGGAAGGGGAAGGGAAGCTGGTGTTTAAAAGACTTGCCAAGTGAGAATAAATTAATTTATCACAAATCTTGATAGTTGTCATTCCCGCGAAAGCGGGAATCAAGTATTTAAAGTTCTTCAGTTAGATCTTTCCATTCTGGATTTATTGACTCAATCAATTCTAATTTCCATTCTCTTTCCCATTTCTTTAACCTTTTTTCACGAACTATTGCATCTCGTATATCATTATACTCTTCAAAATAAACCAATAGATGAACTTTATATTGCTTTGTGAAACCCGGAATTGATCTTGTTTTATGTTCTTCCATTCTTCGGCGGAGGTTGTTGGTAACTCCGATATATAGAGTACCGTTGCGATTACTGGAAAGTATATAAATGTAGTATTTCATTCTTCTGGATTCCCGCTTTCGCGGGAATGACATTGATTTGAAATTGTATTACAAAATTTATTATCCTATAGAACCGTCACACTCATTTCCCCTTTATATCGAATCTCGTAAAGATCTTTCCGTCTATCCAGCCAATTCAACACGCTTCCGCTTTGCCGGTGACGTTTCAACAATTCAAGATCGACATCATCCACAATCACCATTTCTGTATTCGGTGTCGCTTCGGATTGGATCGCATCGCGTGTGAACGGAATATCGGATGGAGTGAAGATGGCGGACTGCGCGTAATGAACATCGAGATTTTCAACGAAGGGGAGATTCCCCACACCGCCGGCGATTGCAACATAAATATGATTTTCGATGCATCGCGCCTGCGCACAGTACCGAACGCGGAGATACGCATTTCGCTCGTCCGTGCAGAACGGAACAAAGATCATTTGGGCTCCCTTTTCAACGGCAATCCTGCTGAGTTCCGGGAATTCAATATCGTAACAGATCTGTATTGAGATAATTCCTTTATCTGTTTCAAAAATTTCCAACGATTTACCCGGCTTTACTCCCCACCAGCGCTTTTCATTCGGTGTGATGTGTAATTTGTACTGTTTGCCGATTGTTCCATCTCGTTTGAATAAATACGAAATATTATACAGACTGTCATCTTCAACGGTGAAATGAGATCCCCCAATAATGTTAACATTGTACTTCACTGCAAGAGCATGAAACAATTCCAGATATTTCGGTGTGAACTCTGAAAGACGGCGAACAGAACCTTCGGGCCTGTCTTTTGGTAAAAATGAAAGCAATTGTGTCGTGAAAATTTCGGGGAACAGAATAAAATCACTTCGATAATCGGCGCCGACATCAATGAAATATTCACACTGCTTGGCAAAGTCATTGAAGTCCTTTACCTCACGCATTTGATATTGGACAGCGCATACCCGTGCGGACTCAACAGGAAGGAATATCCGTGAAGTATCAGGCGCATAATCGATATTTGTCCACTCAAGAAATGTAGCATATCCTTTTGATTCCGCATCAGAGATCATATAATTTTGGATCAGGCGTTTCAGGACAAAACCGTTGGCAAGTTGGGTGGTAAGTACGGGATCGAACAACGATTTATCGACCACTTTTCCGATATATTCTCTCGCTGTCATTTCACTCGCATATTTTACATATCCGGGAATTCTTCCGCCGAGAATGATCCTCATGAGATTAAATTTTTTTGCGATCGCTTTACGTGCATCGTATAATCTTCGTGCAAGACGCATCCCTCTGTATTCGGGGTCGACCATGATCTCGATTCCATAGAGCGTATTTCCTTCCGGATTATGATTTCGTATAAAACCATTGTCCGCGATCTCTTTCCAGCTGTGCCATTCAGAATACAACGAAAAATCGAGGATCAGACTGCTGGAAGAAGAGACGATCTTTCCTTCATATTCAACACAGATCTGTCCTTCAGGAAAATGCTGTAGTTGACTTTCCAATTGTTCTAATGTCCATGGTTTCATCCCGGGGAAACATTTTTCCTGTAGGGCGGTCAATTTAGGATAATCATCCAGTAATATTCCACGGACGACAATATTCTTCTCAAATTCTTTCAGATCGATTTCAGACATAGCATGACCCTCCACATTATATGAAAATACCTACTTTATGTTACGAAATTTGAGGGTAATGTCAAGCATTTCGGGTTGCTTTCGCTTCATCTTCCTTTTATATTACTACAGAAATTTACCTTCCAAATAATTATTGTAAAGGCAATAACGTTTATGATTACCGTTGTTCTGCCATATAGTTCTGAATCGTACTTCCAATCAACACTTCAACAGTTCGTTCAGTCATCACTTGTAAAGAAAATTATTATTGCACACGGTGGAGATTTTTCCGGCAACATTGAAAAATGCAAAGGATTGAAAGTCGATTCACTGACATCAGGAAAGACGATCAATGCAGTCCTTGAAAAATTATCGACAAAATTCCTTCTCTTCGTCAATCAGGCACAGTCGATCACATTCAATCAAGCAGCAGTTGAACGATTCGTCCACATTGCAACAGATACGAATGCAGGAATGGTCTATTCAGATTTTTATGAAGTGAAAGAAGGAAAACGCTCCGAGCATCCGACAATCGATTATCAACTTGGCAGCATTCGCGATAATTTTGATTTTGGTGCGGTGATGTTATTTTCTGCCGCTGCGATCAAAAAAGCAGTGAAACGGTACGGCAAGATTGAAAAAGTTGAACGTTCCGGATTATATGATCTTCGGTTGAAAGTCTCTATCGATCATCAACTTTTCCATAATCAGGAATATCTTTATACAAAGACCGAATCCGATACGCGCAAGAGCGGCGAGAAGCAATTCGATTATGTCGATCCGCGGAATCAAAACGTTCAAAAAGAGAATGAACTTGTTGCTACGAAACATTTGAAGAATATCGGCGCGTATTTAAAACCAAAATTTACAAAAGCACCGGTGTCAAAAGAGAAGTTTCCTGTTGAAGCAAGTGTAGTAATCCCGGTTCGCAATAGAGAAAAGACCGTTGGAGAAGCGGTCAACAGCGTTCTTTCACAGAAAACAGACTTTCCGTTCAATGTCATTATTGTTGACAATCATTCAACTGACAATACCACGATGATACTTCGAGATCTTTCACAGAAAGATCCACGCGTAAAACATATCATTCCGAGCAGACAAGATCTTGGTATCGGCGGATGCTGGAATGAAGCGGTGCTTTCCGAACAATGCGGAAGGTATGCGGTTCAATTGGATTCGGATGATCTCTATTCCGGAAATGATACACTCCAAAAAATCGTCAATGTATTCCGTAAAGAAGGTGTGGCGATGGTGATCGGTTCATACACTTTGGTGAATGCGAATCTCGAACCGATTCCGCCGGGATTGATAGATCATAAAGAATGGACTCCTGAAAATGGACGGAATAATGCTTTACGCATCAACGGACTTGGAGCGCCCCGCGCATTCTATACTCCTGTGTTGAGAGAAATTCTTTTGCCAAATACCAGTTATGGTGAAGATTATGCTGCTGCGATCCGCATCTCACGTCATTATCAAATTGGAAGAATTTATACTTCCCTGTACAATTGTCGGCGATGGGAAGGAAATACTGATGCGGCGTTGCCGATCGACAAGATCAACCGGAATGATTACTACAAAGATAAGATCCGAACCATTGAAATGATGGCACGAATACAACTGAACAAGAAAAAATAATGGCAATTAAAACTATATATCGCGAATGGACTCTTGATGATACGACCGAGATCCAAAAAGTATTATTGAATACGTGGATCGCTTCGTATGCGGATTTTATTCCAATGAAAGACATCCATTGGTACTTCAATAATTATTATTCTGATCTTAACTTTGCGCGGCTGCATGATGATTCCAATACGACAAGTTTTGTCGCAGAAATCAAAGGGAATATTATCGGATATGCGAGAATGAAAGTCAATCAAGAACAGAAACGCTGCTACCTGGAGTCTCTCTATGTCCTTCCTGAATTTCAAGGAAAAGGGATCGGGACAGATCTGTTGAAAATGATTGAAGAGAAGGCAAAGCAACTTTCATTCAGCCAAATTTGGCTTGGTGTGATGGAACAGAATACGCCGTCGTTGGAGTGGTATAAAAAATTAGGATTCCAATTTGTTGAACAATCGCCGTTTCAAATGGGTAAAACAACCGTAAACCATTTTATCGGTTTTCGTGATATCAAATAATACTTTCTATACATCTTTAAAAATATTATAAACATTCTAAACCTGACTAAGCGATGAAGTTTGGCAGGAAACCCCTTCGGTAAATGGCAAATAAAAACATCGTAAAATTTAAAACAGTAATAGATAAAAATACTTTCTATTTCTACAACCCTGTTTTCCAAGAAAAATATGAAAGCTACATAAACTCCCTAAATGAAACCTTACTTGTATTAAAAAATCAAGTTGAGACTCAAGGACTAAAAAAAGAAATCTTCGAAAACTTACTTAACGAAAAAGAGAATGGACTTCGAGCATTACTTGCACTGACTGGTTTTGCTAATGAATCACTCAAGCGACTGATTACAGTTTTGCGCGTTGCTGACAATAAAGAACTTTCAAAAGTTCTCTATAAAGACAGATGGACGGCAGAAATTGACGGAAAAGATATTTCCGAATGGGGTGATGTAAAAATTACTAAACTCATTAGGGATAATTCCTATTTCCGAAAAGGAATTGTAAATCTTTTCTTTGAAGGTTCAACTATTCCGTTTTTAGCGCAAACTCTTCCTCTCTTTGAATTGAAAAAATTAAGCATATCAAAATTGAAGTTTGAGGTACCTGCAATGATTGACACCCTTGTCCGCTATAAAGAGAAAGGTTCGTATTCGGGCAAAGCAGAAAATAATCCAGAGGTTCTTATTGCCTCTCTCATTGAAGAATCTAACCTCACATTCCAGAAAGGCGACTTAACAGAACTGTTTAAGCGAGAGCGTGTTGCAAAACGGACAATGGATTTTATCATTCCCGACAAAAATAACCCTAAAGTAATTATTGAAAGCTCTTTTCTTGTTACAACATCTTCGGGACAAGGTGATAAATCAAAAACAGAAGGTTCGATTAAAAAACTTATTTCAAAATATTATCCAAAAGCAAAGTTCATTGGTTTTGTTGATGGAATAGGTTGGTATGTTCGCAAAGGTGATTTGATGAGAATGGTTTCCGCTTACGATGATGTTTTTACTTTCCACAAAGACGAGATAGAACGCTTCAAACAATTTCTAAAAAAAGAATGTAAAAGATGACAGAGAAATTATTAAATAAAATCACGCAAGGTGATTGTTTGAAATTGCTTAAACAAATTCCAGATAATTCAATTGATATGACTTTTGCTGACCCCCCATTCAATCTGAAAAAAGGGTATAACAGTTACAAAGACAGTCTAAAACTGCAAGAATATTTGAATTGGTGTGAGCAGTGGATTACAGAAATGGTTCGTATTACAAAACCAAGTGGTTCAATATTCGTTCACAATATTCCAAAGTGGCTTACGTACTATGCTGCATTTCTTAATAAGCAAGCTGACTTCAAACATTGGATAAGTTGGGATGCACCGACAGCACCTATGGGAAAATCATTACAGCCAGGGCACTATGGAATTTTATTCTATGCCAAAGACGTAAAGCAGTTGAAGTATTACGAAATTCGTCATCCACACAAACGGACACGAAAAGAAAGAATACTTGCAAAAGATTATGGTGGGAAAAAATTTATGTTGCACCCTTTTGGACCTCTTGTATCCGATGTTTGGACAGATATTCATAGAATTAAACATAACAAATTCCGAGACGAGCATCCTTGTCAACTTCCAATTCACTTACTTGAAAGAATTATTTTAATGAGTACGGACGAAGGTGATATTGTGCTTGATCCTTTCAACGGAACTGGAACGACAGCAATTGCGGCGAGACGACTTGGAAGACAATATATCGGTTTTGACCTTGATGATCACTATGTAAAAATTACTAAAAATAAATTAGAGAACGTGAAACCAATTTCAAAAATTGGCGATCGTTGGGTAAGCTTCTATCTTGATGAAGTTGTGACTCTACGAAATGACGATTGGGATTACTTAAAGGACTTCTATTATATTCCTGCCAATGTAGAAGAAGTTGACACGAAACAAATTGTTCTTAAAACAAAAGTGAAAATTAAAACACCACAAAAAAGTTTATTAACGGTAAATGGAAATGATACCGGCAATAGACTCGACTTTCGCAACCAAACAGCTTTGTTTGAGCCGACAGTTCAATACAGACCTAACGACAACAGACACGTTCAAAAAAGAAAAGCGGTACATAATAAGGGTTTGATAAAAACCACGGTAATTACGGTAAAGAAACGGAAGAATTCCAAGTAAAATTATTTTCGGCGGCACTGTGAGATAATCCGAATTTCTCACGTTCTTCAAGTCCCAAAAAACTTTAGAAATGAATATGCTTGCTTCGGTCGGCTCTCAGTTGCAACATATTTATTAATCAAAATCGAATGTTAAAGAATGTTCTCACAAAAAGTCTATTCTCATTTTCCTAACAGCTCGCACGATTCTCTTTCCCACCTTTCGCATGATCTTTATGCCAATCAGCAGAAACAATGGCAGATGCTTGCTGATGGAGTTTCAGCGCTTGAGAATGTGCAAACGAGAGCTATTGACTGCGGAACATTTTCTGTCCGATTGCAATACAATCCAAAACGCATCGTCAGTACCGGTGCAAAAGTAGATGCAGCATCGATTAAAGAACGAAAATGTTTCCTCTGTGTTGCCAATCTTCCCGCTGAACAGCAAGGTGTTCTTTTCAAAGAAAAATATCTTGTCCTTTGCAACCCAATGCCGATCTTCAAAGAGCATTTTACCATCTCGCATATCGATCATATTCCACAATCCATTGAAGAACAAATATTGGTATTTCTAGAACTTGCGAAAGAACTCTCGCCGGAATATTCGATCTTCTATAATGGACCCAAATGCGGAGCGTCAGCACCTGATCATATGCATTTTCAAGCATCACCTGCAGGATTAATTCCCGCAGAAAATGAGATTGATGAACGAAGGGAAATTAAAAAACAGATTGGCGTGGTTACAATTTCAGCCGTAAAAAACTATGAACGCAGTGTGATTGTGCTGGAAGGAAAGAATGAACAAGAAATGGAGTTGACATTCCTGCGGCTTGCCGGAGCGATGAGAGTGGTATTGAATACGAATGAAGAGCCAATGATGAATGTGATCGGTTCATTCGATGATGGAAAATGGAGATTGATCGTATTTGTTCGAAGCAAGCATCGTCCCGCAGTTTTTTTTAAAGAAGGAAACGACAAAATTCTCATCAGCCCGGCAGCGGTAGATATCGGCGGATTAGTGGTAACACCGATGGAAAAAGATTTTCGTACTGTTGATGCGGAAATGATAAAAAATATTTATGAAGAAGTTTCAATCTCAAACGACGTATTACGAACAATCATTGAAAAAATATGATCTCTTCAGAGCCAATTATTAAGGTCGGTATTGTTGAAAATTATTCGGAGGTCAGCGGTGAATTGTTAGAGCAATTCAAACTGACCGATGAAGTTATTGTGACGGGGAGATTTAAAGCGGTGATAAAGAATGGAGAGATCGTATTGTATGGCGGGAAAGAGATCGAACTCATTCGCGGAAAAGAAATATTCTTTAGACCTCTGAACGGCGGAACTTTTACAGTACATGATGTTGTTTTTGGGATCAATTTTCATTGGGAACGGAAAGAACATCAAACATTTCAAGGCTCACTGCGTTTGGTAGCAAGAGAAAAAGGAATCACGGCGATCAATGAGATTTCTGTTGAAAAATATCTTGCCAGCGTCATCTCATCCGAAATGAGTGCAACTGCACCGATGGAACTTCTCAAAGCTCACGCGATCACGTCGCGTAGCTGGTTGGTTGCAATGCTGGAAATGAAAAAGAAATTCTCCAACCTCGGTATTCCTTCGCAACGAACACAGCAATCCGAAACTGAACTTATTCGTTATTACGACAGAGAAGATCATGATATCTTCGACGTCTGCGCGGACGATCACTGCCAGCGATATCAAGGAATTACAAAGGATATTTCCAACGCCGCAATCGAAGCGATCGATCAAACGCGCGGTATGTTCCTTGTTTATAATAACGAGATCTGTGATGCTCGTTTTTCAAAATCGTGCGGTGGATTGTCTGAAGAGTTCCATACAACATGGGCTGAAACTCCATTTGATTATTTAACGACTGTTTCCTGTTCAAAAGTGCAATCGTATCAGCCGCTTCGCAATGAAACTGAGGCAGAGCAATGGATTCTCTCTTCTCCTGCTGCATTTTGTAATACAACCGATGGAAATATTTTACGTCAAATTCTCCCTTCATTCGATCAGG
>JAUXTU010000027.1 GCA_030679145.1 Bacteroidota bacterium | reverse complement strand
ATAATAATTGAAGCATTAAATGCAATTGCAGTATTCAATCCCATTATTTGGAAGAAAAATACTGCCGTACTTTCTCGTACGCCTAAATCGCCGAAGGATATTGGAAGTATGATCGCTTTAACAAACAGAACCGATGCAACGCAAACTAGAGCATCATTCAAAGAGACAAATCCAAAAGCGGATGCGAGAAAATAATATTCCAACAGAATGATGATGTATAAAAATAGCGTCAGGGAAGATACTACCCATGCATTTTTATTATGAAAAATATTTTCCACGAACCCCACAACCTCATAAAAACGATGTTGACGAATGGAAGTAGGAAGTTGTAAAAGCAATTCCTTTATTTTTTGGGGGTATAAAAAAATTACAATAATAATTGACATAACTATAGTGATGAGATACCGGTACCATGAACTCCAAAAATCACCATAATACGTTGAAACAAACATTGCTAATCCTGTTCCACCAACAATGATAGTTAACGCGAACCAATATAATTTATCTACGATCGTGATTGCGATAATGTGAGATTTCTTTACATTCGGATGGCTTGCAATTCGTCCTACAAATTCTCCAAGCTGTGCGGGTGTGAAAAATCCGACCATAAAACCGACAAAGAAAGATGTAAATGTTTCTTTGTTGGAAATTTCTTTTTCTACAAGGCGTAACAAATATCTCCAGCGATAGAAATGAATTATTAATTGGAAAACAGCAAGTGATAACCCGATCGTCAGATAATATGGATTCGCACTCTTAAATGATGCGCTGATGGTTCTAACATCCAAGTAAAAGAGAAGCCCTCCAAGGAGAACAGCTGAAACCATAATCTTCAGTGTTGTTGAGACAATCGGGCTTGAAAAAAAGTCTTTCATTGATTGGATGTTCCTTTCCAATCGAATGTTCGTACAAATCCAAGCGGTGCGATAAAAAATGAGTAAAGGACTAAAAGAAATTCATCAATTATAAATTCGGGAAGAGAGAATGACTCGTGAAATAAATCTTTCCCTCTGGTAATGAACAATGCATCAACATTGAATTTGACCACCATTGTGATAAGTGAAATGAACGGAATAAAAAAAAATCCAATAATAATACCAAGATGAAACAGATGAACAAATGAATAGGCTAACTTCGTTTGCATTGGATAATATTTACTTGCCGAAACATGTCTTGTGCGTTGATTTACAAATTGTAAAAAAGACTTTGGCGGATCTGTTTGGACAAAACTTTCGGGAGAGATCATGTATCGAATAATCCAATTTGTTTTCTTTTGTACTAATTGCAAAAAAAGATCATCATCGCCACTGATGGATTTTTTTATTTCTTCAAATCCGCCAACTTCGTTATAGACCGCTTTACGATATGAAAAATTTCTTCCCGTGCACATAAATGCATTGTTCAATTCAATAGCAGAAACAGCATACAAAGAATTTTTATATTCTTCATATCTCAAAAACGAATTTGTATTTTGTTTGTTGTATGGACTATATCCAGCCACAACTCCAACATTGTCGGTGTATTGTTTCGAAATTTCATTCAACCATTGTTTCGGCACCATGCAATCAGCATCTGTGAATGCAAGAATATCAAAAGATGATTGAGCGATTCCGATTTGCAACGCATTTTTCTTATGTGGCATATCGCTGTTGTTCAATTCAATATTGATTAATTGGACATTCGAATATTGTTTTACAAATTTTTCAATAATTGCTGCTGTCGAATCGGATGATCGATCATTCACCACAATAATTTCGAACTTATTTATCGGATAATCCTGACTTACCAAAGATTCTAGCAATTGACCGACCAAGACTGCTTCATTTCGTGCTGCAATAATGACTGAGATTGATTGCTGTTCTTGTTGGAATTGTGATTTGAAAATTTTATTCATTCCTTTCCAAAGAAATGAATGGATTAGCACATAGATAGAGCAGAGAAGGATGAGTGACCAGAAAAAAATTGATTCTATCATATGGTAAAATAAAGAAAATGAAGGGGAAGTCCAAAAAATTGAAAAGGATATAAATGTCTTTAATGTATGTAAAGATAAAGTGAATGTTTCTTGCTTATACACTCTTCATCTTCTATATTCAAAAAGAAAAATAAGGATGTTATGAAACAACTTGTCATAGGTATTGCCGGCGGAACCGGTTCCGGAAAAACTTCGGTTACAAACAAAATTCTTGAACGGATTCATCACACACAAAATGTTGTTGTTATACAACATGATTCGTATTATCGCGATTTATCGTCGTACAACGGCAAAACACCGGATCAGATCAATTTTGACCACCCGGACTCACTTGAAACCTCATTATTAGTAGAACACATCAAAGAATTGCGGAAGGGAATTCCAATAGAGCAACCGCTCTATAATTTCACAACGCACTCCAGAATGAGAGAAACCAGACATCTTGAACCAAAAGATATCATTATCATAGAAGGAATTCTAATTTTCGCTTCTCTTGAACTTCGGGAATTAATGGACATTAAGATCTTTATTGACACTGATGCTGATGAACGATTATTGCGTCGATTAAAACGTGATATCATTGAACGAGGCCGTTCAATTGATTCAGTGATGAACCAGTATGTTACTACTGTCAAGCCGATGCATTTGGAATTTGTTGAGCCAAGTAAACGGTATGCGGATGTTATCATTCCTCTGGGTAGTGAGAATTTGGTTGGAATTGACATGGTTGCAGTAAAGATTGAAACGATGCTTAAATAGGTTGATTTATGCAGTCTTTTCATAATTATGCATATGTATTAAGAAAAGCTAACCTCCTAAAAATTACTTTTTACTTTTAGAAAAATAATCTATCTTCATTTTGTGCTTTTCATGGAATATTAACAGCGGAGAATCGCTATTAGGAATAAAATCACACATACGGAATCAGCAGCAATTTCATCCTATAAAAAAACTACGCTTGCAAACGGAATTCGTGTTATTAGCGAAGAAATCCCCACAGTAAAATCTGCTTCAATTGGAATTTGGATCAATACCGGCTCACGTAACGAATCAAATGAAAACAACGGCATCTCTCATTTTATTGAACACATGATGTTCAAAGGAACTGAGAAGCGAAATTTTCAACAGATCGCTCAAAGTTTAGAATCAGTCGGCGGGTATATGAATGCCTTTACGACAAAGGAACATACGTGCTACTATGCGCGGGTGTTGGATGAGTATGTTGAAAAAGCAGTTGATGTTTTGTCTGATATCGTGCAGCATTCAACATTTCCATTAAAAGAAATGGAAAAAGAAAAAACGGTTGTGCTGGAAGAGATCAAACGATCAGAGGACGATCCGGATGATTTGGTGCAGGAATATTTTGAAAAACATCTGTTTGGCAGTCATCCGTTTGCGCGCCCGATCATTGGAACAGCGGAAAATGTGAACAACTTCACCCGCGATAATCTTTATGATTACACAAAAAAATTCTATGCAAACGAAAATATCATTCTTGCTGCTGCCGGAAATTTCAACCATGAACATTTAGTAGAACTTGCAAAAAAATATCTGACACAAAAGAAAAACAACGGTGAAAAATTTAAGACATTCCAATCATCAAAAATGAAAAAGAATTCACAGGAGTATGGAAGGCCGATTCAGCAGGCACATCTTTGCACGGGAACAATCGCGTTTAGTGTTCACAACAAGATGCGTTATCCCGCGTTGGTGATGAATTCAATTCTTGGTGACGGAATGAGTTCACGGCTGTTCCAACAAATTCGCGAACGTCATGGTCTTGCATACAGTGTCTATTCTTTTCTTGGATTGATGAAAGATACAGGCTCATTCGGAATTTATGTCGGGGCGGATAAAAAATCGGTTCCGAAAGCATTGGAACTATCCTACTATGAATTGGAAAAGATGAAAACCAAACCGCTGACGAAGCCAGAACTTCAACGTGCAAAAGCGCAACTGAAGGGAAGCATGCTGATGAGTTTGGAAAGTACATCTAATAGAATGATGCGGTTAGGAAACGGTGAATTGTATTATGGTGAATATACGCCGCTTGAGTCAATCGTGAGCAGTATTGATTCTGTTTCAGCCGAACAAGTGTTAGCAGTTTCAAAACAATTGTTTGATATTGAAAAATTTACCACAGTTATTCTTTCTCCTAATGGTAAAGAGAATACTGCGTCCTCGACAACAATGGAATGATATAAAGGAATATTGCCACAAAGACGCAAAGACACAAAGAAGAGTAAAAAAGTGACAACTCCTGAAATTGAATATATTGGCAAAGTGATAGTTAACTCAGCTTTTAAAGTCCATAAAGAACTTGGTCCAGGATTACTTGAAAAAATATATGAGATTTGTCTTGCACACGAAATACAAAAAATTGGAATTGAAGTATTGCGACAAATAGATATTCCAATTGTTTATGATGGGATTGTTTTTGAAGAAGGACTGCGATTAGATTTGTTAGTTGGAAATGAAGTGATTGTCGAAATAAAAGCTGTCGAAATGGTTAACCCTGTGTGGCAAGCGCAAGTTATAAGTCATTTGAAATTGACTGGAAAGCAACTGGGATACCTCATTAATTTCAATGTTCCCTTAATCAAAAATGGCATACAAAGATTTATCAATAAAAAATCCTTAGCGTCTTAGTGCCTTTGTGGCATCAAAAAATATTTAATCAAACAAAATAACCTGAAATTAAATTACTAAACAATAAACTTAACAGTGAGATGATATTATGATTATCGGTGTTCCCAAAGAAATTAAAACAAATGAAAATCGTGTCGGACTTGTTCCTGTTGGCGTTGAAACGCTCCGACAATTCGGTCACACAGTAATTGTAGAAACAAAAGCTGGTGTTGGCAGCGGTTTTGAAGATGCTGCATATGTTGAAGCAGGGGCAAAGATCGCAAAGAATGCAAAAGAAGTGTATCACAAAGGTGATATGATCATTAAAGTAAAAGAACCGATCAAATCAGAATACAATCAAATTCGCCGCGATCAGATTGTATTTACGTATTTCCATTTTGCAGCAAGCAAAGAGTTGACCATGGCGATGATCAAGTCTCAGGGAGTTTGTATCGCGTATGAAACAGTACAAAAAGATGATGGATCGCTTCCGTTGTTGATTCCGATGAGTGAAGTGGCAGGTCGTATGGCTCCACAAGAAGGTGCAAAATATTTAGAGCGTACAATGGGTGGACGGGGAGTTCTTCTTGGTGGAGTTCCTGGAACAGAACCGGCAAACGTGATTGTTATTGGTGGCGGCATTGTTGGAACAAATGCAGCAAAGATTGCTGCTGGATTTGGGGCAAAAGTGACGATTCTAGACAATAATCTTTATCGTTTACGTCAGTTGGATGATATTATGCCGAAGAACGTTACAACAATGGTGAGCAATACTTATAATATTCGCAAATTGATTCAAACTGCTGATCTCGTGATTGGTGCTGTGTTGATTCCGGGTGCAAAAGCTCCAAAGTTGATTAAAAAAGAAATGTTAAAGACGATGAAACCAGGTTCCGTTATTGTTGATGTTGCGGTTGATCAAGGCGGATGTATAGAAACCTGTAAACCGACAACACACGAAGATCCGACATTTGTTGTTGATGGAGTGATACATTATTGTGTCGCTAACATGCCAGGAGCAGTTCCTTTTACCTCAACCATTGCTTTGACGAACGCAACGCTTCCGTATGCCGTGGAACTTGCAAACAAAGGATGGGAAAAAGCAATACAGACCAATAAGGAATTGAAATTTGGATTGAACATGGTTGATGGTCTTGTTACTTACAAAAGTGTGGCAGACGCGTTCAATATGAAATATACTCCGGTTGATACAATTCTTCGCTAAGAAATTTGATTGAGAACCACAAGAAGCCATCACATTATGCGATGGCTTCTCTGTTTTTTGGCAATTTTCCTCTTCCATTCTTGAACTTTTTTCAATACATTAGGGTAGAAAAATTGTAGTAGTCATTTACTATCATCTTAAAATCAATTTCTAATATTGTAGAAAAATGCCCAACGTAAAGATCACTCTCGACGGAACTCAATACGAAATAGACAGTAAAAAAACGATCCTCGAAGCTGCGAAAGAGAATAAAATTTCCATTCCGCATTTTTGCTGGCACGGAAAACTTTCTCCTTCGGGAAACTGCCGTATCTGTTTAGTTGAAGTAGAAAAGATGCCGAAACTTACGATCGCCTGCATGACTCAGGTAACAGATGGAATGGTAGTAAACACAAAGAATGAAAGAGTCATCAATGCACGTGAAGCGGTGATGGAATTTATTCTTATTAATCATCCGCTCGACTGTCCTATATGTGATGAAGCAGGTGAATGTAAACTTCAAGATTATGCATATAAATACAGCAAAGGGTTCAGCCGATTTGTTGAAAATAAAGTTCACAAAGAAAAACGTGTTGATATTGGTCCAAGAGTGATGTTCGATGCTGAGCGTTGTATCTCTTGTTCAAGATGTATACGATTCTGTGATGAAGTTGCAGGTGTTCATCAATTGCAGTTTGTTAATCGCGGCGATCGTGTGACGATTGAAACATTCCCCGGTCAATCTTTGGACAATCCGTATTCAATGAATGTTGTTGACATCTGTCCAGTCGGCGCATTGACGAACAAAGACTTCCGTTTCAAATCTCGTGTATGGGAAATGTCGTTCACGGATTCTGTCTGTAACGGATGTGCACGCGGATGTAATATTGAAGTTGGAGTACGTAATAACGAAATTCTCCGCTTAAATCCTCGAACCAATGATGATGTGAATAGTGCATGGATGTGTGATCATGGACGATTGGAGACTTGGAAAAATGTAAATGCTGAAGATCGCATCAAATCTCCGAAGATTAGAAAAGATGGTCAGTTAATTGAAGTTGGTTGGGATGAGGCAATAGCGAAAGTAGCTTCAGAATTTAAATCATTCAACAAAAATGAAATTGCAGTTTTGGGTTCTGCATTTGCAACAAACGAAGACAATTACATTTTCGCAAAATTTGCAAAAGAAGTTCTTGGAACGCGCAATATTGATTTTAGACGTCACAATGAAGGGGTTGATGATACTGTGCTGATCAGAGCGGACAAAACTCCGAATTCATCGGGTGCGGAAGCTGTTGGAATTGTGCCTCAGGAAAATGGTATGAACTTTGATCAGATAATTTCTGCAATTAAAGCTGGAAAAATTAAGGCACTATATTGTCTTGAAGATGATATTGCTTCAATTCCCGGTGTTGGAGAAGCATTATCGAATCTGGAATTCTTTGCTGTTCATGCAACAAACCATAATAAGACCACGCAATACGCTCATGTTGTTCTTGCGGCATCTACGTATGTTGAAAAAAATGGAACGATGACGAACTTCCAGCATCGTGTTCAACGCATCAGACCTGCAGTGACAACATTGGAACAAGATCGCGCGTTAGATAATTTTGAAATGAGCCGGTGGGATACGTTTGCCGCACATAATGATAAATGGGGAAAGGGTCCACGGCGTGATTCTCGTCCTTCATGGAAGATCGTCGTAAGCATTGCGGGCGTAATGGGAACAAAATATAAATTCAATAATGCGGATGATGTCTTCAATGAAATCTGTCATAAGATCGACAGTTTCAAAGGGCTTTCGTATCTAAAAGTTGGAAAAAAAGGCGCATCCTTGAAACAATCCACCGTAACAGTTTAATTCAAAAGAGAATATGGAAATTTCATTTTTTGTAGAATCGCTTATAAAAATTCTTTTTCTAATTTTGATCGTATTGCTTCCGCTAGTTTCTTTTCTCGGAGTAATGTTAGAACGAAAAATGAGTGCGTGGATACAAAATCGCCATGGACCAAACCGAATCGGTCCGTTCGGTCTGTTACAAGTGATTGCTGATATTCCAAAATTATTTTTCAAAGAAAATATTGTCCCGGCGGCTGCAAATAGAATTGTTCATTCGTTAGGACCGCTTATTTCGTTGACGATCGGATTTTCGTTATTTGCTGTCATTCCGTTTGGTGATGTTCTTCCAATTACGATCGATGGCGTTGTATACAATATCAGATTACAGATCGCGGATGTGAATATCGGAATATTGTATATCCTCGCATTGTCATCATTAGCAGTATATGGTATTACACTAAGCGGTTGGGCATCGAACAATAAATATTCATTGCTCGGAGGAATTCGATCGTCCGCTCAAATGATCAGCTATGAATTATCGCTTGGCTTATCCATTGTTGCAGTTGTTATGTTGAACAATACACTGCAGCTTGATGACATTGTGAAAGCTCAAAGCGGATATTATCTTTTTGGATTCTTTCCGAATTGGAATATTTTCTTACAACCAGTTGGGTTTATAATTTTCTTTGTTGCCTTGTTTGCAGAAACGAATCGTCTTCCGTTCGATCTTCCGGAGGCAGAACCTGAATTAGTTGCAGGATATCATACAGAATACACCGGAATGAAGTTTGGAATGTTCATGCTCTCAGAATATCTAGCAATGTTCTCAGCAGCATCATTAATCACAACATTCTATCTTGGCGGTTATCAAATACCGTATATTGAACATTTGAGTTTATCACCATTAACAGTAAGTTTACTACAAGTCGGTTCGTTCTTTGCAAAATTTTCTGCAATTGTGGCTTTCTTTATTGTCGTTCGATGGTCAATGCCACGCTTCCGATATGATCAGTTGATGAATCTTGGATGGAAAGTAATGCTCCCGTTATCGTTGTTGAACATTGCTGTTACAGGATTTTTTATTCTTAAACCTTTACATACGTGGTTCAATTAATATGAGCAACGAAAAATATTTGAAAAAAAGTGAACCCGTACGCGTTAAAGATCTTTCGTTCTTTCAACGTACATACGTCACCGAGATATTGAAAGGAATGTTTGCAGCATGCAAACAGATTTTTAAACCAAGGTTTACAATTCAATATCCTGAAGAAAAAGTTGTTCATGCTTCATCATTTCGTGGCCGCCCTGTTTTGGTGGAAGAGAATGGCGTAGAACGCTGTGTTGCATGTGGTTTGTGCAGCCGTGTTTGTCCCGCGCTTGCGATCGATGTCCAATCTGCTTCTACAGAATTAGCAAAAGAACGCTATCCTGAAAAATTCGAGATCAACATGACCCGCTGTATTTTCTGTGGATTCTGTGAAGAGGTCTGTCCTGAAGAAGCAATTATCATGAGCAATGAATATGAACTCGCTTTCTCCAGTCAGGAAGAGTCAATCTTCGGCAAAGACAAACTTTTAAAATCTGTAGAAGAGATGAAACCGCGACTAGATTTTTTACGTGATCACCGCTAATTCAGTGTACAGTTAGTATATAAAAATGCGCCAAAGGTCTACACTGGCGCATTTTCATTTATTGTAAAGTGAATTCCGTTCTTGTATCTTATATACAAGGGTAATATATTTCGTTCCAATCATATTTTGATAATTAAGAATTTATGTTAACTACAGTTTTTTCTGCAGCGACATATGGAATAAATGCCTATCTCATTGAGATTGAAACAAATATTGAAAATACCGTACCCAATTTTTTTATGGTCGGGCTTCCCGATAATGCCGTAAAAGAATCCCGAGAACGTGTTGCAACTGCAATTAAAAATTCTGCTTATACGTATCCAAATAAACGGATTACCATCAATCTTGCCCCGGCGGATGTAAAAAAAGAAGGATCGTCGTTCGATCTTCCGATTGCCATAGGAATGCTTGCCTCAAGCGGGCAGGTGAGTGAAGATCGATTAAAAGATTTTATCATTCTTGGAGAACTCTCGCTTGAAGGAACACTTCGCCCGATTCATGGAGCGTTGCCGATCGCAGTTGAATTAAAGAAAAAAGGGATCCGCGGGATTATTCTACCTAAACAAAATGCAAACGAAGCCGCAATGGTAGAGGGATTAGATGTCTATGGTGTAGAAACATTATCCGAAGCAGTTGATTTACTTGAAGGGAAGTCAGATATCACTCCGCTGCGTTTGGATCTTCATGAGATATTTGCCGTGGAACAAAAATATCATCAAGATTTTTCTGATGTTAAAGGACAGGAAAATGTAAAGCGAGCGTTGGAAGTTGCAGCAGCAGGCGGACATAATATTATTATGATTGGTCCGCCCGGTTCTGGAAAGACAATGCTTGCACGAAGACTACCGAGTATTCTCCCCCCAATGACATTTGAAGAAAGTATTGAAACAACAAAGATTCATTCTGTTTCCGGAATGTTACCACCCGGTTCTGCACTTGTATCACAGAGACCGTTTCGCTCACCCCATCATACAATTTCAGATTCTGCTCTTGTCGGCGGTGGAACAATTCCACGTCCCGGTGAAATTTCGCTCTCGCACCATGGGGTTTTATTTTTAGACGAACTTCCCGAATTTGCCCGAAATGTTCTTGAAGTAATGCGACAACCGTTGGAAGATTCAAAAGTAACGATCAGTCGTTCTAAAATGTCAGTTGATTATCCCGCGAATTTTATGCTTGTGTGTGCAATGAATCCCTGTCCGTGTGGAAATTTCGGAAACCCAAATCACGAATGCACTTGCACACCAATGATGATCCAGAAATATATGGCGAAAATTTCGGGTCCGCTAATGGATAGAATTGATATTCATATAGAAGTGCCTGCTGTTAAAGTTGCCGAACTTTCACAGAAAAAACCGGGTGAATCCTCACATTCAATTCGTGAACGGGTGATTCAGTCCAGAGATATCCAGTTAAAACGATTTGAGAAACAGAAAAGCTTATTTTCCAATGCAAGTATGCAGTCAAAAGAAATCCGAGAATACTGCAAGATTGATTCTTCGGGAGAAGAATTATTGAAAATGGCAATGACAAAACTTGGCTTATCCGCTCGTGCGTATGATCGTATTTTAAAAGTATCACGAACAATTGCAGATCTTTCGGGAAGTGCAGATATTAGAACAGAACATTTAAGTGAAGCCATTCAATACAGAAGTTTAGATAGAAATTTGTGGATGTAAATTTAAAAAGGAGCAGTATGCATATTCTTACACAAATATTTGTTGCACTTGTTGCAGTTGAACACTTATACATTCTCTGGTTAGAAATGTTTATGTGGACAAAACCACTTGGAAGGAAAACTTTTTCTTCATTTCCTTCCGACTTATTTGAGAAAACGAAAGCGCTTGCAGCTAATCAAGGACTTTACAATGGATTTCTTGCTGCAGGTTTAATTTGGTCGCTTCTTATCCAAGACCCATTTTGGTCAAGTAAGGTAGCGATATTTTTTACATCCTGTGTCGCAATTGCAGGCATCTATGGGGCAGCATCCGCCATGAAAAAAATATTTTTTACACAAGCGCTGCCGGCTTTAATTACACTTGCTTTCCTCTTGTTTTTATAATCAAACGAGGCTCTATTGTATTTATAGCTCATAGTATAACTTCTATAACAAATTTTCGTAAATTCCAACATCATTATGCTTGCTTTCTATTTTGCTCATATATTTCACGTTAACGTTTTCATTAATAGTCCAGGAGATAGTATGAAACTATTTGGTTTATTTGGTTTACTTGTAGTTGTAGCGATCATTTCACTTTCTGAAGTTGAAGCGCAGACAAAAAGTATGGTTGCTGATATCAATATTCCGTATGAGAAATTCACTCTTGATAATGGTCTTACCGTTCTTGTTCACGAAGATCATAAAGCACCAATTGTTGCAGTGAATGTTTGGTACCATGTCGGTTCAAAAAATGAAAAAACTGGAAAGAGCGGATTCGCACATTTGTTTGAACATTTAATGTTTAATGGATCAGAAAATTTTGATACGGATTATTTTCAAGCTTTGGAACGCATTGGCGCAACTGATCTTAATGGAACAACAAGCAATGATAGGACGAATTATTTCCAGAATGTTCCGACGCCAGCGTTGGACATAGTCCTTTGGATGGAATCAGATCGAATGGGTCACTTGCTTGGAGCTATTAGTCAGGCAAAATTAGATGAGCAGCGGGGAGTTGTTCAAAATGAAAAACGACAAGGAGACAATCAACCGTATTCAATTCAGGAAGAACTAACAACGAAAGCAACATATCCATCCGGACATCCATATTCATGGACAGTGATTGGATCGATGGAAGATTTGAACGCTGCTTCATTGGATGATGTTAAAGAATGGTTCCGCAATTATTACGGCACGGCAAATGCAGTTATTGTTCTTGCAGGTGATATTGATCTGAAAACTGCAAAAGAAAAAATGCAAAAATATTTTGGCGATATTCCTTCAGGTCCGCCTGTAGCAAAATATGATGAGAATATTGCAAAGAGAACTGGAACAATTCGTCAACGTGCTGAAGATCGTGTACCACAAGCTCGATTGTTTAAGGTCTGGAATACACCTAAATATGCAACAGTAGAAAATACATATCTTGATCTGTTTGCAGATATTCTTGCTTCCGGAAAAACATCACGATTGTACAAACGACTTGTGTATGATGAACAAATTGCAACGAATGTTTCCGCGTATGTAGATTCACGAGAAATTGGAAGCCAATTTAATATTGATGCAACGGCAAAACCCGGAATAGATCTTGTAAAAGTTGAAAAAGCGATCAACGAAGAATTGAAATTGTTGTTAGAAAAAGGACCTACTGAAAAAGAATTACAGAGAGTGAAAACTCAGTCAATTGCAGGATTTGTTCGTGGAATAGAGCGAATTGGTGGGTTTGGTGGAAAATCTGATATCCTTGCAATGTCTGAAGTTTTTGCGGGGTCACCTGATTATTATAAAACGTATTTGAATAATTTGAATAATGCAAATGTTCAGAATGTTGTTGCAACGGCAAATAAATGGTTAACGGATGGAGAATATATTCTTGAAATTCACCCTTTCCCTCAGTTCAAGAACGATCAAACTGATTCCACAGTAAGAAAAACAATGCCGAAGATGGCTGCGGCTGCAGAAGCAAAGTTTCCAAAGATAGAAAGAGCAACACTTTCAAATGGATTGAAAGTTATTTTGACGGAGCGTTCTTCTGTTCCGGTTGTAAACTTTTCTCTACAGGTCGATGCTGGTTATGCGTCAGATCAATTTGCAATTCCCGGTACCGCTAATTTGGCAATGGATGTTTTGGATGAAGGAACAAAGACTCGCAACGCTTTAGCAATCAGCGAAGAGCTTGCCCTTCTTGGGGCGACACTCGCATCAGGTTCTAATCTGGATATGTCATCAGTACGGATGTCTTCTTTAAAAGCCAATCTTGACGCTTCTTTGAATATTTTTGCAGATGTTATTCTTAATCCATCGTTTCCGGATGAAGATTTTAGACGTTTGCAGAAACAAAAAATTGCCGGAATTCAGCGTGAAAAAGTCACCCCAATTCAAATGGCACTTCGCGTATTTCCTAAAATCCTGTATGGAACAGATCACGCGTATGGAAATCCGCTAACAGGTTCTGGAACAGAACTGAGCATGGCAAGTATTAAACGCGATGATCTTGTTAAATTCCATAAGACGTGGTTCAAACCAAACAACGCAACAGTGATTGTTGTCGGTGCGACAACGATGAATGAAATAAAACCGAAACTTGAAAAATTATTCAAGGATTGGAAATCCGGTGATGTTCCAAAGAAGAATGTTGCAAATATAGAACAGAAATCGAAATCAACCGTTTACATTGTTGATAAACCAGGATCGCAACAATCAATTCTTTTTGCGGGGCATGTTTCACTTCCCAAATCAAATCCGGATGAACTCGCTATCACAATGATGAATGATGCATTGGGTGGTGCATTCACTTCACGGGTTAATATGAACCTTCGTGAAGATAAACATTGGGCATATGGTGCAAGCACGTTGTTTTATTCTGCCCGTGGTCAACGTCCGTTCTTAGCGTATGCACCCGTTCAAACAGATAAAACAAAAGAATCAATGGTTGAAGTATTAAAGGAACTAAAGGATGTTACTGGTGGTCGGCCAATTACAAAAGAGGAATTTGAAAAAGTTCAAAAAAATGCCGTGCTTGAACTTTCAGGATCGTGGGAAACAAATAATGCTGTTTTAGGTTCTCTTGCGGATATGATTAACTACGGGTATTCCGATGATTATTATATTACATATTCAAAAAAATTAAATGAACTTAGTTATGATGATGTAAAAAATTCTGCAAAGAAATCGATCAATCCTAATAACCTTGTCTGGGTTATCGTTGGGGACAAAGAAAAGATTGAAAATGGAATTAAAGAATTGAACTATGGAGAATTGAAATATCTTGATGCTGACGGCAATGACATTTCACAAATCCAACAAAAAATTCCACCGATCGAAAAAATAAAATAATTTATTTTGAGTGAGTATTTTAACCGATCGTAGGTTGAAATTTGAGATATAATTAACTGCTGCTGGTCAAGAAAAAACCAGCAGCAGTTTTTTTATGGAGGAGGAACCTATTTCTGTAGATATGATTCGTTGCTAACCAGCAATTTCATTTCTAATTCTTTTGATATTTGTTTGAATAAATAATCGTGCGTTTCAGGATCAGATTTAGGCGTTATACTGATATTATCCGCATTTGATAGATAAAATAGCGTCAAATGTGCTTTGTAACGTATTGACGAAGATTTATTTTCTGAAACCAACCACTTCACTTTTTCGAATGTTGTTTCATAATCCAATGTAGAAAAATATTTTTTGCATAAAATAATATTGTAAAGAGAGCCTTCCACAATTCCCGAGATATTGCTTTCAAGCGCAGGAACAAATGATTTATCAAGTATTTTCTGAAACTTAACCGGTTCGAATTTTACCCGAATCTCCTGTGCTGTTGTTTGAAGTGTCGCCGCACCGAACAATACCATTGCAATAACTAATCGCATTCTGTTTTTCATATTCTACCTCTCCTATGTTTTATGTGATGCGTGAATTACGTATTAGTTCAGCAAATGTCATGCCACAACTTCAAATCAGA
>JAUXTU010000015.1 GCA_030679145.1 Bacteroidota bacterium | reverse complement strand
GTTGTCGATTTTGTGTAGTTCCTCAATATCGTTTGAAATCTGATGAACTACATCGAGCACAATGTTTTTTTCGTCACGAATCTACACCTTGTTGGAGTTTTCTACCAATAACGCTATTTCAAAGAACAACTTACAGTGATTTTAGCAACACTTTTTGACTATTATGCCCATTCTGAGGAGCGAAGCGACGAAGAATCTTGCTTTCCAATCAAGAATAAAAACGAGATTCTTCCACTTCGCTGCGCTCAGTGTCAGAATGACAATAGACAACTGCCGCTTTACGGCATCCCGTACAGCGGAACAATTTTTCAGATGTTTCTATAACTGCATTCTGCGGGAATGATGCTGAATATTTAGTATGGTGTCCCGCAGAATTTTATTGTGTACTATTCCATTTCAAACACGCACTCTCTAAAATCGCTGCGCCTTATGTTTGTTTTACGCCAAAAGTTTGTTACTTTTTGGTGAGGTGTTTCAACTACGTTAACAAATAATCTATGAATACAACCTTCGTTGCTGTTGCCGGAAATATCGGTGCGGGAAAATCTTCGCTTACGCGCATGCTGGGTGAACGGTTCAACTGGAAACCGTATTACGAATCTGTTGAAGATAATCCGTACTTGAAAGATTTTTACGGCGATATGAACCGATGGTCATTTCATCTTCAGATCTATTTTCTTGCCAACCGATTTAAAAGCCATAAAGAGATCGTTGAATCGAATAAATCGGTAATTCAAGACCGCTCTATTTATGAAGATGCCGAGATCTTCGCACGAAATCTTCACCTGATCGAAAAAATGGACAAGCGCGATTACGAGAATTACGTTTCTCTTTTTCATGTAATGATGGAATATCTGAAACCGCCCGATCTGATGATCTATCTCCGCTCATCCGTAGATACGCTTGTTTCAAAGATCAAAACGCGCGGACGGGAATATGAACAGAGCATCCCGCGAAGTTATCTTGAACAATTAAACGGACATTACGAGGAATGGATCGGAAGTTATCATATTGGTCCGTTATTGATCATTGAGAGCGACCCGCTTGATTTTGTTCACCGCCCGAAAGACTTTGAATTTATTGTAAAAGAAGTGAAGAACGCGCTTCCACAGTTGCAGTTGTTTGAGAATTAAAAAAAGCTTTCACCACTAAGCCACAGAGAACACAGAGTAAAAAATACTTTACTTTTTGTGCACAAACTCTGTTTGGGCACAAGAGCTAAACAGCGTTCTCATCTCGAAAACTTGTATCGGGAATCCATTAACCTTCAGATGTACAAAACAACTCTTACCCTCTTTCTTTTTATCTCCTCAATCTCTTTTTTACAAGTGGATTGCAAAGACGAGCCAATACAACCGTGCACCGACTGCCCAGAGCCAGTCGATACTACTAAACCGCCGGTAGTTGATACCACCATCCAGAACTTTACGTTTGAAACGTTAGAGTTTGGCGACGGATTTGAATCGAGTGAATTTAACGACGTATGGGTGTTTGATGAAAATAATATTCTTGCTGTTGGATACATCTCTGACTCTTTATTTGGGAAAAAGAATATCATGCATTGGAACGGTAGCACTTGGAATCCATTGGGCAGACAGTTTAACAGTGCGGGCATTTACGGGGTGTGGGCGAAAGACACTTCTGAAATTTACTACGCATCCGGTGTTGTTTTGCAATATAAAAACGGAGAATACGTGTGGGTAGATTTCAGTGAAATGGATTTTAGCGGTAACCGCGCGGTAACAAAGCTGTGGGGAAGCGGCAACCAAAATGTTTATGGAGTAGGACCATGGGGCACAATAGTACATTATGATGGAAACAAGTGGACACAAATAGAATTTGACCGACAATGGTATTTTTACGGGATAACGGGAAACAAAGAGACGGGTGCTGCTTATGCTATGGCAAGGAATATGAATCATGTTACAACAATCATTGAGCTTAAGAATTTGTCAGCGAGTATCATATATCAAAGTACCGAAGGCGATAACAATTCTCCTGGTTCGTGGACAATTAATTATATTGGTAACAATGAACTAACACTTGCAGATTATCGCGTATGGAATTTTAACACCAATAATCACACAATAAAAATTCGAAATAATTTATCGCTTGGAGTTGGGATTTTGACAATGACAAGTTTAACAGAAAACGATGTTTATTTTTTTGGAAGTCAATCTGGGGGAATTGGTAAATTCATCCACTTTAACGGGAAGCGATTCAAAGAATTTGACATTCCGTTAGTTGGTGATAATTATGGTGGGAGTTCATGTCAGAAAGATATTGCTGTATATGCGAGATTCAGTAGCAACAAAGCAGTCTTAACAATGGTGCGTAGGAAATATTGAAAAAATATATGAATGAATTCATAATATTAGATTCATCTTGTTCCCAAACTCCTGTTTAGAGAGCAAAATAAAAAAACGGACAATCACTCGTCCGCTTTTTCTCATCTACTCATATACTCAACTACTCCACTACTTCTTCGGTTTCAACATCCCGTCATACGCTTTTTTATTCAGCAGCAATGTTGCAGCGGTCTGCGCCTGAACATCATATGCTAGCGATGACCGTGCCCGTCCTTTTTCACCGCTATAACGGGAGATCAACTCGTCGGTCAATTCGTTCTTTAATTCATCATAACATCGGGTGAACGTATTGATCTTTTCGGAGTGGATCTGCTTCACCAGCGCATCGATCGACGAGATGGATGTGGAACTGTAGTTCTCTTTTACCATCTGCTCTTTCAATTCGCTCAATTTTTTCTCCGCCGGTTCAACAAACTCAAACTTTTGCTCACTCAAATACTGCTCGAACTCTTTCATCACGCTGTTGTTCATTACAAATTCACCGTCGATCACCGGATGTTTAACAACATATGTTGTTGCATACTTAAAGAACATCGCTTTCCGCAATAATTCAAAATAATACGGCGTGTGTTCAATATCGGTCACAACGGAATCAGGAGAAATTCCTCCCAGTTCTTTTACCGAACGCCCTTTGATCGTTTTGAATTCCCGTTTTAAACTGTCCGGCGTTGTTGCAAACACGCCGTCTTTGTTCTTGTGAAGATAATCGATCTCTTGTATGCTCCGTCCGCTCGGTGTATAATAGCGCGCGGTGGTGATCTTCATAGAAGAATTATAATTGAGCGGAATGATTGTCTGTACAAGCCCTTTACCGAACGAGCGCGTGCCGACAATAATTCCGCGATCAAGATCTTGAATTGCGCCCGCAACAATTTCGCTGGCACTCGCACTGTTTTTATTGACAAGCACTGCAATCGGAATATCTGCCGCAACCGGTTCTTCGGCAACGGTGAATGTTCGTTCTTCACCCCCTTTTCGCCCGCGTGTGGTTACAATGGTACTTCCTTTCGGAGCAAACTTGCTGACGATCTCCACTGCGGCTTCAAGCAGTCCTCCCGGATTATCGCGCAGGTCTAAAACAATTCCTTTCAGATCACTTTTTGCTTTTAATTCTTTTATCGACTGCCGGATCTCATCTCCTGCCCTGCGTGAGAATCTATCAAGATGAATGTATCCAATTCCTTCTTTCACGAATCCTGTATACGCAACATTGTTCACCTGAATCTCTTCGCGCACCAATGTAAACTCGATCGGATTCTTTTCTCCTTCACGTTCGATCTTCATCTTCACTGTCGTTCCGGGTTCGCCCCGAACGCGCGAACGAACACTGTCCGGATTTGTTCCGGTGATCTTCGCGCCGTCAACTTCTATGATCTTGTCTCCTGCTTTGATCCCTTGTTTGTACGCGGAATAACCTTCGGTCGGTGAAAGAACTGTCAACGCACCGTCGCGGACACCAATGGAAATTCCGACACCGCCGTACTGTCCGTGCGTAAGAAGATCGATATCTTCCTCATCTTTTCCTGCAAGATAGACTGTGTACGGATCGAGCGTTTCAAGCATTCCATCAATTCCGGAGCGCATGAATTTTTCGGGATCAACTTCGTCAACATAATTGCTGACGATCTCCTTATACACTCGCCCGAAAACATCAATATTTTGACCGATCTTAAGATAGACATTTTCGTATGCGGTAAATCCGACCGCAAGCAGAGCGAACAGGGAGATGGAAATGATGATTGTTTTCTTCTTCATAGCAGCTTTCTGTTGTTAAAATGATATAATAGTGTTAGACGAAATATAGAAAAGAAAGTTCAATGTTGCATTATTGCTTTTCATACGACCTCTTAGTACGTTACAACAACTGCAAGTCATCAATTGTTACAATGCCACCCCTCAATCTATTGAAAGGATTGATCGTAACACTTCTTCTGAAGGATATAACCAGTTTTTTCATGGAGAAGTTCTGTTAAAGGATACAATCATGAAAAAGTATTTATTATTTCTTTCTTTCATCGTACCAGTCTTTGTGTTTTCTCAAAACGATTCAACCTCATTATACCATCCGTTACACATCGGGAATGAATGGATCTATAAGTCATCTGCCTCATTCTTTTCAAGGAAGATCGTCGGTGATACGTTATTGAACGGTATTCCGTACGTTGTCATCAAAGAAAATTATGCTAAGACAAAACAAATTTCATATGCGTATGAACGATATGACACTCTTTCAGGTGCATTCTACAGTTTACGATCAAGTACCGAAGATATGTTGGACAGTGTTTCTGTAACAGCACCAAATAAATTGTTCAATAGTAATTTAATGAAATTCGTCTCTGCTGTTCCAGAAACTATTTTAGGAACACCGACTGTGTCGCGAATAATCCAAATGAATCCTGTCGGGATAACTCGAGAATGGAAATTTTCTTATGGCATAGGGCTAACAAAAGAGTTAGAAGTAGACCATATTTGGGGAACAGGTGGAGCCATTACCTTGGCGTACGCAAAGATCAACGGAAAAGAATACGGCAACAAAGCAATTCTGTATGCCGATTCACTTTCACAATATCATCCTCTTCACAATGGAAATGTTTGGATTTATAAGTCAACAGTATTTCATCATCCAAATCCATCAAGTGTTTCATATATCAAAAAAGAAATAACCACCGATACATTGATATTTGAAAATTCCCACGGATATTATTACAAAAAAATAAGTTCGCAAACGATCGGTTCTTCATCAGTTTCATACGATTATCTTCGATTTGATGCTGCGAGCGGAAATTTTATCCGACGGGTAAATCAAAAAGACTTCATTGATGATTCAACATTTACTTCAACGCTGTTCTCTTCATTCGGAAACCTTTTTCCCAATAGACGAATACAATGGATCGGGCAGGATTCCGTTCTTGGAATGTTAACACCGGTACGAGAAATTACAATTTTTAATAGTGTTGCGGAAAATGATCGGGGATGGAATTATGCCTACGGACTTGGTTTGATCGGGGAATATATTGCTGAACTTTCTCCTTCCCCAATAATAAATTGGAAAACAGAATTAGTCTATGCTAAGATCAATGGGGTAGAATTTGGCATCGACCCGCAAAAACAACAGCGGGATTCTTTACTACAATTCTATCCAATTCATATTGGAGATACCTGGATCTATAAAATTGATACGACAGATCTGCATGTAATTGAGACAATCCAAAAAGATACAACAATGAATAATGGTAAAAGATATTTCTTGCGCATTAAAGAGAAAAAAAATCTTGTGCTTGGAGAATTGCTCAATCTGGGTTTCTTCTACGAACGGATTGATACGAATACACTTCAAGCTTTCAATTTTTCCAATAACTATGAAGTGCGGACAGATAGTTTGTTGAGTAACAAGGGAGATACCAGTTCATTTAAAACAATCTATGCTGACAATGGCATCGATAATATTTTCGGGAAAGATAGAGCTTTTAGAACCATTAAATTTCCGTTTCCGCCATTTGAAACTGTATTAAAATATTTGCACGGTATTGGAATTACTCAAAGGACTGAAAATGCTTATTATGATGAATACCCATTCTCTCTATCTAGTAGCAGTAAATACAATTTATTATTCGCAAAAATCAACGGTGTTGAGTTTGGCTTAAATCCACTCTCTGTTGAAGATGAACATAATTCTATTCCGACGATATTTTCACTTTCGCAGAACTATCCAAATCCCTTCAATCCTGCCACGGTAATCACGTATCAAACACCGGTAACTAATTTTGTTACTTTAAAAGTATATGATATCTTGGGAAGAGAAGTTGAAACGTTAGTGAATGACATACAAGAAGCAGGATATTATTCTGCAACATTCAACGCATTGAAACTCTCCAGCGGAATATATATTTATCAATTACGGTCAAAAAATTTTGTTGAAACAAAAAAAATGATGTTATTACGATAGAAGAATTAAACAAAACAGAAAGGAACATCCGATGAAACTCGAGAAAAACGTTCTTAAAGCAATGAACGAACAGGTCAACAAGGAACTCTTCTCTTCATATCTCTATCTCTCTATGTCCGCCTATTGCGAATCCGAAGGATTTCCCGGCTGCGCAAAATGGCTTAAGGTGCAGAGCGAAGAAGAGAACGATCATGGAATGAAGATCTATCATTTCATTCACGAACGGGGCGGACGCGTGGAACTGGAAGCGATCGATAAACCAAAAACGGATTTCAAAAATCTGTCGCAATTGTTTGCACAGGTACTGGAACATGAACAAAAGATCAGCGCTTCGATCACAGCACTGTATGAAACTGCAATAAAAGCGAATGATTATCCCACACAGATCATGCTGCAATGGTTCATCACTGAACAAGTGGAAGAGGAAAAGAATGCTCATGAGATCGTCGATCTGTTGAAAAAAGTCGGTGATTCTCCTGTCAGTTTGATGATGTTCGACCGTCAATTAGGCGCACGGGTTGGAAAGTAATAACTGATTTTTTTCTTTGTATATATTATCGCTGTTGATAAAGCTACGTTTCATTCAACTGAAATGCCAGAGAGTATCGTCATGCCGAATTTGTTTCGGCATCTTATCTTTTAAAAAGATGCTGATATTCGTCAGCATGACGAGAGGGTACCTGCCAGCATAAAATATTGTTAAACATCTTGCCTCTTCCGAACTTTTCTTGCATATTCGCAACGGTAATCTTGCGGGGATATTCCATCATTTTTAAAAGGAGACAAATATGAATAAATACATTGTTGAATTCATCGGAACATTTTTTCTTGTGATGGTCGTTGGATTGACCGTGATCGATCCCGGCGCAGGAATTCTTGCTCCTCTCGCTATCGGCTGCACGTTAATGATCATGGTCTATGCCGGCGGTCCAATCTCCGGCGGACATTATAATCCTGCTGTAACACTCGGCGTGTGGATACGCGGAAAATTGGAAACGAAAGAAGTTCTGCCCTATATGCTTATGCAGGTATTTGGCGGATTGATTGCGGCACTCGTCGTCGGTTTCCAAAAAGGAAATCCGGTTCTGACAGCAATGACGCCGGATGTTACGAAAGCTCTGTTGAATGAATTTCTTTTTACTTTTGCCCTTGTGTATGTTGTGTTGAACACCGCCACTTCAAAAAAATCTGCCGGAAATTCGTATTTCGGTCTGTCAATTGGTTTTACCGTTGTTGTTGGAGCATTTGCCGGCGGCGGAATTTCGGGCGGCGCGTATAATCCTGCGGTTGCTGTGGGTATTACAACAATGGGTCTTGTATCATTCGGTAATATTTGGATCTATTTAGTCGGAAATTTTGTTGGCGGAGCTGCGGCAGCGGCAATTTATAAAGTTGTCAATCCGGATGAATAGACAATAACAAGAATTCAATTCTATTCTTGATTTTTTAATTCTGGCTGTGCATACTGTTGCACAGCCTTTTTTTTATATGCTAAGAACCCCCGTTGTCATATTTATTTTTCTGCTGATAAACACCATAACGGTGTTTTCTCAAATTGCCGTCTTTCCTTACAAAGAAAATTTTGATCTTCTCTCCACCCCGGCACTTCCCTTCGGATGGACGACAACAACGAACAAGAATATCAACGGAGATTTTACCACTGATTCATCAACTTCATTCAGTGGGCACTCCAAACCAAAATTTGTTGTATCATCAGATGCTACAAAACAACAGTCGTTAATATCTCCGCAGTTTAATTTTACCGGAAGAACCGTTGATACAATTGAATTTTATGAACGCAGGGTCACTGCACATAATTCCGGCGTAATGCTCGAAGCTTCCATTGATGGTGATTCTCTTTTTTCAATCCAGATAACGGACACAATAAAAGCGGGAACTCCGAATACGTTTATTCGGCGACCATATAAATTACCCATTCAGTTAAATAATCAATCTAATGTCAGATTTCGTTGGAGGATAATCGGAAACGGCACAAGCAGTGCCTCAACAACAGTGATTCGTTTCGATGATATTCGCATTACAACAACAAAAACAATCGATCTCGCACTCGCATCGCTGTCCATTTCTTCTTTCTCACCTAAACAAGGTGATCAAATAACAGCAGCAGTAACAATATCAAACCGTGCACTTGCCGGAAATTTTTCGGGATCAATTCAATTGTTTGATTCTTTAACATTAATAGCATCACAAAACTTCAATCAACCTTTCGCTGTGAATGAATCACTGACAATTTCATTTAACTATGCAAATATCAAAGCGGGCAGACATCCGTTAACAGCAAAATTAATATTATCCGGCGATGAAGACACATCAAATAATTCTCTGACAACTGTTGTTAATGTTGGATTTCAATCTCGCACTGTTCTCATCAATGAATTTATGTATGCACCGCCAAGCGGAATGACCGAGTGGGTCGAGTGTATCAATAATAGCAATGATACAATTCCGTTATCCGGATGGAAAATTTCTGATGCTGGAACTACAAAAGCACTTTTGCAGCCGGTACAGCAAATAATTCTACCGCATTCATACTTTATTGTTACAACAGATACAAATTCGTTGAAAGATCATTATTCAATCTCCGTTCCATTATTACAAGCGTCTTTTTCCGCACTTAATAATACAACTGCTGATGCTGTAGTTGTCTTTGATCCGACAAATTCAATGATCGACAGCGTAATATATAGTCCATCGTGGGGTGGTTCGGGGGGAAAGTCGTTGGAGCGGATCGATACCTCAATCAGTTCTACACTGCAATCAAATTGGAAAACATCAGTTCATCCACTCGGTGCAACACCGGGCGTGATCAACTCCGTAACACAAAAAACATTTGATATCGCCGTACATAAAATGACGATTGCACCACAATTTCCTGTTACCGGAAACTCGATCGAACTTTCTTCGATCATTAAAAATATCGGCAAACAAAATATTTCAGCAATACATGTTGAACTGTTTGTTGATGCAAACAACGACTCGGTATTAACCGTAAACGAACTTCAATTTCAACAAGATATTGCATCTCTCACGACAAATGATTCAGCGACTATTATGGCGACACTTTCTCCTCTTCCTCAAGGAATACATCTGCTCGGCGTTAAAACTTCAACAACGCAAGATGAAGATACTTCAAACAATATCATGTTCTTATCTGTAACCATTGGTATTTCGCCAAAAAGCATCGTTGTAAATGAAATCATGTATGCCCCACTCGGCGATATGCCGGAATGGATAGAATTGTATAATACCGGCAATACACCGATTTCAATTTCACGGTGGAAAATTTCGGACAACGGTTCAACTAAAACATCGATCACAAATTTTTCGGCATTGATTGGACCGCATTCATACTGTACTATTGCAGCTGACTCTACATTTATTAATTTCTTTTCGACTACAGTGCCGGTATTTGTCGCCCCATTTTCTGCATTGAACAATATAACGCCGGATGCTGTTGTTGTGTACGATGAACGCGGTGCGACAATGGACAGTGTGTATTTCAAACAATCGTGGGGCGGACTTAATGGAACCTCTCTCCAGAGATTTGATTTCTTTGGAGCATCATCGGATTCTTCAAATTGGAAAATTGCTGCGCCAAATCCCGGAGAGGAGAATCCTTCCGCAAGAAAAGAGATTGATGTTGAAGTAAAAAATGTTTCAACTTCAAGAACCGCAAACGGAATACAAATAACAACGACAATATTTAATTCGGGAAGACAAACAGCAAATTTGTTGACGATAAAATTTTATCACGATAAAAATAATGACAGCGCGGCGGAACAGAATGAACTGATCGACTCTTCTTTTATTCCAACATTGAATCCTTTGGATTCGGCAACGACTTTGTTTAATTGGACTGTACACATTCAAGGAATTCAGTCGATCATCGTTACCGCTAAAACTGCAGATGATATGCAGATTGCAAATAATTCTAAACTTGCGATCGTAAAAAATAATTTTATTCCTCAATCACTCGTTATCAACGAGATCATGTATGAACCGTTCTCCGGCAAAGCTGAATTTGTGGAGCTCTTCAATCGCACGGCAGATACGGTTGACATTGCAGAATGGAAATTGATGGATCAGCCTAGTTCTTCCGGAAGCCGAGCGATCATTTTGTTGTCAGATCGTTCAGTAAAAATTCCGCCGAGCGGTTTTGTTCTTATCGCTTCTGATTCTTCAATTTTCACTCAATTTCCTTCGCTTGCAGCGCAGCATGTTATTGTCAACACATCATTAAGTTTAAATAACAGCGGCGAAGATCTTGTTCTTGCCGACTTGACCAACACACAGATTGACAGCATGCGGTATTCACCATTATGGCATTTGAAAAATACTTCTCCTTTAGGAAGGTCGCTTGAACGAATCAATCCTTCTATACTAAGCAACGATTCAAGAAATTGGAGTTCTTCGGTTTCTTCTGTAGGCGCAACTCCTGCCGCTGCTAATAGTATTTTTACGAAATCTGTAATTCAAAATTCATTATTGAATCTTTCTCCCAATCCGTTTTCCCCTGATAATGATGGTTTTGAAGATTTCTTATCAATCAATTATTCCCTTCCTGCCAACAGCGCTACTATTAGAGTTCGCGTGTATGATGTCACCGGCAGATTGATCCGCCGTCTTGCACAAAGCGAACCTTCCCCTTCTACCGGATCGATTATTTGGAACGGAATGGATGATGACGCTCATCGAGTCCGTATCGGAATGTACATTATTCTGTTTGAAGCACTCGATAATTTCGGCGGTACGGCAAAAACAATGAAAGATGTCGCTGTAGTAGCACGAAAATTATAGACCTTGCCGTCATATCATTGTAAGGAGTCACATTATTTTAGCTTTAAATAATAGCTAAGTCTTTAATTATTAAACACTTAAGTTTTAAATTATTTGCACCAAAGTGAGAATAATGATAAAAATGCGAAACACTCCATCGAATTAAATTAGCTTTAAAGCCAAGAACTGCCGTTTGTACAAAGAATTGCGGGATTGTATTTTTGAAGAGTTTTTATTAAAGTGCCTAAATTTTTATTATTTGGGCACTTTCCATTTTTATCATCTCTGACTGTACGTCAGCTTAAGCCAGCTTCAATGATGCTTTGAACATCTGTTGAGACCGGATTGTCGGCGATCCAACTGTCGAATGAATTGCTTCCGATAAAATCCACAACTTCGTCTTCGCTGATAAATTCATAAATCGAATCATATATCGGCTCAGTGTTCCGTTCTAACTGAAACTCGTGAATAAATTGCGGCGTGCATCGGCAGTTAAAATTGATCGGTGGATAAGGTCCATTTCTAAATAGCTTGCCGCTTAAATTTCGGTGCGATTGCCGCGTTCTATTGTCGAGCACCGAAACATATCGCCATACCGGGAACCGATCCTTCACTTGCTCAACTTGCTTTAATTGACCCGCAGTGTATGAGGTAAAAAGATTGGTTCTAAAAATCGTGTCGAGCCGAATTGCATTATCCGGAACAATGCCATAACTCAAATAAAAATTTTTAAACTGTTCGGTAAAATCCTGATACGATGTTCCTTGTGTCAATGCTTTTTCAAGTTCTCTCTTTACTTCAGCAATAAATTTCTCATTTTCAATTCCACTGATCCAGAATGCTTTTCGTCTGAAAAATTCAATTGCCTGGTCTGGAGTAAGATCAAACGAAATTTTCACGCCGGAATCTGCAGCAAGAATCCAACGAACACCATCTGCACGAGTTACATATTTCCCAATTTGAAATTTTGCAGAGAGAACCTTTTTCCCATCACTGAAAGATTTATCCTTATCAACAACATAACTGCGTCCAATCGAATCTGCAGTAACAAGCGAGTCAGTAAGTAACAGTCCAAACCGATTAATAAATTCACTCGAAACAAGTGTTACAAGTTTCTCCTTGAGAGCCTCGAACGTTTCCGATTCCGCCACCGACTTCTTTGCCGCCGAAATGAGAATCCCAAATATTCCGAGAGCATCAGTAATTTTTTCCTGAGCCAGATTATCGAGAGCGAATACAAATGATTCATCGTCAAACTGGTTTAAAGTTTTTTTTTACTATCACTCGCAGTGATCTGTTTTGCTGATACTGACGGACCGAATGAATTTCCAAACGGACTTGATACCGGCGCAGGCAACACAACCTCTTCGCCTTCAGCCGGGACCGGAATTCCAACCGTTTCATAATAATATTGCTTACTGATCGGCTGTTGAAACTTATTCATCAAATCTAATTCCGAACTTCGATCCTTTGGAGGAATAACAATCGTTTGGAACATCGGATAATATTTCTGAATTCCGAATTTAAAATTGATCAACGGCTTAATAACCTGTTCGTTAAATGCACCGTCGAACGCCGACGCATCGGATTCAACAAGATCATAGATCGCATCGTTCGCATTGTCTTCACCGCCAAGCTTTCCTGCGGTGGAATCAATTGATGCGCTGTGCCCGAGAATTGCCTTTGAATTTTGTTTGTCGCAATAGTCTGCAAGTTTTTCAAAAGAGTCGAACGATGAAGCTTTCTGCGCAGCTTCAATAAATTCAATTTTAGAATTATCCGGAATCACTGCCGTTGCATCCTGACCAATACTGACGAGTGCTCGCAGCAGATCGTCTTTTTCCTTTTCAGTCGCACCCATTCCATATTTCCCAAGTCGCAGCGGAATTCCATACATCTCTGCAAACTGAACCCACGCTTTCACATCAAAATTTTTAAAAAGATAATACCATGTGCATGTTCGCAATAAACCGGATCGACCAACATCACCGGAGACTGCTTTCACAATTGGGATAAACCATTTATTCACCTCAAGCTCCACACCATCCATCAACGCTTCATCGGTTAACCGGCGCAAGATATTCAGATCTGATTTCGGATCGGATGAAAGACCGGTTCTAAAATTTTTCTGATCGAGCGGAACAAACCGATCTATCATAACATCACTGCCTTCAATCTTCCACATTATTTGTTGTGCAGAAAATCCTTTGCCTATCGCGTCGAGACCGTTGAACCGTACATTCTGAAAATCTTTAATTCCCAAAATTATTTTATTGGCATATTCAGCATGTAGTTTATAACCGCCATCTTTAGTATCAGCGGCAATCACCTGATATTTTCGCTTCAATACAGAACGTCTGCGCCGATCAAAGCAGCTGAAGATCTGCGGGTCCTTCTGTTGAATCTCGCTCATCAATTCCATTTGTCGGGAAATATTTCCTTCGTCTGCCTCTTTTAAAATCTCAGCAAGCGAACCCGGAGTCAATCCGTTCGACGGATATGTTCCATAGCGATTATGAAGCGACGCCGTACTAATTTCATCCGTGTTCGGACGATCTCGGAATGAATTTGTTGCTGCTTTAAGAGCAAGATTTATCTCGCCAAAGAAATTGTTTTTCATAATTGGTAACTCAAATTAAGTTTAATAGTGCGCTGCGTGTCTGAATAATTCCACATCAATAATGGAGTGACTGTAATGTCGTGATAAAATTTGTAACCAATGCCGATACCGATGCTCCGCAGATCTGCTGCAACGACCGGCGCAAGAAAATTCCCGCATACTTTTACAAATGAGATCGATACCGAAGGAGCTGCGGCGGCGGCATTAAGATTAATTCCAACTCCTGCAAACAAACCAAACTCAAATATCGGATCGAAATAATTTGTCACTGCAACCTCAAGTGAATCACCGTTCTTTGAAACCAAAACGTAACCATTTTTAGTTTCTATAATCTGTAGCAATTTTTTCCCGGAAATAGTGATCACCCTCTTTACATCCTTTTCTTTCACCCCTTTCGGCAGTTTTGAAACCGGTTTAACCGGCTTTTCAAACGGCGTTGATTTAGGCGTATATGATCGGACAATGATCGGCAAATATGCAGAATCCGCAGGAGTGTCGGTACGGTCGGAGCTTTCCCCGACCGTACCGCAATTCCGCAACGTAAGGCAAACGTACGCGATTGTGACGCAAACAACGATATAACTCGCGTATTTTAAATATTCCTTCACGCCGCTTCCTTCAGTATTTTATTCAAACGCGGTGCTGCAATTCTTGCGATGTATTTTTTATTAACATCAATTCCAACTCCGTTTCGTTTCAACTTCAGTGCAGCCGCAAGCGTTGTTCCGCTACCAACAAACGGATCGAGAACCGTATCACCTTTTTTTGAACCGGCTTTAATACAGATCATCGGAATGTCTTCCGGGAACGTTGCATAATGTTCAACACGGGAATGTTTCAACGATATAATCCACACACTCCGCTTATTTCGAGTTGTCGGATTTTTTAAATACCATTTTGCAGTTCCGGTTTGTTTTTGTCCTTTTAGCGCAGAGTAACGATGCGGTTGGGAATTTCTCTTGCCCCGTTTTAAACTCTCCGGTTTAATCGGTTCAGCAATTGCATCTTTATCGTAATAATATTTTCTCGATTTTGTCAGCAAGAAAATATATTCGTGCGCCTTTGTCGGTCGGTCCGTAACCGATTCCACCATCGGATTTGTTTTATACCAAATGATGTCGCTCCGAAGATACCAACCTGCAGCTCGCAGCGCGAATGCAACCGACCACGGAATCCCAACCAGATCTTTCGGCTTCAATCCAAGCACTTTATAGTTTGCCGGAATTCGTTTCACCGAGTGGAGTGATCCCTTATTACCTTTTTGAACGTTAGAAAGAGTGGACAAATTTTGTCCTAAACTCTGATTGCTCCCAACGTACGTATCACCAAGATTCAGCCAAAGCGTTCCGTCATCTTTAAGAACACGTTTCACTTCAGAAAAAATTGCAACAAGTTTCGACACATATTCACTCGGAGTTGACTCCTGACCGAGTTGATTCTCTGCGTCATAATCACGTAACGCCCAATATGGTGGCGATGTAACCACACATTGAACAGATCTGCTTTTCAGCTTCCGCAGCTGTTCGTATGCATCGCCATGAAGGAGATTAAATTTCATTGTGCCAACTCCTTCCGAACGATCTTTTTCACGGATCGTTTTACGGCTGGTCTGTTAGGGATGTTTTTTGCTAAATGTTTTTTCACTCTCGGCATCGCATAATTCGCCGCAAGAATTTCTGTTCTCGGTTCCGGATTGTTCACCTTTGCAAGCGTCACCCGCGCTTTTATTTTTTGCATCTGATAACCTTTGAACATTTTTATCACAAACGGATCATCATTATGCGACAACAAAAACTTTCCTTTAATACCGCCAAGAAGATCTCGCAGCAGCTGCCATTCCTCCGGAGAAAGCTGATTGTAATTCGATTCACCACCTGTTGTATTTCTGTATGGCGGATCGAGATAGAAAAACGTTTCCGGAGAATCATACGTTTTAATGCACCGTTCAAAACTTGTGCATTCAATGTGAACTCCTTTCAATCGTGCCGAAACCTGATCAACATAATCACGCGAACCCGTTACAGAATGCACACCCTCTTTCGATGTTCCGAAATTCATTCCACGCGCTCCAAACGAATCCTGCAGCCGAGCCCAAAATAAAAACGCTCGTTCTATTTCATCCAGCGGTCTATCTTTTGCAAAACGAAATTCATTCCACAACGCCCGCGAGTGAATCCAGTTCTTTGCCCGCTCTGCAAGTTCAGACGGACGGTGTTTTACAACACGAAAAAAATTAACAAGCATATCGTTTTTGTCGTTGAACACTTCTCCCGGGGAAGGTTCCTTCTCAAGCAGAATCGCTGCCGATCCCCCAAAGACATCAACGTATGTTTTGTAACTCTCATGCGGAGGAAATGCCGATACCACCTGTTTGCGGATCGGCGACTTTCCTCCTGGATATGCGAATAGTTTGTTCATTAAAACCACACCTTACAATTATGAATAAATAGTTGGTGTGTGCTGAGTTCGAACATCTTTTAAATATTATACCGCTTCATTCCATATCCGTTCAAGCTGTACGGAAACTTGTCCTGTAACTTGCTTCCCGAGTGCGGTGGAACCACTGCCTGAAGCATTAATTTTTATGACTGCTTCTTTATAACCGCTTCCTTCACTGACAAAGTTTTGTTCTGTCAATGCAACCAAATGAGGAAGCGCCTGTTCATATTCCTCTTTAGATTGTCCCGACATTTTTTCTACCTCTGATTTCATTGCAGCAACAACATTTACTGTTTTTCCGATGAATCCAATTGACCAACTCATTGTGACCCTCCAAGATATTTATGTGTGTAAAATATTATAACCCGCGTTCATAATTTGCTTTGCGGCGTTGCTTTAAATTCAGCGTGACCGACCCATCGCCATTGGTGCGCACGTCAAAAATAAAATCCAAAATTGAGAATAGAATTTTATGATCGTTCCGTTTAAGGTTGATCTTCACTCTCTTTTTCTTTTTAAAATCAACACTGGAAAAGAGTGACATTGTTGCTATGATAAATGATTTCAATCGTCTCATATATTGTCTAAAAGTTGATCAAGATCTAATTCTGTTAATTGAAAATATGCCGGATTACCCGTATGAAAACATCCCGACTTACTTGCATCAATGCTCGGTTCTATTTTTAATATGTTGTTTGGTTCACGCGTCATCTTCCAAATATTTTTATATTTGTCACCGTTGAAACATGAAATTGGATGTGTCTCCGAAACTCTAACCGCCATTAAATGATCGTGGATAAGAACGGTTTTCCCATCCACTATCTTCGTTGCTTTGTTTAGACATTTAAACCACAATATTTCACATTCATTTTCACCCAAAAACCAAGATGGATCTGCCTCTCGAATAGCAGCTTTTGGTAAGCCCAACTTAAAACGCTCCCTCTTTAAATCTCGTTTCCCGCTTCTGCCCGGATGTATAACCAACAGGTAAGCTGTTTGGCGGATATAGCTGAATCAACTTTTTACATTCGCTCAATGCGTCCGGTCCATCATCACCAATACCGCCCTTAGAAACCTGAGTCGGATCGGGAAAAGCTTTATACTGTCGAACCAATAAATTTTGATCACCTTGCGACAATCCCAACACAAACTTCACTCTGCCGCTTTTAATATCCGGATGGTCACCTTGAATTTTCGCAACTTTATTCTGAACCTTCTCAACCATCAACAGTGGAATCGGACCGTATTTCATCATTAATCGCCGATACAAATTCTCCAGTAACATTGCAAAACCGATTCCTTCAACACCAATTACTTTTGGTTTGTATTCGCGATTATGCCTGAATGTTTCTTCAAGCATATCTTCAATCGAAGCCTGCCTGATCCACGCATCAATTACGAGTGATTCAAAATAATCTTGTTTTGGTACACCCAAAGTAATCAGTGCTTTATAGTCCGAAGCAATCTTCACGCTTGGATCGCCAAATGTGTAATGAACAATTTCAACACGCCGTAAAATTTGGATCGCATAATATTTAAAATCATCATCTTTAAAAATTGCATTCTTTTTATCCTGCGGTCGCATCATCATTTCGGCATCAAATGTATCCGGATCAGCAAGTCGTTCAGTCAGTTCACGAATAGTCGGATGTCGAGATTCCCAAATTGATCGTTCAAAATCCGAAAATTTATGAATGCGGCATTGCGATGCAATTTCTCTTTCTGCTTCCGTTTTTTTTGGATTCGGAACCAACACCGGAAAAATATTTACACCCCACCCAAATATTTCCGGATCGAGTCCGCGCTTCTGCGCGATCTCTGCCATCCGTTGAGCCTCAAGATACATTTCATGTTCAACAGATTGTTTACTGATATAATTACCAAGATGCACTCCTCCCCAACGCGGCGAATTTGCAGATTTAAGAACATCCTTTTTTATCGATTCAACATATTTTAAAATGATGGATGGATTACTTTGTTTTGTCGAATCAAAAATATCATTCAGAATAAACCAATCCGGTCGGTGTCCATTATTATCGGTTCCGCGCATTGTCATGTCGCGCCCGAATGCTTTCACTTTTATTCCGGTGTTCGTTACAAAATCACTCTCTTCCCATTTCGAAGATCCCTGCAGTTTTCCAAAATCCGAGATCAATCGTTCGTTATGTTCAAACTCTAACTTCAAAGGAATAATTTTAGACGTTGCATGATCATCGGAAAATGCTACATGCGCATGATACCAAATCTGCTTATTCACAATTTTACGGATCGTTTCGATCTTTGCAACCAATGTATCTTTTGCAGATTCACGAAATGAGTACAACAGTTCTAATCTGTTTCTCAGTTCGGAGATCTTAAAAAATGTTGGATGGCATTCTGCAAAACCTGCACCGATCCAGTTGAAATCCTTTTCCGGAGTCTTCCAAACATCATTAAAACCATCTTTAAGAGTGATATAATGCGGAAAATATGTTGCCGCAAAAAAGAACGGATCTGCAAGACCTCGTTTTTTTCGGGTCTCCTTCTTTGCGGTTGAATCGTTAATGAAAGGTGTTGCCTGCCGTTGAATGTCCTCAATCAGCCGTGCAAATTCTCTCTCTAAACTTTTCTGTGTAGTAAGTTTTGCCATAATAAAATAGTTGGGTCATCCTAAGCGAGCGCAGCGAGTCGAAGGATCTGCCCGCGCGCCAACATCTTATGCTTCCGGATATTGTTTATTAATCCATTTCGGAAACTCACTGAAGTATGGAATGAACTCTCCAATCTTTTCTGGATGCTCGTCGCGCATGAATTTTACGAACTCTTTGTGACCAAGCAGAATCGTCCCGCGCCGATCAATATCTTTTCCCATGTCGCTCGCGGTTTTCATCATTCCTTTTAATAGATCAAGATCTGTTTTGTCAATGCCCGGCTTCGACATGATCTCATCCATTTTTTTAGAGACAAGCTCCTGAAAGTTTTTGAACGCGTCGAACTTGTTCATCACCAGATCTATTTTATACTGCTGCCACTTTCCGCTTTTAATCCATCGGTATACCGTTGCCAGCGGCACGGCAAGCTGTGTAGAAATTTCTTTTGCATTTTTACGATCCTGCTCAAACATTACTTGAGCAAGTGCTTGTTCCTGTTCGTATGCCATAAGTTTTTAAAATGAAAAAACCCCGAATCTGAAAGCTGCCAGCTATTAGCTGTTAGCTTTTAAATTCGGGGCTTCTTGTTATCGAATTACCGCGAAAATTATTTAGTGTAAAATACCAAAATTACAACCGACCGTCAATACCTATTTCCGAGACTTCATTCTTTCACTTCAGGCAACTCATCCGCCGTCATGTTACTAATAGATACTTTCCAAAAATATCGGCTTCCATCAAAATCAATTTCAATTCTGCATTTACGCTGCCGTTGCATTATTCCGAACAGAAGATCAACGAGAGCTTTAATACCAGAGTCATTTTTCTTGGAGTCGCTCATTGGCACCCTAAAATAATGTCGAGCAACTCTTGTTCATGTTCAGCACACGGCGAAACACCCCTACCGGTCACCCAATAGAGAGAGTTGCCCGACTCCAATTGTGCCGAGCAACGCCGTGTGCTGATTGTGAACTGATTTGAACTCTTTAATCTATTAAATTTGTTTACCATTTTCAATTACACTTTTGCGTATCGTTGTTGGTTCGTATAAACGATCTTTGAAACGTGATTAATTCCTGCTTCAGTAAGCATTATGCTGTCTATCTTATCACCGTAATTCGTGGAGACTGTTATCAATTCGCTCTTGTGCAAAATCTCAACCGCTTGCATCATGCGCGCAATAAATGCAGAGCGCCGTACCGTCGGATCAATCGGCGCGTAAAAATTCGGCGCAGCATCTGCCGATGCTTTCCACATCTCGCCAAAACTGAGCGACGGCAGTTTCCCGATCTGCACTTTCTTCTGAAGTTCAAATAAAATCACATCGTCAAAATCACTTATTGGTGTTGGTGTCATGATTCTTTTCTCCGGTTATCATTGGAATAATATTTTGAATTGTCGGAATCTGATTGAGCACATCGTTCACGCTAAACCGAGCTTTGCATTGTGTACAAATAGCAGTCTGATTTTTATAACGCTCCCACTTTGAACGCGGATTTCCCATAATGCGGTGACAGTTTTTACATTCGTATGTAATAACTGGATTGCTTAATTCACGTTTTGCCGGTTTGAATTTTTTGAACGACCCGTACTGACTAAGTAAGTAAGAAAAATGGAACCCGCGTTTCGCAGCTGCAAATTCATCTTCAAAGAATGTGGTTATCTCTTCGGTCCATTGTTCCACCGAAGGAACTTCCGGTTGCCCGGTCTCTTCATCCACCCAAAATTTCACCGCGTGTTGATTCAGCATTTTTTTCAGCGCGCCAAAGCCAAGCTTGCACTCTTCGCCGGTTGTCTCTTTATATTTAAACCAAAATATTCCCGCAAACGTCTGCTGCCACGATTTTGGTTTCGGAGTTACCTCTCCCCCTGGCAAGGGGGAGACACAGAGGGGGTCAATTAACGTTAGTTGCGAATTTTTATTCATGAAGTTTTAATAATAATTGTGTAACCCTGTTTTGATGCCAGCTGCAGCTGACCGAGATTCAGCAGCCGATCCATTAAGAACGACGGATGCGTTGATTCAATCACTTTAAATTGTGTGCTCGAAAAGAACACCACATAGATCTCTTTCATTTTTTCTCCGCAGCCCTTTCTGCCCGGGTGTTTAGAAACGCCACGTCGCGGCTTGCATTCACAACTTGTTTATGCCCCAGGATCTGCTGAATTTCTGCCCGATCCGTTTTACCCGGAAAGAACTTCAACACCTCTTGCGATTTTTTATATTTGTCATTTAAAAAATAGAATCGGTCTCCGATCTGAAGTTCCGCAATAATTGTTGCCTGAAATTTTTTCATCACCGAATTCCTCCGGCTACAAAATCAGGAACTTTAGATAAGCGATTAGCGATCTCGTTATATTCGGTAATCCATTCTAATGGAATTGGTTTTGCACATAGATAATATCTAATCATTCCTGCACCCAATGTTGACATTCGTTCACCATCAATAATTCTTCTCGGTATTACACCAAGCGGCGGTTTAGTTTGAGTGACATCAAGCGTTATCATTTGTTCCCCTTTCAAATTGTAAATATTGAATCGTTGTTAATTTTATTCTACGTCCGGTCATGCCGCATTGTGCGCACGGAACTTTTACTCGTTCAGAATCTTCACCCCACACCGGCTTGTCAAAATCAACTTCACCTTCGCCGCTGCAATTCGGGCAGATCTCAATTTCTTTACGCGACGTTATCGACATGACAAACCTTCCAAGAAGTCACTATGTGTCCGGTGATAGCGCATTGTCTCTTCTGTGAAAACGTTATTAAACCAAGTTTACGAAGCTCATTATTGCGCGCTGAAACCGTACTTGCATCCATCTGTAATAGAGCAGCGATCTCTTTATTCGTCCCGTCCGGGACCGAACAAAACTCATCCAATACTTTCTGCTGCTCTTCGCCGATCTTCATTTGTATTGCAAGGTGCGCAAGCTTTCGCGTGTCCGTTGCAACCGCAATCGATTTCGGCGCGTTATTGATTCTCACCTTCAAATGCTCTGCCGATGTATGATCAAACAATGGCAGCCCTGCCGTCGGTCCGTTCTTATCGATCAATTCATTCAGATAAATATTTTTTTTATACGTCGGCATTTAGAATCTTGGATCTTTGCGATGATAAATTATTTTAAAATCTCTTGTTGATTGATGCTTCACTTGTTCAGAAAAATACGGTGGAAAAATTATTACGGAATCCGTTACAACAATTTCGCTCTGTGTCATATCTTCCCGCACCGTTTTTCCGCAGAGCATACAAACCACACCGACCGTTTGTGTTCCTTCAACAATCGGAACGTAACTATGAATTCTGCCCGGGCATGTGTTATTTAATTTTGCTTCCATCTTTCTTCCCCTTATTGAATGAATTAATAAATTGAATTCCTGCATTCGTCAACGACCACCACATTGCTTTATCGTACCGACCGCTCACAACAAAATTTTCTTTGCGCGACGCATCAAGAAGTCTGCTTACTGAATAAATTGCGATCGCAAATCCTTTTTTATTCATCAGCGAACAGATCTCTTGCGTTGTTGCATTCTCAACACCGGCAGGAGTCAGCTCCTGCAGCGCATCCAACGTTCGCAGACGAACGCTGTCATTAAAGATCAGCTCGTTGGCGCACGTTACGCTGCCGAACCGCGTGTTGATCAGTTTGTTTTGTCCTTTTGAAAAATCATCAATGTGCGGCAGCCGGTTCTTTTCTTTATGCATCGTTACCAGCAGCTGCTTCACTTCTGAATCCGGAATCATTCTATACTTCGGAGTTACACCGATTGCAGCTTCAACAGCTTTCTGCCACGAACCATAATGTTTCACCAATCGATTGTATGTTGTGCTTGTCCCTTTGCATTCACCCGAATGCGGGGCGCGTCCGAACTCTGCATGAAAATCTTTAATCCGCTGCAAATATTTTTCAATTGGATACGGTTTTTTAGGCGGCAATTTTTTCATTGGATTCCCCTGAGATTATTTTCTGTTCGTTAATAAATTGTTGAACCACAAGCGTTGCAGCCAGAGCAGCATCGCCAATGGTTCGCGGCGGCACCATATAATATTTATTTGTCAGGAATCTGATCGCATCGGTAAAGTCGGAAAGCATTTCAATGTCCTTCGGATATTTCCGTCGCGCCGTTGTAACAATAGCCTGCACCCGGGGATTGTTGAATTTTGTTTTCTCAACCGATAATTTTTCCTTCGTGATCACATCCTGGAAGAAAACAAATTGTCCGTCCGCTTCAATAAATTGCACACCGGCATCGGTGCAAACTTTTTGATAGTGTTCAGTTTCGCTCTTCATTATCAATTATCCATTCTCAATTATTAATTGTATTCACCATTTCACTTTTAAATAACCATTCAACATTCTATTCCACATTGTAAAGCTCGATGGTTCACGCCGAGGTTTCACTCCGTTTTTTCTTGACCATTGCGAATTCAATTCATTTCTATGCGCCGTATAACACCGTACACAAATTCTTCTTTTTGATTTTGGCTTCTCAAATTTCTCTCCGCACCTTTTACACTTAATTATTTCGAGCATTGATAATTGTTCCCCTGCTAATTGTTCATTGCTTTTAGAGGGATGTCGGGAGTCGAACCCAATCTGTCGGTTTATGACTCCGGCAGCACCACACCATCCCTGCCGCTTGATGGAGGCAAGCGAAATTATTTCTCTTTCGGTTCAAGAATTTCTGCATCGAATGTTTTGGAATATTTCTTTTCAACAAGCCCGGACTCCTCAGCATTTAATTTTTGATTGTCGATCTTCGTCTTCAGATCATCCAACATTTTTTGAACGCTCTCCGGATAGATCGTTTCTTTCAACTTCTGTGTCATGTGAAATTTTACACCGTCAATGGTTGTAATTTTTCCCTCGATAGCGTTCAATTCCTTCTTCGCTTCTTTGCGCAAAGCCTTCATTCCCGCTTCGTAAACCGCAGCCTTTTTTAAATAGTCTGCATATTGTTTTAGTGCTGAAGCCATTGCTGTATCTCCTATGATTGTGCAGCGTGTAATACATTGAAATGTGAATTAATATCTATTTCCATTTTGATCAGCCGCGAGATCTCTTCGCGCAGCAATTGGCACTCCTTCAGATCGCTTTCAATTGCATACAGCACATCAGTTCCAACGGCGTTGGCTCGCATCGTTTCAATCCGCTCTTCCATATCCCAAACGTACCGCTGCATAGCTCGCATCATTGGCAGGTCCGGATACCGCGTCATTGCTTTCTCTGTTAAATCACTGATCCGTTTATTTTCCTCAATGCTCGAAGACATTTCAACATCGCCGTTATGAAAACGATGCGTTACAGCCATGACAACGGCTGCGATGATCATAAGTCCGATTGCAAATATTATTCCTTGCATGTAGTGCTCCTTTCTAAATGGTGGCGTCATCCTGAGCGATCCCGACGCTCTCTGTCGGGAGAGTCGAAGGATCTGCTTCAGTTGATTTTGTTCTGTGATTTTTTGTGTAACGATAATATTTCATTTTCGTCTCGCCGTGCAGCACAATCTTCCCGCACTCAATATCTTTATCTATTATAGCAACCATACCGCGAATCACTTTTGAAAGTTCCGTTGTGCTGCACTTGCTGGTATGATGTTTGCCGGTGATCTTAAAAATAAACTGCGACGTATTACTCCAATTCCATTTCAGGTAGTCCATTAAACGCGCAACAAATTTTTCCTGATCGCTCTGTTTGTTCACTTCGTGCGTTGAATATTTTTTATCCGCAAGCCGCTGAAGATGGATAAGAACAAGATTCGCTGTTTCATCGTCGCAGTTGCGAACAAATCCGCCGCTGTTGTTATCGATGCTGTAAACGATCTGCCGATAAATATCTTCATCAAGTTTCAGCTTTGCATGAACAAGAACGCCGATCTGTTTGTTGAGCTCCGAGCGTGTCATTTTCCCCACCCAATCTGTTTTGAAATTTCCGGTGTCATTCCGCCAAATTGATTGAATCGCACGATGACAGCATTGAGAATATTTTCTTCTTCACCGTTTGTTGGTGAAGAAAGAAATCGATACCACCGGCACGTTTGCAATCGGTCTGCAACCGCAACTTGTTCAAGCGTTGGATATTTCATTTTGCTTTCATCATTAATTTGTAAAGTTCACCTGTGCGCTCGCCATTATTAAATCGTTGCCGAATTGGCAAAACTTTTTCGCAGTATTGAGCAATGCCGTACGATCCTTTATTCATTAAGTCAATCATAACTTTTAAAATATGATTCTCTGCCGCACTCCACTCTTCATTGGTAATTGTTAATTGATAATTGTTCATTGTCTCAGTCCACTATCCAACTGTATGCTTCGTCAATACAATCGCTGTCAATTGATTTTTGATTGTTCATTTGTGCTATATCGTACGCGCGGTTCATCAGTGCAACCAGCGAGCGTAAGGAATATTGCTTCATACTCCACGCGTACGCTTTTTCCATATCCGATTTTTTTAATTTGTGACTCCAAAAATCGATGATCTTTTTCGCTTCAACAAACGATGTCTCGCGGATCTCTCTTTTTATATTAATGCGGCTTCGCAGGTAACCAAGTTCCGGACGTGCGATGAGTTTGTCGAACCGATGTGTTACAATAAGAACCACAGAACAATATTCGCCGTCGCCATGCACGTCGCGCAGAATTGCAAGCGTTCTCGGATTCAATTCGTCAGCTTCATCTATAATGAGCATCAACGGTTTGCGCTTCAGCTGCCGAATGATCTGCTGCAGTTTATCTTCCTTCGATCCTGCAAATGAATTGATGCCGATAGCATCAGCAATGCGGTTAAGAATTGAAACGGTGTTGGTGGAAGAGTTCAGCTGCACGAACCGAGCAAATTCATATTCGCTGCAGAAACTGTGAACCGATTTTGTTTTTCCTTTACCGAAGTCGCCGCGAATCATTCCGATTGCTTTTCGTTTCCAGCAGAGCATCAGCGTTGCGTAAATTTCTTCAACCGCTTCGGTCTTCACCACATATTGTTTCGTCATCCAGTTCTGATAGAAGCGCACAAGCGTATCGATGATCGGCTGTGGATCTGCGCCGTACACATTATTCAGAACCTGCGAGATCGTCGGACCTTTATAGGTTGTAAAATTTTCGATCTCGCGGACTTTTATTTTTCCATTCTCAATTCCCGCTTTCAAAAATTTCAACGCTTCAGCCGGAGAGTCGGAAGTGAAGGAAGATTTTTCTATAAGTTGAAGTGTATCTGCTTGCATGGTTTCCCCTTTGTGATTAACGAATGTTGTTGATCATATTCATTGTGAGTTTTCGTTTTGTAGATTTTTTCTTGCTTTCGCGCTCGATCTCTGCAAATTCTTTTTGCTGATCCAATGCCGTTTGAGTTTCCTTTGCACGCTCTTCAAAGCCGGTTAAAATTGTCATTGAACCGGTCTCTTTATTAAGCAGCGCAGAATCCACCGGCGACGTGTTCATTAATTCGCCGTGCAGAAGCATCATGCGCGCATCGGTTGTCGATACACCGCTCCGGAAATGTTTGATCTGTTCGCGCATCTGTTTTTCGCTTCGCGTTCGGTCTGCAAGGATCGTTTGGAAACCGCGTTCATCTTTACCCATCAATTCTTTATTGCACGCCACTGCTGCGAACTCGCCCTCAACATACACGCTCACAAGACCGAGATCGTTCGGATCGTAATACACATCGGCACGCTTGCCGTTGAACGCCATCAGCTGCTCGGAATAATATTCCGCATTCTTTAATCGCACTTGGCAGCGTTGTATCACTTTATTTTCGGAGCGCATCATTAAGAAGTCGAGCACACGAAGATCGATACCGCGCTGAACCGTTTGGTGTGTTAAATAACTTTGCAGCGGCGATTCGTTGTTGTTCGATTTTTTTACGCGGTTATTAATTGCGTTAACAGCAAGCGCAATCATCACATCAAATTGTTCCACCGAGAGAATTTGTTTTTGTTTCAGATCTTCTTTTAATGAGTCCGGTTTGTTGCCGTACACGTTTCCTTTGTAACCGGGAAGATTCTTGATCATCATTTGGAATGAACCGAACCAGCGTTCCATTTGCGCTTTCGATTGTCCGTGATACGGTGTGGTGTAATGAAGTTTTGTAATGCGTTGAATTGAAAGCCGAGCCTTGTCTTCAAAATCAATTCTGCCGAGAAGCCGCTGCGTAAATTTGCTGCGATAATCTTTTCCGTTATCGAGCATCACCGTATCCGGAACGGTTGTGATATGAACATCTTTATATTGATTGTCCGCAGTGTATGCTTTCAATTGAATGCCAAGAACTCCGTTGCGGAATGCCATTGCAATGGTCTGCGAGTTTGGCTGCCAGCTTAAATGATACCCGACCAGGAGTCCGCTTCGAATATCGATGAAGGCAGTGATCCAACGTCTGTCCGGTTTACCCTGTTCGTTCAACACCATAAAATCGAGTTCGGTATGATCACCAATCCACAACTCGCCAGGTTCATACTGCGTAACATCGCGGGTGACAAATTGCTGTTGTTGTTTTTCCCAATCGTTCTTCCGGGCTCGCGCGCGGCGCACGGCGATAAATTCTTTCTTCCATTGCCGTAAGAAACGTACAACAGATACTTCTGCCGGTAGATCTGCAAGCACTGCTTCCGATCCATCCTGCTTCACAACTTTTTTATTTCTGCAGCGCGCAACCAAAGCGCGGTAACAGCTCACAGCGTTTACATTTTCATTCGGATATAATGCTTTCAAAAAATTCTCCACCGAAACAACTTCTCCGGTCGGCATAATAACATCAATATCTTTTGCGCCGCGCAATTGTAATTTATCGGTTCGTTCCTTCCGCATTAAAATAGATTCAATGGCGTGTTTAATTTGCGGGTGCGCTGCCAGATGTTTGATCGACGCACGGTCGGGAATGGAAAACATTCTGCGCAATTCTTTTTTATAGCGGCGCAAAATGCCGGAGGTGCAGCCGAGCAGTATTGCGGTCTGCTCTTCCGTTTTGCGTATGTTCGTATCAGCAGCAATAAGTTTCAGCATCAAATCGGTTTTCGCGATCACGTCATTGGTGATGCGACCTATTGGCACTGCAGGGATCTCTATGTGTGGATGTTGTTGGTTCATAATTCTGTTTGAGGCTTTGAAAAATTTAATTTCAATTGTTTGCTAATTTGTTTTCTACATTTTAAATCTTCGCGCATAAAATCAATTACCCGATAGTCGTTCATTTCCGTCATTAAGATCATAGCATCTTCAACGCCAAGCTTCGCACCGGAGCGCGATGATTTCGGTCCGCACATCTTGCGAAGCGTGGAAGAATTTTTATGTGATAATTTTTTAGAGAGAAACTCAAACGCATCAAACGCATAATCGTCACGAACAAGCCTCTGTTCGTTTTCCCACCCTTTGATCATGGTGTATAATATTTTTTCGAGTGTGATCATTCTATCTATGAGATTTTTTTGTAGTGCGTTTATGATTGCGGACTAAAATTTTTCTTGCCAACTTGCGTGTAGGATATTTATGACCACAAAATCTACAGACCGGTGCCGGTCGTTTCTTTGGTTCAGCAATCCACTTTTTGGAGATGAAGAAGTCACGAATTATTTTCCTTCGTTCTTTTCCGACCTTCGAAAAGTTTTTCGTAACGAACTTATAGACATCATAGTAATGGACATCAGAACCAAATTTTGCATTGATCGCCGTCGCGCATGCGCGGTATCCGAAACCTGCCTTTTTCATTCTATCGTAAAGAGTCGTGCTTTTCATAATGTTGTCATGTGGGGAGTTTTCCGTACGGTTCTCAACCCCGAAAAATCCGTTTTAAGCAACCTTCATCGGCTGAGCGAACTCCATAGCCACTTGCTGCTTATCCATCCGTCTGGCGTGAAGTTTGCGAAACGCTTCTTTCTGCAATTCCGTCTGCGCTCGTGGTGTATTCTTGCGAAGATCGAACTCCAACAGTTTTGTAATTCGGTTCAAATATTTTTTGGGAACGATATAGTCCGTTGCAAAATATTTGCCGCCGATAAAATAATCTGCGCCCGGTATCGCATCTTCCCAATTTTTAATCTGTGTTCGTATTCTTGGTTCAACGGCAAATACTTTGAATTGTGCTTTGCCGTCGAACGAATCAACATATCGCCAGATCTGATCACCGGCTTTATTCACAAGCAGCGTTTGATGATTCATAAGTTCTTTCATTGTTGCGGACTGTTGATTCATTTTTTCCCCGATAAAATTTCTTTAATAGCGTTATCAATTTTTGGTAAGAGAAAGCGGCTTCCTTCGATCAATGCTTTGGAAACAGCTTTTTGAGTAACACGCGGTTTCACTCTGTTCGCGATCTGCGATTGTGTAATTCGATTTTTACGCATCTCTAACCAGAGTTCAAGTCGGTCTATGGTGCGAGTTTCTTTTTGTTGTGTTTTCGGCATTGTTTTGTTATTCTTAAATAGTTCTATTTACTACTCCAACAACTTATCAAAATTTGATAAGTTTGTCAAGGAAAAAGTTATCTAATTTTGATAAGTGAATACAGAGCAAGAATATCAGGCATTTTTAAAGGAAGTCGGCGGCAGAATCGGCGATTGGCTCGACGCACATTACCCAACACGCAAAGAAGCCGCCATTGCAATGAATACCAATGAACCGACTATCAGCGCAATCGTGTCCGGCGCGCGTCCGTTCGGTCCGAAAATGAAAAAAAATTTTGAAGCGATTGGCGGGAATGTTACTTCTGTTTTAACCGGAATTTCTATTGAAGAATTGGAACGCCGCAAAGACCAGGCATACAGAGTAAAAGAAGATGCAGCACACCATCCATCTGATGAAGAATCACCGTTCTATTCCGAAATAAAAAATATTCCTCTCATCGGCAAAATTGCTGCGTCGCCCGACGGCAAAGAATATTTTGAAGATTTCCCTGAAGGACTTTCAATTCCGTATCGCAAAGGAAATTATTTTTCGCTGTTGATCGAAAACGATTCACTCATCAACGCACCGGATGGTGAACACAGTTTTGAACTATATCCGAACGATGTATGCATCTTTGAATTATTCAAGCAGCCAAGCAATGGTGATATTATTGCGGTGCATTTAAAAAATAATAAGCGATTGGTGAAGATCTTAAAACACAAATCAAACGTAGATCTGGAACTGATCTCAGCAAATAAATTTAGAAACTATCCATCTGTTAAAATAAAAAAAGATGAAATTGCAACGTATGGCATACTTGTCGGCAAACAAAAACTCACTAAATCAGAAATGCGCAAACTCGGCATAAACCAATAAAAAGGAATCGTATGAACAAAACATTTTTAGAACTTGCAACGGATGCAGCAACCGCAATGGTTTCCAAAGGAATGATCAAATACGTTCCGAAAAAAGGTGAAACGTGGGAAGAGATCAATAAACAATCCATTAAAACATTTGGTTGGGCTGTTGTAGAGCTCTATAAAGAGATCTCTTTAGCAACCGCGAAAGCAAAACTTCCGGAGAAACCGAAGGCAGGGGAAAAGAAAATAATATCATTGTCCGCCAAATGAAAAAATATATTTTATTGCTACTCATTATTTCGTCAGTTGCAATGTGCGACGATCTGTATCTTAGAAATGGGTTTGCGTTTAGAAATATCAAAGTAATTGATTCGTTGGATCGATACGTTCGCATTCAACTTGTTCCATATTCAACGCGCCGTTTTGCATTTGGTTCTGTAGAAAAAATTGTTCCTATTCCATTCGATTCGTTACTGGAATCAGGTTATGAACGATGGGAAGAGTTCACCGCATTAACACCCACACAAAAACCAAACGAGCCGGTCATTCGCAAGCGTGGAGCGAAGTATGAATATCCGAATTTAAAATTGATTCCGGTCACCGTTATTTCTTTTGCGTTGGCAATAGATTATTTTACTGAGGCATCGGACATTCAAAGCAGTATTGATAAACTAAAAGAAAGCATTCCTAACGGAGACTATTCAAGTGTTGAGAGCCAAAAATCACGTAAACAATTAATCGGCGGAGTGTGCGTTGCGGCGGGAATTATTAATCTGATTTTTAGTCTTGAACGAGTAGAAATCCGAACTGACGGTCAGCAGCTGTCACTCTCATATACGTTTTAAATTATTTGAAGGAGACGTTATGGTTTCGTTCAGATCTGTTCTGTTTATTCTCATTTGCTTTGTCGTAACATCGTTACAGGTATTTGCTGAACAATGCGCAGCCACGACTAAAAAAGGAGCCCAATGTAAACGTCAAGCTGCGGCAGGCTCTCAATATTGTTGGCAGCACGGAAGCTCCGTAAAAAATAATTCATCTGTAACCTCCAAATCTTCAGAGAGCTCGTCTACTCATAAAGAAACATCCATTGGATCAACGGCGACTGGCAAAACATTGTATCAGGGACCACGCGGCGGTGTTTATCATTACAGTAAAAGCGGGAAAAAAGTCTATCAACGAAAAAAGAGATAATATAGAATTACAAATCCAAATTGACTTGACTTGCCGATCATTCTTCCCGACACTGTGTATAGAATAACGGAGGAATTATGGAACATAAACAATTTGAAATCGGACAAAAAGTAACATCGATCTTCGGAGTAAAAACAACGGTTCGAATGCAGATCGGCTGCCGAGTGTGGTTAGAAGGATACGGCAACGAATGGTTCCATCCATCAAAAGTTTTTGAAATTCAAAAATAGCTATTGACTCTATAAAAGCGATGAGTTAAATTTGTATAAATAATTCATCGCGGTAATTCGATAACAAGAAGCCCCGAATGCAAACAGCTAACAGCTGCTTTCGTTCGGGGCTTTTTCATTTTAAATATTATGAATGTTGACCTCTCTAAAGTAATTGCCGAATCGGTAACGATCTACGTTGCCGAGCGCACAAGCGAAGTCGATCCGGTCGGACTGCCGATCACAGCAGATCTTGACCTGGGTGTTGAAACCACATGGAAGCGGCTCGGCGCACACCAAAAGAAAACCGGAAAACTTACTTCGCCATTACACACCACAGAAATTTGCGACGGACTTGAATCCAACCATGGAACCACAAATAATATTACCGCAAAAATTGTAGAGATGCGGGATGATATTATTACCACACTTGAATCGCTAATTAATAAACCGTTGGACATTCTTCTACGCATTGTTGAGACCGAAAAATATTATAGACTGCAGCGCGCGTCGTTAAAATTTTCTCCGGCATATTCGCTTAACGATGAAGAGACAAACGGCATTGATGTTACGATGATGCGCGGCGCGAAAAAACTTTCAACCGGATTCGATCAGGGCACACTTCAAAATTATTTCAATATTTTTAATCCCGAAAATATATAAATGATTGCGCTGCCAGCGCAGATTTTTTTCACAGATTATTTAAGGAGTTCATCATGTATTCAACAATCGTACTTTTAAAATCGAGCGGCGTGTCGCAAGGATTTACAGATCTGCAGGAAGCAGAAGATGCAGCCGTTGCCGGTGATTGTATTATAGTATACCCGGGCACGTATGCGCTTGGTGCGGGACAATTAATTTTGAAGAACGGCGTGAATAAAAAATTTCTGCCGGGCGTAACGATCTCATCTGACCATGCGAACGGAACGATTATAGATAACAATGTTGCGTGCGTGCAAACGTGGGAAGGCGAACCGACTATTACGAACACGAACGGTTTGAATAAAAGAATTGTGTTACAGCATGCAAGCTCGGAATGCAAAGGATTCTTTTGGGAATATGAAGCAGTAATGTTTCAATCGGACACGCTTGCGCCTTCAGCGGGACAAATTATCAAAAATACGTTAGGTGGGACACCGGCATGGGTATATGATACTGTGGGTAGTTACCAGGCAATACTTAACAATGCTTTTCTTAGTGATAAAACTTTTGTTTCTGTTTCTGCTGGTCTTTCCAAAGATGTTTCTGAATCTCCGTTCGCGCTTTCGGTTGCAGGATATGCTGCTGGACTCAATGTTATTGGAGTTTCAACCGGTAATCCTGTTGCAAACGGCGGTGAGTTTGGAAACTCATTTACAGTGCACGTTAAAGTAAAACCATAAATTTAAAATTCCTCTGCAAGATGTCGGACGATGAAAAGCGTCGTCAGACATCGGCGGATACTTGGAGAAAACTATGCAAGCCTCAACAACAGTTCGCAACGCAATGCTCGATGCAATTGAAACGGCAATCGGCACGACACCGAAATTACAATTACGCACGGGCGCGGCTCCGGCAAATTGTGCAGCTGCCGATTCCGGCACTCTATTAAAAGAGATCGATCTGCCGAGTGATTGGATGTCGGCTGCAAGCGGAGCGAGTAAAGCAAAAGCGGGAACATGGAGCGGAGCAGCAACCGGCGCGGGCGATATTGGTCATTACCGGATTAAAGATTCCGCAGGAACGAATTGCCACTTGCAAGGACCGGTAAGTTATAGCGCAAACGCTTGGGCAATATCAACGGCATACACAGTTGGTCAACGCGTGCGCAACGGCGGAAATGTTTATATCTGCACGACTGCCGGAACTTCTGCCGGAAGCGGCGGACCGACAGGAACCGGAAGCGGAATTACGGACGGCTCGGTTGTATGGAATTACGTGCAAGCGTACGCAGAAGTTCAGGTTGATAATATTAATGTATCAGTCGGACAGACATTGACGGTTTCGACATTTACTATTACAGGCGGGAATGCGTAAGTGAGAACTGACGTTTTAATAGCGAACATTGCATCGTCACAACGCGCAGTCGGACAATCGGACTACATTATTCGTGCATCAAATGGTGCATGGTATAAAGTGATCATCGATAGTGCGAACATTGATATTTATTATGTGAAGTCCACCGACAGAGGTTTAACGTGGAGTGCCCCGGTAGGAATTAAAACCGGAACCAATGTTTGCGGAGTTGCAGTGTGGTATGATGGCTGGACTCCGGGAGATTCCGGCACGAAAATACACGTCGCATATTATGAAGACACAACTGACGATGTTTTTTATCGTTACCTCGATACGGCAAGTGATACGCTTGGAAGCGAGATCACCGTGTTTGCCGGAGCTTCAGCAACATACGTAAATGCTTCTGCATGTATTTCTATAACAAAAGCAAGAGGCGGATACATTTTTGTTGCATTCGATATTGACGGAGGAACCGAACTTGGCTTTTACCGATCCACGGATGGCGGAGGAACATTTGGTGCTCGAACCGATGTGAATGAAGCAACGAGCGATTACTATTTATTATTTCCCGGCAACTACGCCGACGCAAATGATATTGATTGTATTTATTGGGATCGTTCGGCAAACGAAATTTCGTTGAAAGTTCATGATGATTCTGCCAATAGCTGGGCTGAAACATCCATCGCAGCATCAATGGTGGACCTTGCTTCAACAACAGCCGCGCCGCAGTTTGCAGGATTAGTAAGAGATACCGATGGTCATTTGATCTTGGTTGCATGGTCTGATGCTGACTTGTTGAACTCCGATCTTCGGTGTTGGGACATTAACGGTTCCGGATCGATCACTGAAAAAACAAATGTTGTCCAGAACTCAACCGATGACCAAGCAGTGTGCGGAATTGCAATGGACACCGACAATGATTATCTCTACGTTTTCTATCTCGGGAAAAGCGACGGATCAAACACTGCATATACAAGTATGTCGGTGAATTATAAATTTTCCACCGACGGCGGAACGACATGGAGCAGTGAGATTACGCTCAGCGCTATCAACAGAGGATTTTGCACGTTGTATTCAAATCTTCTTTTTTCCGGCGGTGAGTTTGTTGTAGCGTATGGAGCAACCGGCGCGGCACTCAGTTTGTTTTCATCAGCCATTATTCCAAATAAAATTCCGCAATATCAAATAGGCATATAACATGGCAGCACCGTATAATCCCCCCGTAAAAAATGAAGAGTTCAAGATTCGCATTGCACTGCCAAATGTAGATGGCAGCGGAGCGTTCAAATCGAATCCAACAATAGCTGCCGGAGATTTTAAGGTCGACAAGGATGGTGCCGGATTAAATAATTTAACAACGCTGCCAACGGTCGATCCTGCCGGATCAGTATTGGTGCTTATCAGTTTATCGGCAACGGAAATGAATGCCGATGTGGTAACGATTGTTTGTATTGATCAAACAAATCCGAAAGAGTGGTTAGATTTTGTTCTATCAATTCCAACAACCACATAATGAGATCGAATTTAAAAATATTTTTTGGCAATAGAACATCTGCCGTATCACCGATTACAGCAACCGCTGATCTTTCACTCGATGATTTTATTGTGGACGCGCTTGCGAATAATGGTATTGATGCTATTGGAAGTGCGGTCCTTGCCGATGTTGCTGCAGATGGAAATTCAAACGCGGAAATAAATGCAGTTGCTGAATCATTGCTGGCAGATCAAACAGTTGATGCAAATGCAAACGCAGAGATAAACGCGGCTGGTGATGCAGCGTTGAATGATCAAACGATTGACGCAAGCTCGAACGCATCGCTCGGCGCGGACGCTGCGAATGCAGTGGATGAAATAATTGTCTCGGCAATTATTGATAACGCAATTATTGCTGAAGCTCAGGCAATTCTTGACGATGCGGCGGTGAGCGGAAATGGAACTGTTACCGAACCTGCTATTATTGCGGTGATCAGCGATCTAACGTTAACCGGACATCCGGAGAATGTGCGTGCAGCGTTGATTGCCGGAGCGGGTGGATTGCTGACCAGTGCGAACGTTGTAATTCGTAACGGCGGATTTTCTGCAGATATAGAATATGCGCGGAGTGTCGGCGCTCAAATGGTGATCAGATCGACAACCAGTTTAAGCTCGTTCATTGCAACCGCGCTTGACTATTATAAGAATCACGGGATTCAGTCATTTATCCCGGCAGGAAGTAATTCTCCGGGAGAAATTTTTGAAAGCAACGGCGGTGCGAATCTGCCGAGTATAATTGTAACCGGCGCGGGTGATGTGAATAATGAGACCGGTGATGACATTGAATTTTTCTCGCCGGATCCGATTACGATTGAGCCCGACGCGTCGAGTTTTAGCAACGGATATATTGCGGGACAAATTTTTAAGATCAAATCGGATTTGAATTGTTCGTGGTGGGAAGCGCGGTATCGCGCCCGGATGACCGGAAGTGAAGCAGGCGTGTGGGATGAAGTTAACGGCTTTGGATTGATTGATGTGGCAGCAGCAGTGTTGTTTGGTGGATCGATACCGGAAGATCCGTATGCGGGAATAATTCGCACGGTTACGGCGTTGTTGGAGTTGGCAGATTTTATCATCTCGGCATCGATCTTAGATCTGTTGCAGCCGAAAATAATTTTTAACGGCAGACGAGTGCTTACGTTTAAAGGCGATAAAAAGAAATATACGTTTTCAAACAAACGTCGAGTTTCAACGCTTGAATAGATTCCCGACTAAAGCGTTCGGGAATGACGATCTGGAAAAATTATGATCCTTGTAAAACAATCAATTGAAAATTATCCGATAGCGTGGGACTTTGAGAACGATCTTCCGATTGGTGAGATACTGGACGGCGCGCAGTGCGAAATTAACGTTCTCGATTCTGCCGGAGCAGATCAATCCGCAACGATGATCAGCGACAAACAGGTAAGCGGCACTATCTTAATGGGACGCTTGCTTAACGGAGCGAACGGTGCAGATTACACGATCAACTTTGTCGGGAAGACAACTATCGGCGGAGTGTATACCGGAATTGTTTATTTGCAGATCCGGAATCCGTAATAGTATTTGACTTGATTTATTTTTTTTGTAAGTTACGAAAGCAACACATCCTTTTACGTCCGACGCCGCAAGCAGATTCTTCCACTTCGCGGTGCTCAGTGTCAGAATGACGCAAGGGGAATAAAATATTAGTCGCGGTTATTCGATAACAAGAAGCCCCGAATGTAGAGCAGCTTATAGCTATCAGCTATCAGCGTTCAGCGTTCGGGGCTTTTTCATTTTAAATTATGAACAGATTCGACATTCAATATTTTATAGGAATTTTCTTCGTCGGAATTATTGTCGGCGGCGGGATTGTGTATTTATTTTGGAATGTTGAAATGAACGACGCGCGTCAAAAAGAAAACGAACTGGTTGATTTTGTGATTGCTGATTGGACAGGAATTGAAACATCTGATTACGCAGATTTTGCAGATGGTGACGCAGATAGAGCGCAGATGAGTGCGAGTAAGGAACTGCCGATGAGCCGGCTCGGATATTTCCCGGACACGGTAAAAACACTGGCGAAAATCTACAGTGAAAAATATAATATTCCCGCGTCGGTGTATTTGGCGCAGTGGGCGTTGGAAAGTTCGTGGGGAAAAAATAATCTCGGTGTATCAAATTATTTGGGACATACGTTCGGAGCAACCGGAAAATTTTCATCATTAAATAAATCGGTGACTCGCACCGAAACAATCGGCAACAAACGGACACTGCAATTTACGGTTTACAAAAATATTGATGAGTGTTTTGATGTGCACGGAAAATATTTAACAACATCAAAACATTTTCGGGCAGCGTTCTATACTAACAGTGCAGAAAATTTTGTGCGCGCGCTGAGCGTGTATGCCGAGGATGGACAGTATGCACTTAAACTTATCACAATCATACGACGGTATAAATTATGAGCAACGAACGGACTTTAAAAATTGGACGGAAAGCGGAACTGGAAGAATTAATTCAGGGACTACGGATTGAAGTTGACGTTATGGTGAGCGCATTGCGCGACAAGATCGGATTCCGCGATGCCGATCTTTCGTACACCGAAAAATTGGACATCAAGTCGATGAAGGTTTACATGAAAGAGATCGAGCGCAAGCACGGTCAGCTTTCAAAACATGTGCGCGACCTGGCAATTATCAATGCAGAATTAATGGGATCGGAAAACTAATGTTCGGATTGAAATACATAGGGTTCATGTCCGGACTGCTTGGCGGAGTTGTGATGCTGCCGTTGTTTGAGGATCTGCTGAAAATTGCGCTGTTCGTTACGGTTATTATTATAGCGGTGTTGTTTCACTTTTTTATTTTTTGGAACAAGCTGCAAGACCGGTTCGTTACGGAGATATTTCCAAAATTTTTACTGCAGCTGTATAAGAGCGATGATTTTGTAGAATACTTAGTTGAGAAGCACAAGCGGAAGAAAAAACATGAAGATTAATTTAAAAGAGAATCAAACTATTCTTGTTGTTCGTGCAACGGACCTTACCACACTCTCCGGAGTGCCGTCCGAGATTATGATTGCACCGTTTGGCGAATGGAAAGGATACACCTCTTCCGATGGTTCACCGATTGAATTTGAAATCACAAAAGAGCTTGCAGCGAAAGCAGTTGAGTATCACAAACAGTTGAAGCTGCGTTTCCCGACCCGCGATCTTGTGATTGATTATGAACATCAAACATCGCTGGATGTTCAGGCTCCGGCTGCCGGTTGGCTGCAGTCCGACATATTTTTGAAAGAAGATGGACTGTATGCCCGGGTAAAAGAGTGGACAAAAAAAGCAACGGACTATTTGGTGAATAAAGAATATCGATACCTCTCACCCACATTGTTGTTTAACGATGTGGACAAAGAAACGAACGAACGAATTCCGCTGCGCATAAAAAATGTTTCGCTGACGAATGAACCGTTCCTGGACAACATTAAACCGATCACTGCAAAAGATGATACCGCTGCAACGATTATTTATTTAACGGATTCTATTTCACAACAAACTAAAGGAGATACAACAATGTTAGAACAAATTCTGCAATTGCTCGGCTTGGCTGCCGGTGCAACGTTTGACGACGTAAAAAAAGTAATTGAAGGATGGAAAAATTCAGCATCCACAGTTGCTGCAAAGTATACAGCTGCAATGACCGAACTTGGATTGAAGGAAGATGCTTCGGATGCCGATGTGAAAGCATTCGCGCTGAAACATACTTCCATTATTGCCGAGCTCGGCGTGAAAGCAGAATCGACTTTGGAAGAAATTAAAACGGTGATTGCGAAAGCAAAGGGATCGCAGCAGGTCGACCTGAAGGATTACATCAAGAAAACTGAATTTGATTCGCTGCAAGTGCAGTTGAAACAAATTCAGGTAAAAGAAGTTCTTGCAAAACATGTTTTGCGCGGCGCGGTTGCTCCGCACGAAGTTGACGATCTGACGAATGATGTTATTGGCAACAAACTTGAGTTGAAAGATTTAGATGCACGGCTGGCGAAGCGTGCAGATTATTCTTTGGTTCCGTTGCAGGAAATTGATACAAAAACCGTTGCGGCAAAAGACGGCGTTGTTGATGCGTTAACGCTTGAGATCGCGGCGAAAGCCGGTGTGAGTGCTGAAGATGTGAAGAAGTTCGGAAAATAATTTTTCGGCGCGTGAGCAGATCCTTCGACTCGCTGCGCTCGCTCAGGATGACATAGCATTTTATTTTAATAACAATAAAAAAGGAGTTACCAATGAAACAGATTTTAGATTTCGGAAAAAGTTTCTTTACACCGTTCCGGCTGATGCTGCTTGCGATAATGACAATTGCGATTGCAATTGATCATGCATTCGGTTCTGTCGTAAGCGGATATTCCCTTGCTTTCGCCGCGCTTGCTGAAGATCGCAGCACGGAAGAGCGTGTAATGCAATACAGAACGTATGGTGTTCTTGCATCAACAAAAATTTATGCGGGAAGTATGGTTGCAATTACTGCAGCGGGTTACGCAGTGCCTGCAGCTGATACTGCCGGATTAATTCTTGTCGGACGCGCCGAAGAACAAGTTGATAACAGCGCGGGTGCAAGCGGCGCACTTTCCATTACAGTGAAGCGTGGAACATTTAGCTGGGCTGCAACCGGAATGTCGATTGCAAATGTCGGCGATCCTGTTTTTGTGTTGGATGATCAAACGGTTGATGTAACCGGCGGTTCAACAAATAAAGTGTTTGCCGGTGTTATAGCAGAATATGTTTCGGCGACTGAAGTGTGGGTTGAGCAAGATGCAACGCTCGATTCTTACAGTCACGCAGCTGCTGCTGTTGCTGCTGTTGCAACGGCAGATGCCGATGCAACCTATGGCTCTCCGGAACAAACATTGATCAACGAATTGAAAGCGCAGTTCAACGCATTACGTACTGCAATGATCAATTCGGGAATATTGAAACCATAACGATCTTGACCCTCACCCTAACCCTCTCCCTTTCAGGGAGAGGGAATAGTAAGCGAGAAAAGTTTTGAAATATTTTTTCATCAATTAAAAGGAGTAACAGCAATGAAACAAATTCTTAATAAAACAATTGGAGCGATGTTTATGATCATCTCGCTGATTGTTACATCGTTTGTTCCGGTATTTGCCGGACAGGGTTTCACCAATCATAATTTTTTTTACGGCATTGGCGGTGCGTTGGTGCTTGGTCTTGTGGTAAACAGCGCAACATTAACATCGCTTTATACCACGTTTAAAACGGTGTTCAATAAAGCTTTTTCGGAAGCTGAACCGCAGTATACAAAAATTGCGATGGTGGTTCCGAGCACGACAAAAACAGAAATACATGAATGGCTTGGTGCATTCCCAAAAATGCGCGAATGGATTAAAGAACGTAAGATCTCGAACCTTAAAGGATTCAAGTGGGCTATCGAGAATAAAGATTGGGAGTCGACCGTTGCAGTTCCGCGTAATGATATTATGGACGACACATTCGGTCTGTTCACAAATCTTTTTGCTTCGATGGGTGGATCTGCTAAGAAACATCCGGATCAGATTGTTTTCAAATTATTAAATGACGGCTTCACTGCATTGTGCTACGACGCGAAAGCGTTCTTTGCAACCGACCATCAAGGCGGAGGCAATAAAGGAGTTGCCGTTCTTGCTGCAGACGGCGTAGCGTACGGAGCGGCATTGGCATCAATCGGCAGAATGAAAGACGATCAAAACAATCCGATCTTTGATGGCACGGAAAAATTAACATTAGTTACGGGACCGGAATTAGAAAGCGTTGCAAAACAATTATTGAATGCTGATACCGTTGCAGCCGGTGGAGCGAATATTTGGAAAGGTTCTGCAGAGTATGTAAAGAGTCCGCAGATTACCAGTGCGACCGCATGGTTTATTCTTGTAGAGGCGAACGGTATCAAAGCGTTGATCTTCCAGGAGCGCAAGAAACCTGAGTTTGTTTCGTTGACCAATTCATCCGACACGAACGTGTTCATGAATAAAGAATTTTTATTCGGAGCCGATTCGCGCGACAACGCGGGTTATGGATTGTATCATTTTGCATACGGTTCTACCGGAGCAGGTGCGTAATTGATTTTTTGTTTTGAACTGTCTTCCCCTCAGTTCAAGACATTAAGGTGTGCGCGGAGAATATCTGCGCACATTTTCTAAGACCTCACCCTCAATCCCTCTCCTTACAGGAGAGGGAAGAAAGTTATAAATGTATTGCACACAGGCTGACATTTTAAAAGAAGTAACTCCGGATGAACTTGCTGGATTAACAGGTGCAAACGGAACGGTGATTGATACGTCGAAGGTGACACAGGCAATTGAAGATGCGCAGTCACTGATTGATTCATACGCGGCGATTCAGTTTGCTGTGCCGCTGAGCGGGACGTACATAACGCAGAGAGTTCGTAAAAGCTGTGCAATAATTTCGCTGTATTATTTATGGTCGAACCGATCCAACAAGGTCGGGATGGATGACGTTGTGAAAGATAATTTTGAACGCGAGGTTAGTTTTTGGGAAGATGTTGCAAAACGAAAAGCAACCATCGGCATTGATCCGCCGCCAGCAAATAACAGCGTGCGCAATGCTAAGGTGAGCAGTAATGAACGTGTGTTTAATAAAGATTCGATGACGGGATTCTGACCCTCACCCCAACCCTCTCCCTTATAGGGAGAGGGAGAGAAAATTATGAACGACAAAAATTTTGATAAGGCAAATAAAATCATCGAGCGATTGTTTTCTCGCACCGGTGATAAACATAATGTGATGCAGGAACTTGCAGTGATGAGCGGAAGCGACATCATTGAAAATTTCCGGCAAGGTGGGCGTGCCTCACGTTGGGAGAAAAGTCAACGCGCAATTCGGGAAGGTGGACAAACGTTGGTTGATACTTCCCGATTGATGAAATCTGCTGCAACGCCGCAAGTACAAGGCGACACAATCATACATGGCTCGAACTTGCCGTATGCGGCGATTCATCAATTCGGGTTTGACAGCGATATAAAAACAAAAAACGGCTCGCGCCGATTACGAATAAAAGCGCGTCCGTATTTAGTTTTCTCAAATGAATTTTTGAATGATGCGTCGCGTGTTGTGTCGCGCTGGCTGCTTGAAGGTGTGTAATGGCTACGTTGACGATTAAAGAAATAATTAATGCACAGATCGAAGAGGTGAAATCTTTGATCCCAACGTTGAAGACCATTGCCCACTATGAAGGGAAATTTACACCGGAACATTTTGAACGGAACCTGACGCTTGCACCGTTCGATTTAATTTTTTTTGATGACGACGTGCCGAGAGATGAACAGCGTATCGATCAGGAATTTCAGACGCTGCGTGATATGACATTTGTGCATGTGGTTGGTTCGAGATCTCTGCTTTCGCGGGAAGAGAGTAATGACGACTGCTACACAATTTTAGATCAACTGGAAGAAGGATTGGAAGGAAAGCGATTGACAGCGAACGGCATACTTCTTCCGGCATTTAAACAGGGACGCAGGTTTTGGGTTGAAACAACAAAGAGCGGCTTAGTGATCTATCAAGCAAGTTACATTTTGACATTTAACAAACAGTATTAACATAGGAGGTTTACAATGAACCACGATCTAACTAAAGTTATCTCGGAATCCGTGCAGATCTTTGTTGCGGTACGAGCTGCTGAAGGAACGGTTACAACGAGTCCATCGCTGGCAGTGATCAACGCCGGAGGCGATGCAACATGGATTAAAGTTGGTGCAGCGCAAAAGAAAAAAACCAAGCTGGTTGGCAATCCGTACACAACAGAAGTTGATGACGGACTGGAATCCAACAATGGTGTTGGTGTTATTTTAACGGCTCGATCTGTGGAACGTACGACAGCGCAAGAGACCGCGCTGGAAGGTTTTGAGAATAAAATTCTTGATGTGATCATGCGCGTGACCGATGCAACAAAAGCGTATAAATTTGTGCGCTGCTCACTTGTGAAACAACCGGACTTCCCGTTCAACCAGGAAGAGTCGCAAGGAAATGAACTGCGATTTAAACGCGACGCTGCAAAGTTCAGCGATGCGATTACGGTTATTACGCTGGCATAATTTTGACCCCCTCCTTAATCCTCCCCCTTTGCAGGGGGAGGATATTTTTGTGAGGGTAATATTTCACACACTATTTAAAGGGGAATACAATGGACAATAAAGCTTTACGCAGCTTCGGTATTAATGACAAACTCTTCCATCTGATCTTTACACTTGAGCAGGATGAAATTCTTGCACCGATTGTGTATGAAATGTTTCAAGAGCTCACCGATGTTTTTTCCCGCAGTTCAAAATCTTTAATCAACATTGCTTCAGACAATGGAGAACAAAAGGAAACCATTCTGAATGAAGCTGTTTCGGTTGCCATTGATATGACAAAAATTAAAGCGTGGATACTGCAGAAACGGTACGCCCGACGGCTGCTTGCCGTTCTATTGGTTCCCGCCGGTGAAAAATTTGATGAATCAAAAATTTTGGAGAGGGAAGATTTTTTCAAAAAGAATGCCACTCCGGAATTGACGGATGAGGTGATAAGTTTTTTTTTAAGTTCAAGCAGCATCTTCGGGAAAAATACGCAGACATCTTCAGCAAGCGTGGAGAAGGTTTCGATCCGGAAGAAGCGGTAACGCTGCAGGACAAGCTGGCACACGAGCTTTCCGGGAACGACAAAACGAAATTTCGTGCAGCGAAGAAAATGGATATGGAAGATGTGTACAAAAACCTGACGATCATTAACGAGAAATATGAAGATATGAAAACCCGTCAGCTGGCAGAAAAGTGACGGGTTTTATTTTAGAATCTTATGGCATCAACAACAAATAATACTGTTACGCTGACCTTCGCGGTGAATGTTGCACCGTATGCAGAGGGTTTAAAGTCGATGCTTTCGATGACGCAAGTTACCGGCGCACAGATTAAACCGCTGCTGAATTTTGAGATGAAGAAAGCGGACTTCTCCGGAATTGAGAAGGTGTTGGATTCGTACGCGCAAAAAGTTAAAGATCTGATTCCTGCCCAACAGGAACTTGCCGATAGCAGCGAGGGTTTAGGAAATGCGAATGACGATGAATCCGAAAAAGTAAAACGTTCAAAAAAATCGCACGAAGAAAAAGCATTAACGTTGAACAAAGTGAAACGCGAATCGCTTGAAGCGTTTGGTGCGATTGCCTTCCTTACTCAAAATATTGTCAGCCTCGCAGCTGCAAATTCCAACGGCAGTAAAGAAATGGATAAACTGAATCAGGGATTGAGTCAAGGCATCTCTGCGGGATTTGGTTTAGCCGGTATTCTCGGCACACTTGGTATTGCAACCGGAGGCGTTGGTGTTGCAATCGGCGCGGTTGTTGCCGTTGGTGTTACGCTGCTGGCGTTCTTGGATAAGTCAAAAGAAAAATCCGAGCAAAACAAAAAAACGATGGACGAATTTGCTGCATCGCTACGCGGGGCTGCGTTACCGGCGTTAATTGAATATCGGAACAACGTGTCGCAATGGGAGCAAGAATCAAAGAAGAATATTGAAACCGAGAGTAAAAAACTCGCCGTTTTAAAAGAATCGGGTAAAAATTACAAAAACGTTGGTGATTATTTAATAGCGGTTCGGGCACAGACTCTTGCTGTAACTAATGCCGAGAACGAATTTATACGAGCGAAGGAAACCGGCAAGAAGCTTGATGAACAGATTACCGGCGGACAAAAAACGTATGCCGAGATCAGAACATTTATCCGCGAATCGGAAATTGCTGCGATCTATAATCAATATGCTCGCCAGCGTGCTGAAGCAAAATCTACATACGAATCTGAACTTCTGACATTTGTGCATTCAAAAGAAGCACAGACTGCTGCGTTTCATAAATACGAAACAAAAGTTCGGGAGATCAATACTGCAGAGAAAGCCGATGCCGCACAAAAAGCGAAAGAAATTACTGAAGCGGAAAAGCGAGAATTTGAAAAACGGAAACAGGCTTACGATCAGCATTTAAAATCCGTAGAGCAATTATCGGTGTTGGATCTGACGAACGTACTGCTGAGGCTTCGCCAACGCGGTATGGAGCAGGGAAAAACCGAAGAACAGATTGCACTTGATATTACAAATCGTAAACAGACAGCTGCGGACGCTGAGTTAAAAATATTAACCGATCTTGAAAAGTCCGGTATTGCATTAAACGATGAACAGAAAATTGCGAAGACGAAGTTAGAGAATGATCTGGTGCAGCTGCAGATTGATGGTGCGAACCAACGAAAAGCCATCGATAAATCTGAAACCGAACATGCAAAAGAGATGTATGATGCAAAGCTGAATGCTGCGCAGCAGATGTTTGGGAATATGGCGCAAGCTGCCGGTAACATTTATGAAATGCAGCAACGGCAAACGAATAAAGAATTAAATGCTGAACTGAAAGTACGCAATACCAAATTGAAATTAGAGCGGGACAAACAAGTTGCCGCTGCAACGACCGCAGAGCAACGGCAAGCTGTTGATGAAGATTTCGCCGAAAAACAAGAAGCGTTGCAACAAGAGATGAATGATCGTGCAATGGCTGCTAACGAAAAGGCATTTGCATTTCAAAAAGCATTCTCCATTATTCAGGCAATGATGTCGACCTATACAGCTGCGGCTCTTGCATTAGGTCCGCCGCCGTTGGGTTTAGGTCCGGTGTTGGGAATTCCGCTTGCAGCAACCGCCGTTGCGTTGGGTTTAGCAAATGTTGCAATGATTGCATCGCAGCAGCCGCCGGGACTTGCGCGCGGCGGAACCGTTAAAGGAGTTGGCGGACCGCAGGATGATAATATTTTAATGCGGCTTTCGGTCGGTGAGGAAGTGATCAACAGCCGTGCTGCGAAGAATAACCGAATGTTGTTGAAGGCGATCAATAGTGTTGGTCAGAGCGGCGCAATAAGTTATATGGATGCAATGCCGAGTGTGCGAAGTGATTATTTTAGTTCAACTCCGAGCGGCGGGCGAAGAGTTTCGAGTCCTTCGATGTCTTCAGGTGAGGGTGGATCGTCCGGCAGTGTTGTTTATAATATCACCATTCCGATTGAAAATTTTTATGGTGAAGAAAAAGAATTTGATCGGTTGAAAAAAACAGTTGAAGGCGCAATGCAACGAGCCGGAACTGACGACGCGAGCACATTATTTAAAAATAGAAATCGAATATGAGAATTACTGCAACTGAGCAATTTTTAATGGCTGCGAGAGCTGCGGGTCGGACCGTAGAACCGAAGATCTCGATAAAGAAGACAGCGTCGAGATCTGAATTGTTGAGTGCAGGAACGTGGATTGACGTTACGGATTATATTTCCAAAAAGAATATTCCCACTGTGCAGAACGATCTTGAAATAAACCTTTCACAATTTTCGGCAAACAGCATTTCGCTGACCGGTTTAGATATTAGTTTTTGGGATGCGAATTATTTTAATTATGCGAATTTTCTTGAAGTAAAATTTGAATACATTTTGAGCGGATTAACGAGCGAAGCGGTGCCGGTGTTTGCCGGGTGGATTAAAAAGAAGAAGAGTTCGTTTGTTGTAAAACGGTTTGAGCGACCGAACACGGTGACATTTGATGTTTGGAGTTATGCGGATTATGCGGATGAGATCCATGCGTCGAGTTTGGTTGCACAATACATTGAAGATGATATAGATGATTCGGGAACAGACGGATTAGTGCTCCCTCACATTAGGAATTTATTTGTTACGGATGCGAATATCACTTTGTTTGTGATGAAAAAAGGAATTCATATTATCTCTTACCAGATTGCCGGAGCAAATAAACAGGCTAAATTAGATGACGGCGAATGGACAACACTGACTGTTCCGGGTTATACCGACCTGCCAAATGGTGACATCACGCAGAAAATTAAAGTGTATGCGCGACCGAACGTTCCAACCGTCGGCGAATTTTCTGATGACATTATCGTTGACACTCCGACTGACGCTTTCCCAAAGAATTGGTATTCGTCAATCAGTGCTCAGTTTTTATTACTAAAGTTATTTGAGAAGTCCGGTATCGCAACATTGAGTGTCGATACGCTTGAATATCCCACGTTTGATGGTAATCCAAAAGTTTCATTCTTAGATGTCGTTCCGAACGATATATCGTTGTCAAAAAACCGAGATGCAATAGTGGGCGATGGAACATATTTGTATTTTGGTGTTGCAAATAAATTTTATCGTAGAAACATGAATTCCGGTGTGTACACGTTGAAACAAACGCTTGCGAGTGGTGCGAATATTTTAAAAATGGAATGCAGCGCTGCAAACGACCACATTTGGATATTCTGTTCAAACGGATATTTATACCGTTACACCATCAGTACGGATACTCTTTCAGCAGCTGTTAATTTAACAACAAATGTTCATTATGGAACAGTGCTCGTTGCAGATTTTCCCAAGCTTCATTCCGCCGGTAACGAGTATTGTATTGTTTATAATAATTTTAGTACCGGGAAAATTCGCCGCGTTGATGGGGCATCTCTTGCTGATACCGAAATAGGCACGGGCACAGGATATTATTTGGGCGGTGCATTTTTTGAAAATGGGACATATCGATATTGGATACAGCATGGTTCCGGTTACAGACAATGGCAATGGAACGGTTCTGCTGATGATACGTGGCAAGACAATGGAACCGTATTAACACTCACGTATGCGTATGATGCCTTCGCGTATCATCCGGGTGAAGCTCGCATTTATTTTCTTGATTTAGATGCATCAACACCGATAATAAAATCGCACACCTTGAGTTCGGCAACAGAATCGACCATTGCAACACTTGGCGCGGTTACAGATAATTTTAATAATAATGTACGGATGTATTATTCGGCTGTTTACGGTGCGGTATTTGTTGGATTGAGCGATAAAAATCTTCGAAAGATTATTTCGAACGCACAAACAATTATCTATCCCAATATTCAGAATCGATTTTCAACGTTTGTTGACCATAACAGCAGATTATATGGCGTTGACATTTACGGTCGGCTTTATCATTACGCTGATGTCGTCGCACTATATGTTGAAACTGCAGATTTTGAAGGAATGACTGTTCGCGGCGCAATTGATTTCGTCTGCAGTTCATACAATCTCGTTTATAAAATTAGTTCAACAAAAAGTGCGCGTGTGCAACGCCGATCTGATGAGAATGGCGATGTTATAACGAGCGGAAGTTCAATTGCATTGACATCGGATAATTTGAAAGATGTAAGCGATGATTCTTTTTACGGTGATGCGTACGACATTATTAAAGTGAGTAACACGTTACGGGAAGTTAATTATGACGGCAGTATTTATGATGCGGTTGCGTTTGACCAAGAAAAAGTATTTCCGCTTGAGAGTGCACTGATCCCGGATGAAATTTTAGAAGACCTGGCATTCAATCTTTATCCGTTTTTCTCAGTTCATCATAAGGTTTGTGTAGCTCCATCACCGGCTGCGTTGATGCAATATGAATGTTTAGATGGTGCAACGATCGTACATACGGGTAAGATGACGTTGAATGAAACAGGAGTGATCGTTTCGGACTCCGTTGATAAATTTGGCAAACCTCAATTTAAAGTATTGGTGAATGCATGAAACCTATTTTTATTTGCGATAGAATTGATCTTGCAACATTGACCGCTTCGGCAGGAAGTGATGCAAGTTATCCGTTAACAAATTTAAAAGATGGTCGATATGCAACGCAGTGGAAGAGCGGGGCAACAACGCAAAATCAAACGTTGACAATAACTCATCAAAGCATAATGTCACCCGATTGTATATTAATAGTGAATCATAATTTTAATACGTTGGGACTGACAAGTTTAGAATTGCAAAATGATGCGGGATCTCTAAAAACCATTGCATCGTTTCCTTCGGTAATATTCGAAACGATCTCAACTTTTAATGAATCATTTCTTTTGTTAAAGTTTAATAAGGGATCGGCACTGTCCGCTATACCTGCAGTCGGTATGATCTTCATCGGCTCACAAGTGGAGTTGCCAGGGATAATAAATAACCCGAAGAAGGGATTTGCAACCGTTACGGATTTGGATGAATCACTTTCCGCATTAACCTTTGCAACGCAGGTTACAGACGGAAAATACACTCGAAAATTCACGCTGGATGGGCTTACAAGTGCCGAGGAAACAGACTTTATACGTTTATTAAACACCATTTCAAACCGCTTACATCCCTTCTTTTTACGCGACACTGATGGCAATTGGAACTTCGTGCGATTGGGTCAGGATGCTGTTGATTGGTCTCAATGGTCGAAGGTTAAATCGTTTCCGCAAGAATTGCTGTTTGTTGGCGAGTTGCCGGGCGTTCAGTTTATAGTCTGACAATGTGTCAAATTTAAAGCGAAAATAATTCGACTTTAAAGCGAAAATAATTCGATTGCATACATCATCTCTGCTAAAAGAATTACAATAATTTTATCTTCACAATATTGGAAATGTCACTTCTTGTTCTATATTTAAACAATGGCGAATAAAGAATTTTTTACTCGAGAGTATGATAATATTTTCCGCTTTCACCGGAGCGGTGCAAGCGGATTAGAAGTTGCATCTGAACTGTCTCAATTAGTCGATTCTACTCTTACAAAATTGTGGGAAGAACTTCCTGAGGAACCGCGCAATACGTTTGCCGTTGTTGCGCTCGGCGGTTACGGACGGTTCGAAATGGCTCCGCATAGCGATGTTGATGTAATGATCCTGTTCAAAGATGAACAAATAAAAGTTGCGAATGCAGACACGGCACAGCAATTTCTTCACTCGTTGTGGAATCTCGGCTTCGATGTCGGTCACAGCGTTCGTACGATCAAAGATTGTTTGAATCTCTATCAAACGGATGTTGATGTGTGGGCTTCCGTGCTGGAAAGCCGGTATGTCTGTGGAAATTCCGAACTGATGGATCAATACACTACTGCATTTCTTGCGCACATTGAAAAAAATCAGGATCTCAAATTCATTTCATCCGTCATCACCGGTGTCGATGAACGGCATAAGAAATATGAACATTCCGTAAAATTACTCGAACCGAATCTGAAGAACAGTGCCGGCGGAGTCCGCGATCTTCATTCGCTGGTGTGGGTCTATCGTTCAACTAATATAAAATACTTTTCACTAAATCCTTTTCGTTGCAACGAATCCGGCTGCGTGACATTATTTCACCAATTGGCGGATGATGGAATCATCTCATCCGAAGAATTGGGTGAAGCGATCCATGCGTTCGATGGAATATTGCGTATAAGAAATGAACTTCATTATCATTCAGGTTCACAGCAGGATATTCTCGAATTCTCAAAACAATTGGAGATCGCACAAGCGATTGGATACCGATTGGCAACACCGGTTGAATCCGTAGAAGTTTGCATGCGCGAATATTTTCTGCATGGCCGCGTTGTTTACCGGTTGAATAAACTGCTTATCAATCAATTTCGGAAAACTACCGCAACATCGGTCTGGTCTAAAATACGAGAGCAGGTTCTTGACGATTTTTATATGATCCGGAATGGACAATTATTTGTCCGCAATGTTGCAAAAGAATTTTCATCTCCGGCAGATATTGTTCGTGCATTCTACTGGTGCGGAGTTCACTCGGTTGAATTGAGTTCTCCGCTGCATTCATCACTTTCTTCATTGCTGAGAAATCAAAAATTTTTTGCATCGGATACAACAGCGGTTGCAAAAGTGTTTTTGGAAATACTTCGCCTGCCGGAAAATGTTGCCGCTACATTGCAGATGATGAATGATGCTGATGTGTTGGGAAAGATCATCGAGGAGTGGGGAAATCTGGTGGCATTTTTTCAACACAGCATGTATCACTATTATACAACAGATGCACATACGCTTATTGCGCTTGAACATGCGGAAAAACTGCAAAAAATCGACAGTGTTCTGGGAAAAACATTTCACTCCCTCCCTCACAAAGTGACTCTTTATTTAGCAATTCTCTTTCATGATATTGCAAAACCGCAGGGAATTCAGGGACACGAAATTACCGGTGTTGATATATGGAAAAAAGTGAAGGCACGATTCGGTTTTCCCGATGACCATGATGATGTTGCTTTTTTGATCAGGAATCATTTGATCATGGAACAGATCGCATTTCGGCGGAACACAAATGATCGTGCTACCATTGAAGATTTTGCAAAGAACTTTTCTCGTCCGGAGCAGCTCGATATGTTGTTCATTCTTACATACTCCGATCTTTCTGCTGTAAATAAAAATGTCTGGACAAGCTGGAAAGAAATGCTGCTGCAGGAATTGTATTTAAAAACTCGAAAGCTTCTTACTCAAAAATCAGAATTTGTTGAACAAGCTTTTTCCACACCTTACTCACGGAACGAACTTGACGAGTTTGAATCACAGATCAAAACATTGGATGCCGTTTCTGTTATTTTTAAAAGTGAAGATGCTCATACAAAGGTCGTCGTCATCACCCGTGATGCTCCATTTCTTCTCTCAACGATCTGCGGCGTGCTTTCCGCCAATGATGTGAACATCTTTGATGCGCAGATCTATACGAGAGAAGATGGTTTTGTCATGGACTCATTCCGCGTTGTTGATGCCGCAACGAAAAGAATGTTATCACCCGAACTTCAAACAATGATCGTGCGCGATATGGAGAATGTTCTTACACAAAAAGAAACGCTCGAAAAACTGTTCGACCGTCACCATCGCCGCTGGAAACGACGCGCAAAACCACTGATGCATCCAAACATCCGCATTGATGTCGATTTTCAGGATAGCACGCAGCATACAATTATTGACATCTATGCTCCGGATATGACGGGATTTCTGTATAAAATCACACAAACATTATCCAAAGCGAAATTACAGATCGATTTTGCAAAACTTGCAACACGCGGTGACGGTATTGTTGACGCATTTTATGTGCAAACGCAGGATGGAAAGAAAATATCTTCCAATGAACAGAAGTTGTTTCTTCGTGAGAAAATATTGCATACTATTGAACAGTTGATGAACGTGCAATTAGAAGTATAGCCACAGAAAATTATGTCAGCAAAAAATCAAAAATCAATCGGTGTATTCGATTCCGGTATTGGCGGATTGACCGTGGTTCGTGCGCTGCTTGAAAAACTGCCGAATGAAAATATCGTGTATTTTGGAGATACAGCGCGTGTTCCGTACGGATCAAAGTCGGCGCAAGTTGTGCGTGAATACACACAGGATGATACTGATTTCCTTCTTTCCAAGAATGTGAAGATGATCGTTGTAGCTTGTAATACTGTTTCAGCGGTTGCATTAGATGTTGTGCAAAAGCGAGCAAATCTTCCTGTTACTGGCGTGATCATTCCCGGCGCGGAAGCAGCAATGCATTCTACAAAGAATAAACGGATCGGAGTGATTGGTACAGCCGGAACGGTAAACAGCAACGCGTATGCCCACGAATTGAAACGATTGAACAATTCCATCAATGTGTTCAGCAAAGCGTGTCCGTTATTTGTTCCGCTTGTTGAAGAAGGATGGCTTGAGCATAAAGCAACGGAACTGATCGTCAATGATTATCTCTTTTCTCTTACTACAGAAAAGATCGACACACTTATTCTCGGTTGCACACATTATCCCCTCTTGAAAAAAATAATCTCGAAAGCAACAAAAGGAACGGTTTCACTGATCGATTCGGGAGAAGCAACCGCATCAACGGTAGAAACAATGCTTGAAAATCTTGGTCTGCGCAACACGAGCAAAGAAAAACCGAATGTGCAGTTCTTTGTGAGCGATGCTCCTGAAAAGTTCACATCCGTTGGAGAATTATTCTTCGGAAAAAAACTTGGAGTTGTACGAAGAGTAAGTATTGGTAAAGGATAAGTTAAAGGATGAATTATGAAGGATGAAAATGTTTTCTTCAGCATTTCTTTAAACCAAAACCACTTACAATAATCCAACTGATAAACAACAAAATACACATCTCACGATTGCAGTGATAAAAACCTCCTTCTATATTCTTCTCTTCTTTTCAGTATTATCGTTCAATCTCACCGCCCAAACCAAAGGAGACTTTTTTATCGGATATGGATTTGAATTCCCGAGCGGAGGTTATCTTTCGTTGCGGTATTATCCTGCCGATAAGATAGGTGTTGAAGTATATACGAGCGCGTTCTGGTATATCTTTAATTTTGGAGTGCGCGCAAACATTCATGTTCAGGAAACATTGCCGCATACATTCATCTCCATAGGATATTCACACATTACCGCATACAATCCTGGCGCCGTGCACGATACTAGCAACGCAGAATTATTATTTCTGCAGCGAACAATGCAGGGAATTGATCTGGGAGTCGGCCGCGAAGTGGAATATGATTTCAAACATTTTTCGTTTCAAACAGGACCAACCTATGTACTGAAACTTGAGGATAGTTTTGTGGATATCAACAGAAAGGTCGAGACAGTAGAAATTCCTATACTGTTCTCCTATTTTTTTGTTGCTACACAATTGAATCAATTGCCCGAAAAGAATCCCAAGCCGATATATGTAAAATAAGTTTTACAAAATCACGTGTGCTGTATAGCGGAACTCCGTTCCGCTGGTCTTAAAATCACTGACCAGAGGTCAGCGATACAATTACAAGCTCATCCAGTAACTTAACTTCACTACATACACATTATCCGGCGATGTTCGCAGGAATGTATTATCAAAATTTGTACCAAGTGATGTATTATATCCGCCATTCTGTTCAAACGCACGACCATGTGACCAGACAAAAAAGAATGTACTGCCTTCGCGGTATTCCCAACGGAGAACAACGTTTGTTTGCAGAGATGTTTCATTGAAATCAGGATTGCCTGTGTAGTTGTACGATGTAAGATTTCCATCGGGACGCAACACAGAAAAATCTTTATATGTTCCTTTTGCCCAATAGAATTGATTGTAAATCTGAAGTGAAAGATCGTTTGAAAAAAGGATCGAACTGCGAAGCGTTATATCAAGATTATCAACGTCTCGCTTGCCAAATACTGCAACCGGTTCTGTTGGAGCAAATGTAATTGCACTATCTTGTGTTTCATCAGCATACGAAGGGCGTCCGCGTTCAAGTGCGTAGCCTCCCGATAAACGGTATTCCATTGAAGAACTTGGTCTATAAATGATTGCAGACTCGGTATTATATTTTGTGTATCCATTCCCCGCCATGCGAACATTTTCTTCAAACTCAAAAATTATTTCTTCTCTGCTGTCGGTACTAATTTCCCCTCTCATAAAATAGACTTCGGGAACATTAAACACTCCGTTGCCTCGTGACTCAAACGGATCTTTCGCTGATGTAGAGAATGATGCTGAGACATCAAAATTCCAATAATTCAAAAATTGTCCCCACAGTTCTGCATTTATTTCTTTAAACAACGTCAACCCATCAAATGTCCAGCGAAGATGCGGGAAAAATCCGTAACTCACCGAACGGAAATATTCTCCCGGTTGATAATCTCGGTGTGTAAGATTTCCGAACATTCCATAGTCATTGGGCGCATTAAAGAAACCAATATCGTTGATAAAATATTTTTTTGACGTGAAATCTGAACTTATTCCCCACACCCAGTCGCCGCTTACTTTTCCGAAATGAATTTTTCCGGCACTTCCTTCTCGAATTTCATTGTTCGGGCGGATAATTCTTGATGCTGCAAGGAATCCATCGAGCTGATAATTATTATCAATAAATTTCACATTCCAATCTGTTCCTGCAGTGTAAGCGGGAGAACGATTTTCCCGCGCAACTCCCGTGGCAATAAAGCCAATATTCGAGTTTCCCCAAAAATCCTGTTTTATGCGAAAAAGATTATATGTTGCAGATGGTTCTGCCCGAACCGTTTTGATGTTATTAAGTGTATCACGATATGAAAATTCTTCATCATCCATCAATGCGGTTAACAGTCCAATGGAAGTTCCGCTTTCAGTTTTTCCGGTGAGCTTAGCGGCTGTAAGAATTGTAGTATGAAACGGTTCTTCGGTAATTATTTTCCCGTCAGAAGGAAGATTTACCCGAACCGGTTTTCCAATTCTTCGTGAATAAAATAATCCGGGACCAAAGTCTCCGCCAAAAGTGGTGAAGCGAAGAATTTGTGTTCCTTCAATAAAGAACGGTCGTTTTTCGGGATAGAATGTTTCGAATGTAGTAAGATTCAATACTGCGGGATCGGCTTCCACTTGTGCAAAGTCCGGATTGAATGTTACATCGAGAGTATAGTTTGATGACACTCCGTATTTAATATCAACACCCACACTTGGATCGATTCTTTCTATCTTCTCTCGATTGGAGGTTTGCGGATGATGTTCCGATGAACTGACTGCGTACGGAAGTACTTCGAATAATTTTGGCAATCGTATATCTGCCATTCCGGTCATTATTCCAAATTGAGAAACAAAACCGTCCTTCTTTTTGCTCATCAAATTCCAATTTGTCTCTTCCTGTTTTCGTGAAATTCTCCGTGCAACATTCATTCCCCATGTATCGTTTCCTTCGGTGAACCGTATCTGTGAAAGAGGAATCTTAAACTCTGCACTCCATCCGTTTGGCAATATTTTTGTTTCCACTTCCCAGACTGGATCCCACGAATAATCCTCATTTTTTCCGTCGTTATACATCAACTCGTCGGATTTACTGCCGGAAGGAAGAACAATAAAAACAAAGGCAGTCTGTTTGTCGTTGTAACTATCGAAACCAATACCAAACCAATCCGATTCAGGAATATCGTCGCGCCTCGCAAGACGTGAAACAATACTGTCCGGATGTGAATCATACATCAATGCATAGAGATAGAGATTATTATCATCATACAGAATCTTGAATTCTGTTTTCTCCGATTCCGGTGTTCCTTCGATCGGTTCGCGTTGGACAAAATCAGAGGCAGTGTTTGCTTGCTTCCACACTTCATCATTTCCATATCCATCAATGATCGGTGAAACTGCGGTGCGCGCTGCTTTTAAGGATTTTGGCTGAGAAAAAAGAATGGCGGGACAAATGAAAAGAAACACGACGACAATCAATTTCATCATAGAAGATTTTTACGTTTGTGAATAATGCGCTATAATAAAGCCAATATGATTTGGAAACGCAAGCGAGGCGGGATTATTTCACTACAATTGTTTATGGTTCAGCAGTATTGTTTCGCAGTTTTAGCTTCTCCCCTTTTATCCTTCGGTGCTAGGTTGAGCAATGCTCAGATAGATAATCTTGGCTCGCAAAAATCGGTATAGTAATATTCCCATGAAGTAAGCGCAACTATTGGCAGATTAACACAAAACTCCGGAAGGAGTTTTGCTGATAGGAACATCGAAAGGTCTTAAACGGTTTGAGAAAGTTAAATTCACTATCTATGATAAATACAATCTGCTGCAAATTTTTGCTTCTTGATGCAATTTGCAGTAATTTAGAAAAATTCTTGAACCTGATTTGTTATCATTACTCCAATGCCAAAACACGTACGCCTTGCAATTACAACATTGTTTCTTGTTGCTCTGCAAACGACCATTGTCAGTTTCACATCAATTGCGAATATCATTCCGGATATTATGCTGATCTGGATCGTGTACATTGCCATCACGGAAGGACAGATCCCCGCAACAGTATATGGATTCGCAATCGGATTATTGCTTGATTTGGTCAGCGGACAATTTCTTGGGCTTTCTGCACTGTCAAAAACGATCGCCGGATTTCTTGCCGGATATTTTTACAATGAAAACAAAACCCAAATGAATCTTGCCAACTATCAGTTCTTGATCATTGTCGGCATTGCATCGGTCATTCACAATCTGATTTATTTTATTATTTTCACTCAAGGAAGCGATGTTGATTTGCTCACGGCGATCTTTCGTTTCGGAATATTCTCCGCACTGTACACAACAACTGTTGCATCAATTCCAATGTTCGTTCATTCACGTAAACCTTCGCTTCGATGATCTATGATTGATGATTTTGGTTCTGCAGATCGGCGTTTTGTTGTACGCATTGTGCTTGTCGCAGGCTTTGTCATTCTGCTTGGACGATTGTTCCAGCTGCAATACGTGAATGCGGAGCTGTACGGAAAAGAAGCGGAAGAAAATTCCATCCGCAATGTTCCCAAAGTAGCGCTCCGAGGCTATGTCTACGACCGAAAAGGAAAATTGCTCGTCGATAATCGTCCATCGTACAGCGTGATGGTAACACCGGTCGATTTTGATAAAAAACAACTTCCTCTGTTATCAGCAATTCTTGCAATGCCGGAAACATTGGTGGTGGATAAGATCAAACTTGGACGAAAGTATAATGCATTCATCCCTACCCGCATCAAACGTGATATTTCATTCGCTGAACTTTCCATGCTGGAAGAACACAAAGATAAATTGTACGGCGTTGAGATCCAGATGGAATCGAAACGATTCTACCCTGCCGACGCGCATGGAAGTCACTTGTTCGGATATGCAAAAGAAATTTCCGATGTGCAGCTGGATAAACAAAAAGAATATTATCAACCCGGAGACATCATCGGCAGTACGGGAATTGAAGCAAAATATGAACAACTGCTCCGCGGCGAAAAAGGATGGGAGTTCATCTCGCAGAATGCTAAAGGACAGATCATTGGTACGTTCGACAACGGCAAACATGATATTCCTCCCGTTGACGGACTTGATCTTCATCTTGCAATTGACGGTGATGTTCAGGCAATGGCGGAATCGTTATTAAGCGACAAGCGCGGCGCAGTTGTCGCTATCGATCCGCGCAACGGCGGGATTATCGCTCTCGTCAGCAAACCGGATTACGATCTTTCCATTTTCAGCGGAACAACCTCACCGGATGTGTGGCGTGCGTTGAACAACGACGAAGGAATTCCGCTCTATAATCGTGCAACACTCACGCGATATCCGCCAGGTTCAACATTCAAAATGCTGCTTGCCCTCACTGCTCTCGATAAAAAAATCATCGATGAACATTGGGTTGTAACCTGCCCCGGTTCGTTCCGATATGGAAATAAAATTTTCAGATGCGAACATGTTCATGGAACAGTGAATGTTGTCGACGCGATCCACAGATCATGCAATGTCTTTTTCTATCAATTGATGTTGAAAGTCGGGCTGGATGATTGGAGCGAGATGGGAAAACAATTCGGATTTGGAAAGCAAACAAAGGTCGATATCACCGAAGAGAATTCTGGATTGATGCCGGACAGAAATTATTACGACCGAATCCATGGAAAAGGAAAATGGACACAGGGATATTTGATCAGTCTTGGAATTGGTCAAGGTGAGGTCGGTGTAACACCGCTGCAATTGGCAAATTATACAGCAATGATTGCGAACAAAGGCAAATATTTTCAGCCTCATGCGCTTAATAAAACATTCAACAAACGGACAAAAATATATACAGAAACAAAAGTAGAACAACGAGAGATCAATCTTTCCGAACACACTTGGGAACTTGTGCGTGAAGGCATGCGACGTGTAGCAATGGCTCCCGGTGGTACAGGTTGGGCATCACGGGTACCAGGAATTGAAGTTGCCGGTAAAACAGGAACCGCACAGAATCCGCATGGAAAATCGCACGCGTGGTATGTCGGCTTTGCGCCGTTCGAAGATCCAAAGATTGCAATTTGCGTGCTGGTTGAAAATGTCGGTTACGGCGGAGCGTTCGCCGCACCGATAGCCGGTTTGTGCATGGAACAATTTTTGTACGGAGAAATCATTCGATACGGCAAGAAACCGATGAAACTTGAACCAAATCTTCCGGATGAAGAACCGGTAGCGGCAAATCAATAGAAATTTTATGAATTCGTTTTTCAAAGAATATTTTGATCGTACGATTTTTTTCTGCGCACTGTCGCTCGTCGGCATCGGTCTGCTTTCTATTTACAGCGCAACATTCGATGCGTATGAAGGACGCGACTTTTACCGGCAGCTTCTGTGGGCGGTGATCGGTTTTTTCGCGATGCTGTCAATGATGCTTCTTCCGCTCCGTTGGTTGCAGCGAAATGCATTTCGGATATTCTTTACTTCGCTCAGTTTGCTTGTACTTGTTCTGCTCGTAGGAAAAAGAGTATACGGTTCACAAAGCTGGCTTGGATTTGCCGGACTCGGAATTCAACCATCAGAGTTTGTGAAGATCACCACAATGCTTGCGCTTGCCTCGTTCTTAAGTCAAAGCGATGTGAAAGCAACCGATCTGAAAGATCTTGTGAAGTCGAGTGCAATCGTTGCCTTACCGATCGGATTGATCATGCTTCAACCGGATTTTGGAACTGCACTTACATTTCTTGCCATGTATATTCCGGTTCTCTACTGGGCAGGTGCATCAAAATTTCTCATTATTATTATCATTGCACCGGCATTCGTTGCGGCTGCTTCCATTTTTGGCACAACTCCATTTCTGATCGTTCTTATTCTCCTTGGCGCCGGTCTCTACAAACTTCGCAATGAGAACCGGTTCTTTGCGACAATAGTGTTCGGCGCAAATGTTGTCATCGGATTTTTTGTACAGATCGTGTACGAAAAACTTCCGATGTATCAGCAAAAACGTATCGCAACATTTCTTGATCCGAACAATGACCCGCTCGGTGCCGGATATAATGTCATTCAAGCAAAAGTTGCGATCGGTTCAGGCGGTCTTATTGGAAAAGGATTCATGCGCGGAACTCAAACACAGCTGAGTTTTATTCCAAAACAGTGGACTGATTTTATTTTTTGCGTTCCGGGAGAAGAGTTCGGTTTTCTTGGCGGTGTTGTTGTGTTAGGACTCTTTGCAATCTTACTGTTTCATGGCGTGCATCTTGCATCAACAGCAAAGAATAAATTTGGTAATTTACTTGCAATGGGATTCACCTGTCTCTTCGCATTTCATGTCTTCGTGAATATTGGAATGTCTGTCGGTCTTATGCCGGTGATCGGTATTCCGCTTCCGTTTCTTAGTTACGGCGGTTCGTCGCTTGTTTCGTATATGATGGTTGCCGGATTGATGATGAATGTGTACGCTAATCGAAAGGAATATTGATTCTTTTCATCTCCAGTGAATAAAAAATCCCGCTACGCGGGATTTTTTATTACATACTTTTTTCTCCGATTTTACTTCTCATTTTTCGCAAACATTATTTTGCTTTCTTATCCTCAATAAATTTCCTCTTCAAAAATTCAATTTTTCACTATAAACTGACACAAACTCATAGCACGATTTTTGATATATATAAAAATAAAATCTCATTATTGAGTTTAATAAATATCTTCGATATCAATTATGTCAATCCAACAAATCAAAATACGCACCGGTAATCAAATGATCGCCGAAGGTGCATTGCATGCCGGCTGCCAATTCTTTGCCGGATATCCGATCACTCCCGCTTCCGGGATCTATAAATCAATGATCGAAGAACTTCCCAGGCGCAACGGTGTTGCCATCAGTTCACCGGACGAAATTTCTGCATTAGCATATTGCGTCGGTGCTTCTGCGCGGGGTGCAAAAGCAATGACTGCTACATCGGGTCCCGGCTGGTCTCTGATGATCGAAACAGTTCAATACGCATTAATGACCGAACTTCCTGTTGTCATCGCAGTCGTTCAACGGCTTGGACCAAGTACCGGCGGAGCAACGCAAGGTGCTCAGGGAGATATTTTATTAACAGAATATTGTACATCAGGCGCATATACAATTCCGATCTTTGCTCCGAGTACAGCTGAAGAATGTTTTGAAGTCGCATCACTTGCCATGTTTTGGGCAGAAGAGCTTCGAACACCAGTGATCATACTCTCGGATAAAGAAATCGGAATGATGTCCGAAGATGTGAACTTTAGTTCACTCGTTTCTTCTCCTGTCAATTATCGCAAACAACCTGTAAACAACGATACAGATGGATACAAAACATACAATTTTAAATCACTTGCAGATGTTCCACTCTTCTCTCCAATCGGCGGTGAACATAAAACTACTATTACGGGATCGGCGCACGACAAAGGTGGATCATTACAAAAGAATTCTCCTGAAACGATTGAAGTCCTTCGACATTTACAAAAGAAGATCACATCACGTGCAGAAGAAATGGCATTCGTTAAAACTGACGACGATCCAAATGCAGATATTTTGATCATCAGTTTCGGTATCACCGCACGAACTGCGCGTGAAGCTGTAAAATTAGCGCGTAAGCAAGGTATGCGTGTGCGATTGGTGAATGTCATCTCGCTGTTCCCGATACCGGAAAAACTTTTGAAGAAAGCAGCAAAAGGTGTTCACACCATATTTATTGCAGAAGAAAATCTTACCGGACAATATCGTTCCGTCATACAGCATTTGTTCGCCGGTACAATTGTCATTGGCATCAATTCGTTCGGCAAAATGATCACGCCAAACGATATTCTGGGGTGTATAACTTTATGACAACTGTTCAGCCAAAAACATTTTTGAAGGATTCCGTCGCATTTCCATTCTGCAAAGGGTGCGGACATCATCATTACGTTCACAATCTCGACCGCGCATTATCCTCGCTTCAACTTGATCCGAAAAAAGTCTGTATTGTCAGCGACATTGGATGCATCGGAATTCTTGATTCTCTTTTTGTTTCTCCGCATACGTTCCACACAACTCACGGACGTTCCACTGCTTTTGCAACCGGTGTTGAACTTGCGGACGGGATCTTGAACGATTCAAAATTGAAAACCGTTGTCGTCATCGGAGACGGCGGTGCAACAATCGGCTTGCTTCATGTTGTCAACGCAGCATTGATGAATGTTGACGTGACCGTACTAGTTGCCAATAATATGCTGTATGGAATGACCGGCGGACAACACTCCGGATTCTCTCCGCTGGAATTCATTACGCCGACTACGCCGGAAGGAAACATTGTTCCGCCGATGGATATTTGTGCAATGATAAAAAGCTGCGGAGCCGAATATGTAACCAGCATCTCCGCAACCGATAAGAATCTGACAAACGTGATCGCTGATGCGATTGCTCATCCCGGTTTTGCATTGGTAGAGATCGTTGAACTCTGCACTGAATTTGCAATCGGGAACAATAAGATCGATGGAAAAACAATTCAAGCCATGGCCGAACAGCATAATGCCGCAACACTTCCAGCCACATTCAAACGAAAAGAATTCTGTGAAGAATATAAATCGAAAGTATTGGGTCATCCGTCGAAAATAAAAAACGATGCATTGACGCAGAGATATATTTCTTCTCTTCACGGAACGCGCCGTTGGGTAATTGCCGGAACTGCCGGAGAAAAAGTGCAGTTGTCGTCTTACTTATTGATGCGCGCCGGAATTCTGTGCGGTCTTCACGCAACACAAAAAAATGATAATCCTGTTACGCAAGGTTCAGGGTTTTCACTGTCGGAAGTTGTCTTAAGCAGTGAAGAAATTTATTATACCGGAATTGACGTGCCGGATGTTGTTATTATTTCATCTGCTGAAGGTTTGAAAGAAGTAACGGCGAATGGAACGATTTCCCGCAGTAACAAACAGACGGTCATCATTATGGAAGATTCGCTTCCTGAGATCACTACATCTGCAAGAATATATCGTGTTCCACTCCGTTCAATGTGTACACCTCAACGCGCAACCACTAGTGCTGTAGCTGCTTTTATCGCACGCGAATTGGTGATCCCGATTGAAGCGATAGTAGATTCAATCCAAATGCATGTGGGGGAAAAAGTATCGTTGTATCAGGATGATATAAAAAAACTATTACCGCTATTGTCTTAATATATTCAGAGGCACTTATGCAAACCGTAGAAGAATTCTCTTCTGTTACACAAATGATTGAGCGGCTTATTGAACGAGAAAATGAAAGCGTCGCCCTGTACGAACGCACCATCCGCCAGATCGGCGACAGTTTGATCAAGCCGCTGCTCATCTCCATCGCTCAGGAAAAACGAGAACACCGACGCTTGCTTGAACATGAACTGGAAGAATTGAATGAACAGTTCGAAATTGAAGAAGCAATTGTGTAACCCTGTTGGAAATACAAAAGTGAATAAAATAATTTTGGCGGAATGATAGGGTGTCCGTTTATGTAGATATTCTTTGATGACCTTCGATTTTTCAAGACTGACGATGATCTCTTGGGAGACTGATTTTACGGAGTTGGTATGTCTATTTCTGCATTAGAGGTTGGTATTGCTGTTGCTGTGTTAATCCATGGTCCTATTATACTTTCGGTGGGAGTTACAAGCATTCCAATTGCGGGATATGTACCATCAGCATTTTGATATTTACTGTACCCTGCAAGAAGAATTTGATTTGCACTAATAGGTATGATAAAATATCTCCCTTTATCGTTATTCGAAAATTCGTTTGAAACGAGCGAACCAACAGAATCAATTCCTGAATAGGTATATCCACCACCACCCGTTGATGATGTTCTACGATAATGCTCTTGTGCTTTTGCCGATAACTGGATCAAATCATTTATTACAGCATCTTTGTTTGAGCTAATAGCATTATCTTGGAATATTGTGATACCGACTACGACGGCAATACCAATGATAATTGCACCAAGAATGAGGAGCAACAATTGTTGTTGACCCATTGTTTTTACTCTTTAATAGTTTTTTTGAAATGATGGTTAACTATATATCTAGGGCATAGACTATGCCAAATTATAACCGTTATATTTTCACAAAAAAAATCAGATAAAATGTAAGAACTCGGTATTTTTCTCCGATAAGTGGAATTTTTTACCATTAACTTATACAACTAAGATCTGAGTAATTCAAAAAAACAGGTGTTAAATATATTGTAACTCTTAGTAAGATACAAGTCCGGTGGTTTAGGAATGCCTTCACGTTCAATTGACTCATTACTTCTGAACTTTCTTTAAGCATTGAGTCTTAAAACATTATTGATGTTAGCACATAGAGTTTGTATTTTCACTGCAACAATCTAAGGTAAACAACCATTGAAGTGGCTTAATATATATTTTTTTTCGATGTTCGGCATTTTGATGGGAACAGCTTCCCTGTTCGGCTATACACAGAACTTTGAATTACTCTTGTGGATCGTCATCGCTTTGGTCACGGCTGTTTTCATTGCACGAACAACAACACATAAGATTTTTCTTCACGGGATTCTGGCGGGTATTGGAATGGGACTATCGAATACAATTGTTCAGATTGCGTTCTTTTCACTCTACGTACAACACAATCCTCACGCTGCTTCGGAATTAGAGATTTTTACCAAAACACTTTCGCCGCAATGGTTTTTACTTATTTCAAGTCCATTCATCGGTGGAATATATGGATCGTTGATCGGTGCGGTGTCTGTTGCGGCGGCAAAATTTCATCATCCAAAATAACGGGGCGACAAATTTTTGTCATGCCCGAATGTTCTTATCGGGCATCCACAGAATAGATCCCCGCAAAAAACGTGCGGGAATGACGATACGCTTAAAGATGCAGATAATTAAACTGATGAAGAATAAATAAATCTTTGCTTACCACTCTCTCGTTTCACCAAGTTTCAGAGCCAAAAAATCTTCTTTCAAAAGCTTCTGTTCTTCAACCACACTCAATAATTTTTTTGGCGGTTCATCCATCGGCTCATCGGTCAGAATAAATGTTCCCCAGTGAATGGCAAGCATTTTTTTTCCGCGCACATCTAAAAATGTCTGCACTGCTTCCGCAGGATCCATATGCACGGGCTTCATCAATTTTCTCGGATCGTATGCGCCGATGGGGATCATTGCAAGATCGAACGGACCGAATTTTTTTCCGATATTTTTGAAATGTGAACAATATCCAGAATCCCCCGCAAAAAATAATCTCTTTTTCCCAAGCACTGTCCACGAACACCACAACGATTGATTTCGGTCATTGATCCACCTGCCGGAAAAATGCTGCGCCGGTGTGCAGAGAATTTTTAAATTATTGAATGATGCCCCTTCCCACCAATCCAGCTCTTCAACATTCTGAATTCCCCGCTCTTCAAACCAATCGCGGACACGGAGCGGAACAAAGAATTTTACATTCGGATGATGATCAGCAATATATTCAATACTGTATTCATCAAGATGGTCGTAATGATTGTGCGAGATGAGAACAAAATCGAGCGGAGGAAGTTTTTCTATTGCAAGTCCGGGTTCAGAAATGCGCGGCGAACCTGCAAATTTGAACGGACCTGCTTTGGATGACCAAACAGGGTCGGTCAGAAAATTCGATCCTTCCATTTGGATCAATGCGGTTGACTGACCGATCCATGTTATAGTGTATGTTTTTTTTTCTTTGAAGATCGAACCGTCGTTCACTTCTCTGGGGATATCGAATTTCGGAGTGCTATAAAAAATATCGCCGAGTTTACCTGCAAGCCAAGGAGCCATTTCATTGAATCCCGCTTCAGCAAATTCAGGATCGGTATTGATGAATCCGTTCTCGCCATGATGTGACGGCAGCCCGGATCGTTCTTGTGAAAAGAGCGATAACGATGGTAGCATAAGCGGTGTAACGATTAATTTTTTTAATACAGCCCGACGATTCATAGATGAAATTTCAGCTTAAATTACATGAAGTGCAAGCAAAGGAAAAACACTCTTAAAAAACGTTTTTTTGAGTGAATTGTTGCAGTGTGCAAATAACAACCTTGTTTGATTGAAAATCAAAAAGAGATTGCCATATCAGGATGTTGCGCTCTATTCAAACTTTGTTAATATTAAGGCAAAAATTAACACATACTTGAAGATAGGATTGTTCATCACAATTTTTATGATACATTAGTAGAATAATGATTTCAGGTTTTTTTGATAAGCAAACTAATCATAGATTAGGCGACTATCCATATCGGAGATTGAAGTGAAATTACTACTATCCTTTATTTTATTATTAGTTGGCTGCTCAGATCCAAATGAATCTGAAAGCGGCAAGGAAGAATTATTAAATCCAACTTCAGTCTCTGCTGAATATGTAGGAAAATATCAAAATACTTTAAATTCATACTGGTCGGTTAAGGTAACATTAAGTGCTGATAGAAATAAATATTCACAAATAAAACTTGTCATCGGCGTAGACTATAAAGAGTACTTTATCAATCAAGGTGATAATGGAAAATATTCCACTTTAGTTGTTGGTTTAACTAGACCAACAGTAGCTTGTTACGGTGTTCGAAAATAAAAATAAAATATTAGTTAAAGTAAAAAAATGAAAATTATTATACCAATCATTATTCTGTTTGTTTTATCAAATATCATTTCTTGCAAAAGAAATAGCCCTACAGAAAACAACACAATATCCCCAGAAGTGAAAATTATTTTACCTGCGGATAACACAAATGAGGCAGATTCAATTTTTATTGAAATATCGGCAAAAGATGATAGAGGAATCGATAAAATAGAAATATATGTAGATAATAAAATTGATACGGTATTAAATCAATATCCATATAAATATTATATACTCTATAAGAAGTATTCTAATTCATACTCACATACGCTATCCGTTATAGCGTATGACATTAATAATAATTTTGCAAAGTCATCTCAAATTCAATTTTCATTGATTTCAAGATTTCCTGAATTACTCGTAGAGTGGATTGTGGCTGATGGTGGAACATTTGATATGGGTAGTGAAAATGGTACAGGGTTGTTTGAGGAATATCCTCAACATAAAGTGACCGTTAAATCATTTAAAATTTGTAAAACGGAAGTAACATTTGACCTATATGACCAATTTTGCAGAGAAACATTTCGATCGAAACCTAATGATGGTGGTTGGGGCCGAACTTCAATGCCTGCTATAAATGTAAACTGGTTTGATGCAAAAGAGTTTTGCGCTTGGGCGAGTTTAAAAACTGGAAAAATTGTTCGACTTCCAACCGAAGCAGAATGGGAGTTTGCTGCTCAAGGTGGTATAAAAGCACATAAACCTCATTATATATATAGTGGTAGTGACAACATAGATTCTGTTTCATGGTATTATAACTACATAGAGCTTTATTCCCCACATCCGGTAGCAACAAAAACAGGAAATGAACTTGGAATTCACGACATGAGTGGTAATGTGTGGGAATGGTGTGAAGATTTCTATCACAGCGACTATGATGGAGCACCAACCGATGGAAGTGCATGGCTTTCTCCAATCGGAATTTACCGTATTGTTAGAGGTGGTTCTTGGTATTATGGGTACAATACTAATCATAGGGTTGCACATCGAGCCGGTTACAGTCCTGGAAGTAGAGAGGTTGCTACCGGTTTTCGGGTTGTAACAGAACCCTAGATTAACTTTTCATAAAATAATAATTCAATATGGTAATTAAAAAATCAACTGAAACAAGATCAACATATGAAAATGTTGAGGCGCGTTGTCCCTATTGTTCATATTGGAATATATATAATCGTGCATCTGATATTAAAAACTTTAAACTTCTCATTGAGAAAATAGTTGTCTGTCAAAGTAGTAGTTGTAATTTTAAATTTCTGATTGAAAAAGATTTAATTAATCCAGCGTGGCAAATGTTAATTTTAGATTGTGAGGTGTTAAAACAACGGAAGCAATATTCTTATTGTATACTAAATTTAACACAATCGTTTGAGATGTATTTTGCGTTATTTCTTAGAGTTGAATTGCTTTATAAACCTTTTGGGATTGAAAAATCTTACAATGAAAACCTTCTAAATAAAATATCAGATTTACTTTTTGAAAGTACACGTAAATGGCCATTTTATCTCCTTAGGAATACATTTATTAATTTTATTACGAACAAAATTAAGAGTAATGGCCTTGAGCAAAGTAATTCTATAATATTGGATTTGAAGTTATATTCGTCGGAACCAACAAATGAAGCAATAAAAAGTATTGAGGATAATAAATTGAGTGATTTAATATTGCGTTTGAAAAATACTCAAGTGAATATATTGCGAAATAGAATCATTCACAAATATGGATACAGACCCACGGTTGAAGAAGTTGAATCATCAAAAGATGAAACCGAACAAATACTTTTCGGTATTGATTATTGTTTAGGTGTCTTAAATGAAAGGCGTTATCTCTATGAATGATAAGCGCCACCCATCTACTCAACTTCTGAGGTGTAAACTGTCAACGCACCTGTGAGTTAGGTTTTGAGTTTTCATCTTGTTCCCAACGTCTTCGCTGCGAAGTAATCTATTTATCTCTTCTTGCATCCGCACCCATTTTTCTTTATTCTTTGAAAGCAAAAGCATCTTTTTTTCGTTTCACTGCATCATATCAATGACCAACACTCTCGACACGCAGACCGAACACCATCTTATCGCCAAAGTAAAACAGGGTGATGAACGCGCATTTGCGCAATTGGTGAAGCAGTACGAGCAGACGGTGTATGGTTTTGCATTCAAACTGTGCAGGAATAAGGATAAAGCGGAAGAATCGTTTCAGGATACGTTCATCAATGTTTATCGCAAGATCGATCAGTTCGATTCTCGTTCGAAGTTCTCAACGTGGCTCTATACCATTGTCGCCAACAATTGTTTAATGAACCGCCGGAAACGGAAATTAGACGGACTGCTCGAGTCGCTCGATGATGCGCCGGATGTGAACGATGAAGCAGTGCAGAAACAATTGCAGTCGTGGGATGATTCACCAATCGAAACATTAATGAACAAAGAATTGCGCAAAACAATGGACGATGCAATTCAGGAATTACCGGAAGAATATAAAGTGGTCTTTGTTCTGCGCGATCTTGAGAATAGAACGGCAGAAGAGACAGCGAAGATATTGAAGCTTTCCATTCCAGCGGTCAAATCGCGTCTGCGGCGATCACGGATGTTTTTACGGCATAAATTACACGGAGCAATGAAACATCATTAACATGAAACAACGACACATCCATATTCACACGCTATCCTGCTCAAAAGTGTACGAACACTTATGCGATAATCTGGATTCAAAATTGGATTCCGAATCGTGCCGCAGGATCAAAGCACATATCAAAGGGTGCAAGAATTGCTCTGCCCTGCTCGATTCGTTAAAGAAGACTGTCTTTTTATACCGCTCCTATCCTGCGCCAACTCTCTCTGCAAAAGCCAAAAAAAATCTATTCGCTGTCATTCAGCTGGATAAAAAATATCCAAAAAAAACTATCCGTCGCTGAATCCTTTTCAGGGATCGCTGCATCATATCTATTGAAATAACAACGCAATCATTTTTCACATTTTTTTTATAAGGAGTTTTATCATGCTTACCAATATTGGCGCAACAGAACGACCGATCCGCATTGCACTCGGATTACTGATCACATCACTCGCATTTTGGGGTCCGGAAACACCATGGGCATACGCCGGATTGATCTTTGTAATAACGGGATTCATGAAATATTGTCCCATCTGGCATATGACTGGGATCAACACGAATAAAAAAATTGAAACTGAGAAATTGAAATAAATTTCTGGAAAATCACTTCGTCATGCCCGAATGTTCTTATCGGGCATCCATAATATAGATTCCCGCCAAAAACATGCGGGAATGACATAATACTACTAGTGACGACGAATTAAATAGAAAATAACAAAGAAAAAAGGTACGACAATGTCAGAAGCACTCACAAAAGATACATTCATCAAAAAAGTATTTGATTACGAGAACAATAAGGATTGGAAGTTCAGCGGCGAGCTTCCTGCGGTGGTCGATTTTTGGGCACCGTGGTGCGGTCCCTGCAAAATGGTCGGACCGATCATTGAAGAATTATCCGAAGAGATGAAAGGACAGGTGAATTTCTATAAGATAAATACCGATGTAGAACAGGAGCTTGCAAGTGTCTTCGGGATCCGTTCAATCCCTTCACTTCTTTTCATTCCCAAAGAAGGAAAACCGATGATGTCTGCCGGCGCACTTCCGAAGAACGAATTGAAGAAGGTCATCAACGAAAATTTATTGACTAAAAAAATTATCACTCAATAGATTTTTAATTGCCACAGATTTCACTGATGAAACCATATAAATTTTCTGTGTAATCTGTGGCAATGATTTTGCTTTTAACTACGTACTGCTTTAAATATTAAAATATAAAAATAAATGACATCAGAACAAATCTTCTTTTATGCAATGCTCGGCATTATGCTGATCTTCTATATTCGCAAACAATTACTGACCCGTTCATTAAATAATTATTCCGGCACCGAAGCAAAACAACAAGTGAAAACAGGAAGTATTTTGTTGGATGTTCGCACGGCGGGTGAACGCAAATCAAGTTCTATTCCAACGTCGATCCATATTCCTGTGCATGAACTTTCTTCCCGCTTGAAAGAACTGGAAAAACATCGCAGCAAAGAGATTATTTGCTATTGCGCCAGCGGAAGCCGAAGTGTCAATGCCGCAATAAAACTGAAAAAAGCTGGATTCAAGGTTGGAAATTTGAAAGGCGGAATAGGAACATGGAATTTTTCAAGTCTTTAACAGTCTGGCAAAAACGGGGAATTGCCGCTGTCTTTGGCGGTGCCGGCGGATATGCCTATTATTATTACATAGGGTGCATCAGCGGTACGTGTGCAATCACCAGTAATCCGTATATTTCAACAATGTACGGAATGGCAATAGCGGCACTATTAGTAAATTCACCAAAAAAGAAAGAACCTGAGAACAATAATGGAACCAATAATATCACAACCGATCAATCTGCCCGCCAGTAAGTTGGCAGGAAAATTTAAGACGTTCACATATCATACCGGAGTGGAATGGAAATCTGACCGACAGGGAATTCTCCGCTCTGAAGGAAAACCACTGCTCGATGTTTCCAGTCCGCCGGAATTCAAAGGAATTCCCGGCACATGGACTCCTGAAGATATGCTTGTTGCCGCGGTAGAGATCTGTCAGATGACTACGTTCCTTTCGTTTGGAATGAGAAAGGAAATTCCCCTGAAGTCATACAAAAGTTCTGCGGAAGGACTACTGGAAAATGTTGAAGGAAAATATCGCTTTACAAAAGTTATTATTAAACCGACCATTGTTGTGAAATCTTCGTGGACAACAGAGCAAGTAGAAGAACTTGTTCACACTGCGCACGATAATTGCCTGATTGGAAATTCGATAACAGCAGAAGTTATTGTTGAACCAACGATTATTGTAGAATAATGTGGTTACTAATAAAATTGTTTTAGAGACAAAACTTGAGTGTTATCATTCCCGCGAAAGTGGGAATCCACAATTTTAAATTATGCAAATGGATTCCCGATAAAAACATTCGGGAATGACGATCCTTGAAGAAAAAAAATTATGAGCTACGGAATTTCAAAAACAGTTACGCTTTCATTCGAACAAGCGATCGAAAAAGTTACCGAAGAATTGAAGAAAGAAGGATTCGGCATTTTGACAACCATCGACATGAAGGAAACTTTAAAGAAAAAAATTGACGTTGATATCCCGCGCTATACAATTTTAGGCGCGTGTAATCCACAATTTGCAAATAAAACTCTTCAGGTAGAAAAAGAGATCGGTTTATTTCTTCCCTGCAATGTTCTTGTGTACGAACAGAACGGATGGGTAACTGTTTCTGCATTCGATCCGATCGTCATGGATACGATCATCTCCAATCCCGCACTTCAGCCGCTTTCGGAAGAAGTGCGGCAACGGTTGCTCCGCGTCGTTGAAGCATTGTAATATTTTCTTACAAGAGAACGAAACGACGACGCAGAGCAATTTTTTCATCATTTCTCTATTGTTCTGACTCCCTCATTTTGTGATGCATCAATTGCGCTATTTGCGAGCCCTGCTCTTTTGCATACTCTGCATTCCTCCCGGCAAAGAGTTCATCGACTGTCTCATAAAATAATCGTACCCATGAATCAAAGTGATACTGCAAAAGCGGAGATTTCTTGTTTAATGCTTCGTGGATCATCATTGGATTACCAACATAGGTGCGCTCCTCCAACAGAATACCAGCCCAAAATGAATACATTATCGGAAGATGATGGTCCCAGTTGACTTTGGCAACATGGATAAAGATCGGACCGATGATCGCATCCCGTTGCACTTTATCATAGAACGTGTTCACAAGTTGCTCAATATCCCGACGAGTGGTGATGTCGTTTTTCATAATGTGATTTCTTTCTTATGGTAACAATTTTGCAATAATTCTAAAACCAACATCTTGCGTGGAATGCTGTGGCGGGAATGCATCTCTATATGAAATGTAAAGATTTGCAATGCTTGCGCTGTACCACGAACCGCCGCGGATCACTCTTTCTCCTTCGCTCGTTTCAAGATTGCGTGAATCCAACTGAAATGGATTTTTCTTATTGAATGAACGATGGATAGACATTGTCCACTCGCTGACATTGCCCGTTGTATGGAACAGACCATAACGGTTCGGTTTATATTTCATGTGTGTTGATTCAATATCATACACAGGGATTGAATCATCGGGATTTTTTTTCCAATTAAATAGTTTCATTTGGTCATCACTGATCGTCATTGTAAGGCTGTAATCTTCATTATCAGGACCTCGCGATGCTTTTTCCCATTCGGCTTCATTCGGAAGCGAATACAACCAATGTCCATTCCCTATCTTCTTCGACAACCATTTACAAAATGCGTTCGCTTCAAACCAATTCACCCATGTTACCGGCTGCATTGGCTGACCGAATCGCTGGTAATCCTTATTGTTTTTTAATAATGCTGCTGAAACCTGCGTCTTATTCGAAGTCTTCCATAATCTTCCTGCTTCAGTCCACCACTCCTGATTCGAATATCCATTTGGGTCATTTAGAAATTGACGAAATTCTTGGTTAGTGATTTCGAATGGTGAAATATAAAACGTCGTTAACCAAACGTAATGAGGTATTGTTGGAAGTTGTTTATCACCAAAAAGAAATGAACCGCTTGGAATATATTTGAATGATGGAATTTCTTGCAGTAATACCGGTGGTTGTTCGGGTCGTGCTTCTCTGCAATTAACAATGAACGAACCATCATTATCAGGTCCGCATCGGAATCCTGTAAGTGAAATTGGGTAGAGATATTCTTTTTGATGAAGTGCCACCTTAACAAAATAATTTCCTGCGGAAAGCCAGTATGGGTTTGCTGCGGTAACTGTCATTTCTTTAGCAACACCTAATGAATTTCCTGCTTGAAACAATTGATATGTCGCGCCGGGTGGAATTGAAATGAATACTTCTGTCTCTCCGTTTTTAAAATGTTGATCATTTGCATAATCATCGGACTTGAAATAATATATGATTGTACCAATAATACAAAGTAGTATAACGCCAACGCCCGCAAGAAGAAATTTTTTCATTGAATCAGGATTGAATTAGATATCTTGTTTATTCAACAAACGATGAGAGACAACGATAGGAATACCGATCCACACCAACAACGATCCAATCAACAATGCAACACTCGTTCCGCTTCCGCCAAGAAATCGAAGCAATGCGGCACCAGCGGCGCCGAAGATCGAAACATTATCAAGAATGATCAACGCTGCAATACGCACCATATCGACCGGATTACCGAAGAGTGAAAGGAAAAGAATAGTATTCGCAGTTTGACCTTTGAATAACAGTGAAACTCCGAGAATGATCAAATCATAAAACAATACAAAAAAGAACCATGCAAAGAGAGCTATACCGAACGATCTTGATTTCCGTTTATTTGACGTTGCGATCATCACGGCCACAACAAGGAATACCAATGCAAGCAATAATGACAACAGCACAAACAGTAAATATTGCAGCAAACCTTCGGATCCCGTAACAGTAACAATTATTCCTCCGGCAACGATAAAACCAACGATCATAGAAAGTAAAAGAGACAAAAATAAACCGAGTATCTTTCCAAGAAGAACTTCACCTCGAAATACCGGTTGAGAAAAAAGCAGTTCAGTTGTTCCGCGATCACTGGTAAAGCTGAGTGTTCCCATGATCAGCGAAACAAGCGGAACGATATACAACACTAAATTAAGCATACTGGCTGATGTGCGTGTAAAATTCTGCATACCGGAATAACCTTCGGCCATAATTCCGATATATGAAATGCCAATGACAAGAACACCAAAGACAACTGCAAAAATAATTGTCCATTTGTTGCGGATGTTCACTAATAATTCTTGGCGCGCAATGCGAGTAATGAGTAAATGGTTCACAGGGATCCCTAATTTTTCTTAGGCGCGCAGCATGCATCGCCTTCCATTGCTGCAAGTGTTGGAGGATATCGTTCTTTCAATTGTTTTGCACGCTGTTGATCTGCAACGGCAATTTGTCCTGAACCCATCGGCGTTTCAATCCCTGTTTGAATGACAATACTTTTTCCAAACGGTATCCATGCTTTTGTTTCATAATCTTTGACAAATATTTTTTCAACATCATCAATGTTATGATCTTTGCGATAATTTTCAAAACACCGCAGATCGTCGAACTTTACCACCGAACCATCCTTATTGATGATCTCTGATGCAAACGCAGGATCAGAGACAGTCATTCGGCAGCTTGCACATTCATCTTCCGGGAAAAGTTCTATCGGTTGTATCTCTTTCGGTCCACAGGAAATGAAAAGAAACATTAGAGTCATCGGAATGAGACTTCTTAAAAATCCATATTCAATGTCATTCCGAGAAGCGGAGCGACGAGGAATCTCGTTTTTTGATTCAAATATAAATATGAGATTTCTCGCTTGCACCTTCGGGGCTTCGCTCGAAATGACAATGGGCAAAAAAAATTCATTTTTTTTCATTTTTGTGAATTCCCTACATAGTGTAAATAAAGATCTTCGATCGTTCCTTCTTTGAGAAAGGTCGTTCGGAGATTATCAATTGATTCGAGTGCTGCAAGTTTACCCGAAACAAAAATTGCGACACGATCCGCAAGCTGTTCGGCTTCCGCAAGTAAATGGGTGGAGAAAATAATAGTCTTCCCTTTTGCCTTTTGTTCCGTAATAAAATCACGAAATTGTTTCACCCCTTGAGGATCAAGATTTGCCGTCGGTTCATCCAATAACAAGATCGGCGAATCCGGAATTGCAATAACTGTCATACCCAGTCGCTGGATCATTCCGCCTGAAAATTCGTGAACCGGTTTATCGGAGAATCCATTGAAGCCTGCATTCGATAAAGCTTCATCCGCAACAGATTTAGAGATATTCCGAAGCGAGCTGTAGAAACGAACAACTTCGCGTGCAGTAAGCGTTTCAGGAAAGATCACCCGCTGAGGCAGATAACTCATAAACTGTTTCGCAGCTTTTGAATGTGTACGAACATTAATTCCATGAACATGTATTGAACCGGACGTTGGAATATTAAGACCAACAATGGATTTTAACGTTGTAGTTTTACCGCTTCCGTTGGGACCGAGAAATGCAAAGACTTCTCCTTGTTTTACAGTAAACGATACATCGTTTACTGCAGTAAACTTGCCATATTGCTTCGTTAGATGTTCGACAACGATCATAATAATTTTTTCTTTCGAATACGAAGCACAAATACGATCACAATTGAAATCACAATAGGCATCAGCCATGGAATAAATGAAGCCGTTGTTGGTTTAGTTGCTCTCTTACCATCATCACTCATTATTGTAGTAAACCATTTTAATGGAACTGGCTCCATTAACGGATATTCGTCACGCTCACCTGAAATATCCAATATCGGAAAAGCTTTCGCCGAAACTGCCAATGCTTGTGACGCAGGGCTGTATAAGTAAAGCCGTACATTGGCATTCTTTCCTTCAAGATACGAGAAGACATTCTCAACCTTCATCGGCACATCGCCGATTCCATTATTATCAATGTCGTACCCGTCGTACGAACTCCAGTAATTGCCTCTGCCGTTCAAACTCCACAACGATTCTGTTCGCCTTCCAACAATAGTCAATGGATTCAAATTATCGATAAAGTTGTTTTCCGTAAAGGTATTATGAATGGCGTTTTGGAACATCATCAGGGCCAAATCGTTTCGAGCAACAATATTATTGCGGAAAAGATTATTCGTGGATGATTCAAAAAAGATTCCGGTTACGTTATCGGAGAAAATGTTCGAATCGGCGATGGAATAATGACAGTCTTGTAAAAGCATTCCATAGGAAGAAAATCCACGATTCCGTAAAAACACATTATGTTTCATCACGATGCCTCGCGTAAACATAATCGCCGCACCGGCAATATTGTCCCGAAATGTATTTCGCAAAAATGTATTTGAATCGGCGTACATATAATGCAGTCCATATCGCAAATGATACACTTCGTTATCCTGAATGAGCGTATGATTGGCGTTTTGGATATAAAAGCCATCGCGTGTTTCGGAAATTGTATTGTGCTCCAACATATTATAATTGGAATTCCAGAGATGAATCCCGCTCCCACGTTCGCCTTGGTCAAGAGTCGATCGACCGGTCACTTTGTTGAATGCGATAATATTCGAATCTGATTGCATCAGATATATCCCAAAAAGAATATCGCTGAGTCTGTTGTCGCGAATAGTGTTATGGTCCGACTTCAAGAGAATTCCTGCGTCTTCATTGACAAGCATATTACCGCTATGTTCTATTACAAATCCCGATACTGTACACCAAGGAGCAAGAATCGTAACAATACTTCCCTTTCCGGTTCCATAAATAACAGGAGATTGTTTTCCAATAAGATGTATGGATTTTGCGATTACTATATCTTCACAATATCTTCCTCCATCAACAATAACAGTGTCGCCGGGTTGTGCCTGTTCAATTAATGTTTGAATTGTTTGCTGGGCAATCAATGATTGGACGAATATTACTGCAAAAAGAACATATGTTGATTTCTTCACGACCATACAAACACCAACACCACTCCAAATAGAATTGATTGTGCTAAGAGAAGAATTCCCAGTTTTTTGAATTTGATTGAACCACTCAAGTTCATTGTGCCATATATCGCATGAACGAACATTGGAACAAATGCCAGCGTTGCGGTTAGTGGTGTATAATGATACAGCGAAAGAATGATCACGACAGAAACGACAAAGAGATGATAAAGAATATTCAATTTTCCCAATGTCAGTTTTTCACGTAACGGTAAACGATCTTTTTTAAGTGCGCTGACCTTGATCTTCATGTGAACATAAAAGACGCTGCATCCAAAAAAAAGAAAATTCAATATCCATAATACTGCTCCATTAACATCGAACAATCCGGTGGCGATATAATATGCGCTTGGTGCGCTCAACGTCAATCCCGCAATCGCAATTAAGTCGCTGACAATTGATTTTTGAATTTTAATTGTTAAAAAATAATTCCCGAAGAATGATGTAGCACCCAACACCGCAAATGCTATAAGATGATAATATCCTTGAAGAAAAAGAGGAATAATGAATAAGATCCCTGCGAACACATAAATAATTGCCCAAATAATGGAAGCGCGGACTTTTTCGTTTCCTTGAGAAATTCCGCTGAATTCGCGAAGAACTGAATGGATTGGGGCATAACTTAAAAAAATTCCCAATGCAGAACATGCGAGTAAAAGAATATTTATTGAAAAACTTCCGGCATATACCACACCAATGAGCATCGGTACAAAAAGCACTGCCCACGATCCGTGTTCACGAGTAATAATTGGTTTTGGAAAATTCATATGCTACTTCTGCTTTGCCAACCACGCTTTTCGCGATAGCCACATAGCTACCAATAACAACAGAGGCATCACGGAAATAAAAAATGAACCTGTTGAAGGGTAATTATATACTTCAAAATTTGCCATTGTTTGATGCCCGAACATTGGCGGTGTAAATGGCGGAACTTTTATTGCCGCAGTAGGATCAAGTTCGTGACCGTAAATGTACATCTTATAATAAAAACTCCATAACGAAAACAGACCAAAGTATGAGAACATCACAAACAGATCTACCAGCTTCGACATTTTTCCCAGAACAACAACACGCAGCGCAAGAAGGATTGTTCCGCCGATGACGAATGGGATCCATTTAAATTCCGTAAAATCATCATCGATCAACGGGCGCATACCGATATAATGGTTTAGCGAATTGATTTCCTTCAAGTCATCTTGATTTGGAGTTTTCCCGCCTTCAAGTTTATAGGAAAAAATATTCAAAACCAACCCGTCTGGAAATTGATTGGAATACATCGTCATTACCCAGAGCGGAGTAAAGAATGATGGTATAAGCATAGCGGCGGCAAGGATAATGATAAAACGACTCCGCATATCAATCGGTATTTCAAAAAATGATGTTGCTTTTTCTAAATATTGCTGCATAATAACTCCTTAAGAATAACATAGCGGGATGAAACATATTCATCCCGCTATCTAAAATTACTTCACGAGCATATAACCTTGCATTTCTTGATGAAGTGCAGAACAGAAGTTAGTGCAATAGAATGGAAACACGCCCGCTTTGTCTGCAATAAATTCAATAACCTTTGTTTCACCGGGGTCGATGACAACGTTGATATTGTATTCATTCAAACCAAAGCCGTGCAGTTCGTCGGTTGTTTGTTCGATATTCGTCATATAGATCGTCACTTTGTCCCCTTTATTCACTTCAATCTTCGTGGGTTCAAAACTGGATCGAACAGCAATGGCATAGATTTCCACGTTCTTTCCGTTACGCACAACCTTTGAATCTTTTAAATCCCAGATCGCTTTCGGATGTTTATTTTCTTCTTTCGGATACACTTCAATTGGTTTAAGTTTGTCCGCTTTGATGATCTGAGCATAATGCGGTTCTGGCTCTGTAAAAGCATCGTACAACAAACCCATCTTTTCACCGCTGATATCGATCAGTTGCGATGCTTCCGGCTGCGAAGGACCAACGCTTAAATGCCGTCCGTGCGATAATTTATTGAGAGCGATAAGATATTTACCATCAGGATGCTTTGTATCTCCTTCTGCTGCTGTAAGATGTCCGATGTTGTATGCAACCGGTATTTTATCAACAACCTCCCACGATCCAAGCTTCCATTTAGCAACAGCACTTTCAACAAACAATGATGTGTAGGCATATCCCTGATCGTCAAATTGCGTGTGAAGCGGTCCCAATCCAACATTCACTTCCGCATCTTTAACGGCATCATAATTTAGAACATTTATTCCATCTTCGTTTCCGGAGAAATTCTTCTGCGCAATGGCGGTCAACATTTTTTCAAAACTAAAAACGGTAGTGATACTCTGCAATTTTCCGCTGGCAATGATGTACTTTCCATCGGGACTGATATCGACGCCATGCGGAGATTTTGCTGCGGGGAGTAAAAACACAACATCGTTAACATCCTTAGGATCGATCACTTTCACACCGCCGATCATTTTAAATTTACCGTTGCTGATCGCCTTTTCTGCATTCTTCCAATTGACAGCAACAACATAATCCCGATCTTTTTGTGTTGAGGTTACTTCTAATTTTCCGATTGCCCGTTCTGAATTATAGCATGTCCAGAAACCCCACTCTTTGCTCGGTCCTTTTCCCGCATCGCCAAGATCGTAATTGAACGGCGGCATTAAAACCTGCCATCCGAGAGTCATTTTTCCTGAATTTTTGTCAACATTAATTCCTGCAACCACTCCATTAAATTTTGTGGCATAGTCTTCAATCTTTTCATATCTGCCGCGAGGGAGCGGAATGGAAAAACGAGAACCGGCAAGCACATACTCGGTGTTTTCTGTTACAAACGATGAACAGTGATTTCCCGATACGTTTGGAATCGGTCCAAAAATTTCCTTTGTCTTAAAATCACGCAGATCAATTCGAGCCATTCGATTGTTAGCGTTGTCAGAAATAAACAACCATCGCCCGTCGTAATCTCCATCGGTTTCACTGATGGAGGGATGATGCGCATCGCCCCACGTAAATCCTCCGAGCATTTCTTTTGATTCTTTATCAAACCCGTATCCAGTAGCCGGGTATGGTGTAAAGACCGGGATTGTGGAAATATGTCTCATTGATGGAATGCCGTACACGTACACTTGTCCGGAATGTCCGCCGGATTTGAAAACGTAATACTCGTCCAGATCTCCTGGTGCAACATATGTCTTTTGTGCCGCTTCTTGTACATCAGATCGGGCACCGGCACGTCCTTTTTTATCATCGCCGCAGCCGATCAGCATTGCGATTGCAATAACGATGAAGAGTAATGCAGACATTTTTTGTTTCATAGAAATCCTCCTTTAGTTGGTTGTGAAATAATGCGCTTATTTTTTCGATACAGCTTTTTCTCGTTTCTTTATTTCATAGGCTTGACGCAATTTTTCTATCGCTTCTAATCGTTCTTCTTTTGTCAACGGAATCATTGTCGAAAGTACCACCTCCATTGTTCCGGTCGGTTTCATCAAGAAATCATCGAGCGTTCTGCCAAATCGGGATTGAACATCTTCCACGGCAAGTGCAAGGTCTGGACCAATTTGTGCTGCTGCTTCCACACCAAGCGATGAAACCGAATGACAAACAAAGCAGTTCTTTGTTACAAAAAAGGCGCCCGGACCGTTCTTCATTCGTTCTTCTTTTTCCAATTCTTCCTGTGTTGGCACATCTTTAAAATTATTCGAAGGAATATAATCAACGGGGATCTTTGCTTTTTTCCAACTCATCACCAGTAACGATAACGCCTGGGCGTCGTTTGAAGTGAAATTAAAATTCGGCATCACTGTTTCTGCAACAAGTTCTTTTGGGTTCTTAAAATGAGCGCTGTGCCACGCAAACATCGATGTAAAACCTTTTATCCGTTCAAAGTTGAATTGTTCGGGAGATTTTTCACCTTCGTATGTTAAATCCGGTCCCACGGTTCCTCCGCGTCCGTTAATAACATGACACGCACGGCAGCCTTTTTCGTTCACAAGTTGTTTTGCCCTGTTCAAGAAATCCATTCCCCTTGTCTCTTTTTCGTAGCGATGACACTTGTTGCAGTTCACTTCCATCATCGCTTTTTTATTGCTCACGACGTAAAAATCGGACAATTCTTTGCCAAGCAGCGGGTCTTCCCAGTGTTCTGAGAATCCGTGCGCTGAATTCATATCCGTTGCATAGCCTTGCCCCGAATGGCAAGTTGTACAGCCAAATTTATCGATTGGATGATTTGCCAAGATCTCTTTGGGGTGAGAACGAAACGGCTGTTCAACATTTTCCATTCCCTTCCATTCCATACCCATATGGCACGTAATACAACGATCTGTGACCTCAAGATCTTTTACATAAATTTGTTGAAGTCCGCCACGAACAGTTGCTGCTCGATCAACACCAAGTTTTTCTTCCACTACCGATGTAAAATCCTGTTGGTACATCTTCCACTCAGGTGTCAGATAATTAAAAACAATGTACCCTGTGACGAGTAAAAAGATAATACTGGCAATGCTAATAAAGATTTTATCCTTGATAACAAACTCTAATTTCTGCTTCATATTCTTATGGTTCATTGCTCATCTCGTTTATAATCGTGTGGAAATAATAATTCAGTTAAAATTTCACAGGCATCATCGGCCACGATTCCCAAGGCCAGTAGAAATTCCAATATGGTCCCCGCAAAAATGTTCCAATGATGGTAAAGATGATGATAATTATACAGATTCCGATGAATGTGTAATTTTGTTTTTTTCGTTCGGGAGAGAACCACACTCCAACACTGTTCAATCCGGATCGATCACGGTACGGCCACCAGATTGCAAGACCAATGAGAAACGTTGGCAAAATGATACCGCCAATAAATGCACCGTTAATAGTGATGAATCCAAGTTTAAGGGTTGTATCGGTAACAATTTCCTGCAACCAGAGAAAATACCACGGTGCTTTGGCCGGATTCGGTGTCACCGATGGATTAGCCGCTTCTTCTAGCGGAGCAGCAAAAAAAATCGCTAATAAAATTGTCACAGCCGTCGTTGCAAGGGTCACCAACCAGAGACGGCGAATTAAGTGTGGTGCTGATGAGACTGAATTTTCTTCTTCGTTCACCATTGTTGTCTGCACGTGAACGCTTGTTCCTTTTGTTATACCAAGCAACGAATATGTTTTAGATTTTACCGGTGCAATATTTTCTGGTTTTTGATTCAGTGATTCATTGTCGGCAGCCGCTAATCCGCCATCTTTACGGATGCGCCACATGTGGTAGAAGAATAAAAACAGAACGAGCACGGGTAAGAAAAATACATGCAACACATAAAATCGAATGAGCGCGTTCTGATTGATTGTATTGCCGCCAAGAAGAAAGAATCGAATTTTTTCGCCCACGATTGGCGCAGAACTTGCAATGTTCGTTCCAACGGTAATTGCCCAATATGCCAATTGATCCCACGGTAATAAGTAACCCGTGAATGAGAGCAACAGTGTAGAAAGCAATAAAATAATACCAACGATCCAGTTTGTCGGGCGATTGGAACCGATTGATTTTCCATTTTTATATGATCCTGTTAAAAAGACTCGAACCATATGAAGAAAAACAATCGCTACCATCAAATGTGCAGATATTCTATGCACCGAACGTAAGAGCCATCCGAATGCAACTACAAACTCAATGTCCTTTACAGAACTATAAGCGCGTTCTACCGACGGGACATAGAGGAACATTAAAATCATTCCGGTAATTGTTAAGATCAAAAAAAGGATAAATGAAATTGTGCCGAGGTAGAATGAATAATTCCACGATAAACTTTTCTTCGATATCTTATTCGGAAACCAATGAAGCAGAATATTTTTTACAATAGCATCACCGGATTCTTTTTCGCTTCCCGGATTCCATGTCCATGTAAGTTTATTATAGATTTTCTTTATTTGTTCTAAAAATTGCATTGTCCGCTCCGAATTAAAGATCGTTTATACTGTTAACCGAAAATTTTGTTCAACTTCTTCGCCTAAATCCACTATCAGTTGCCCGTCATCAGGAGATTGTTCTAGTTTATACCATCGCAGCGGACGGGGAGCAGGACCAGCAAAGTTAGTTCCATCTGCATAGAATTTTGAACCATGGCATGGACAGTGAAATTCGAAATTGATCTTCTTGGTTAATCCGTCAACCTCAATATCTTTTGGTTGATTCAATTTTGTGTATTTAACAGTACAGCCAAGATGTGTACACGCTCCCGAGATCGCATAATAAGACCTTCCTTCTTTGAACACATAGAGTCGCCGATCTTCTATAAATGTTACTCCTTCAGAAAGTTGTGTGGGATGTCCAACCTTAAACCGCTCGGATGCTTCGTAGAGAACATCGGGAATAAGTGCTCTTACCGATTGAAATCCTGTTGCGCCTGCACTAAGCAAAATACTTCCTACGCCGACTTTTTGCAGAAATTCGCGGCGGGAGTTTTTTTCTTTTTCCGTTTTATTGGGCGAGTTGGTTGACTCTGTTTCTTTCATAATATTTTCCTGTATGTATGAACTTAGCGTTTTAGAATGTGTACATCATCATGCTTTGGAACGATGAGATCATTGTTCCATGATTCTGATTTATAAAATTGGTTCCGATCGTAACATCAAATTTTTTCATCAAGGCAATTGAACATCCAAGACTTAATTGCGTCCCTTCCGTGTGATGATTGTTATTCAAGAGTTCAACCAACATGCCGATACTATTTGTAATCATGGTCTTCATCCCAATCACAAATTGCGTTTCCGGATGTTGTCCTTCTTCAAATTCCTGCATCACAACCAAGTTCCCGACAAGCATTATAAATCCAAATTCTTTTCCAATAATTAATCGCGATTCAAGAACACTGGGATGTCCCACTATTCCTTTTTCAAATTCCAGAGATGTTGCCAACGAAAATGGATTTGTTGTTCCATCAAGAGAGGAATGTTCATCTGCTTCTGAAAGAATATTATACCGAGCTTCAAGTGCTAACGCTTCAACATGTGTAGATGAAGACATTGTGTTAAAATGCGAATGGAACTCAAGTCCAATATCATCGGTAAGTCCATAGATCAATCCAGAAGAAAAAAGCATCAATGATTCTGAAGAATGGTTTTCAGAAAAATACTGTGTATTGAAATGTGCGCACAGCGACCCCTCATGCGGCGTTGTGCACGATGATGCGACAAGAAAATCTTTTCCGTGATGCGCTTGAGACGTTTGGACGAGCAACGCCAATACGATCAACAAAACAACTCGTTTTGCATTCGTTATCCCACTTGCAAAACTATTTGAATTGTTCATGTTCTTCATAATAGAAGACCTCCATTGTCATCGCATCGGTCGGACATCGCAGAGCACATAATCCGCATCGAATACATGTTTCATCATCTTTGATCATTGCACTGGCGGGTGAATATGGATCGATATTATAGTGTTCAACCAATTGTGCTTTAATTGCTGTATCAATTTCCAATTCGTTCAACGGAACAAGCTTCAAACAGTATTCAGGACAAACATCCACGCAACGGTTACACATCACGCATTTATCTGCATCATAAATTGTTTGTACATGACATGATAGACATCGTTCAGCCTGTCGCTTCGCCTGTTCTTCCGTGTAGCCAATTTCTACTTCTGATATCCCTGTCCGACGATTTAAATCTATTGTCGGCGGAGCTTCACGGGTGTATTGTTCAAAATCTTCTGGACGGGTGAATCTGCTGGTGGGAATTTTTTCGATAGAGAGATCGAAATACGTTGTTGCAGTTGTCCCGCTCAAAAATTCATCGATAGAAAGAGCTGCTTTCTTTCCGTTAGCAACAGATTCAATGATATTTCTGGGACCGAACGCTGCATCTCCCCCTGCAAAAATTCCAGGAGCTGTGGTTTCAAGTGTTTCAGTATTGATCTTTAGAAATCCGCCTGGAGATATTTCAACCTTATCGGAAGCGACAATGAACGAAAGATCAGTTTTTTGACCGATTGCAAGGATCACCGTGTCGACATCAAAACGTTCTGTCAGTGATTCATCAAATACAGGGTTGAATTTTCCATTCTCATCATATGTTTTTTTCACACCGATAAATTCAACTCTTTTCAATTTTCCATTTTCCCCGATGAATTTTTTGGGACCGCGCTGAGGATGAAACACAACACCCTCACGTTTGGCTTCTTCAAATTCTTCATATCCTTGCACGGAACGTAGTACGGGCATTTCTGCAAATGATTCTAAACTTGCAATATGTACTTCTTCTGCACCGGATCGTCGTGCAACACGCGCCGCATCAACCGCTTCGTGTATAGTTGTATCAGATTCGGATGTTGCACGTAACGCCGATCGTGCTGCATCGAATGCCACAAAACCGCCTCCAATCACCAACACTTTTTTACCAAGATTGACACGATATCCGTTGTTGATGTTGAGTAGATAATCAATCGCTTTTACAACACCATCCAGATTTGATCCTTCAATATTAATATCCCGCCCCTTCTGTGTGCCAACAGAAATGAAGACCGAATCGTACCCTTGTTTCTTTAATTCTTTCAGTCCAAATTTTTCAGTAAGTGGAGTGTTGTATTGTATCGTAACGCCTAAGGATTTTACTTTGTCAATTTCTTTATCTATTAAGGTGCGGGGAAGACGATACTCAGGAATTCCGTGGCGAAGCATTCCTCCGCCAACCGAGGTTGCTTCAAAAATTGTTACGGTGTAACCCATTAATGCAAGATCGTGTGCACACGAAACACCCGTTGGACCGGAACCGATAACTGCTACATTCTTGTTTTTAACAATATTTTTTCTTTTTTCATTTTGTATCGGAAGATGCCATCGCCATTTATTTCCTGCATCGGATTCACCATTCAATAGTGCATTGACCGTATCCGGCTCAAGAGATTCTATTCCAAATTTATCAGTTACAAAACGTTTTAAAGCTCGAATGGAAACGGGCGCATCGATTTTTCCACGGCGGCACCAGTCTTCACACGGAGCCGCACAGACGCGTCCGCAAACGCTTGCGAATGGATTTGGAGACCGCGCGGTGAGATATGCTTCCTTATACTTCCCTTCGCCAATTTGCTGCACATAACGTCCGGCATCAGTATGAATCGGGCAACCGATTTGACAGGGAACGAGATTCTTCCAAAATTCTATATCAGGAACTTTTAGAGGGTATTTGTCGGTCATACAGTTTTTTCCATAAACTCTGCAAAAATTATGCCTATTTCAGATTAACTAATCTGATTTAATTTTGAAGAATTTCCGCATTGTTTGTAGGTTTTAATTCCCAATAATAAATATTGAAGAATATTTTTTCAGCTTTGATAAACCTATTCATACCTTTAGCGGCGTTTTTGAAAGGTTTTTATTGCTTGTGACATCTCGTTACGGTTTTTTAAATTTTGAAAAATTCAATTATTTTATTGTTTTCAATGTTTTCTAATCCGAACTCTCCAAACAGTTGGACCAGATTCCAGATATTCCCATTGAAATTTATCTGTTCGCTCATGTAAAAAAGTATAATAGAGCGGGCGTGGCTCGTGATCATTCACAAGTTCAATTGATTCTCCACCGGCAAGTGCATCAAACATCTCAAATATTAAAGAATGTCTTTGAGAAGGATGAATGTTTCGGACATCTATTGTTTTTGATTGGAGATTATTCATTACAGAATTATAATTCTATTTAATTTCAGAATATTTACTCCAAAATTATGATATGCAAAATTGTGTATTACTAATAGTTCGTCGAATAAAAATTTTTGACAAATAACCTTTCTATTACTAACGATTCATTTCTTTCGCCATTTCGAATATGTTTTTGCTTACCAACATGTTGTGGATATTTTCTTTGATAAGTTTCCATTTATCATGAACTGCGCAGACTTTCTCTCCTCCGCATTCAGAAAATCCCATAACACAATTTGTTTTATAATCTTTCCCATCAATAGCTTCAACAATATCAAGAAATAAAATTTTTTTGGGCGACTTTGCAAGCGCAAAGCCTCCTGTAGGACCTGTTTGCGAATATAAAAGTTTTTTATACGTAAGATCCTGTAAAATTTTAGAAATAAAATGATACGGAATATCTAATTTTGAAGTTAATTCCTTGGCAGATGTCATTTCTCCTTCTCGTTTTTGAGCAAGATATAACACTGCTTGTAACGCATATTCACAGGGACGGCTAAAAAGAACGCTCATAGTTTCGGATATTTTACTCTGAAATTAAGATATATTATTCTTTTTGTCAAGCACTATTTACTACAATTTTTAGAGGAAATTTTATCGACCAAAGCACCGTATGATTTACCTGCAATTTTATTATCATTATGTCCTTGTGTTGAATCTTGCTTTTATTTTAAAAGATCGTCTGGAATATTTTTGCACTAGTGTTCCTGTGTAACCAAACCACCACACAGAATTGTCAATTTGCCGTATAACGACCATAGAGTTTTTCGTTGACTTCATCCCCCTTTTTTTGTATTATTGTATTCCAAATTTGAAACACACGTTATCAGGAAGGAAGTTATACAATGTACGCAGTAGTAGAAATTGCAGGACAGCAATACAGAGTGAATCCATCGGAAAAACTCTATGTATCGAAGCTTGAGAACGACGTTGACAGCGTTGTGAAGTTCGACAAAGTGCTGCTTCGCGCAGACGAAAAGACCGTAACTGTCGGAAATCCGACCGTCAAAGGAGCATCCGTTGAAGCAAAAGTGCTCGGGCATTCCAAAGACGACAAGGTTATCGTTTTCAAGAAAAAACGCCGTAAAGGATATCGTGTTAAACGCGGTCACCGTCAGCAATACACCCAGATCGAAATTACGTCAATCAATTAAGTTTTAGAGGAGTTTGAACAATGGCACATAAAAAAGGGGGCGGAAGCACTAAGAATGGACGCGACAGTAATGCGCAGCGTCTTGGTGTAAAACGTTTCGGAGGAGAATTAGTTAAGGGCGGAGAGATTCTTATCCGTCAGCGCGGAACAAAATTTCATCCTGGTGATAATGTCGGACGCGGCGGCGATGATACGCTGTTTGCGCTGAAACCGGGACGCGTAAAGTTCCATATGATCAGTAAAACACGCCAGGCAGTTTCGATTATTCTTGCGCAGTAAGTTTTACAGACAATGATTATGTTCTACGAAGCGTCCCCTTCTTTGGCGGACGCTTTTTTATTTTATACCATCATCAAAGAGAAATTTTTTTACACCTATTGAAAGGAACTCTTATGAAAATTACCGTTATCGGCGCAGGCAATGTCGGTGCAACAGCAGCACAGCGCATTGCAGAAAAAGAATTGGCAAACGAAGTTGTGTTGGTTGACATTGTTGAAGGAGTGCCGCAGGGAAAAGGTTTGGATATGTATGAATCCGCACCGGTTGAAGGTTTTGATACAATGGTGACCGGAACAAATTCCTACGATGCAACCGCAGGTTCGGATATCGTTGTCATCACTGCAGGAATTCCGCGCAAGCCCGGAATGAGCCGCGATGATCTGCTGAATACGAATGCTGATATCATCAAATCCGTTACCGAACAGGTTGCCGCGAAATCACCAAACACGATCTTGATCGTCGTTTCTAATCCGTTGGATGTAATGGTGCATGTGGCACAAAAAATTTCCGGATTCCCGCGCAATCGTGTCATCGGTATGGCTGGTGTGTTGGATACGGCTCGATTCCGTTCGTTCATCGCAATGGAATTAAAAGTTTCTGTTGAAGATATCACTTCATTGATCCTTGGCGGTCATGGTGATTCAATGGTTCCACTGGCACGCTATACTTCTGTTGCCGGAATTCCATTAACAGAATTGATGTCGCAAGATAAAATTGATGCGATTGTAAAACGTGCACAAAATGGCGGAATTGAAATTGTGAACTTCTTGAAGACAGGAAGCGCGTTCTATGCTCCATCCTCAGCCGCGGTGCAAATGGTTGAATCGATCGTGAAAGATAAAAAACGTATTCTTCCCTGCGCGGTGATGCTTAATGGCGAATATGGAATTAAAGATACAGTTGTCGGTGTGCCGGTAAAACTCGGACGAACCGGAATGGAACAAATTCTTGAAATTAAATTAACGCCGGAAGAGAATGCCGCGTTGAAGAAATCTGCCGATGAAGTGAAGTTGAATATGGATAAAGTGAAGTTTTAAAAGCAGATTTTTAGATTACAGACGCTTGAATAAAAACGCCTCGCAGATAATGCGGGGCGTTTTTTTACTATAACTTCATCACCAACGTCACTTCATTCCCCTCGTTGTTGTATGTTACTGACTGCATGAATGCTTTCATCAGAAAGACTCCGCGTCCGCCGGTGCGAAGCAGATTATCTTCGTGCAGGGGATTTGCCACTTCATCCGGTTTAAATCCTTCCCCTTCATCCTTCACTTTTACGGTTAAGGCTTTTCCTCGCTTCGAACAGGTTACTATTACTTCTTTTGATTCATCGTTCTTGTTGCCGTGAATGATGCCGTTGTTTACCGCTTCGGTAACGGAGACGAGCAGCGCGTGCAGTTTTTCTTCCGGCAGTTTAAATTTGTCGTTTACTGTGTGAAAGAATTTCTCAACCAGATTGATATTCTTCCTGCTGCTTGGAATAGAAATTTGAAATTGTTGTCCGGTGGATTTCATACGGTAATATTATATTTATTCTCGCAAAGACGCAACGGTTTAATTTCTACTGAAACAATATTTTATTCATTGTGATTTTGTTTGAGATATTCTTAAAAATAATATCTCACATTCATTGTCATGTTCGAAAATTCCTGGATCGCTCCGCCGCTTTGGTGCTGATACTCTTTCCATCCCCGCACTTCAACAAGTGACTCCGAAGAAAGCCGTATCATAATGCTTGTTGTCGGACCGGCACTGAGGAACGTGCTTTCAAATTGACGTATGTTGTTCGTGTATTTGAATCGTTTCTGCGCAAACGATCTGAATCCAACCGCAAAATACCATTCTCTGTTGAATGAGTAACGGATCTGTGGTGAAAATGTTACCTCTTCGATCCGCTGCAGTGGACGCTCGGAAAAACCCTTCCACTGAAATTCTCCCCGCTCGAATACACGAATGTGAGCAAACAGGTCAATCCCGACGTGCTTTGTCATATCATACGAGGTTGAATCCATAAATGCAATCTGTCTATACGAATAACTTTTGACCGATGGGACAAGCAGTTCAAAATCAAAGACAGTATAATTTGCCGATACTTCAAATGAATTAAGCATTCTGAACTGTTCCGACGGACTATATCGTAGTTCCGGAGATAATCGAATGATGCGATTCCAATTATTATTCGCACTTTTTTCACGATGAAGATAGACAAGATGCGCAAGTGTTCCTTCCAGTGTTATGGACGCAATAAAGACGGTACTGAAACGATGTGTTTCACTCAATGATGCATTGATCAGCAGTTCGTCACGATCATCCGTATTAGTGGTGTCGGGTGTATCGTAATGCAGCAAGCTTGACGATGCTGAGAACGAAATTTTATCTAGTGAGGAAAACTTGGACTCTATCGTTGTTCGCAATCCTGTGTTAAACGCCGTGTTATCCAACTGCAGTTCACGTTTGATCCGTTCTTCCTGTTTATCAACTACAAACGGATCAGTGCTGTTGTGCCGTTCTATACGATGACGTTCATCCCGTTCCGATAATTGGAATCCGATGATAGCAAACGAAGACTCCGATTGATACTGCAGATCGAACGCTCCTTCAAGATGAAATTCTTGGACAGTAGTATTGAAGAGAATCTCATCGTTCGCTCCGATGTTCAGCGTCTTATAATAGAAATCATTTTCAATATTGCGCGAATCAACCGTCGCGGTGATATCTGTGCTGAATCCTGCACCGATATCGTACGAAATAATGTTCTGCACGCTGTATAGTTGATCTGTACGCGAACGAATGTTCATCGGCATTCCGAATGCTTTTATCACGGCGCTGTCTGCCGGAATATAAAAATCATTTCGGTTCAACAACCAACGCACCCGAATGCTGTCACTTGCACTCTCAGAAAATTCCGCAGCAATGTTCATTTCCGCCGCATCGTTCTTAAATTTTCGTGAACCGAGATCGCTTTGGTTGATGTGTCCGGAAAATGCTCCGCGATATCCGCTTAGCTCAAGAGAATCTCCCTGTGCATACAATCGGTAATTCAATCCGTCGTCTTCCTGAAATTGTTGTTTATCATACCGCACACCGAGCATCGGTGTAACGGAAATATTTGAATATGGCTGATATGAAATACCGGCTGCACCAGTGTGCATTCCGGCCACGGTGCTGCTCGATGCTTGGCTATCCGACATTGCGAATGATTGTAGCTCTGCGGCAGCGGAAAAAACCGGTGATATTTTTTTTGAAACGGAGAGCGAATGGTTCTGTTCATCACGGAACGATAGAAAATTGCTCCGGATAAAAACGGACGTGAGCCTGCTTCCAAAATTCACGAATAGATCGTCATCATCATATTTATACAATGCATTCGCATTCCAGAGATAGGTGTTCACATTTCTTTCAAATCGGATTGCGGCGGTGTTCGAATCAGGCACAACGAACGTTGAACGGAACGGATTTGTTTGAGCGGATGCCAAGAAAAAAAAAGTGATGATAAACGACAATACTTTAATAACTGACGGTACGTACAAATCTATTAAATGGTTCGACGCGGCGCAGAATTGGCATTCATCCTGAGTAAATCCGCCAGAGGCGGATGCGTCGAAGGATGACTTAACTATGATGGTAGCCTGCACCTTGCCTGCCTTCGCCGAAACGAAGCATCGGCTTCGTGCAGGCAGGCTCATCATGACCGATTTTTTGTTTTGTCTACGACTCGTAGAGAGTAACATTAGTTAAAATTTTTGTTTTTTGTCAATTTTCATTCTGTTTCCGTCAACAGATCTCGAACTAAGTATTTCGGTTCATAGCCCAATATGCGTTTTGCTTTTTCGTGCGAAATGATCGCGGATGTTCCCTTAAAATTATCCGCAAATGTTTTTACCTCAGGATAGAATTGTGCAAGAAGCTCTTTAGAATTTCTCCCTGTCCAATTCTCTTTTGCGGTGATAAAGAAAATTTCGTGCAATGAATCAAGTTCACATTCAACAGCAAGACGATGTGCAATGGCAACATCATATACATGAACATACGTCCAGAGATTTTTATACCAATCGCCGTATTCACTCACCAATTTTTTATAGAACAAAATTTGCTCCGGCTCCGGAACCCATATCCACGGCTCGCGAAGACAGATCGTTTGCATTCCATACTTTGCACTGTACGTTCTGCATATCTGTTCCCCGATCACTTTGCTCAATCCGTACGGATCCTGTGGACGCATCGGATGGTGTTCATCAATTGGAATATATTCCGGTACCATTCTGTTATTCATGAAAGCAAAACCAAGTGTTGATTCGCTGGAAGTAAAAACCACCTTCTTAATTCCATTTCGTGCCGCTGATTCCAGAACATTGAATGTTCCGTTCACATTTACGTGAAAGACGCGTTCTGCAGGATCGTTCAACGGATGAGGAATTCCGGCGGTGTGAATAACCGCATCATACCCTTGCATTGCTTGTTCAACATCGGCTAAAACGAGCATATCGATCTTGTGAAACGCTACATTGTTTTGTTTTGGCGGTACCAAGTCTAATACGCCAACATCATGGTGGTGTTGTAATAATTCATCCACAATGTATTTTCCAACCATTCCGCTGCCGCCGGTAACGAGTATTTTCATAAATATTTCCTTCTAATTACGCCGAACCTTGCGAAGGTTGCCTGTACTATCTATATAACCTTCGCAAGGTTTAATCACGTATGTGTTTACCTACTAAAATAATACGATTATTGTTGCAGATTGTAAACGAGCAAATTTGCCTATAATATCTAAGAATTGAAATCAATCTCTCATTGGTGTATATTCATACATAGCTTATCCCAAAAATAATTACCATTGATAAAGCTGTACGAAAACTGGAAATCTATGTTGAAAAAATTTGAATTAGTGATTGTGTTGTCTGCGTTATGTATACTCTTTGCCGTTGCACAAGAAAGACCGCAGAAGTATTGGATCTATTTTACATCCAAAGAAAATCTTGTGTTGTCGAAAACTTCTTCATTGAAAGAAGCATCGCAATTGACCGGAATTTCAGAACGGGCATTTCATCGGCGCGCAAAAGCACTGCAGCAAACCTTAACAGAGGAAGATCTTCCGTTATCACAATCTTTTCTTGAAGCATTGAAGGAGCGTGATATTGTCATTCAAAATACCTCCCGCTGGTTCAATGCTGCAACGGCATATCTTACAAATTCTCAGCATGAAATTGTTCAGTCACTTTCGTTTGTCAAATCAATTGAACCGGTTGCAACATACACTCGAAAAGAATTGCCGCCAACAGAGCCTGCACAACATTCTCTTTCCAAACAAACAGTAATACAAAAATATAATTATGGTTTATCCGCAACACAGATGAGTAAGATCAATGCTATTGCTGTACACAATATCGGAATTTCCGGTCGCGGTGTATTGGTGGGAATGCTTGATTCAGGATTCCGCTGGAAGAACCATTCTGCTTTGAACAGATTGAATATCATTTCCGAATACGATTTTATTCAAAAAGATAATAACACGGCAAACGAAGGAAACGACCGATCCGATCAGGACTCGCATGGAACATCAACAATGTCCCTTGTTGGCGGATACACACCCGATACACTTGTGAGTCCCGCGTTCAATGCAGATTTTATTTTAGGGAAGACAGAAAATGTTCCGACTGAAATGAATGTTGAAGAAGATAATTGGGTAGGCGCAATTGAATGGATGGAATCGCAGGGTGTTGATGTCGTGAGCAGTTCGCTTGGTTATAGCGAATTCGACGATGGACAAAAAAGTTATGTGTATACAGATATGAACGGAAAAACTGCAACCACAACAAAAGCTGCGGTGATTGCAATGCGTAAAGGTGTGGTTGTCGTAAATGCTATGGGGAACGAAGCACAGCATCCTTGGCATTTTCTTACCGCACCCGCGGATGCCGATAGTATTGTTTCCGTCGGCGCTGTGGATGTGAATGGAACAGTTGCATCATTTAGTGGTGTCGGACCGACGAGTGACGGCAGAATAAAACCGGATGTATCAGCACAAGGTGTTTCAGTCTATGCTGCAATTCCAAGTGTATCAAAAAGCAGTTACACACCTGTATTCGGTGGAACATCCGCAGCAACGCCGTTTGTTGCGGGAGTTGCGGCAATGATCCTCTCCGCACATCCTGAGTTAACACCGGTGCAGGTTCGCGACGCATTGCGTACAACTGCAAGTATTGCAAGTACTCCAAATAATTCAATCGGCTGGGGAATTGTAAATGCGTATGCAGCAATTCTTAAATATGGAATGGTCGTCAGCACCGATCCTGAAATTACATTGACCAATGACAGCAGCTATTCCGTTAGTATGTACGTGGTTTCTTCCTCTGTTGTAAAAAAAGATTCTATCCGATTATTCTACACGAATGACAATGGTGCAACATTCACTTCGCTGCAAATGACACTGACAGATACTGTTGATCTGGCCACACAATCAGGAAAATATATGGCGGTGATCCCTAAATCTTCTGCAACACCAAAATTCTATGTGCGAGCAGTTGATGCTACAAATATTTTCCGTACGAGTCCATACAAAGCACCAGTAGAATTGTATGATGCAAAAACAGGAACAACCAATGGAAAACCGGGAAATCCCATTCCGACAATTTTTGCACTCGATCAAAATTATCCGAATCCATTCAATCCTAAAACGTTGATCAGCTATCACTTGCCGCGGCCAAGCGTTGTTTCGTTAAAAGTATATGATCTTCTTGGAAAAGAGATCGCAACACTTGTCAACGGACCGCAGCCATTCGGAAATTATACCGTTCCTTTTAGCGGTACCGGACTAGCAAGCGGAATATATTTTTACCGATTGCAAATCCTCCAAACAGATGGCGGACAGGCTGATAGTTTTGTTGACACAAAAAAAATGATGTTGTTAAAATAGTGTATATAAATCCGGCAATTAAAAATGGAACTACGGCTCACATCGCTGCAATCTATACTCTCTATCAAAAGGTCGCATCCATCAAAGGCGGGCTTGCGCGAACAAAGAATGAAATAACAACAGAATACATTTCTTTATTTGTACACAAGAGCATTCAATCGGGTATTATCATCATTGCGGTTGATGAAACAACATCAGCCATCGTTGGTGAGATACATTGTTACGGTTCAGGCATCGGCGTTTTTGCACAGGTTCTTGGGGAACTGACAATAGCCGTTGATCCTGATTACCAGGGAAAGGGAATCGGAAGAATTCTTTTCAAAAAATTACTGAATACTGTCATCAACGAAAAACCGGAAATCATTCGCATTGAGTTGATTGCACGTGAAAGTAACACAAAAGCAATTTCATTTTATGAATCATTAGGTTTTAAAAAAGAAGGAAGACTTGAAAAACGGATACAAAGTGCCAGTGGTGGGCTTGAAGCTGATATTCCAATGGCGTGGATAAGGAAATATTAAATTGACCTTGAACAATATTTTTTTCAACCTCAAGCCATTGGTCTTGGGGATTTTTATTGTACATTTATCATTATGAGCCTGTCGTTCCAAACTCCACTCTATCTTGTTCTTATATTTATCGCTGTTTCATTTGCGGTCTCCTATTATCTTTATCGGCATACAATTCCGCAAGTGACACGAACAAAACGAATGATCCTTACTGCTCTGCGCGGTACAGCGCTGACGTTCGTACTCTTAGCAGTTTGTGAGCCGATCGTTCAACTTATTTCGTCTCAAATACAGAAGCCGGTCATCGCCGTTCTCGCAGATAATTCGCTCAGCATGTCGCAGACCGATGCACTTGGGAATAAAGAACATATCCTTTCGTCGTTATTGAAAAGTGATGCGTTGAAAGAGTTTTCATCTTCCGCGGATGTGAAATTATTTTCTTTCTCCCATTCCGTTTCGCCTCTTGAACAAGAATCGTTGAAGGTCAACGGAGGAATAACGAATATTTCTTCTGCGCTGCAAACATCACTGAAGAATATCGACAACCTTCAGGGGATCATTCTGTTATCGGATGGGAATTATACCGAAGGATCGAATCCACTGTACGATGCAGAAAAAAGCCGTATTCCAATCTTCACTATCGGTATTGGCGACACGAACGAGCAAAAAGATATTTCGGTCTCCAAATTGATCGTTAATTCCATCGGTTATGTTGATGCTGCAATTCCGGTTGATGCAACGATCAAAGTTTCAGGAATTCCGGCACAAACTGTTTTGGTTTCATTATTGGAAGATGGAAAAAAAATATCCGAACAGAAAATTTCCGTTTCGGCACCCAGCGGAGCAACAGAAATTCCAGCGCAATTCAAATATATTCCATCCTCGGAGGGAGTGAAAAAACTTTCCGTTGCGGTCTCTTCCATTCCGGGAGAATTAACCACAAAGAATAATGTCCGTTCAGCATTGGTAAAAGTGCTGAAGAATAAAATGAATGTTGTTGTTATTGCGGGTTCGCCCAGCGCGGATGTTTCTGCAATAATGCAGTCCCTCAATCAGGATAAAAATATCATTGCCCCGCTCTTCTACCAAATCCCCGGCGGAGAATTCAAATCGCAAAAAGAAAATATTTCACTTCAATCTTCGCTGACTTCAGCAGATTGTATCATTTTCGTCGGTTTTCCAACAGCATTGACATCGCAGAATTCGATGAGCAACATAACGCAGTCCATACTTTCCCGATCACTACCTGTTCTATTTATAGCAAGCAGAACGCTCGACCTTCAGAAAGTCGGGGCGATGCAGTCACTGTTTCCTTTCATCGTATCATCTGAACGGATCGATGAACAATCGGTGCTGCCGAATGTTTTTTCAAAGACGAAGTTCCATCAATTATTGCAGAATGAATCCTCGGTGTGGGAAAAATTACCGCCGGTCTATTACTCTATGCAGACATTTTCAGTCAAACCGGAAGCACTGAATCTGCTTGGCGTGAAAATACAAAATGTACCGCTCAATGATCCATTGTTCATTACCCGAAATATTGCCGGTACAAAATCCGCGGCGATCCTCGGTTACGGAATTCATCGGTGGAAACTTCTTGCAGGTTCAACGAATGAAACCAAGCTTTTTTTCGATGTTTGGTTCACTTCCTTAATTCGGTGGTTGGCTACACGCGAGCAGGATAAATTTATGCGCGTTGAACCATCGAAAGAATTTTATTCACAGGGTGAGCAAGTAGAATTTTCTGCACAGGTGTATAATCAAAGTTACCAACCGATCGACAATGCAGATGTACGTCTTTCACTTCATTCCAAACAGAACAGTCTACTGTATGAAACCATTCTTTCATCGCTTGGCTCAGGCCGGTACGAAGGAAGTATCGAAAGTCTCTCCGAAGGAGAGTTTACCTATACTGCGGTTGCAATGAACGACCGCGACACGCTCGGCACATCCCAAGGAAGAATCTCCGTCGGTGATCAATCCATTGAATTTGCAGAAACAAGAATGAACAAATCGTTGCTAACGCAGCTGGCTCGTTCATCAGAAGGAGAATACAGTGATGCAAATGAATTTAATTCACTGCTTCAGAACATCCTTCAGCGCAACACGATGAAACCGCAGACAATTGAACAAACAAACGAATTTGAACTGTGGAATCTTCCGGCGTTCTTAACGATCATCGTTCTGTTGTTCGGAATAGAATGGCTCGTCAGAAAACAAAGCGGGATGTTGTAAAACAGAATTGCATGATTACAAGATTGTTTAATTTATATAAAAATTAATACTACTAACACTATGCAAAGAACATTCTTATTACTTGGTTCCGTGTTCGGATTCTTCGGGGTCGCTCTTGGCGCATTCGGCGCACATGGATTAAAAAAAATAATCGCTCCGGAAATGCTTCTCATTTTTGAAACAGGCGTCCGCTATCACGTCTATCATACATTCGCAATTCTTGTCGTTGCATTTTTTGTTGATAAATATCCGGCATTGAGATATTCCGGACGATTGTTCGGTGCGGGAATCATTCTGTTCAGCGGAAGTCTGTACGTTTTGGCACTAACCGGAATAACGATGTTTGGTGCGGTAACGCCGTTCGGCGGATTGTGTTTTCTATCGGGTTGGATTGTGCTTGGAGTAACTGCGTTTAAAATACAACAGGAGAACTGAATTCAGTCCTCCTGATCGCATGTTTCTTTCTCAATATTTAAACACCTTTCTCATGAAAAAAACCATTATTGCTGTACTGCTTTGTTTTTCATTCGTGTTAGCGCAACAGCCGCGCACATGGAAAAAGACAAATTTCGACTATACCGCGAATAGCTCTCGGATCAACGATATATTCTTCCTTACTGCACAATTGGGATGGGTCGTTAACGGCATCGGCCAGATCCACAAAACAACGGATGGCGGAGTGACGTGGACACGACAATTAAATAAAGGAACGTTCACTCATTTTCGCTCTGTCGGTTTCTTTGATTCTCTCAACGGATATGCCGGTGCACTCGGCTGGGGTGATATCAATAACACCAGCGCAAAAGACAGCGTCATTCTTTATAAAACAACCAATGGAGGATCGAACTGGAATCCTGAACCACAGTTGACCAGTAAAATAATCGAACGGGGTTTTTGCGGAATGCATGTATTCAATGATTCTATCATCTATGGTGTCGGACGCGTCCGAGGTCCGGCGTGGTTCTACAGAACAACAGATCGCGGAGCAACATGGACTGCCAAAAATATGGCAAATTATGTACCGGGATTGATCGATGTTCGATTTTTTACCAAAGATAGCGGCATCGTTGTTGGATTGACCGATACAACTCACGAATTATCCAGAGGAATCATATTATCAACATCCGATGCGGGTGAAACATGGGATACTGTCTATACAACAACGCGCAATAATGAATGGGCCTGGAAGATCACATTCCCTTCCCGAAAGATTGGTTATGTCAGTCTGCAGCGAAATAATAATGTCGCACCGGTTTTCTTTTTGAAAACAACGGATGGCGGTATAACCTGGAATCCAAAACAATTTTCCGCCACAGGATATTTTGTGCAAGGAATCGGTTTTCTCAATGATACGCTCGGATGGGCAGGCGGAACATCGCTTACTCCTAAGCAAACGACTGACGGCGGTGAAACGTGGACATCAATGACGATCGGGAATAGTCTGAATCGTTTCCGAAAGATCAATGATTCAGTAATGTACGTTTCCGGTGCGGGTGTGTGGAAATATTCTCCCGGAACATCGCTCGGAATTTTGCAGAACAAAAATTCAATTTCATCCACACACTCTTTGCAACAGAACTATCCAAACCCATTCAATCCTCAAACAACAATCGAGTTTTCAATTCCTGAAGATGGATATGCAACAATTTCCATTTATGATATTACCGGAGCGTGGATTCGTACATTGTATAGTGATAATGCTAAAAAAGGAGCATTCAAAGTTTCGTGGGATGGACAGATTGAAAGTACCGAAGAGGCTCCATCCGGAACATATTTCTATCGGTTACAGACAAAGAATTTTACAGAAACAAAAAAAATGTTGTTGATTCGATAGCATGTTTTTCATGCGAAGGAAAACTATCATGATGAGGTTATTGCAATATCTCACACTCTTGTTCACGGCAATATTCGTTTGTTTCAACACAAGCACGGCACAATCTCAATCCAAATCCTCAGCAATAACTTCGGATATGGTGAAAAAAGAATTCCTCCATGCGTGGAACGGATACAAGCAATATGCGTGGGGACATGATGCGTTGAAACCTCTCACCAAACAGCCGCACGATTGGTATGGCACTTCCCTGTTAATGACGCCGGTTGATGCGTTTGATACGATGGTGTTGATGGGATTGAAAGATGAATGTGAAGAAACAAAGAAATTGATTTTCGACAGTCTCTCATTCAACAAAAATATTGATGTGCAATGTTTTGAAGTGACAATCCGATTGTTGGGAGGTTTGCTTTCGGCTTATCAGCTGGATGGTGATAAACGATTCTTAATTCTTGCGGAAGATCTTGGAAAACGACTCCTTCCTGTTTTCAATTCTCCCACCGGAATGCCGTACCGTTACGTTCATTTGCAAACAGGAAATGTACAGAAACCGAATAACAATCCCGCAGAAATAGGAACACTGCTCATCGAGTTCGGAACGCTCAGTAAACTTACCGGCGATTCGATCTATTATCACAAGGCGAAGAACGCACTTGTTCAACTTTACAATCGCCGATCACCCATCGGTCTTGTCGGATCGTCGATCAATGTTGAGACGGGAGAATGGACAAATACTTCAAGTCATATCGGTGGCGGAATTGATTCCTACTATGAATATCTTGTAAAAGCGTGGATACTTTTTGGTGATGAAGAATGCAAAACAATGGCAGATGAAAGTATGAAAGCAATCAGTCAATATATTGCAGATTCAACGTGCGGCGGACATTGGTACGGTCAGGTTGATATGAATACCGGAAAAAGAATTGGAACAACATTCGGTTCGCTGGAAGCGTTTATGCCGGCACTGTTATGTCTCGCCAATGATATTCCACACGCGAAAAGAATTCAACAGTCATGCTATGCAATGTGGAATCTTCATAACATTGAACCTGAAGAGATAAATTACACTTCAATGAAAGTGACTTCCAGAGATTATGTTCTTCGTCCCGAGATCATTGAATCAGCGTATTATCTTTATCATTACACCGATGATGTTCAATATCGAAAGATGGGAGAAAAAATATACCGTGATCTGAAAAAATATTGCAGAAATAATGTCGGTTATGCATCATTAAAGAATGTTATCACAAAAGAAAAATCCGACGGAATGGAAAGTTTCTTCTTTGCTGAAACGATGAAATATCTTTATCTTCTATTAGAACCAACCGGAACAATATCGTTGGATTCGGTTGTTTTTAATACCGAAGCACATCCCATACGGAAAACATGGTAACAAGCAGTGAAATATTGTTCGTCATGTTGCGTCTATAATAAACAGAAACTGTTTCTATAACTTATTTTATGAACACAAGGAGATTACACTATGATGCGAACAGCAAACCCCGCACTAAATGATAAAACATTTCAGCAAGTCGGAACAGTCGGATATTCGGAAGCGATGACGGTTCAGGGAACCGTGAATAAAACAGGCTTGATGCTTCTTTTACTCATTGCCAGTGCTGCATATACCTGGAGTTTGTTCCTCGAAGGAAACAATGAATCATTAATGATGTGGATGTTGGTCGGAATGATCGGCGGATTGGTCATGGCATTGGTAACAGTATTCAAAAAGGAATGGTCGCCAATCACTGCGCCGGTCTATGCAGTTCTTGAAGGATTTGCGATCGGCGGAATTTCCGCAATATTCGAAGCACGATTTGAAGGAATTGTCATTCAAGCAGTTGCGTTGACATTTGGTACTGCGGGTTGTTTGTTGATCGCATATAAATCCGGATTTATCAAAGCAACGGAAAATTTCAAACTGGGAATTTTTGCAGCGACCGGCGCAATTGGTCTTATATATTTTGTCGGAATTATCATGAGATTTTTTGGCTCGGGAATTCCATATATTCACGAAAACGGTCTTATTGGAATTGGTTTTAGCTTGGTTGTTGTTACAATTGCAGCTTTAAATCTTGTATTGGATTTTGACTTCATCGAAAAGGGAGCAGAACAAGGCGCACCAAAATTTATGGAATGGTATGCCGCTTTTGGTTTGATGGTCACATTGATCTGGCTCTATCTTGAGATCTTGCGGTTGCTTTCCAAGTTAAACAGCAGAAAATAATCATGCTATTCTCTGAGTATTTACATATTCAGAGACTCTTTTATTACAAGGCGACTGAACAAGTCGCCTTTTTTATTCGTCTAAGGTATAACGTTGTAACTGCTTACACAATTTTTTATCTTTCATATATGATTGAAAGGAAACACCTAACTATGATGAAGCGTTGTTTTATTCTCTGTTTTGCAGGTATTCTAATAATTTTAGCCGGTTGCTCTTCCGGCAAAGAGACATCGGTACAGCCGTTGATGAAACCCGTGCAAACAGAACAAAACGAAAAAGATCGTTCTGCTGCAATGCAATTGTTTATTGACGGTTCATTGAAAGAAAGCAAAGGACAATTCGCCGATGCAATATTGGACTATCAGGAAGCATTGCGATATGATCATGATGGAGCAATCTTCTTTGCAATGGCAAAATGTTATGCACAGCTTCGCCGGTTCCCCATGGCAGCCGAAAGCGCTCTCGAAGCGTTAAAACACGACTCAACAAAAATTGAATATCGTGAACTGCTCGCTCAGATCTATATCAATACCGGACAGCTTGAAAAAGCAGCGAGTCAATATCTTGCAATACTGAACATCGATCCGAACAATGTTACCGCAACATTTACTCTTGCACAATTACTGGAGCGAGCAAAACCGACCGAGTCGTTGAAGCTCTATTATTCACTGATAGCACGGCAAGGACCGACATGGGAAGTATTGATGCAGATCGCACAGCTGAACTCTGCATTGCAACAGCACGAAAAAGCTGCTGAAGCATTGGAACAAATGATAAAACTCGATCCGAACAATCTGGCGCTGAAACAAAATTTGTCGGGAGTATATCTTCAGTTAAAAAAATATGATAAAGCACTCGTGTTGTTGAGCGACGTTCTCGAAAAAAATCCGGAAAACATCATGCTGCGCGCTTCTCTTGCCGATGTGTATCTACAGCAAAATGATTGGGCGTCTGCAAAGAAACAATTGAACATCGTAATGCAATCCGATTCGCTCGATCCCGATACGCACCTGCGAATCGGAGTAGCATTCTATGCACAAACGATCAAAGATTCGCTGATCATACCCGAAGCAATTGAAATATTCAAAAGATATGAAAAGAATTTCCCGAATGATTCACGGTCGTATGTGTATCTTGGCGTACTCTATCGCGGGATAAAAAAAGATTCCATTGCAGAACAATATTTTACCAGAGCAACACAATCTGCCAATTGGAACGGCGATGCGTGGTGGCAGCTTGGATGGCTGTATTTTGATAAACAGGATTTTCGAACAGCAATAGAAGTATTGAACAAAGCAAAACAGTACGTAGCAGACGATTTTAGAATCCATATGCTGCTGGGTATCTCATACAGTCGCGCCGGCATGAATGAAGACTCGCGTGTTGCATTGGAACGCGCTCATGAATTGAATCCTGCTGACCTGAATATTCTTTCTTCGCTTGGTTTAACGTACGACGCATTGAAGATGCACACAGAATCAGATTCAACATACGAACGTGCATTAAGACTCGATCCACATTTTGCCCTTGTGCTCAATAACTTCGCATACAGTTTATCCGAACGCGGATTGCAGCTTGAACGCGCTGCGAAAATGTCAAAAGAATCATTGGAAAAAGATTCAACCAATGCATCATATCTTGATACATACGGATGGATCCTTTTTAAGAATGAACGATATGAAGAAGCACTTGTCTACATAAAAAAAGCGGTGGAGTATGGTGACGTCAGTGCAGTTGTTCTGGAGCATCTGGGTGATGTCTATGCAAAGTTGAATAAGATGAACGAAGCGAAAGAGTATTGGACTAAGGCGTTGGAAAAAGATCAGAGCAACGTCGCTTTAAAACAAAAAATTGCCCGAGGAACGTTGTGATTTTTTTGTCAATTACAAAACACTTCCAATTTTTCCTCTCTTCTTTAACAGGGGGGGATTTTTTTTCAAACAATCACAACAAAATATGGAATCGTGATGGTGTTATTTTTCGGTTTGAAAATTTCTTCGCTTTACACTTTTTATTTCTTACTTTTTACTTGCTCTCCGGTTGTTCTTCAACCAAGGAAACAATTACTGACCACTCTCTCTCTGTTTCTGAGATCATTACATCGGTCAATGCACAAGCAGACTCGATCCAGACATTTTCTGCTTACGGCAACATCACTGTCGAAACTCCAACAATGAATCAGGGTGCTGGATTTGACCTTATAGTAAAAAAATCCAACGGATCCTTTGGACCTGATAGTGTTCGTATCGTTGTGGAAGGTCCGTTTGGAATCACTATTGCAAAAGCACTCTTTACTAAACAACGATTCGTCGTATACAATGCGCTCAATAATACAATCTACGAAGGCGATCCATCGAATGGACTAAATAGTTTTCCAATGATATCTTCATTTCCGCCGGAAATATTGATCGATGCAATGAGCGGCGTTCGCAAGTTTAATGATATAACAACAGAACCGGACAGTTTTTACTTAACGGATAAATTTTACGCAGTCGTTTTTTCAGGGAAACAAACTACAGTCAAATTTAAAGTTGATCCGAATTCTATGCGAATAGCAAACGTAAAAACATACAAAATAACTGGAGAATTATTGCTGGAAGAATCATATTCGTATCAACAGTTAGAGACCGGACAATGGAGACCATCCACAGCAAGAATTGTTGTTCCCGAAAAATCAATTACGCTTGATATTTCTTTGGATGAGATCACGATCAACGAAGCAGTCGGATCAATGCTGATAACGATTCCCGAAGATGCTGAGCGGGCAATTATTCAATAGATGAAGAGAATTATATACATACTTCTTATTGTTCTGTTCGCCTCGGCAAGCCAAACGGATATCAAACGGAAAGATCAACAATTAAAAAAATTACGCGCTGAAATCCAGCGGTACGAGCAGCAGATCGAAGCAAGTGAGAAAAAAGAAAAGGCAACGCTCGGGCGACTTGATATCATTGAGAAAAAAGCAAATCTTGTTCGGACCCTGCTTAATGAACTGCGGGAAGAAGAAAAACTCATCAATAATTCAATCGAGGTGACGCGAACAAACGTTACTCAGCTTGAAAAACAATTGACCTTCCTGAAGAATCACTACGCACAGTATGTGGCATCGGTGTATAAGTACGGAAAAGTGTACGACCTTGAAACGATCCTTTCTTCCAATTCTATCAATCAACTGTATATCCGCATAGAATATTTAAAGCGATTTTCCGATCAACGGAAAAAGGATCTGGAAAAGATCGCAACCAAAAAAGACCAGATCGAGATCGAACACAGCACCTTGCAGGAAAAACTTTCCACGGAGCAGCAGCTCATTTCTGAAAAACTGAAAGAAGAAACAACGCTCAACAGAACAAAAGAACGAAGGAAGAATGCGCTGAATGAGATCAGAAGCGATAAGACACAATTTAAAAAAGAACTGAATCGAAAAATTTCAGCGGCAAAAGAATTGGAAAACCTGATCACGAATTTGATCGAACAGGAACGGATCAGAAAAGAAAAAGCGGAACGGATCGATCGTGAACGCAAAGAACGAATTGCAAAAGAACGTGCGGCAAAGCGTGAACGCGAACGTCTCGCACAGGTCCAACGCGAAAAAGATTTGACAGAACTAAAAAAGAAAAACGATCTTGAAAAAGCACGCCAAAAAGAACGTGAAATTGCTCTCGCTAAACAACGCGAAGATGAACAGGAAAAAACATACGAGATTGAAGACGCAGCTGTTGAACTTACATTACGCCCTCTCCTTGAGCGCAAAGGAAAACTGATGTGGCCTGTTGTCGGCGGAAGAGTGATCGCCGAGTTTGGCAATCATGTCCATCCGGTAATGAAAACGATCACAACCAATACCGGAATCGACATTGCCACAAAAGATAATACGATCGTTCGCAACATTGCGGATGGTGAAGTCGCATTAATCACCTGGCTGCCGTCATACGGAAATTTGGTGATCATCAACCACAGCCACGGTTACCGAACTGTCTATGCACATTTGGAAGAGATCACCGTTGTGGCAGGACAAAAAGTTAAAGAAAGTGATGTAATTGCACGAAGCGGTGCTTCGGTGTCGGGTGAGATGCTTCATTTTGAATTGTGGAAAGAAAAGGATAAACAAAATCCCCGTGAATGGCTGGCAAGAAGATAAAAAAATAACTCAGTGTGTTTCAACAACATCCCATTTTTTGGCACGCTCTACAAGTTCGTTTTCATTTTTTTCCCAATCGTGCAATACTGACGGATCAAAATCTGCACCATTAGGCCACACTATTGTATGTACTTCTTTGTCAATATACGCTTGATTGAATAATGATATCTCTCTTAGTGGACGGAACACTTCACCATATAACACCGGAAGAAAATTTATCGTCTGTTGTGTGTTATCATCAAACAAAATTCGAAGCGTATATGGTGCTTCGATTGAAAATGAAATGATTTTATAAAAATTATGCATTGTTTATCTCAATGGTTCAATCGGATTTGGTGTTTGCCCCGATTGTAATCGCTCCCAATCGTGAATTAATTCTTGTTGGTGAAGTTCAGCCCACGCTTCAACAAAACGTTGTTGACGTTTTGGAATTGTACCGGCAATCATTTCAACCGAAGCAATGGTAAATACTGCTGCATCGTTTTGATAGTATGCATGAAAGTGCGGTGTTTTATGCTCAACACCTGCTTCCACATACATTCTGATAATGATCCCAAAAAATCTTGAAAGTTCCGGCATAAATGTATTACAATGGTAATCAGATGGAAAGAGAAAGTCAACTTCTCTTCTTGCATTTTTTCTCAAGTTTGCTGTAATTAAAGGTAACGGTTCAGCGTGATTGTTGATTAAAAAACCAGTTGAAGCATACCGTTCGTTTGAAACGAACGGTATGCTTATGAAATACAAAAGAAGGAAATCAAGTGGCAAAACAAGCAGAAAAATCAGATTCAGTAAAAATAAACCGAAGTGATGTTGAAGCGGTAAAGGAATTGAATGTTTCTTACCAGAAAATGCGAACTGAGATCGCAAAAGTGATCGTGGGACAGGATGCGGTGATCGAACAATTGTTTATCTCTCTCCTTTCGCGCGGACATTGTCTTTTAGTCGGTGTGCCGGGACTTGCAAAAACACTGCTGATCAAAACGCTTGCCGATGTGCTCGATCTGAAATTCAACCGTATTCAATTCACGCCGGACTTGATGCCAAGCGATATTACCGGAACAGAGATCATCGAGGAAGACAAAAAAAGCGGTGGAAAAGTATTCAAATTTGTTGAGGGACCTGTCTTTGCGAATATTGTTCTTGCCGATGAGATCAACCGCACACCTCCAAAAACACAAGCCGCGTTATTAGAATCTATGCAGGAACACAAAGTTACCGCTGCGGGAAAAACATATACGCTTGATGAACCGTTCTTTGTTCTTGCCACACAAAATCCTATTGAACAGGAAGGAACCTATCCTCTTCCCGAAGCTCAGCTCGATCGATTTATGTTCAATCTTTGGCTCGAATATCCCTCGTTCGCAGAAGAAATGCAGATCGTTAGATCAACAACAAGTCAATATGCGCCGAAATTAATACACATTTTGAGCGGTGATGATATCGTAGGCTATCAAGATCTTGTCCGCCGCGTACCTGTTGCAGATAATGTCATTGAATTTGCCGTCAATCTTGTTGCAAAAACCCGACCGAAAGATTCGCACTCTCCGCAATTCATTAAAGATTGGCTTACGTGGGGTGCAGGTCCGCGCGCATCGCAATATTTAATTCTCGGTGCAAAGACACGAGCAATTCTCAACGGAAAATACACTCCCGATATTGAAGATGTCCGCGCGGTAGCAATTCCCGTTTTAAGACACCGCATTATTCCCAACTTCAACGCAGAAGCAGATGGAATCACGGCGGTGCAGATTGTGGAGAAATTGCTGCACAATTAAATAATATATTGATGCGGGGGTTTTTTAATCCCCTGCATTCAAAATTCATCACATCTTTCTCTCTGTTCATCCCGCATCATTACTATTTCGTAACCTCCCTCTTGTAGCGGTTGTTCGTTTTCTTTATGTTAACACAAAAAAAATCATCATACTTATCAACCGGGTAATTTTAACACCATGAAAAAAATATTTCACTATTCATTGAGCGCTGTTTTGTTTGCCGCCGTTGTTCCATTAATATACGGACAAGATTCGCAATCGAATGTTCAGCCATTTCTTCCAGAGATAATTTCACGGTTTCCAAATGTAAGAGATCTGGCTGTTTCAACGGAGGAAAATGAAATCTATTTTACCGCTCAAAGCATTTTAGGAGAACTTTCCGCAATCGTTACAAGTAAGAAAGAACATGGCAAATGGTCGGCACCGGAGATCGCAGCTTTTTCAGGAATGTATCAGGATCTTGAACCATTTCTTTCTCCGAATGGACTTCGATTGTATTTTGTTTCCAACAGACCGAATGGATCAAATCCGAATACACCAAAGAACTACGACATTTGGTTTGTCGAAAGAAAAAATAAAAAGAGTGCGTGGTCTGCACCAAAAAATCTCGGTGCGCCGGTCAATACAAACGAAGATGAGTTCTATCCTTCTGTTGCAGTGTCAAATAATTTATATTTTACCCGCGACGGTGCGGGCTCAAAAAGCAAAGACGATATTTTCTTCACGAGATGGGAAAATGGAACGTACGCAGCGCCTGTTTCAATGAGCGATTCCATCAATTCAACCGGTTATGAATTTAATGCCTTCGTTGCACCGGATGAATCATTTTTATTATATACATGTTACAATAGAGCCGGTGGATCAGGGAGCGGAGACCTGTATATCAGCTACAACAAAGGAAATAACGAGTGGACAACAGCTGAAAATTTACGGAAAGAAATAAATTCTCCGATGATGGATTATTGTCCTTTTGTCGATACAAAATCCGGAATATTGTATTTTACGAGCAAGCGGAGTTCCGTTAAAACACAATTTGAGCGACAACAAAATATCAAAGAACTATTAAAAGAAATGACCAAATACGAGAATGGTCAGAGTCGAATCTACAAAGTGAACGCAGCTAACCTGATAAATAAATTGTCACAATAAAAATACTATGCTTGAAGCAGTCATTTCTTTTCTTTACGTTGAACTACCTTTTATAATTAACACAAAGGAAACCGTATGAGCCGTGTCTTATTGTTTTTTGTAATATGTATTTCATTTACTGCTTCACTCCTTTCCGCAGAACGCACAATTCCTTTTTTCGTTTCAACGCAATGGCTCTCTGACCATTTGAATGATAAAGATCTTGTTGTGCTGCAGGTTGGTTTCAGCAGGAATGAATATAAGTATGCACATCTCCCGACTGCGCGGTTTGTGTGGTTCAACTCTCTTGCGGTTTCGAATCCTGATTTAAATACAGAAATGCCAAGCGCTGAAGAGGGAAAGAAATTACTCGAGGAACTTGGGATCACGCAAAATTCGAAGATCATACTGGTATTTGCAGGACAAAATGTAACAACGACAACACGTATTATGCTTGCTCTTTCATATTTTGGTTTTGCCGATCAGACTTCATTGCTTGACGGCGGTTTAGAGCTGTGGAAAAGTGAAGGGCGATTGATTTCCAAAGAATCTCCTGTGATTAAGAAAACAACTCTTTCTTTAACAATTGATCCATCAGTCATTACCGATGCTGATTGGGTGAAAGATCATTTATCGTCCCCAACTATTACCATCGTCGATGCGCGCGGGAAAAATTTTTATGACGGCAGTGGCGGCGGTGTTGCTCGTCAGGGACACATCAAAGGTGCAAAAAGTCTTCCGTACTCATCCATTCTTGATTCAACAAATAAAATTAAATCTGTGATTGAACTTCAAAAACTTTTTGATGAAACAGGAATTCCAAAAGGAAGTACGGTAGTAACATATTGTCATGTCGGTCAACAGGCAACATTAGTATATTATGCTGCAAAATATCTTGGGTATGACGCAAAAGTTTATGACGGATGTTTTGAAGATTGGAATGTCCGGGATGATAGTTATGCTGTAGAAAAAACTGAGTCGGTAAAAAAATAACGTATTACGATTGCGGTGAATAATTCTATCGTTTATAGTTTAGTATATATTCAGGTACATGAATTTCTTGAGCTAACTGTTCATCGCTGATTGGATTCCCAAACTGCATTTGCACCGGCATTACTCCCGCCCAAATCGATAATGTATAATCTTCCTCATCATCCTTTGCCGGGCCTGTTCTAATTTTTGCTGAAGCACTGTCAATATCGATTGCAACAATCGTGGTTATATTTGTTTCCTGCTCCGTTGGCTTTCTCGCATCATTCCATCGCCCCTTTGCAATATGTTCCGTAAGAGCTTTGAAAATATTCCATTTTTCATCATAATCCTCAATTACGCTTCCCTTGCCAAACAATACTGCTGAACGATAATTCATGTTATGATGAAATACTGAACGTGCAAAGACAATTCCATCGATCAGCGTCATTGTCAGACAGACGTTATTTCCAGCTTTGATATGAGTCAGCATTCGGTTTGCAACCGCACCATGAAGATAGATCGTGTCATCGATGCGAACGTGGATCGTCGGCATCACGAACGGCTGACCTTCCAGAACAAATCCAACATGACAGATCAATGCTTCATCAACAATCTGGTATATCGTTTTTTTATCATATTGACCACGCTTGGGAAGACGTTTAACTTTGTTCAGATCGGTTTGTGGAAATTCACTCATCTTCACCTCGAAGAAAATTATTCTTGACTCATTGTCATTTCGAACGAAGTCCCGAAGGGACAAATGAGGAATCTCGTTCTTATCGTTGAATGCAAAAACGAGATTTCTCTCCCGCTAAAGCGGGATCGAAATGACAATTATTCGGTATTTTTAATATTGTTTTCTATGTTTGCCTTAGATGCAAACCGCTCCGGAGTTTTCAACGGTCATTATCTCTGCGGTTGCTGTCTGCCCATTCTTTTTGAATGCTTTTTGCATTGCTTCGGCAATTTCTTTTTCATTGTTCACCGCAAATGCAAACACAGTCGGTCCTGCGCCGCTGATATTGAATGATAATGCATCGGCATTCAACGCGGCATACTTTACATCTTCAAATCCGGGAATAAGCGTTGCGCGATATTGTTCGTGAAGTTTTTCTACTGTAACGTACCGAAGCGCATCAAAATCGCCGCTCATCATCGCGGCAACAAGTGAAGCAGCGTTCTCAATGTTTGTGACTGCATCTTTTAAGGGAACTTGTTGTGGAAGAATTTTTCGTGCTTGTTTAGTTTGAACTTGAAATTGCGGTGAACAGGTAATAACGGAAAGCGGTTTCTGGATCTTCACACTTCGACAATGCACTTTTCTTTCAACATCAAAACAATTGATCGTTAATCCGCCGAAGAGGGCAGCGGAAACATTATCAGGATGCCCTTCAATTTCAACGGCGATATTTAATATATCACTTTTTGATAATTTCATATTCAGCAATTCGTTTGCAAGAAATACACCGCCGGCTATTGCAGCCCCGCTTCCGCCCAGTCCGCCGTACGCAGGAATTTCATTTTTAATATGAAGATGAATAGGAGGCAACGTCCTTCCAATCTTTTGCGTGGTTGTTGTCATCGCAGAGTATACAAGATTCGTGGAATCAGTTGCGATGTGATCTTTACCGTTTCCTTCAACGGTAATCAACAATCCATTTGATTGTTCTACAGTAAGATATAAATATCGATTCAACGCCAAACCGAGCGTATCAAAGCCGGGACCGAGATTAGAGGTGGAGCAGGGAATTTTAATTTGTATCATTTTGAGATAACACGATTATCAAGATTTCAAAATTACATGATTCACAACTTAATATTGTAATCTTGTAATTATGCAATTTTGGAATTAGAGAAAATGTTTTAATTCATCAATAGTCGCTTCAATATCATGCGGCGGATTTGCCAATGCTGTTTTCCGGTTGAAATGATAATCAACGATCACCTGCGGATCTTTCAGAATATTTCCTGTCAGAATTCCGACAACAGTTTCGTTTGATTTTATTTCCCCGCTTGCAATCAGTTTTTTCATTCCGGCAACCGTTGCACACGACGCCGGTTCTGCACCGATTCCGGCAGCATCAACATTTGCTTTTGCATCAAGAATTTCTTCGTCCGTTACACTTTCAACAATTCCGTTCGTCCACTTGATTGCGCGTATTGCTTTCGTATAATTCACCGGATCACCGATCTTGATTGCTGTTGCAATCGTGTCCGCTTTTTGCGGTGTTAATCCAGAAAAATTATTTTTATACGCTTTGTAGAACGGACTTGCACCTTCCGCTTGAATAACGGCAAACCGTGGCAGCTTGTCGATCAATCCAAGTTCTTTTGCTTCGTGCAGTGCTTTTCCGAATGCGCTTGTATTCCCGAGATTTCCTCCCGGAAAAACAATCCAATCAGGAATCTGCCAGTTCAATTGCATCAAAATTTCCCACATGATCGTCTTCTGGCCTTCAAGACGGAATGGATTGATGGAATTGAGAGGGTACGCTGACAGCTTTTCCTGTGCTTCACGTATTAAACGCATACAATCGTCAAAATCACCGTTTACAACGAGGGTTTTCGTCCCATACGCTAAAGCCTGCGATATCTTGCCGACAGCCACGTTTCCCTTCGGAATAAGGACGATTCCAGGCATTTCTGCTTCTGAGGCATAAGCAGCCAGCGACGCTGAAGTGTTTCCGGTTGAGGCACACGTCACTGCCCGCTGTTTCAGATGTTTTGCCATGGTGATGGCAACGGTCATTCCGCGATCTTTGAATGAACCTGTTGGGTTTTCACCTTCGTGTTTCAAAAAGAATTTTTCTTTGTTCAATCCAAGCCATGCAGATATTTTTTTACTGCGATAGAGTCGGGTGTTCCCTTCCTGTTTTGAGATGATCTCTGATTCAGGAAGATCTGGCATCACCAATTCACGAAAATGCCACACGCCGCCGCTCGGCTGTCCATTGATCGTTGAACGTTTATTGGAAAAATATTCTCTGGAAATATTGTTTTGTTTTTTGATCGCATCAAAATCGTGAATAACATCCAGCAGTTCGCCGTTATCAGCGGTGAATCGAACTTCGTTCAGTGGATATTCTTTTCCTGACGTGATACTTTTTAAAAGTGATTTCATATTAACATACATTACTGACCGGAACTCCATTGATCGAGATCAATTGATCCAATCGAATAACGATTCCATTATTGAGTTTTAAATATTCTGCATCTTCTTTGGCAAACACATCAATGATGATGCCCTCGGTCGATTGTTCTTTTTCATCACCATGATACAGTATCGAACAATGCGTCCGCTTGGTTGCGTACGACTCCAACCGATCGTAATATGAGCAGCTGATTTTTTGATATGGTGAAGATTGCTGTGTCATTAATTCTTATAAAATGCATCGTGAACAGCCTGCACTGTCTTTTTTGCGTCGGGTTGTTCAACAACAAATGAGATATTCAATTCCGATGATCCTTGAGCGATCGCAATGACGTTCACATCCGCTTTTGCAACTGCATCAAACGTCTTCCCAGCAATTCCTTTCGAACCGATCATTCCTTCGCCAACTACAGCAACGATTGAAACAGGCTCTTTCACTAACACATCGTCGATGATCTTCTTTGCAATATCAACACTGAACTCTTCACGCAACGTTTTGGCTCCGGTGTGACAATCTTTTTGTGGAACAATGAAACAAACATTATGTTCCGACGATGCCTGCGAGATCATCATCACGTTCACTTGGGCGCGTGCCAATGCAGAAAAGATCCTTCCTGAAACACCCGGGACTCCGATCATTCCGTTTCCTTCAATGGAAATGATCGCAAGATTGTCAATCGATGTTACTGTCTTTGCGGCACTCGCAACGGATTTCGGTTTCGCTGAAATAAGCGTTCCCGGATGTGTTGGGTTGAATGTATTTTTTATTCTGATCGGGATTTTCTTTTCAATCGCAGGAACCATCGTCTTAGGATGAATGACCTTCGCACCAAAATAACTCATTTCCGCTGCTTCACGGTAAGAAATTTCCGAAAGGACTTTTGCCCCTTTCACAAACCGTGGATCGGCAGTCATCACGCCGTCAACATCGGTCCAAATCCAAATCTCTTCACTGTTCACTGCTGCGCCAACAATCGATCCTGTATAATCAGAACCGCTGCGACCGATCGTTGTTGTAATTCCATCTTCCGTTGAAGCAATGAATCCCGTAACAACAGGAACAATTCCTTTTTGTACCAACGGAGCAAGAGCATTGTTGATTGCCGCATTTGAATATATAAAATCAATTGATGCTTCGCCAAAATTATCATCCGTTCGAATAATCGTTCTCGAATCAATAAATTGTGCATCAATTCCACTTTCCTGTAAAATAGCGGCAATCTGTCTGCAGGAAAGTATTTCTCCGAATGATGCGATAGCATCCAACGATCTCGGACTGAGTTCGCGCAGTAAACTGACACCGTGATACAAGTTGGTCAATTCATCGATTGATTCCTGCTGCTCTTTAATGAGTGCGGCTCGTCGTTGGTAGTCTTGGATGAGAGTGTTTGCAATGTGCAAATGTTTGTCCCGAAGAGCGGTAATTGCATTGTTCACTTCTCCGGTTTTTCGTTCTAATGCTCTTTGTGAAGTATCAAGCAGAATATTGGTTACACCGCTCATTGCGGAGGCAACAATCACCGGTTGTTTATCCAAAAATTGTTTGACAATTGCGACTACTTCCTGTAGCCTTGGAACATCGCCAACCGATGTTCCGCCAAATTTCATTGTTAACATTCTTTATTCTCTTAGTGTCTTATGCCAATCCGAAGGATCACTTCGTGAAGGCATCCCTTTGGGGGCGGTTATAAATTATCAACTATTTTTGCAGCCATCTCTTTTGTTCCAAGCAATGTTGTTCCTTCGGTGTAAATATCTCCCGTGCGGAATCCTTTGCTCAACACTCGTTCTATTGCGTTTTCTATTGCATCTGCTTCTAAACTCAGATTGAACGAATACTTCAACATCATTGCTACAGAAGCGATTGTTGCAATAGGATTCGCCTTGTTCTGTCCTGCAATATCCGGTGCGCTGCCGTGAACTGGTTCATACATTGCAACGGATCCGCCAAGACTTGCAGAAGCAAGCATTCCGATCGAGCCGGTGAGCATTGCCGCTTCGTCACTTAAAATATCGCCGAACAGATTTTCCGTAACGATCACATCAAACTGTTTCGGACTGCGGATCAACTGCATCGAACAATTATCCACATACATATGTGTGAGTTCGACATCGGGATATTTTTTTGCGACTTCTAAAACTACTTTACGCCACAACTGCGATGTTTCAAGCACATTTGCTTTATCAACAGAGCATAGTTTTTTTGAACGTTTTCGAGCAATAGCAAATGCAGATTCGGCAATTCGTCGCACTTCTGATTCCGAATAGATCATCGTGTTAAAACCGACCTCTTCACCATTCCGCTGTTCGAATCCACTTGGCTTACCAAAATATAATCCGCCGGTCAATTCGCGCACAACAATAATATCGACACCCTCAACAATTTCTTTTTTTAACGCAGAAGCATCAACAAGCGCAGAATAGATCTTTGCGGGACGAATATTTGCGTATAATCCCAATTCTTTTCTTAATCCAAGCAGTGCCCGTTCCGGTTTCAAATGCTGCGGATTAGAATCCCATTTCGGTCCGCCTACAGCACCAAGCAATACTGCATCGCTGGATTTTGCTAATGTTAATGTCTCTTCAGGAAGCGGCATTCCCGTTGCATCAAGAGCGGCTCCGCCTGCTAAAGCATTTTTATATTCAAACGTATGATCGAATCTCTTTGCAATAACTTCCAACACATGGAGTGCGCCGGCAACAACTTCTGTTCCGATTCCGTCGCCGGGAATTACTGTAATTGTTTTTTTCATTATATGAATTTGTTCTTTTCATTCCGAGTTCTGTTCTTTGGAACGAGGAATCTCACACTCGAGCTAAAATCATTTATGAGATTTCTCGCTACGCCCCTTTGGGGTTTTGCTCGAAATGACAATCATTATGTATTTTACTTGTTAATTAATTCAGAAAGTTCTCGCGAACGAATTGTTGCAGTTGCAACTGCATCGATTAGCATTGAACGAAGTCCGTGTGATTCTAATTCGTGTATTGCGTTGATCGTTGTCCCTCCCGGAGTTGTTACTTGATCGCGCAAGATCGCAGGATGAACATTCGATTGCTTTACCAATGTTGCGGACCCAAGCACTGTTTGCACTGCAAGCTTTGTTGAAATATCGCGCGGCAATCCCATCTTCACTCCACCGTCGATCAGCGCTTCGATCACCATATAAATATATGCTGGACCGCTTCCACTCAATCCGGTTACTGCATCGAGATGTTGTTCTCCTACCGTCACCACTTCCCCGACTGCTTCAAATATTTTGATCGCAACATCATGCTGCGTTGCATGAACATGTTTTCCAAATGAGATCGCCGTTGAACCAAGTCCCACAGTCGATGCAATGTTCGGCATGCATCGTGCCACAGGAATATTTCTTCCAATAATTTTTTCCATTGATTCCGTTGTAACCCCCGCCGCAATCGAAATAACAAATTGATTCTTGTGAAGAACTTTATGCATTTCATCCAGCACTTTGCGGATTACCGATGCTTTAATGCAGAGAATAACGATATCAGCATGTTTTGCTGCTTCTTTATTATCCACGGTAACATTTATTCCGTATTCGGTGGAAAGCTTCTCCAGTTTTTCAATTCGTGTTCCGCTAGCATAGATCTTCTTTGCGCCTGTCAGCTTCGCATTCAAAATTCCACGAATGAGCGCCGTACCCATATTTCCAGCGCCAATAATTGCAATTGTTTTATTTAGCATAATATTTTTTAATAAATTCTCTGTGTTCTCTGTGGCTTTGTGGTAATTTAAGCTTTTGCCAACATTCCCGATTTTCGAGCATATTCAAATATTCCGCCGCCACGAAGAATATGTTCGATATCTCCAAGAGGACTGAGCTGGTATTCTTTTTTTTGTGTAAGATTCTTCAATGAACATTTAGTTGTATCCAACTCAAGTTCATCTCCCGTTTTGATCTCTTTTGCTAAATGCTGTGTTGATTCAAATGGTGCAACGAATGCGCCGTCAATCGCATTGCGATAGAATATGCGTGCATATCCGTCGGCAATGACTGCTTCGATTCCGGCGATCTGTAATGCAAACGGCGCATGTTCGCGCGACGAACCGCATCCAAAATTTTTTCCACCGATCACTATTTTATAATCACTCTGCCATTGCCCTTCTTTGATGAATGGAATATTTCCCTGCGGTAATCCTGATTGTTCGATCGGAACGCCGGAGAATGCGTACCGTCCGTAGTTTTTCTTTTCATCCAGATCGTCCAACTTATACACAAGATGTGCTGCCGGGATGATCTGGTCTGTATCAATATCGTTCCCAAGAACGAATGCTTTACCTTTGATAATTGCTTCCATTGTAATTTTTTCTTCTTATTAGTTAAAAAATTCTCTCGGATTTGTGATTACACCTTTTACTGCCGATGCTGCTACAGTATACGGTGAAGCAAGATATACCTGTGATTTTTTTGATCCCATTCTTCCGGGAAAATTCCTGTTCGTTGACGAGATGCATACTTCAGCACCATTCAATCGACCGAATGTATCGGATGGTCCGCCAAGACATGCGGCGCAAGACGAATCACCAATGCGGCAACCGGCTTCTTCAAATATCTGCATGATGGTTTTATCTTTGAATTTCAGCGTCCGTATTTCTTTTGCAACATCTGTTGTTGCAGGAACAATGAACGTATCGATCTTCACTTTTTCGCCGTACATAATTTCTGCTGCAGCCATAAAGTCTGAAATTTTTCCACCGGTGCAGCTTCCGATATAAGCGCGGTCAAGTTTTGTTCCTGCAACTTCGCTGACGACTGCTTTATTATCCGGTGAATGTGGCTTTGCAATGGTCGGCTCAATCTCGTTCACGTTGAAATGATGAACTGAATGATATTTTGCATCGTTGTCATTATAGAATAATTCAAATTGTTTATTCGTACGCGCACGGACATAATCCGTTGTTGTTTTGTCCGCCGTACAGATTCCATTCTTTCCGCCTGCTTCAATCACCATATTGCATAATGTCATTCTGTCTTCCATTGTCATGGTATCAACGGTCGATCCGCCAAAATCCATTGCACGATATGTTGCGCCGTCAACGCCGATCTTTCCGATCACGGCAAGAATGAGATCTTTCGCCATCAGATACCTTGGCATCTCTCCCTCAAAAATAAATTTCATCGTCTCGGGAACTTTCACCCACAATTTCCCGGTGCCAAGGACGAATGCCGCGTCGGTATTTCCAATTCCGGTGGCAAACTCTCCGAATGCTCCGGCGGTACATGTATGCGAATCTGTTCCAAATAAAACTTCGCCTGGACGAGTGAATCCCTCTTCCGGCATCGCAACGTGGCAGACGCCTTTATAGCGCGGTGTTCCGACGTCGTAATAATATGGAAGGTCTTGTTCTTTTGCGAAGTCGCGGAGAATTTGAATGTTGCGGTTCGCATGCATATCTTTGGTGAAAATATAATGGTCGGGAATGACAACAAGTTTTTCTTTATCCCAAACTTTCGCGTCGACTCCGAATTCTCGTTTAAAGATTCCAAATGTTCCCGGTCCGCACACATCGTGCGTCATCAATACATCAACATCGATCCACACATTATCGCCCGGCTGAACTGAATTCCGGCCGGAGTGTTTTGCTAAAATCTTTTCTGTGATTGTCATTGCCATAAAAGAGAAACCTTATTATTAATTCACTGAAAATGATTTTTTGAATTATACTGCTTGCGCTTCCTGGCGAACGGAAGAATCTTTTTCTTTTCGATATCGTGCGCTGACTGCATGATTGATCGCATTCAGATACGCTTTCACGCTTCCCGTAATTACATCCGTACTTGCAGAGCGTCCATTGAATACATTTCCATCAATTGCGATCTTTACGAACACTTCACCAATTGCGTCGCGTCCCCATGCTACGGATTTAATTGAATAATCGAGCAATTCCACACTGATTCCCGTGATGCGTTCAATAGCGCGATAGGAAGCATCGACCGGACCATCACCTGTTGCGGAATCCTGAAATATTTCGTTTCCTTTTTTCAGACCAACGGTTGCTGTGGGGATTAAATTCAATCCGCTTGTTACTTGAAATGTTTCGAGTTTATATGTTTCATCGATCGATGACATTTCATCCTGAAGAATTGCGATCAGATCATCGTCGAATATCTGTTTTTTCTCGTCGGCAATCTTTGTAAAAACTACGTATGCTCGTTCTAATTCTTCTGCTGTTAAATTATAACCGAGTTCTGTATACCGCTGCTTCAACGCATGTCGTCCGCTGTGTTTCCCCAGAACAAGCGTGCTATGTTTAATACCGACACTTTGCGGTGTCATAATTTCATACGTGATGGAATTTTTCAACATTCCATCCTGATGAATTCCAGCTTCATGGGCAAATGCATTATCGCCGACAATCGCTTTGTTGCGTTGAATATGCATTCCTGTAAGTGACACTAACATTTTACTCGATTTATAAATTTCTTCTGTATTGATGTTTGTATTAACTTTCAATGCTTCACTTCGAGTACGAATTGCCATCGCAATTTCTTCAAGCGAAGCATTTCCTGCGCGTTCGCCGACACCATTCACTGTACATTCGATCTGACGCGCACCGTTCATCACTGCGGCAAGAGAGTTTGCAACTGCCATTCCAAGATCATTGTGGCAATGCGCACTGATGATCGCTTTGTTGATGTTTGGTACTCGTTCAATAAGTGAACGAATAATTCTGCCATAATCATCGGGAATTGCATAACCAACGGTGTCCGGAATATTCACTACTGTTGCACCCTCGGCGATCACTGCTTCAACGATCTGGCAAAGATAATCAACATCGCTGCGCGATGCATCTTCACACGAAAATTCCACATCGTTACAATATGATTTTGCAAGACGTACGGCATAAACAGCACTTTCTAGCACTTCTTCACGTGATTTTTTTAATTTATATTTCAAGTGAATGTCAGACGTTGCAATAAATGTATGGATGCGCGGTTTTGCTGCATGCTTCAACGCTTCCCAAGCACGATCAATGTCTCCTTTATTTGCACGGCTTAGTCCTGCAATTGTACAGCTGCGGATCTGTTTTGCAATTTCTTTTACTGATTCAAAATCACCTTCACTCGCAATTGGAAATCCAGCTTCGATCACATCAACCTGCAATCGCTCTAATTGACGCGCCATTCGGATCTTTTCGGTGAAGTTCATACTGCACCCGGGCGATTGTTCACCGTCGCGCAGTGTTGTATCAAAAATATATACTCGATCACTCATAAGTTCCTCAAAAAATAATTAGATATTAGGTGTTAGCAAAAACCTAATATCTAACACCTCATTCCTGTTCTATAAATGTTTATTCTCTAGCGGCAGATACCGCCGTAGCTCATCCATGAGTTTTGCAAACTGTTCCGGCGTTAACGATTGTGCGCCGTCGGAAAATGCTTTCTCCGGATTCGGATGCATTTCAATAATTAATCCATCTGCACCGACCGGAACCGCTGCTTTTGCCATTGGTGTAACCAAACTTCGTATTCCTGTTCCATGACTCGGATCGACAATCACCGGTAAATGGGACATCTCTTTTAATGCCGGCACCGCTGCGAGATCGAACGTGTTGCGTGTATAATCTTCAAAAGTGCGGATACCGCGCTCGCATAACACAACTTCATAATTTCCCTGCGACATAATATATTCTGCAGACATCAAGAGTTCTTTGTAATTACTCGACATTCCTCGTTTCAAAAGAATTGGACGTTTTGTTTTCCCAACTTCTTTCAACAGTGCAAAATTTTGCATGTTGCGTGCACCGATTTGCAGCATATCGGAATATCGTGCAACAAGTTCTACATCGCTTGGAGAGATCACTTCCGTTGCAAAAGGCAATCCTGTTTTTTCGCGAGCAGCAGCAAGAAGTTTTAGACCTTCTTCTTCCAATCCTTGAAATGAATATGGCGATGTTCTAGGCTTGAATGCCCCTCCGCGAAGCATTTGTGCCCCCGCTTTTTTCACCAGCTCTGCGCTTAAAATTATCTGCTCTTTTGTTTCGACCGAACAGGGACCCGCAATAACGACAAATTGAGAGTTCCCAAATTCAACATTACCGACTTTAATAACAGAACGTGGTTTAGTTTCTTTGCTTGCTAATTTGAATGGTTTAAGAATTGGAACAACATTTTCAACATAATCCAATGATTCCAACGCTTGAAGTTGAGCTTTACCACGTTCATCGCCGACACACGCTACGACTGTTCGTTCTTCTCCCACAATCGGATGCGGCCTGAATCCAAATTCTTTTACGCGATCGATAACATGATCGAATTGTTCTTTTGTTGTTCCCGGTTTTAATACAACTATCATTACTGATTCCTTTTATGAATGTTGAGTTTTGTCATTCTGAGTCCCGATGTTCTTTATCGGGGCGAAGAATCTGAACTCGGATAAAAATTATTATTGAGATTTCTCGCTTCGCTCGAAATGACAATACTTAAATTGTTTATTTTTTTAATAAATGATACGTGATCGAATCGACCAATGCTTTCCAGCTTGCATCAACAACATCGGAAGAGACGCCGACCGTATTCCATGATGAATTTCCATTCTTTGTTTCAATCAAAACACGTACTTTCGCTGCGGTAGCATTTTGAGAATCGAGTACACGCACTTTGTAATCGGTCAATTGAATTTCTTTTAACTGCGGATAGAATCGCTCGAGTGCTTTACGCAGTGCTCTATCCATTGCGTTCACCGGACCATTTCCCTCGGCCGCAGTCATTTCAGTTTCGTCACCGACGCGAATTTTGATCATTGCTTCGCTTCGCGCATCTTTGTCATTTGAGTCTTTATGAATACTGATCTTGAATCGTTCCAGTTCAAATAATTTTTTGATCTCACCGGTATGTTTTTTTATCAGCAATTCAAACGATGCTTCAGCATCCTCAAAATAATAACCATAATGTTCCATTTCCTTCAACTCCTCAACAATTTTTTGCGCCGCAGGAGATTTATCATCTAATTTTAATCCAAGTTCTTCCGCTTTATACAATACATTGCTTCTGCCGGAAAGATCAGATACTAATACACGACGAACATTTCCCACGGTTTCCGGTGGAATGTGTTCATATGTCTTCGGTGTTTTCATCACTGCACTGACGTGAACGCCGCCTTTGTGTGCAAATGCGCTTTCACCAACATACGCCAGATTTTTTTTGTGCTTTAGATTTGCAAGTTCGCTCACATAACGGGAAACATCGGTCAGTTTTTTTAACTGTTCCATTCCTACAGTTTCAAATCCCATTTTTATCTGCAGGTTTGGAATAATTGAACACAAATTTGCATTTCCGCATCGCTCGCCGTATCCGTTAATCGTTCCTTGAACATGGATTGCGCCCTGCTCGATTGCCGCAAGAGCATTGGCAACGCCAAGCTCACAGTCATTATGCGTATGAATACCAAGTTGTGCTGTGATATGTTTTTTTATTTCTTCAACAATGGTGGAAACTTCCCAGGGCATTGTCCCGCCGTTTGTATCACAGAGAACAATAACATCTGCGCCGGAGCGCTGCGCGGCGTCTAACGTTTTGATCGCATATGCTTTATCAGATTTGAATCCGTCAAAGAAATGTTCCGCATCGTAAATCACTTCTTTATTATTTTTTTTCAGATACGCAACTGAGTCTGAAATGATCTCGAGATTTTCTTCCTCCGTGATTTGTAACGCTTCTTTTACATGCAGGAGCCATGTCTTTCCAAAAATTGTGACTACCGGAGTTTGCGCATCAAGCAACGCTTTAATGTTTGCATCATCTTCAACTTTGTTTTTTGCGCGACGCGTACTGCCGAATGCGGCAACTTTTGCGTGGACGAATTTTACCGATCGTACCTTCTCGAAGAACTCCATGTCTTTAGGATTGGAGCCGGGCCAACCACCCTCGATGTAATCGATACCGAATGCATCAAGACGTTTGGCAATCTTCACTTTGTCTTCAGCAGAGAAAGAAACTTCTTCTCCCTGCGTTCCATCGCGAAGTGTCGTGTCGTATGTGAAAATCTTTTTTTTCATAAGGTGTTTAAGTCGATAAGTCGTGAAGTCGTGGAGAAAACTATTATAGTGAGATTTTATTCTCACTTACTCCACTACTCAAATACTCAACTACTTTTTCCAGTTTTCAGGACGCAATCCCCGCACAGCTTCTCCTGCTTTCCACATTTCGGAATTTTTCCATTCATCCAATTCCTTCTGTAATTTCTCGCGATAATCCGGCGAGCTTGTGGAATCAAGAACACGTTTTGTTTCTACGCCGTATTGAACATCGCGATATAATAATTCAAACAATGGACGATTTGCCATTTCGAATTTTTTCGCCCAATCAAGTGCGCCGCGTTGTGCGGTTACACTGCACGCTGCAAACATCCAATCCATTCCATATTTCCCAACAAGTGGATAAAGACTCTGTGTTGCTTCTTCAACGGTTTCGTTGAACGCTTCGCTCGGTGAATGTCCCATTTGACGAAGAACATCATATTGCGCTTTCATCAATCCTGCAATCGCACCCATCAAGACACCGCGCTCACCGGTAAGGTCGGACAATACTTCTTTTTCAAATGTTGTCGGGAATAAATATCCCGAACCGATTGCGATTCCGCATGCAATTGCTCGCTCGCGGGCTTTTCCGGTAGCATCTTGGAAAACTGCAAAACTCGCGTTGATTCCGCTTCCTGCAAGAAAGTTGCTGCGTACTGTTCGTCCGCTTCCTTTTGGAGCGACAAGAACAACATCTACATCTGCCGGAGGAATAATGTTTGTTTGATCTTTGAATACAACAGAAAATCCATGGGAGAAGTATAACGCTTGTCCTTTTTTCAAATTCTTCTTCACAACATCCCACATCTGTTTTTGACCTGAATCGGAAAGTAAATATTGAATGATGCTCCCTTTTTGAATTGCTTCTTCAATGTTCGGAAAAAGATTTTTTCCTTCTACCCAACCGTCACGAATTGCATCATTCCATCCCTGACCGCCTTTGCGTTGACCAACAATAACATTGATGCCGTTGTCGCGCATGTTCAACGATTGTCCATAACCTTGCGGTCCATAGCCGAGAATTGCGACAACTTCATTCTTTAAAAACTCTTTTGCTTTTTCGAGTGGGTATTCTTCGCGGGTTACAACTTCTTCAACTGTTCCGCCAAAATTTATTTGTGCCATTTGTTTCTCCTTTGTTCTTTACCACTAAGACACTGAGACACAAAGAATTTTTTAATAATTTGTGAACCCTCCAGAAGGTACGGCGGGCTGGTCGGTGGCTTATGATTTTAAATATGTTTTTAATTTCAACTTTTCATTTTTTACTTTTTACTTTTGACTTGTTTACTTCTTACGGTAAACTCGTTGCTCCCATTAAATATTTGTCGACACTGCGCGCTGCTTTTCGTCCTTCGCTGATCGCCCAGACAACAAGCGATTGACCTCGCCGCATATCTCCGGCAGAAAAAATTCCCGGAACCGAACTCATATATTCCTTGTCGGTTGAGACATTGCTCCGTGCATCGAGTGCAACACCAAGTTCATCAAGTAAACCGTTCTTTGTCGGACCATTGAATCCCATTGCAAGCAGCACCAAATCAGCGTCCAGAGTAAATTCTGTTCCTGTGATCGGTGCAAAATTTGGCGGTGGACCAACACGAATTGCGTGTAACTTCGTAACATTTCCGTTTGCATCACCTTCAAACTTTGTTGTCGCAAGTGCCCAGTCTCGTGTACCACCCTCTTCATGCGAACTTTCTGTCCGCAATTGAAGTGGCCATAACGGCCATGGCGTTGAAGCGGCTCGTTCAAGCGGTGGTTTCGGCATAATTTCAAATTGATTGACTGATTTTGCTTTTTGGCGCAAGCTTGTTCCCAAACAATCCGCACCGGTATCGCCGCCACCGATGATCACAATACGTTTTCCGGTTGCAAGAATATCTTTTGTCGGATCTGTTTTGTCTCCGGCGAGCCGGTGATTTTGTTGGGGAAGAAATTCCATCGCAAAATGGATTCCTTTCAGTTCGCGTCCCGGCACTTTTAAATCGCGCGGAGATTCTGCTCCGCCGCATAACAAGATCGCATCGTACGAACGGCGTAATTCTTCCGCAGAAATATTCACTCCAACATTTGTCTTTGTTGTAAAGACAATTCCTTCTGCCTGTAATTGATCAACGCGACGATCGAGCAGATGTTTTTCAAATTTAAAATCGGGAATTCCATACCGAAGCAGTCCGCCGACACGATCGTTCTTCTCATACACCGTTACGCGATGTCCTGCACGATTCAATTGCTGCGCCGCTGCTAATCCGGAAGGACCTGAACCGATCACTGCAACAGTTTTTCCTGAACGTTTTTTTGGCGGTTCAGGTTTTATCCATCCGTGCTCAAATGCGTATTCAATAATTGTTCGTTCAATAACTTTTATCGTTACCGGCGGTTCGTTGATTCCCAATACACATGATGCTTCGCATGGTGCGGGGCAAACATTTCCCGTAAATTCAGGAAAATTATTTGTGGAATGGAGAATGCGAATCGCTTCTTCCCACCGATCTTTATAAACGAGATCATTCCAATGCGGAATAACGTTGTTAACGGGGCAGCCTGATTGACAGAATGGAATTCCGCAATCCATACAACGCGCACCCTGTGTTTTAATTTTGTCTTCGTCAAAAGCTGTGTACACATCGCGCCAATCTTCCAAACGCTCTGCAACCTGGCGTCGCTGTGGAACTTCGCGTTTATATTCCATGAAACCGGTTGGTTTACCCATTGACAACCTCCTTACCGGAGCCATTACTTTTCACTGCGGTTGTTTCCTCTTTTGCTTTTTGTTTTGCATTTAAAACGCGTTTGTAATCATGCGGAAATACTTTTACAAATTTCGTCTTAAAAGTTTTCCACTCATCAAGAATTTTTTTACCGCATTGACTGCCGGTCAATTCAACATGTTTTTTAATAAAATTTTGAACAAGGCGTTCATCCTCTTCATTCATCGATTCAAGATCGACCATTGCCTTGTTGCACATTTTCGAAGTAAATTCTCCATCTTCATCCAGCACAAACGCATATCCGCCGGACATACCTGCTGCAAAATTCTTTCCGGTTTTTCCAAGAATAACAACAATTCCATTCGTCATATATTCACAACCGTTTGCACCGACCGATTCTACAACAACCGTCGCGCCGCTGTTACGAACAGCAAAACGCTCTCCAGCTTTTCCTGCAAAATATGCTTCGCCGCTCGTTGCACCATACAACACAACGTTACCGACAATGGAATTATCTTCCGGAACAAATGTGGAATTCTTCGGAGAGAAAATAATGATCTTTCCTCCCGACAATCCTTTTCCAACATAATCGTTCGCATCACCTTCCAATGTCAATGTAACTCCTTTGGAAAGAAATGCTCCAAAACTTTGTCCTGCCGAGCCGGTGAAATTAATCTTGATCGTACTTTCCGGCAATCCTTCAGCACCATAATACTTCGCAATGCGGCCGCTTAATAATGCGCCAACAGTACGATGAACATTTCTGATAGGAAGAGAAATTTCAACAGGCTTCTTTTCTTCGAGTGCAATTTTTGTTTGTTCAAGAAGTTGATAATCCATCGCTTCATTCAATCCGTGATCTTGGGAAATTGAACAGCGTCTTCCAATTCGCAACGGAACAGTCGGTTGATGAAGAATTGATGAAAGATTAATTCCTTTTGCTTTCCAATGATCAACATCTTTCCGCTGCTGCAGCATATCAACACGACCAATCATTTCGTCTAACGTGCGAAAACCGAGTCTCGCCATGATCTCTCGAACTTCATCGGCAATAAAGAAAAAGAAATTAATGACATGTTCTGGTGTTCCCGTAAATTTCTTTCTCAGTTCCGGATCCTGCGTTGCAATACCAACAGGACATGTATTAAGATGACACTTACGCATCATGATACATCCCATTGAAATAAGCGGCGCTGTTGAAAAACCATATTCTTCCGCACCAAGTAAAGCGGCGATAACTACATCGCGTCCTGTTTGTAATTTACCGTCAGTTTGCAATCGAACACGGCTGCGAAGATCATTCATCACCAATACCTGCTGTGTTTCTGCAAGTCCAAGTTCCCACGGCACTCCGGCGTGTTTAATGGATGTCAATGGCGACGCACCCGTTCCACCGCTGTCTCCACTGATCAAGATCATATCGGCGTGAGCTTTTGCAACTCCCGCCGCAACCGTTCCAACACCGACTTCGGAAACCAACTTCACAGAAATTCTCGCGATTGGATTTACACTTTTTAGATCGTAGATCAATTGTGCAAGATCTTCTATAGAATAGATGTCGTGATGCGGCGGCGGAGAAATAAGTCCGACACCTGCAATTGAGTGACGCGTCTTTGCAATCACTTCGTCAACTTTATATCCGGGCAACTGTCCGCCCTCGCCCGGTTTTGCACCTTGCGCGATCTTGATTTGAATCTCGTCGGCATTCACAAGATAATTTGCCGTCACACCAAATCTTCCAGAAGCAACTTGTTTAATCGCGCTCCGACGCAAGTCACCATTCGCATCTGAACTGAAACGTGCTTCGTCTTCTCCCCCTTCACCGGTGTTCGATTTTCCACCCATACGATTCATTGCAATCGCAATTGTTTCGTGTGCTTCTTTGCTGATGGAACCGAATGACATCGCGCCGGTAACAAAACGTTTTACAATTTGTTTTGCGGGTTCAACATCTTCAATGTGAACGGTTCGCGCTCCTTCTTTAAATTCCATCAATCCGCGAAGTGTAAAAAATTCTTTATTCTGATCGTTAAGAATACTTGTAAAATCTTTGAACGTTTTGAAATCTCTTTTACGAACAGATTGCTGCAACTTCGTTATCGTTGTTGGATTGATAAGATGACGTTCTCCGGTAGTTCGAAAATGATAATTTCCTCCAAGATCAAGTTCGGTGTCCGCTTGCGAGAACGGTTGAAATGCGAATTCGTGTTTTCTTCTCGCTTCTTCTACCAGCACATCTAGTCCAATTCCTTCGATGCGCGATGAAGTTCCCTGAAAATATTTCTCTACCAATTTTTTATTTAATCCGATCACTTCAAAAATCTGCGCACCGCGATAACTTTGCAGGGTTGAAATTCCCATTTTGGAAAAGACTTTCAGCAAACCTTTTCCAACAGCTTTCTTATAATTTTTAATAGCGTATTCTGCAGTAACATCTTTTGCTAAACGCCCTTTGTTTGCAAGATCTTCGATTGTTTCGATGGCAAGATACGGGTTCACAGCACTTGCACCATAACCAATCAATAAACAAAAATGCATTATCTCACGCGGTTCTCCGGATTCGACAACAAGCGCAACTTGTGTTCGCGTTTTTTCTCTCACTAAATGATTGTGAACCGCAGTCATTGCCAATAAACTCGGGATCGGTGCATACTCTTCATCCCCACCGCGATCCGAAAGTATTATTATAGTGTAACCGGATTCAATTGCTAACGAAGCACGCCGGCAAAGTCCATCAAGTGCCCGTTCCAATTCCTGTTCTCCGCCATTAACACGGAACAACATCGGAAGTGTTGTGGTAAGAAAATCTCCCTGCGATACCCGACGCAATTTTTCCAGCTCGCTGTTCGTCAGAATTGGATGCTGCAATTTTAATGTGTGGCAATGCATCGGAGTTTCATCGAGAATATTTCTCTCAGTTCCGATGTAACTTGTCAACGACATCACAAATTCTTCACGGATTGGATCGATCGGAGGATTCGTCACCTGTGCAAACAACTGCTTGAAATAATTGAAAAGTGATTGCGGTTTATCGGACAAACATGCCAGCGGCGTGTCTGTTCCCATTGAACCGATCGCTTCTTCACCATTCACCGCCATTGGGGTGATGAGCATTCTCACATCTTCATCACTGTAACCAAACATCCGTTGACGCTGAATGATGTCTTTTTCGCTTAGCATATGCGCGCGCGGCGGTTCAGCAAGTTGTTCAATGGTAATTTGATTTTCTTTGATCCAGCTGCTATATGGCTTGCGAGAACTCAATTGTAATTTAATTTCTTCGTCAAGAATAACACGCTTTTGGTCAAGATCGACCAATAGCATTTTCCCCGGCTCAAGTCTTCCCTTCATTTTCACTCGTTCCGGTTCAATCGGCAATACACCGACTTCAGAAGCCATGATCAATAATCCGTCATGCGTTTCAACATATCGTGCGGGACGAAGTCCGTTACGATCCAATGTTGCTCCGATAACTTTTCCATCAGTGAAAGCAACCGCAGCAGGTCCATCCCACGGTTCCATCAATGATGCGTGATATTCGTAGAATGCTTTTTTCTCCGGCGACATTGTTACATCGTGACTCCACGCTTCGGGAATCAACATCGACATAACGTGCGGCAAACTTCTACCGGAGTGATACAACAACTCAACTGCATTATCGAGCGCGGCTGAATCGCTTCCATCCGGTTGAATAATTGGAAATAATTTTTTGAGATCATCGCCAAACAGATCAGATTTCAATACCGATTGACGCGCATGCATCCAGATAACGTTACCGCGCATTGTATTGATCTCTCCGTTGTGGCTCACAAATCTAAACGGATGAGCTAATTGCCAGTTCGGCATTGTGTTGGTAGAAAATCGTTGATGTACAAGACAGAGTGCGCTTTCCGTATCGGTATCCGAAAGTTCACTATAGAATTGTTCAATCTGTGGAGCAAGTAATAATCCTTTATAGATAATTACTCGGGAAGAAAGTGATGGAATATAAAAGAAATCTTTTTCTTTGATGTCGGATGAATATAGCTCTGCTTCTGCTCGTTTGCGCACAACATATAATTTGCGGTCAAACTCTTCTCTCGTCATTCCTTCTGTGCGACGAATAAATATTTGCTCTATATAAGGCTGTGAAGCTCGCGCTATTCGTCCAATTGCATCTGCACCAACCGGAGTATCTCTCCATCCAAGAACAATCAAACCTTCTTCCCGCACGATCCGTTCCAAAATTCCTTCGCAGATCAATCGCGACGATTGATTCACCGGCAAAAAGACAATTCCAACACCATAATCTCCTTCTTCCGGAAGAGCGATGCTAAGACTCTTGCATTCTTTGGCAAAAAATTTGTGCGGAATCTGAATCGTAATTCCCGCTCCATCTCCTGTTTCAGGATCGCAGCCGCATGCACCACGATGAGTAAGATTGATGAGGATCTCTATTCCTTTTGTGATAACATCATGAGAACGTTCCCCTTTGATGTTCACAATAAATCCGATTCCGCACGCATCATGTTCGTTGCGCAGATCGTATAAAGGAAAATTATCTCCGTTCTGGTATGTTTCTTTCATTGTTAAACTTCTCCGACAAATTCTCTTTTTAAAGCAACACGTCCTGTACGTGCAATTTCTTTTATATGGAATGGTTTCAGCATTTTTATGATCGCATCTACTTTTTGTCCGCTTCCTGTTGCCTCAACGGTTAATGTTTTGTGACTGATGTCGATTATTTTCGCCTGAAAAATTTCTACTACCTGCATAATTTCCGGACGATTTTCCGGAGTTGTTCCAATTTTAATGAGTGCAAGTTCTCGCTCCATAAAACTATCGTATGTCAGGTCAACAACTTTCAAAGTATCGATCAACTTGTTCAATTGTTTGATGATCTGTTCAATGATAGCATCGTCCCCTTTTGTTACGATTGTCATTCTCGAAACGGATGCGTCTTCTGTCGGACCAACTGTAATGCTTTCAAGATTATATCCTTTTGCAGAAAACATTCCTGCAACGCGATTCAAAGCGCCAAACTTATTTTCTAACAACAAAGAAATGGTATGCTTTCGTGCTGTTTGTGCTATTGATTGTTCTATCGTTTCACTCATTATTTATCCTTTGGAAAAAGTTACCATTTCGAGATCTGTTTGCTCTTCACCTTCGATTGGTGCAGATTTTTCATTTGGAATATCAATTATCTCATGATACGTCTGCCCTGCAGGAATCATTGGATAGACGTTGTCTTCTTTAACTACTTTGAATTCTGCCAATGCTGGTCCATCTGTTGCAAATAATTGTTTGATAACATCTTCAACTTCATTTGTTACCGTTGCTCGAAATCCCGGAATCCCGTACGCCTCCGCAACTTTAACATAATCGGGGCTTAACATTTCTACATGCGAATATCGTTTTCGCCAGAATAATTCCTGCCACTGCCGAACCATTCCCAGATATCCATTATTTAAAATAATGATTTTAACAGGAACATTGTATTCGCGGATCGTTGCTAACTCCTGAATGTTCATTTGAATGCCGCCGTCACCACTGATAGAAACAATAGGAAAATCTTTTCGTGCAAACGCTGCACCAACTGAAGCCGGAAGTGAAAATCCCATCGTCCCGAGTCCGCCGGAAGTTAAATGTGTTCGTGGGTAAATATATTGATAGAATTGCGCCATCCACATTTGATGCTGACCGACATCGCTTATCATCACGGCCTTCCCTTTTGTCATTTCAGAAATTTTCTGGATGACATGTTGCATGCGAATATACTTTCCATTGTTGTAACGAAGAGGATGTTCTTCTTTCCAATTTTTGATGGTTTGGATCCAATCTTTTGTATCAAGCGCAGAGACCAAAGGGAGCAATTGTTGTAATACTTTTTTTACATCACCAACAATTGGAACATCTACCTTAACATTTTTACTGATGTTTGATGGATCAACATCGATATGAATTTTTTTCGCTTCGGGAGCAAACGCATCCGTCTTTCCAGTCACTCTATCATCAAATCGTGCGCCGACCGCAATTAGCAGATCGCAATAATTTACTGCGGTATTGGAATACCACGTTCCATGCATTCCTAGCATTCCAAGTGAAAGCTCATCTGTTTCAGGAAATGCACCAAGTCCATGCAAAGTAGTTGTTACGGGAATTTTAGTTTTATGAGCAAATTTTTTCAACTCTCCCGCAGCGTTAGAAAGAATCGCTCCGCCGCCAACATACAACACTGGACGTTTGGCTTTTGAAATTAACGCAACCGCTTTATCCAACTGTTTTTGATTTCCCTCCACATGTGGTTGATATGAACGGAGCTTTACACTCTTTGGATAATTGAAAATTGTTTTTGTTGCCATCACGTCTTTGGGTAGATCGACAAGCACAGGACCGGGACGACCAGTGGTTGCAACATAGAATGCCTCTTTAATTGTCGTAGCAAGTTCGTTTACATCACGAACGAGGTAACTGTGTTTTGTAATAGGTCTAGTGATCCCGACAATATCTGCTTCTTGAAAAGCATCATTGCCGATGAGTTTTAATGCAACTTGTCCCGTAAAAACAACAATCGGAATTGAATCCATATACGCATCGGCAATTCCGGTAACAGTGTTTGTCGCACCGGGTCCTGAGGTAACCAACGCAACGCCGGGTCGTCCGCTTGCTTTCGCATATCCTTCAGCAGCATGTACTGCACCTTGTTCGTGACGGGTGAGAATATGTTTGATGTCGGAAATATCATGGAGTGCGTCATAGATTCCTATAACGGCACCACCAGGATAGCCAAAAACAATTTCGACATTTTCTTCGATCAAGGACCGGACAAAGATTTCTGCACCGGTCATTTGCCGCTGTGGAGTAGTTGTTTGTTGAGTCATAAGAACACCTAAAAAAATAATAATAAGATACACAACCTCGGTTCAGAGGTTACGCCCTGTTTTATTTTCTCACGTGTTTCGTGTTGAATATCTTGTGATGTGTTTTTGGGAGTAACCTCTGGTATTCTTAGCCAATAATAGTTAGGCGTAGAATAGCAAAAGTAATTCCCAAAAGAATAATAATGCCGCTAAGCGGAAGGAGAACCACCGGTACAGCAACAACGCGAACGCGCGAGCGTTTCGAAATGTTATCTGTATGTTTGTAGTATGCGGACATTCTTTTGTTGATTACGTTGAAGGTGCAACTGAGTTACACATATATAAGATACAATTTTTCATTCCGTAGTCAAGAAATATTTTTGTATCTTGATAAAATTCTTGTTCGATGGATCAACTTTCTCAACATACAATCGCAGCAATCGCCACTCCTATCGGAATCGGTGGTATATCCGTTATACGAATTAGCGGACCGAATGCTTTTACAATTGTGAATTCTGTTTTTAAGGGTTCTATTAATCTTATCGATGCTGCTTCACATACGATCCATTACGGTAATATCATGGACCCCGACGGTTCGTCAATTGTTGATACAGTACTCGTTTCCATTTTTCATAATCCAAATTCTTACACGGGAGAAAATATTGTTGAAATAAGTTCGCATGGAGGATATTTTGTTTCGCAAAAAATTCTTTCGCTGTTGCATTCTGCTGGGGCACATTCTGCAAAACCCGGAGAGTTTACCCAACGCGCCTTCTTGAACGGAAAATTGGATCTTGCTCAAGCAGAGGCTGTTGCCGATATCATTCATTCTCGCTCCGAGAAATCTCATAAAGCTTCAGTGATGCAGCTTAGCGGTCGACTTTCAAAATATGTAAATACTATCCGGGATCAATTACTTAACCTTTGTTCACTATTAGAGCTTGAGCTGGATTTCTCCCAGGAAGGAATAGAACTTGCCACGAAGGAAGATGTTCTCAAAAGGTTAACCTCCATCGAAAAGGAAATTAAAAACCTATCAGATAGCTATTCTTCCGGGAAGTTTGTGAGGGAGGGGGTGCGGGTCGCCTTGATAGGAAAACCCAACGCAGGGAAATCAAGCCTGCTTAATATCTTGCTAGGAGAAGAAAGAGCGATTGTGAGTGAGATTGCAGGGACAACCCGCGATGTAATTGAAGAGAGCATTATTCTTAATGGGTTGGAATTTGTATTTTTTGATACTGCCGGACTGCGTGAGTCGTATGATACTATAGAACAAGAGGGGGTTCGGAGAACCTTGCTTAATCTTAAGCAGGCTAATATTGCGCTGTTTATTATTGACAGTTCTCATAAGTTTTCACAAGACGACATTTTAATGCTTAAACAAATTACAGAGTCGGCAGGAAGCCAAATTCCTTTCTTAATATGTGTTAATAAAACAGATATAAAAAACCATGCATTTTCATTGTCGGATTTAGGGATTGTTCGCTCCGTAGAGATTTCGTGTAAACTGAGCTTGGGTATCGATAAACTAAAAAAAGAGCTTGTTAACTTATCGTTACCGAATCATGATGCTAATTCAAGCTCAATTGTTATAACCAATATTCGACACAAGGATGCTTTGACCTCTTCTTTGAATTCATTACAAAAAGCAAAAAAAACTATTTCAGATGGTCTTGGAGGGGACTTTGCGGCGGTTGATTTGAGGGACGCTTTGAATTACCTTGGGGAAATAATAGGATTAACCACACCAGACGATATCTTAAATCATATTTTTGGAAAGTTCTGTATAGGGAAGTGAGACAATGTTTCACGTGAAACAGTATGATCGTTAATAGACCTAATAAATATTATGATGTGATCGTCGTAGGTGGTGGACACGCCGGAATTGAGGCATCTTTAGCAGCCTCAAGAATGAGTTGTTCAACATTGCTAATTTCGCTGAAGTCGAATGCTATTGGACGAATGTCTTGTAATCCTGCGATTGGTGGATCTGCCAAAGGGCATCTTGTACGAGAGATTGATGCTCTGGGTGGGGAGATGGGCAAGATCGCTGATACTACTGGTATTCAGTTTAAGATGTTGAACAAATCAAAAGGTCCGGCGGTTTGGTCACCTCGCAGTCAGAATGATAGAGATTGGTATTCCAATGATGCGCAACGCCGAGTGTTAAACCATTCCAATCTCGATGTTCTTGAAGATTCTGTAGCGGAATTAGTAGTTGAAAAAAATACTCTATCAGGAATTAGAACATTCCTGAATCACGAGATTTCCTGTTCAACGATGGTTCTCTGTGCGGGAACATTTCTTAATGGTTTAATGCACACCGGAGAAAAAAATCGCAGTGGCGGGAGATTTGGTGAAGCACCAGCAAGAGGAGTTACGGAATCTCTTTTATCGTTAGGTTTTACATCGGGTCGTTTAAAAACAGGAACACCTCCGCGGATCGATCTTACTAGTATAGATCTTTCTAAGACTGAAATTCAAAACAGTGATGATCCGCCAATTCCTTTCTCTTATCAAACCGAAAGAATTACCAATCGTTTGATTCCAATGTATTTAACATATACGAATTCGACAACGCACAAAATTTTAGAGAAAGGTTTTGATCGTTCACCGATGTTTACCGGAAGAATCAAAGGTGTTGGACCACGATATTGTCCATCTGTAGAAGATAAAATTTTTAGATTTGCAGAACGAGATCGTCATCAAATATTTTTAGAACCAGAAGGATATAACACCAATGTTGTTTATGTAAATGGTTTCTCAACAAGTCTTCCTGAAGAGATCCAATACGAAGGCCTTCGTTCTATTGCAGGATTAGTGAATGTAAAAATGCTTCGGGCAGGCTATGCTGTTGAATATGATTTTTTTCCACCACACCAATTACATCATACTCTTGAAACAAAAATTATTACAGGTTTATTTTTTGCAGGGCAAATTAATGGAACGTCAGGATACGAAGAAGCTGCTGGACAGGGATTGCTTGCTGGAATAAATGCCGCTTTGAGGGTTCAAAAAAGAAAACCATTGATCCTTCAGCGTAGTGATGCGTACCTTGGCGTTATGGTTGATGACTTGATCAACAAATCCACCGACGAACCATACCGCATGTTTACATCCCGAGCGGAATATCGACTTTTATTGCGACAAGATAATGCAGATAGACGATTGATGAGAATGGGAAATGAAATTGGTTTGATTTCAAAAGACCTTGTTGAGAGATTAGATGAAAAGGAGAGACAAGTTGAAGAGACAATTACTTATCTTAATTCAAAAATAATTTCACCGATCGATGTCAATCCATTGTTAGAAAAGAAAAACGAAACGAAAATTACAGAACATGATACATTGTCAAAAATTATTCGGCGATCGAATGTAACAGCTACAGATGTTGTGGAACTAATCACCGATGAAAATATAAAAGCACTGTTATCTCAACCAGAAATAAATCAGCAGGTTGAAATTGATATGAAGTATGAAGGGTATATTCGGCGCCAAAATGAACAGATCAATCGCTTTGCAAAATTTGAAGAGCATCTTATCCCTGAACATTTTGATTATACAAAAATATCTTCGTTGAGCGTGGAAGGAAAAGAAAAATTACATCGTGTTCGACCTCGCTCAATTGGTCAGGCATCTCGAATTTCAGGTGTTACAAATTCCGACGTTTCAGTTCTAAGTATATTTATTAAACAGATGGAATCCCATGCATCACATAACATTTAACCTAACTCGGTTTCACGTGAAACAATGAACGAAGAAGAACTCTGGCTATATACGTTGTGCAAAAAAAACAATGTTTTTATAACGGATATACAAACACATTGTCTTTATTCGTTCAAAACGCTAGTTTTGGATTGGAACAAGAAAATCAACTTGATCTCCCGAAAGAATGAAGAGAATATCTGGAAAGGACATATTGCGTTGTCACTTTCAATGCTATTCAAAATTGATTTTCGACCAGGTATGAAGATTCTTGATCTTGGCACGGGTGGCGGTTTTCCTGGTATACCGCTTAGCATTCTATTACCTGATTGTTCGTTTACACTTTTAGATTCCACTCAAAAAAAAATTACATGCGTTCAATCAATGGTCGAATCACTTCAATTAAAGAATGTAAAGACTGTTTGGGGAAGAGCTGAGGATTTGAATCAAAAGAATCAATATCATCATTCATTCGATACGGTTGTTATGCGTTCTGTCAGCAATCTTTCCAACCTGCTTGAATGGGGGATTCCTTTTCTCAAACAAAGTAAGGGGGAGAATATTGGACAAGACAAACTCTCTATTGCCGCCCCTTCATTAGTCACTTTCAAGGGGGCGGAGATCGAGGGAGAGGAGAAAGCAGCAAAAAATAATTTCCGTTCAATTGCCCTTCAGAGTATTCCGCTCACATTTTTGGGCAGCGAAGAGTTTGATAGGATAGATAAAAAACTTATTGTTGCGACCGTAAGATATTGAAGCATGTTAATGGTCATACAAGTACACACAAATAAAGGACAAGCTTTTACAGATGTATTGAATATTTGTATTTCTATAAAAAAGTATATACCTTTGTATACACAAATACGAGGTAGAGTACAATGCAAACAGCAAAGATATTCCCTAATGGCGGAAGCCAAGCTGTACGACTTCCTAAAAATCTCCGATTCAAATCCGACGAAGTGTATGTAAAAGATATGGGAGGAATTGTCGTGCTTATTCCGAAGGATGATCCGTGGGGCGGTTTTTTTAGTTCGATGGGAAGCATTCCGGAATTAAAACGTGAAAAACGAAAACCGAAGAAAAATAGAAAAGTCGTTTTTTAGTGCAATATCTTATAGACACAAATATCTGTATTTATATGCTGAATCGTTCGGATGATTCCTTAATCCGAATGTTTCGTACACATATTGCGGCGGAATTCGCTGTCTCTACTATTACTGTCGCAGAACTTGAATTTGGTGTAGCCAATAGCGTTCGGTTAGAACAAAACCACAGGAAACTGATAGAATTTTTATCCCCTTTAAGTCTTGTTTCTTTTGATCAATTTGATGCTCGTGTGTATGCAAAAATAAAAAACGGTCTTCGTATTAAAGGAAAACCAATTGATCCTTTTGACATGCTCATCGCCGCACAAGCAATTAATCGTAATTTAATTTTACTTACAAACGATAGCCATTTTTCCCGTATTCCCGATTTACGTATTGAAAACTGGATAAAGAAAAAATAGAAGATGTCTACAAAAGAATTATTTCAACAACTTCAAAAAATTTCTACCGAACAGCGCAATCCAAATAGTATGGATATTGATAGTCGTTCGACAGCCGACATTCTTTCAATCATCAATAACGAAGACAAAAAAATTGCACTCGCTGTTGAAACACAGATCCCATATATCGCACAAGCTGTCGAATTGGTGGTCAAAGCATTCTACAACGGCGGACGATTGATCTATGTCGGCGCGGGAACGAGTGGACGAGTCGGTATCGTCGATGCCAGCGAATGTCCACCAACATTCGGCGTTCCATTTGATATGGTACAGGGAATTATTGCGGGAGGTGAAGGAGCAATGTTCCAAGCAGTTGAAGGAGCGGAAGATAAACCGGAAGGGGGAGCGCATGATATGGATATTCGAAATGTTGGAGCCAAGGATGTTGTATGCGGAATTGCGGCGAGCATGCGGACACCTTACGTTATTGGAGCGGTGAAGCGGGCAAAGGAGCGAGGTGCAAAGACATTATACGTTACAACTAACCCGCGCAAAAATTTCGAACTGCCGGAATACAAGCATCTTGCCGATATGGTTGATGTAGCAATCTGTGCAGAAGTGGGACCCGAGGTAGTGATGGGGTCAACGCGAATGAAAAGCGGAACTGCACAAAAACTGATCCTGAATATGATCACCACAACCGCAATGATCCGCCTCGGAAAGATCTACGAAAATATGATGATCGATCTTCAGATGACCAATAAAAAACTGGTTGAACGTTCAAAAAAAATTGTAATGACCATCACTGGTTTAGAATATGAAAAGGCAGAACAATATCTTACTGAAGCAAAAGGACATGTAAAAACTGCCCTGGTTATGATAAAGGCGAATGTGAATTATGAAGAGGCAACAAAGCGATTAATGAAAGCAAATGGTTTTGTTCGTGCAGCAATTGAAGGAAAAGAGTATTCAATTATTTAGGACGTCCAAAAAAAGTAAAAAGATGTCAGACACCCGATCAATCATATTCGTGAAAACATTGTTTGTTTTTTGAAATTCTTCAGGAAGTCCAAGTGACCACTTTGGCGAAGACATTGAGACTTTATAAAAACTCTAATGAAGGTCATTGCGAGACGCCCGCCTGCCATAGCACATTGTATGTGCAGCGGGCAGGTTTTTTGTCGGAGTCCAGCTGTACGGAACTCCGTAAAGCGGAGCAATCTCGTTTTTTTCTATATTTTTGGAGATCGCCACGTCGCTTCACCCCTCGCGAGGGGCAAATTTTTCACTTTTGACACGGTCTACATTCCTTCGGAACGCCGGCATCAAACATCTTCGTTGATTCAAGACTTTTTAAGATTCCATTATTTTGTACTTGACAAACTTATTTCTCATTGGTAGATTTACCGCAAGCTATAAACAAACAATAATCCATTCATAGTTCAACATTTCTTTTTAGGAGGCGGTATGAAGGTCGTCAACATGAAACAATTTTCCGGTTCTAACAACTTAAAAGCATTCTTCGATCTTGAAACATCCGAAGGCATTGTGATCAAAGGATTCAAGATTGCCGATGGAAAGAATGGATTGTTTGCTGCCGTGCCGTCCGAACAAGATAAGAATGACAAGACCAAGTATTGGGATAAAGTGGTAATGTCCAAAGAAATGAAGGAACAATTGACTTCAATGGCCTTGGATGAATATTCAAAACTTGCGGGGCATTAGTCCTGGTAAATGAACCGTTCGCTCAAAGCGAACGGTTCATATTGAATAATTTGCATATGGTAAACAAAAAACGTCCCGATTTCAGGACGTTTTTTGTTTTAGTGATATATCGTAATTTTTAATGTGCTGCCGTTGGTGTTATTTCATAATCAATCCCTTGCGCCTTTAGTGCACTCTTTGCTTTCATTGAAAAGAATGCAAGATAAGCGAACAAGAATATCGTGATGATGTACGACATATGAATATTATCCAATACATCGCTGAGCCAACCCTGGAACGGAGGAATAATTGCACCACCAAGGATCATCATAATAAGAAATGTGGAACCTTGACTGGTATATTTTCCTAAACCGGCAACAGAGAGCGCAAAAATATTTGGCCACATTACCGAACAGAACAATCCCCCGCTGATAAAAGCAAACACCGCAAGTTTTCCTGTTGTCACCATTCCAAGAATCATGGCAGCAATTCCAAACAACGAGAAGATCAATAATGTCTTTGCCGGTTTTTCTTGACCAAGAAAGAATCCAACGATCAAGACGGCTATTGCGAGTGCGTAAATATAAAGATCGCTGACATCTGTTCCGCCGAGGATATTTGCTCCAAGCACAACTGCAAAAGCAACATATGGAACAACAACGGTAAGAATATTCTTCCACATCTTCGGAAGATTAAACACTGTAATTGCACCGGTCCAACGACCGATCATTAAACTTCCCCAATACAAAGAAATGAAATGAGCAATCTGCGATTCCTGATATCCGCCAAATTCGGGAAGTTTTAATAATGCGCCTAAATTACTTTGAATTGTTACTTCAACGCCGACGTAGACGAAGATTCCGATCATACCAAAAACAAGCTGTGGATATTTTAACGCGCCAAGTCCAGCTTCAATCTTTTCATCCTGCGTAATTTTGGGCAGGCTTGAGAACATAAAGAACAACGCGACAGCAATAAATAAGCCAGCCAAAATCATATACATTTGATTGACCGCACTGATATCAACATCAACTTTGGCTCCAAGTCCGCCAAAAAGAAAATAGCTAACAATCAAAGGACCGACGGTTGTCCCGAATGAATTGACTCCGCCGGCAAGATTCAAACGATGTGAGCCGGTTTGAGGATCACCAAGTGCGATTGCAAACGGCTGCGCGCAGGTTTGCTGAAGAGAAAATCCGAGTGCAATAATAAACAATGCGCCTAGAATCAACCAATATTCTCCTGTGTTAATAGCACCGATCATAGCAATTGCGCCGGCAGCAGAAAAGAATAAACCGTATGCAATTCCCATTTTGTAGCCGATCTTGTTCAGAATATCAATCTTGATCAATCTCTCTATTAAGTAGAGTGCGAGTGAGCCGACAAAATAGGCGAGATAGAATGCGAGATCGATCAATTGCGATTGAAACTGTGTAAGTTCAAAATGTTTCTTGCAAAAAGGGATGAACACGCCGTTTGAAGCGGCAAGGAATCCCCAAAAGAAAAACACGGTAACCAACGTACCGAATTTGGATTTGTTTGATGATGAGGTTGCCATTATTGTTTAAAAGGTTTGTGAAAGAATTTGTTTATATGCTCGGCTACGTTACAATATTATATTGAATAATTCAACAGTTTTTATCGGTTTGGTTTGAACGGTCACCTATTTTTTTGTACTTTGAATCAGTAAGAGGAGAGAGCTTGCTCCTCTTTTTTATTGTTTAATAACGTGAGCCAAGAAACCTTGCGAAGGGTAAATCGAATTTTTTGTGGAACCTTCGCAAGGTTAAAAATAAATTATGGATATTTTTCAATCGATCATTCTCGGAATCATACAAGGGCTTACGGAATTTCTTCCAATCAGCAGTACCGCGCATCTGCGAATTGTTCCTGCATTGCTTGGATGGAGCGACCCCGGTGCTGCATTTACGGCAGTAATTCAATTTGGAACGCTTGTTGCCGTTTTTGTCTATTTTAGAAAAGATATTTCCGTCATCACCGGTTCAGTCATTAAGTCAATACAAACACGAAATATTTCATATAACCGTGATGCGGTGCTGGGCTGGATAATCGCATTTGGAACAATACCGATTGTCTTCTTTGGTTTATTGTTTAAAAAGAACATCGAGACAAACCTTCGTTCGTTGTATGTTATCAGTGCTTCCATGATCATCCTTGCCGTGGTGTTGATGATTGCGGAAGCGATCGTAAAGAAAAGAACCGAGTTACATATTAAACAAAAATCACTTGATGATATTTCCTGGAAGGATGCCATTCTGATCGGCTTTGCTCAGGCTGTTGCGCTGATTCCCGGTTCATCACGTTCCGGAACAACGATCACCGGAGGATTATTTGTCGGATTAAATCGTGAAACCAGCGCCCGATTTTCGTTTTTACTTTCTTTACCATCGATCTTTGCGGCTGGTGTGTTGGAACTTGTGAAGGAGCGAGAACTGTTATTTTCTTCAGATATCGGGTTGCCAAACCTTGCTGTTGCAACAATTGTTTCAGGAATTGTCGGTTATGCCTCGATTGCTTTTTTACTGAATTATTTAAAATCACATACAACATATTTGTTTATTATTTACAGAATAGTTGTCGGAATCGGATTGCTATATTTACTCAATGCTGGATTTATCTCTCCTTTGTAATTTTAACTCGGGCTTTACATTATGGATTTTATTTCAGAATTTTTTCATAAACTGCTCAACATTAAAGAGCTTGTCACATGGGCGGGTTATCCCGGACTTGCGATGATCATTTTTTCAGAAACAGGTCTTCTTGTCGGATTTTTCCTTCCAGGTGACTCACTGCTCGTTACCGCGGGGTTATTTGCAGCTGCCGGATATTTTGATATTACGTTATTAATTCCTTTGCTTCTTGCTGCGGCAATTATTGGAAATGCAACGGGTTACGCTATTGGAAGAAAAAGCGGACAGGCATTATATTCAAGAGAAGATTCAAGATTCTTTAAGAAACAACATTTGATCAATACAAAAGAATTTTATGATAAGTATGGCGCTTTTACAATCGTAATCGCACAATTTATGCCGTTTGCAAGAACGTTTGCTCCGGTGGTTGCTGGTATAGCAGAAATGAAATACACAAAGTTTGCATCATTTAATATTATCGGTGCTGTACTGTGGATTCCCGGAATGTTGTTGATCGGATATTTTCTAGGCTCAACAATTCCAAACATCGATAAGAATATTCATTATGTAATTATTGCTGTTATATTTGTCTCTCTTCTTCCAGGAATTTTAAAATATTTGCAAGTGAGATACGGGAAGAAACAATAATCCTCATAGTGGAAACGATCTATTGGCCGTTACTCCACATCGCGAACAAATATTCTTATCTTAGGGTGTTATGAAACACTCGCCTCACATCCGTTTTCATGTAGACCCGATCTTTCAGAAAGAACTGGAGCAACTTCCCTGGAGCGTTCCGATTTCCGATTGGCATTCATATGGTGTCAACACTCTGAACATCAAACGGGGGATCTCCCGTCACGTCGTAATTTTTGTAAAGACCGGGCGATTCTCGTTTGGCATCAAAGAGATCAGTGAAGATATTTCACGAAAAGAGATCGACAACTACGAACAACTTCTGTTGAAAGGAATTCATACGCTAATCCCCGCCGGATTTGTTGTGCGGGAAGAACAACCAATTCCGATTGAAACACCGGTTGGAATTCAATATGAAGAAAATTTTATTGCCCACACCGTAACAGTACTTGTAAATAACGTGCTTCCGGATTCACTTCTTTATTCCAGAAATTTCCGGAAAGAAAATCGGGAAAAAATTTGGGATGCAATCGTTCAAATGTTTATTCAACTTCATAGCAATGGAGTCTATTGGGGCGATGCTTCGCTCGCAAACACACTGATTAAATTTGACAAGAGAGAAGTTCCATTCATTGGAATACAAACAATACTTCGTGCCTATCTTTCTGATGCGGAAACCGTTGAGATTCGTCCAAAACTTTCAAAATCCATGCGGGAAGCCGATCTGAATTTCTTTTTTGAGTCGATGGATTGGATTCACGAAGATCTCCGGCTCAGCGGCATGACCCGTGAGAATTCGGGAACGGAGGATGATAAACTCTATATCAAAGAACGTTACATGCAATTGTATCGTGTTGAACGGAAAAAGAAGAAGTTCGAACAGCAAACTTCGTTCAATATTGATAAATTTCTCGGCAGTATTTCCAATCCTTCATATGTCGATCAATTCCTAAAACATATTGAAGAACACAAGTGGTATATGAGTGAGAAGCTTGGCTATGATGTTACGCTTGCTGCTGCAACACGTGATTGGTACGATACAATCTTCGTTCCGATCTGCACGCTGTTTCGCACGGAACACATTGTTGAACTCTTCAAAGGAAAAACGGCTGCTGAACTTTACATTGAAATCATGAACAACAAATATTATCTCAGTCAGCAAGCGGGTAAAGATGTGGGAATGATACCGGCAATGCATGATTATGCAACGAAGTTCGGTGCGACAGAGAAACATGCACCTATGATAAAACAGATAACGGACAATATGCTCAGGATTCTAGGGTTAACGAAATAGCAACTCCTTTCCTAAAAATGAAAATATCCTTTCGTTGATTTTTTCAATCTTGAAAAAGCGAACACCGACAACGATAAAAAGCCGTTGCTTCATTATATAATTTATAGGCACAATATTTGCTACTAACAACTATTAACTAGGTAAAACAATGCCGAACAAACAACCAAACAAAGCCGCCGCTGAAATTGCTGAACTGACGTTTCAATTGCTTGCCAGTTGTCAGGAGAAAGAAGAACGACTTTCTGAACAGCTTAAGATTACTGTTTCAGAATTTCGGTGTTTGCGGGCTTTTCGTGGAGACAGAGAGCTTCCAATAAAAACGCTGGTAGATCGAATCAATTTAAGCGGCAGCAGATTAACCCGTATTCTTGAAACGCTTGAAAAGAAGGGATACCTGTTGCGTACCATTGGATTGAAAGATCGACGAAGCATTAATGTCAGTCTTTCAAAAAAAGGAATTGAACTTTCTGACAAACTGGAAGAGCGATATCTGCAGATCCATGAGGAAATTCTCGCTGGAATTCCAAAAGATATGCATACACCGCTCATCGGCGGGTTGCAAAAAATGCTTATCGCATTGGAAGCATGGCTTCGCGGTAAAAAATAATTTTTACCCGTTTAATGGTTGCGGCTATTTTTTTAGATCAATTATTTGCGCCAGCAATATTAAACGGGGTATTTATGCCGGGTTCATTCATAAATCTTTTCAAATCACAACCGGTTCTTCTTCTGATTTTCCTCTTCTGTTCTATAAACACTGGATGCAAAAAAGAGGCAGACGATCTTGCAAACAACAATTCCAATCACGCTGGAAATTCTAACTGTGTATCCTGCCACACAAATTATGCACTATTAAAACAAGTTTTCTCACCGGATACTGCGGCGGCTGGCAGCAGTTGCGGCGGAGATACTCCGGTAATAGAACCATATGATCGAGTCTATTTAACCCCCGAAGGATACGAAGCATTCTCAAAATCAACACACGGCACAAAAGAATGCACCTGGTGTCATGGCGGAAATGCTTCAACAGCCGATAAAAAGTTAGCTCATACTGGTGAATTTATTCGTCACCCTTCACTACAAGCTGCAACAAAATGTATCACTTGCCATCCATCTCAATCAATAACACCGAACAGTTTACATGCACAGGGTTGGGGACAAAAAGCAATGTTAACATCACGATTCGGCGTGCAATCATTTGATCAATTGCCGGAACATTTAATTGAAGGATATGATCACAATTGTGCAAAGTGCCATGGAACATGCGGCGATTGTCATGTTAACAGGCCGAAAGCTGGCGGCGGCGGATTGCTGAAAGGACATCAGTTCTTAAAAACACCAGATATGATAGATCAATGTGTTGCGTGTCATGTCAGCAGAGGCGGTCATGCGTTTTTGGGTGTTGCATCGGGAACGGTTCCGGATGTTCATAAAACAAAAATGAACGCAAATTGTTTGACGTGCCACAGCGGGGTAGAAATCCATGGCAACGGAATGGTCTACGACCAACGATATAAAACTCCTCAATTGCCAAAATGTAATGATTGTCATAAAAATATTTCTACAAGCAATACGTATCACTCTACCCACATCAATTCTTTCAATTGCCAGACATGTCATTCGCAAGATTATAACAATTGCGGAAGCTGTCATGTCGGCGGAGCGGGAGCACGAATTCCTTCGCATCAGAAATTTAAGATTGGAATGAATCCTATTCCGGAGATACGATCGTACAGAATGGCAACGGTTAGGCAGTCATTAATGGCACCCGACAGCTGGAAAGAGTTTGGTGTGCCGTTGCTGGCACAATTCGATTCAAAACCGACATACAAATACACCACACCACACAACATTTTGCGGTGGACATCGCGAACGGAAGTTACTGCAGGAAAATCGTGTTCGGATAATTGTCATATCATCAAAGAAGGTTCCACATACAGAAATAAGAATTTGTATCTCTTCAATTCAGATCTGGAAAGCTGGGAAGTCAACGCAACCAAAAACGTTGTTGTTGACGGAAAACTTCCGACGAGCTGGGGGATTCAATAAAACACTTTCACTCGCGTTAGTCGTGAGTGAATATCATTCACACAAAAAAAACCATAATGGGTAACCCATGAAAAAACATAACCTCATATATCTCCTTTTGGCGGCATTCCTGTTCACCGTCGGCTGTAAGGATGATGAAAGCACAACAGTAACACCGCCGGTTACAGTCAACGAAGCATCGGTGCTGGCAAAGTATGTTGAAGCGAACAACGATTATATTTACTCAGGAACATCGTTTGTTCTTTCAGCTTCAACGTACCGTACAGAAGTTGTAGCAGATCCAACAAAGATCTATACAATCGATATTCGGAGCGCAGCAGACTACAGCGCAAAACATCTTAAAGGTGCAGTAAATGTAACGCTTGCTAATTTGTATACCCACGTCAAAGGTTTAACGTTAGCAAATTACAAATATGTTGTTGTTGCATGTTACTCAGGACAGACTGCATGCTATGGAACATCGTTGGTACGTGCAATGCTCCCTATTGCAGAAGCAAACAAAATTGTTGCCTTAAAATGGGGAATGAGTTCAATTGACTCTACCCTTGCAGCAGGCACATGGTTAGTTAAAACAGCAAATACACGAGCAAGTCAATTTGTGAATACTGATCCACCAACAAAATTGGCAAAGGGTGAGCTTCCAACACTGACAACCGGAAAAACAACCGGAAAAGAAATTCTAGAAACTCGCGTGAATGAATTATTAAGTGCGGGATTCACCATCACCATCAGCGAAGCAACGCTGTATACAAATCTGAGCAACTATTTTGTTGTTAACTATTGGCCAGTTGCCGCTTATAAAGACCCCGGTCATATTGAAGGTGCTTATAATTACGAACCGTCATTAAAGCCATTCAAAGTAGACAGTAATTTGACAACGTTGCCGACGAACAAGACCGTTGTGCTGTATTGCTATACCGGACAAACAAGCGCATATGTTGGTGCATACTTAAAGCTGCTTGGATATGATGTGAAATCATTATTGTATGGTGCAAACAGTATGATCGTTGACAAAATGAAAGCCAGCACAAACACGGCTTCAAGTACTTTCGTGCCGGCAAACGAAATCAAAGGATATAAAGATTTATTAGAATAATTAGTACGGTACGTTGATGAAGAATGATGACGCCCGGAGAATTTTCGGGCGTTGTCATTTTCTGCGCCTGTCTTTTAATTCAATTTTTTGTATACTGCATCATCAAACGAACATCATAATCATTATTGTAGAGCAATTATGTCAACAATCGCCCCTTCAACAGAAAAAGCATTCGACGATTCCACGTTGGAAAAGATCGCATATAACAGCATCAAATCCATTCCAACACGAGAACAAAACGACCAATATCGACTTGGATATCATCTTTGGCAATGGCTTTCAGAAAAGCAGGGAACGCTTGAGCAGGCAGTAAAGAACTCCGGTTCACGAATTCTCATCTCCGATCAAGAAACAATCGCTATCATCAAACAAGAGTTGCAGAAATCGGGTATCAATCTTTAATTAATATTCTTGATGAACAATGTACTTCACATATTAAACGATGTGATCATGGCATTCATTCCGTTATTCGTCGCCATCGATGTTCCAGGAGTTGTACCGTCATTCATCAGCCTGACACAAGGAATGACCTTAAAAGCAAAACGCCAATTGATCATTGAAGCGACAATGACTGCCGGCGCTGTTGCATTGATATTTCTCGTTCTCGGAAAAGTGATCTTCAAATTTCTCGGCATTACCGAAAATGATTTTCGAATCGGCGGGGGAATTGTTCTGCTGGTAATTTCGGTTTCCGATCTGTTATTCTCTCGCGAAACAAAACGGGAAGAGGGACAATCGGTCGGTGTGGTACCGATCGGAATTCCGCTGATCATGGGTCCTGCTGCTCTGACATCAATCATTATCATTGTTGATTCGTACGGTTATTGGATATCGATGGTATCACTGCTTGTCAATCTGTTCATCGTTTGGCTTACATTCCGTCATTCTGATTTTTTGATCAAGATCATGGGAAAGAGCGGGTCGCAGGCATTCGCAAAAGTTGCATCGCTCTTTATGGTTGCCATCGCCGTCATGATGATTCGCGTAGGAATGCAAAATATTCTGAAATAATTTTTACTATGCCTCTTCATTTTCTCTCTTCCGCTCCCCAACAACAAGTATCTGAAAACCCAACACTCATTATGCTGCACGGACGCGGCTCGGATGAACACGATCTCTTTGGATTGAAAGAACATTTCGATCCGCGATTAACGATCTACAGTCTTCGTGCACCGAATCAATTTGAATGGGGTGGATACACGTGGTTCGATCTGCATGAAGATGGAAGTGTTGACGAAGAAAGTTTTTTCAATAGCACAAGCAAGATCATCACATTCATCAACACGTTGCAGACAAAAAAACTCTTCCTGCTCGGTTTCAGTATGGGAGCGATTATGTCGTATTCCATCGCTCTTACACATCCGAATATTTGCAAAGGGATTTCAGCATTAAGCGGTTTTGCTCCCTTGCAAATAGAGAATAAATACCGCCTACAAGAGCTTCAAGACCTTCACATTTTCATCTCTCACGGAATACAAGATCCTATTATTCCCGTTTCATCGGCACGAAAAACAAAAGAACTGCTTGCTAGATCCAATGCACTTGTTTCATACAATGAATATGATATGGCACATCAGATTAATGATGTATGTTTACATGATGTAAATGTTTGGATGCAAAATCTGATATAATAATCTCTATTTATTTGTGATACTTTTGTGATTTTCCTTTCGCATCTTTATCTTGCTGAAGGAGAGACAATGAAACCAACATTTTCGTTATCTAAATTATTTTTGAGATTCCTCGTTTACCGCTTTGCGGCTACGCTCGCAATGACAACGATGTTATTGTCGTATTCCCTCTCACAAGAACATCAAAATCTTGTCATTCAAACATTAAACGGCAATGAAGTTTCATTGAAAGAACTTACATCCAAAGGTCCGGTGTTGGTTAATTTTTGGGCGTTATGGTGCGAGCCGTGCAAACTTGAAATGAAACAATTACAATCCATCTACAATCAATACAAGGATAAAGGATTCTCCATCGTTGCGATCAATCAAGACAATCAAAAGAGTGTGTCTAAAGTGTCTTCATATATTTCTTCGCAAGAATATTCATTTTATATTTCAACAGATTCTGATGGAGAAATTGCACAGCAATTTAACGTACAGAATATTCCATTCAGTCTGTTGTTTGATACCAATGGAATGATTGTCTACAAAGCCTTAGGATATAAACCCGGAGATGAAAAAAAAATAGAAGAAGAACTTGAAATACTATTTTCTACAAAAGAATGAGTCGAGCTAAAAAAAAATGTGAATTGTTGCCAGATGATTTGATTAGCGTGATTCTATTTTTGTTATTATACACACAACATTCACTTACCCAAACAATAGTGCCATCGGTTTCAAACATTCTTCGGTACGGAAATGGTGAACGAGGCTTTGTGGGATCGACGCAGCAAGTCTCCTATTTTGAAAATCTCACCGATATTCGTTTGAATTTTCCACCAAGCGTTACAATCGGTTTTCGACTACTTACCGATGATCCTCCGGAAATTGGAGATTCGTTTCAAGGAATACAACGGCGCTTTGTTGAGTTTCGTCAGGATAATTTTTCATTGCGCGCCGGAAATTTTAACGAAATGTTCGGGCGTGGACTTGCGCTGAATCTGTTTGAGAATAGAGGACTTGCATACGATTCGTGGATGGATGGCGTGAAAGCACAGTATAAAACATCTTTCATCAGCGCTACAATTCTTGGCGGAACGATCAACTTTCGAGATTCTGTAACGATTGCACGGCATGAACTGTATAAAATACGCGCGGGAAATATCGAGATGAACTTGATAAAAGGCTTTATGATCGGAATAAGTTTTGTTGATGCAAGCGGATTTATTCCTCAATTTGTTGGAAGCAAAACGATCAAAGCCGAAATTCCGGAAATCTATTCTCAATTTCAATTTAGTTCTGTTAGTGGATTTATAGGGTATGCACACAAATGGACAAATGTATTAACCGACACAAGTTCTCATAACGGGGATGGTGTGTATGCGGCACTTTCCTACAAAGGAAAAGGTTTCGGTATAACGATGGATTACAAAGATTACCGATACGATATTCTCGATCCGTTTGATCGTGGAGCAAGCGAACGTTCTACTCGAATGTTACCGTTCCAAAACGCTCCCATCGTTCAGAAAGAATTTAATTATACGTTGTTAACACGTGCATTGCATCAGGTAGATTTTAATGACGAAGTAGGATTTCAAATTGAAGGCTATTATTCATTGTCTTCGTCAACAATGATAAATTTGAATGGAAGCATTGCAAGCCGGCATCATTATTATGATTACAACGAGAAGACGTTTTTGTTCACCGAGCGAAAGCGAAACAGCAGTTTTCTTCCAACGCCTGAGAAAAGACTTTCGCCATACTGGGAATTGTTTTTTGAAGCAGAACATTATTTTGAAGAAACGTCTGCAATTCGTTTTGGGGCAGCAAGACGAGAAAATATTCTCTATAATGATTTTACCGGCGCGCAATTCAGCCACACTCAGCAAGCGACGATTATTCCTCTGCAATTACAATATTCATTAACGCAAGAGTATTCAATTATCGTTCAAACAGAAAATGAGTTTGCATACGATAGTTACAATACCAGCAACGAACACTATTACACACAATTATTAACAATTATTTTCACTCGATCACCAAACATTTCGATTGCTACACGATATGAACATACAACGAATACGGCTGATCCTTCGAATAGACAAGATTGGCTCGTCGGTGAAGTCGGGTACACATTCGGACAATCTCATACAACGACAATTTCGTATGGAAAAGAGCGGGGCGGTCAGATATGCTCTAACGGTGTCTGTCAATATCAATTGCCATTTGAAGGAATACGATTTTCTTTGAGAAGCCAAATTTAAAAGGAGTGCTATGAAGAAAATATTTTTTTTGTCAATAATTGGTTCGATGGCATATTCCGGAGAACGAAACGTGCTGGTTGAAATGTTTACTAATTCTCACTGCAGCGTTTGTCCGGGTGCTCATGCCGCAATCAAATCTCATCAAACAACAAGCCAAAATGCACACCGTGCTCGCTATATTTATTATCATACCACTTTTCCGTATAGTGACGATCAGCTTTCCGTTGCAAACACCACCGAACCAAATGCACGGAACTCCTACTACAATGGACCAACATCCACACCGAATACTTTTTTTGACGGTGTCAATCAGGGAAGAACATATTCATCCTTCGCAACATCCCTTGATGCCCGATTATCTGTTGACAGTCCGTTAGAAATACAACTTTCCGGGACTAAAAATGGAACAAATCTTTCTCTCATTGCCGCAATTACACAAACATCAACTATTGCACAAAATGATCTTGTCGTCCATATCGTTGGTGTCGAAAATGTTTCATATGTTGGAAGAAACGGTGTTTCGCCGCAAGATTTTGTTATGAGAAAAATGATTACTCCGGTTGCAGGCGAATCGTTTACACCGGAGTTACAGGCGAAAAAATTGGTGTTGAAAACCGCACAAATAACAAATGCAACTGACATGGAAAAAGTCGGCATTGTTGTATTCGTTCAAAGTGTTTCAACAAAAGAAGTGTTTCAATCAGAATATATCTCGTATGGAACATTAAGCGCTGTTCAAAATAACAACATTATAACTCCGACTAAATTTTTATTGGAACAGAACTATCCCAATCCATTCAATCCAACAACAACTATCAACTACGCTTTGCCAAAAGCTGGAAATGTTGTGTTGAAAGTGTATGATGTTCTTGGCAAAGAAGTGACAACGCTGGTGAGCAATTATCAAGAATCGGGTCGTTACTCAGTAGAATTTGATGCATCAAAACTTTCCAGCGGAATGTATATCTACAAACTAACGTCCCGCCCAACAGATGGCGGACAGGCAGATAAATTCAGTGAAGTTAAAAAGATGATATTGGCGAAGTGATTAACTTGCAATTCATTCTTTTCTCATATAAGTTCAAGCCACTTGCTTTGAGTGGCTTTTTTTTGTTCTTATGTGATATTTTTGTGATATTTTTCTTGTAGTTTATTTTATTATAAAGTGACCGCCACTTTTGAGGTGATGGTCACTTATACATTTCACGAAAGAAAACTATGAAACATGTGCTGGTTGTTGAAGATGACAAAGATATCACCGAACTGTTGAGCATCCATCTGAAAGATCTCAGCTGTAAAGTCACCGCGATGCACGACGGCGAAAAAGGATACCTTCATACACAAAAGAATAAATTCGATCTTATTGTGCTGGACATAATGCTGCCAACGATGGATGGTCTGGAAATTTGCAGGCGCATCCGTGCGGATAAAAATATCACACCTATTTTGATGCTGACGGCAAAATCAGAAGAGTTAGACAAAGTGCTTGGATTAGAAGTCGGTGCAGATGATTATCTCACAAAACCATTCAGTGTACGTGAATTTATTGCGCGTGTGAAAGCAATCTTCCGACGGACCGAAGCAATGCAGAGCGAAACGACAACCGCAGAAAAAGCTAAGCATATACTGTTCGGTGATGTAGAGATTGACAGAGAAAGAAGAAAGGTTCAAATAAAAGGAAAACGGCTTGAACTAACCGCAAAAGAATTCGATCTCTTGCTGCTGTTTGCAACACATCCGGGAAAAACCTATACGCGAGAACAGTTGTTAGAACTTGTCTGGGGGTATCAATTCAACGGATACGATCACACTGTCAACACGCATATCAATCGACTGCGCTCAAAGATCGAAGAAGATATGTCGAAACCAAAATATATTCTAACCGCATGGGGTGTTGGGTATCGTTTTGCAGAAATGGAAGAGATAGAATCGTAGGGTTATCTTTATACCATTATTTTTCTCACACAAAGACACAAAGTTTTATCGCATAATGAAAAAATTCTTTCGATCGATTTACTGGAAAATTTCCGCAACCTTCCTTGCATTACTGCTCATTCTTTCTGCCGTGTATATTTATATTATTGTCTTCTCAGCAGAGATGTATTTCCAGGAGGCGAATCAGCGGTTAAGCGTACCTATCGCACAGCGATTGCTCAAACATTATCAACCGGTGGTGAACCATCAACTCGATTCATCCCGCATGGATGAGATCTATACCATTCAAAAGTTGTTCAATCCCAGCATTGAAGTGTACGTTCTGGACACAACAGGGAAAGTCCTTTCACATTGTCCCAGTAATACAAAAATCTGCCGGATGTCTGTTGGTATTCAGCCGATAAAAACATTCGTCATGGAAAAATTTCCCTCGTTCCTTATGGGAGACGATCCGAAATACGAAATGACGGAAAAAACCTTCTCGGCGGCAGAAATAAAAGACGGTACGAAGATAATCGGATATTTGTATGTCATTCTTGGAAGCGAAGAATTCGACAATAATTTTAAAATGCTTGCGGGAAGTTATATTCTCCGCATCGGCACACGAACAATGACAATAACATTGTTTGCAGCCGCAATTATTGGATTGATCGCTTTATTATTCATCACAAAAAATCTGCGGACAATTGTAAGAACAGTCAAAGAATTTCAGAATGGCAACCGGAGTGCACGAATACAACTATCCTCCACAGGAGAATTGAACGAATTGGCAACGTCGTTCAACGAAATGGCAGATACTATCGTCAGTAATCTGGATGAATTGAAAACGATGGATTCTCTCCGCCGTGAACTTGTTGCCAATGTTTCTCACGATCTTCGGACTCCACTTGCAACGATTCACGGATATATAGAGACGTTGTTGATCAAAGCAGAGACCCTGGAAAACCACGACCGTGAAAAATATTTGAAAACCATTCTTTCCAGTACTGATCGTTTGCGCACGTTGGTGGAAGAATTATTTGAACTTTCTAAACTTGAAGCGCAACAGATAAAACCGAATCCAGAACCATTTTCCATTTCAGAACTTGTGCAGGACATAGGTCAGAAATACCTTATCATAGCTGAAAAAAAAGAGATCCGATTTCAATGCATTCTTCCGCACGATCTTCCATTAGTTATTGCTGATATTGCGCTTGTTGACCGTGTCATTCAAAATCTGAGTGATAACGCAATCAAATTCACTCCACAAGGAGGAGTTGTAACAATAGAGGTTCGGCGAAACTTAACCAACGTTGAGGTTACGGTTGCCGATACAGGTGAAGGAATTTTCGAAAAAGATATTCCGCATATTTTTGACCGCTATAACAAAGGAAGCCAAAAAAATATTTTTCAAAGCGACGGGGCAGGATTAGGTTTGGCAATTGTAAAGAAAATTCTGGAAGTACATCATTTATCAATCTCCGTCTCCAGCAAAAAGAATGAAGGAACGGCGTTTTCGTTCAAACTGCCAGTCTATCCGGTTTGACATTTCAAAAATTGAGCGGGTTTATCCTCTTAATATCGTAAGCCGTTGTAATTGCGGTTAGGATTTTCTACCTTTGAAAAATAAATTTTCCATACCGTAATACCGCCGTTTATGACACAAGAAAAGATTATTGAGAATTGGGTGAAAGAGTATACAAATGATCTTTTCAACTGGGCATATCATAAAACCTCTGATTATCAATCTGCAGAAGATCTTGTCCAAGAAACATTTCTTGTGGCTGCGGAAAAAATTGAAAGTTTCCGAAATGAAAGTCAGCCGCGAACATGGCTTTTTGGAATTTTAAAGAATAAGATCGCAGAATATTTCAGATTGAAAGTAAAACATCCGATAATCCATGTTGAAAAAGAAGAATCGTTTGAATTGTTTTTTGATAACAACGGAAAATGGAACAAACATTCTAGACCTGATGAGTGGAATATCAACGAAGAGCAATTATTTGACAATGAGGGTTTCAACCATATTTTTGAACAATGCATGAAAAAACTTCCTGCCCAGTGGTTCTCTTGTATCTCTATGAAGTATCTTGAAGAAAGAGATCCAAAATTAGTTTGTCAGGAATTAGACCTTTCTACAACTAATTACTGGCAGATAATACACCGCGCTAAATTACAATTGCGCGAATGTCTTGAACAACATTGGTTTCACACGTGAATAAAATGATGAATTCCTTAATGATATCGTGCAAAAAAGCGACAGGGTTAATTGAGAAAAGAAGCGTTATCGGACTTTCGTTTGCTGAAAAATTTCAACTTCATATCCATACCGCTATGTGCAGTGCATGCACTAATTATCAAAAACAAAGTGTTTTGATTGATAACATGTTGAAACACACTTCCAAACATCTGCCAGCAAACATTCCTGCTGAAAACACCGATCATGTTAGCGGTTTAATCTCAAAAATTCTGAACAAAAAAAATTCATAATTCTTTGTCAGGATTCCACTCCACTCTCTACTAATCAATTGTAATTAATCTTTTATCAATTTCTTTGTTAGGAGTAGCTATGAAAAATTCACTGCAAAAGACCATTTTTGCCGGTATCACAGCAACCGCCGTTATGACACTTGTTACATATCTCGCACCAATGATGGGATTGCCCGAGATGAATATTCCGGCAATGCTTTCCGGAATGATGGGAGTTCCAATAATTGTTGGTTGGGTTATGCATTTTATGATCGGTATTACTTTTGCGCTTGGGTATACATTCCTCTTTGCTGCCAAAGTAAAAATTCAAAATCTTGCAGTAAAAGGCGCGGTTTTTGGTTTTGCGGCGTTTATTATGGCACAAATAGTTATGGTAATGATGGGTCTTGTTATGGGACCAATGCCCGCTCCGGAGGGTGGAATGTTGCCAATGATGGTTGGAAGCATTATTGGACACGTTATGTATGGGATTCCCGTTGCATTAATCGCTAAACCACAACCATAATCATTTTATTTCTCCGTGATAATTTTGTGATAGGTTGAACGTATATTGGTTCTGTAATAATTATTGATCATCGTAAAGGTATAAAAATGAAAAAAATGTTGTTCGTTTTAATGCTCTCTCTGTTTGCGGCGGGATGTAAAGAAGAAGATTCTCCCACTGAGACCGGTCAAACGGACACCGATTCACAATTATATCTTCTTGGGAAAAGTTCAACGGGTTTTGTGTTTTACAAAAATACTTCGGATACAATTTCCAAAGGGGGGAACTCAGGGCATCCTGATGCAAAACTTCGCACACGATATAATTCCATTGCAGCAAAATATTTGGATGGAGCCGGTAAAGTAAAGGCCGGCACAATTTTTCCGGATTCTTCGCTCATCGTTAAAGAACTCTATACAAACAATGCGTTAACCACGTATGTTTTTCTCTTTAAAAGAACCGGCGATAAAAATGCAGATGCTAACGGCTGGGTGTGGGCTGAAATCTCTCCAACAGGTTCAATCCTGTATTCGGCTAGTAAAAAGGGAGCAGGCTGCATTGGCTGCCATGCTATTGGTATAGATTATACACGAATGAATGATGCTCATCCGTAAAAAAAATTGACCCTATTAAAGATATAATTGTCTGTTTCATTAAATTAATTTTTCACTAATCATCCAAAGGAGTTGTTATGAAAACAAACACATTTTCCAAATTATTGATGACCGCCGCAGTTGCCGGTTTATTGAGCGGATCAATTGCCAATGCTCAAGACAAAGCACCTGCAAAAGCTAAAGCTAAAAAAGAAGCAAAGAAAGACGGCTGCAGCGGCAAAGACGGCTGTAAAGGAAAAGATATGAAAAAAGCAAAAGACGGTTGTAAGGGGAAAGACGGCTGCAAAGGGAAAGACAGTTGCACGGGCAAAGACAGCACAAAATCAAAAGATAGCTGCAGCGGTATGGATTCAACAAAAATGGGCGACAAAAAACCGATGTAATATTTCCCGTACCACGAACCATTGTTGTTCAAGAACTGAGCCGCTTACCACGGCTTTGTTCTTCTAACGTTGAGAGAAAAATACATGACTGCTAATAAATGGAACTTATCTGATTTTGGATTTGGTGTTGGACTGCGCAGCGTTCATTACAATTATATCTTAGAAAACAATCCGAGCGTTGACTGGTTCGAAGTGATCTCCGAAACATATCTCGAATCCGGCGGACGGGTGCGATATGTTTTGGATAAGATTGCAGAACGATATCCAATTGTACTTCATGGCGTTTCACTTTCCATCGGAAGCAGCGATCCGGTAAATTTTGAATACTTAAAATTGTTAAAAGCACTCGCCGACCGCGTGAAATCTCCATACATCTCCGACCATCTTTGCTGGACCGGGGTGAATGCACACAACGTTCACGATCTTCTTCCGATCCCGTACACCGAAGAATCATTGAAACACATTGTGAACAAAGCAAAACAGGTGATGGAATTCATGGAACGTCCGTTAGTGCTGGAGAATGTTTCCACCTACGCGCAATTCGCCTCATCATCCATGAGTGAATGGGAATTTCATGCGCGGTTGATGGAAGAATCGCAATGCGGAATGCTGATGGACGTGAATAATATTTACGTGAGCGCATATAATCATGATTTTGACTCCAAAGAATTTATCGACAGAATTGATCCGTCGCTCGTCTGCCAATATCACTTGGCCGGACATACGAACAAAGGAACGCATATTCTCGATACTCACAACGATCATGTGATCGATGCTGTGTGGGAATTATACCGCTACGCATATCAGCGAACCGGTGGAAGAAATACGCTGTTGGAATGGGATGAAGATATTCCCGAATTTGATGTGGTTCATGAAGAAGCGCTTAAAGCTAAAAAATATCGGAATGAAAAACCTGATCCGACTATGATGAATCTTCCAAGACCAACCATTGCACCGAAAATGCGTTTAACGCCGGTTGAGAAGAATGAATTGGTCAATTCTATGAGTCATAAACTGTAGTGTCTATCATAAAAAATGCTCAAACAGATTCGATTATTTATTCTTGCATTGCTCTTTTTCATCGCACAACATGCTCATGCACAAGGATGTAGTGACGCAGGATTTTGTACTGTTAATAGTCTTAAGCCTCACACTGATGACTCAATTGCAATCGACAAAAACAATCGTTTCGCATTCGGTCTTTTACACGGTAAGGCAGATAACAATGTTGCGGTGTATAGTGGGTATGCGGAATATGGCAGGGTGTTGAACGATGATGTTCGATGTGATGTTAAATTGTCATTCCTCTCGCAGCGCGGCGAATCCACTCAGAGATCAGGATTGTCGGATATATTTTTCAGTGCAACATATTCACTCCAAAACTCAAATACTATTACGCTTGGATTAAAAATTCCGTTGAGTGGTGGGAATACAGAGGTTAATGGATTAAGTCTTCCAATGGATTATCAATCAAGTCTGGGAACGGTTGATCTTCTCCTTGGAGTTGGGAGTCAATTCCACGGAATAAATATGGTTGCCGCTCTTCAACAGCCGCTATCGCAGAACAAGAATCGGTTCTTCAAAGAAGATTATCCGGTTAATTCAGAATTCAGAAAATTTACATCAACGAATAACTATAAACGAAGCGGAGATCTTTTGATTCGTATCTCATATCCTATTCGTATAAATTCAACTATCGTTCTTACGCCAAGTATTTTACCAATTTATCATCTTGCAGATGATTCATATACGACAATCAGCGGATCCGATCTGACAATAACCGGTTCGAAGGGAACAACCGTTAATATGAATCTGTATTGTACATATTCACTCAATCAGACAGACCGCATAGAAGTGAGCGCTGGTTTCCCTGTTCAAACACGTTCTATACGACCTGATGGGTTAACGCGGAGTTATATAGTTGCAACAGAGTACCAAACAACTTTTTAACATATACTACAATTTGTTCAATGGAAAATAATATTCCTCTTACCACTATACAGCGCTGGATGCAAAGCGTGATTGAGCATCCGGGAACAAATGACGAAGCGTGGAACTCCGAACAGGCACAAAAGGAATTGCCGTTTGACGAAGCGTATGCCAATGTGCTTCCATCAAAGACATTGACTCCTGTCGAACGGATTGGAATCTATCGCAAAATGTTCTTTCTTCGAATGACGGAATCAATGGCAATTGATTATCCCGGAGTTAAAAATGTATTAGGAGAATTCGAATTTGATCGAATTGTTGCGGAAGAATATGTAAAGAAATTTCCATCACACAGTTATACATTGAATCATCTCGGCAGATATTTTCCGCAGTTCATTCAAGAAACAGATCTGCGTAACAAAGCATTTCTTTACGATCTCTCGCGGCTTGAGCTTTCCATCACCAATAATATGGATGCTGAAGAATCGCCGATCGTACATCAACAAGAAATAGCCTCGGTTCAACCAGATCAATGGGAACATGCGATTCTTATTCCTATTGCAGCATTAGAAATGCTTGAGTTCGATCATAATGTGTGCGAATATCTTGATGCTGTGATTGAAGAAGTGACTGTTCCTGAAATAAAAAATGAAAGAACATTTGTAGTTGTCTATCGAAAGACATACCGAACATATTGGGATATTCTTTCTTCTCAACAATATTTTTTATTGAGCGCATTGGTTTCGCGAAAAACATTTAGCGAATCCATTGCATTGCTTGTTGAACAATTTCCTGATTCGCAGGAAGAATTGCAGCAGAAGTTATTTGAATGGTTCAACGAGTGGGTAAGTAGCGGATATTTTTCAAAAATAAAACTTCGTTAACAAGATTTTTTCACCGCAAAAACACTAAAGACGCAAAAGATTAATATTCCATGATGAAAACAACATTATTACCGCTCGCAGATAAATTTCATTCTGCTTATACAAACATTCTTTCATATGCACAACACCCGTTATTATTATTGATCCGTTTGTATTGGGGTTATGATTTTTTTCAAACAGGATTGGGAAAACTAAATAATCTTGAAGGAACAACAGAATTTTTCACTTCGCTGAACATTCCATTCCCGTATCTTAATGCCATTGCAGCGGGTTCAACAGAATTGATCTGTGGAATATTATTAATGATCGGATTCGGCTCGAGATATTTTACACTTCCGCTCATTATCATCTTAAGTATGGCATATGCAACCGATGACCGTGAAGCATTGACGAATATTTTTTCGGACACAGAATCGTTTGTAGCGGCAACGCCGTTCAATCATTTGTTGGCATCATTTATCATTCTGATATTTGGAGCGGGGAATTTTTCTGTAGACGGATTTTTGAAACGATTTCGTAACAACAAGACATAAAATTTTTCTGTCGTTCCGGTTTAACAATCCCTTTTGACAGAAATTTCAAGATGGATCATTCCTCAGCATCCTTCTTCGTTACCTTCCGGATATCATCGGAAGGTACAACCATTTCCTCTTTTTTTAACCCTGTGTCACCAAAATCTATTTTTTTGCGTATTACATCCTATTTTACATAATCAGAAACAAGAGAAATGCTTTTCTTGTTCAACTTCAAAATTTTCTTTATCTTCTACCATCATTTTTAAGGTGCCTTTATGCGAAATGTTGTTGTTACAGGAATGGGTTTGATCTCTCCGCTTGGTCTTTCCGTGGAAGAATCGTGGAAAAATGCCATTGCCGGAATATCCGGTGTCGGATACATTACAAAATTTGAAAAAGAGCGGTTTACTACCCAAATCGCCGCCGAAGTGAAGGGTTTTGATGCAAAAAAATATTTTGATGCAAAAGAGGTCAACCGCTGGGACCTTTGCGTACAATTTGGGATTGGTGCCGGTCTTGATGCCCTTGCTGACTCGGGATTAAAAATCGTTCCTGAGAATGCTGAACGAGTCGGTATCATCATCGGTTCAGGTGCGGGCGGACTAATTGGAATCAGTCATACGGCGATCAAATTGGAAGCAGGGGGACAAAAACAGGTCTCTCCTTTTTTTATTCCCGCGGTTATTATCAATATGATCTCTGGATTACTTGCAATTCGAATTGGTGCAAAGGGAATTAATTACGGCGTTGTATCTGCGTGTGCAACAAGCAACCATGCAATTGCGGATGGTTTTCACGCAATCCAGCGTGGAGATGTTGATGTAATGATCGTTGGCGGAGCTGAAGCATCCATTACCGAAATTGGTATAGCAGGATTCTGTGCTGCGCGCGCAATGAGCAAACGAAACAATGAACCTGAACGAGCTTCACGTCCGTTTGATAAAGATCGGGACGGCTTTGTTCTTGGTGAAGGTGCGGGAGTATTTGTTATTGAAGAAGAAGAACATGCGAAAGAACGCGGAGCGAAAATCTATGCTCGAATTCTTGGTGTTGGAATGACAGCAGATGCATATCACTTCACTGCTCCGCCGGAAGACGGCGACGGTGCAATGCGTGCAATGAAATTGGCGGTGCAGCATTCCGGATTACAACCGAATGATATAGACTATATCAACGCACACGGAACATCCACAGGGCTTGGCGATATTGCAGAAACAATTGCCGTGAAACGATTGTTTGGAGAACATTCAAAAAAAATCATGGTCAGCTCAACAAAATCAATGCACGGACATTTGCTCGGCGGTGCCGGCGCAGTTGAAGCGGTGATGACAATTCTTGCGTTGAAAGAGGGGATCATTCCGCCGACAATCAATCTGGAAAATCCTGATCCGCAGTGCGACCTTGATTACATTCCAAATGTTGCACGGAAAAAGGAGATACGCTACGCACTTTCGAACGGATTTGGTTTCGGCGGAACAAACGCATCAATTTGTTTTGGGAAGGCATAGAAAATAATACTATGAGCGATAATCGAATCGTCAATATTGGTCTTGTACAAACAAGCTGCACAAACGATACTGCTTCAAATATGGCAAAGGCTGTTAAAGGGATCAGAGAAGCGGCGGCAAAGGGAGCGAACGTTGTTTGTCTTCAAGAATTGTTTACGTCATTATATTTTTGTGATAAAGAAGATTACGCACCGTTCAAACTTGCGGAAGCTATTCCCGGAAAATCAACCGACCTTCTTCAGCCGATTGCAAAAGAACTTGGTGTTGTTATTATTGCATCATTGTTTGAAAAACGTGCAGAGGGTTTATATCATAACACCGCCGCTGTGATCGATGCTGACGGATCGTATCTTGGAATATACCGCAAGATGCATATTCCGGATGATCCTGCGTACTACGAAAAATTTTATTTTACTCCCGGCGATCTCGGATTCAAATCATTCACAACACAATTTGGAAAGCTTGGCGTGCTGATCTGCTGGGACCAATGGTATCCGGAAGCGGCTCGATTGACGGCATTGACCGGCGCGGAAATTCTTTTCTATCCTACGGCAATCGGCTGGGCGGACGGCGAGGATACTGCTGTGAATAAAAAACAGCATGATGCATGGGAAACAATCCAGCGTTCACACGCAATTGCAAATGGCATTCCCGTTGTATCAGTGAACCGTGTCGGGCATGAAGGCAATCAAACGTTCTGGGGAAACTCATTTGTTGCAGGAAATCAAGGAGAAATTCTTTTCAAGGCTTCCCACGATAAAGAAGAAGTGAATGTTGTTGCAGTTGACCTCGCAAAATCCAATTCAACACGAATGCATTGGCCATTCCTGCGTGATAGAAGAATTGATGCCTATTCTGACCTCACAAAACGTTTCATTGACTGAATACAATTAGCAATAACCAATTACCAATGAACAGAAAAGATAATGTTCTGGCAAAAAAATCTTTCGCTTTTTCAAAAAGGATCGTGAAATTATATCAATTTCTCAATCAAGAAAAGAAAGATTTTGTTCTTTCTAAACAAATATTAAAAAGCGGAACTTCAATTGGAGCTAATGTAGCAGAAGCAAATGGTGCAATTTCAAATCATGATTTTTCGGCAAAAATTTCTATCTCGTACAAAGAATCATTAGAAACAAAATATTGGCTTTCCTTGCTTCACGAAACCGATTTTATTGAAGCAAAATTATTTGATAGTCTTTATAATGATTGTGATGAGCTCTCTAAAATTCTCTTTGCAATCTTAAAAACCACCCGAATTAACGATAAATAATAACTGGTTATTGGTAATTGGTCAATGATAATTGAAAAGAAAACTCCAAAACAACTTGGTTACAGATTTCCCGCTGAATGGGAACCGCAGACTGCAACGTGGCTTTCGTGGGCACACAAACTGGAATCGTGGCCCGATAAATTTGAACCTGTTCCGTACATCTATACTAACATTGTGCGGACGATTGCACGATTTCAAAAGGTGAACATCAATGTAAAGGATGATGAGATGTTCGAGGATGTGAAATCGAGATTGATCCTTGCAGGTGTTCCGGAAGATCGATTTGCGTTATATAAAATTCCAACGAATGATGCGTGGTGCAGAGATCACGGTCCGTCATTTGTCGTGAACCCGAACGCAAAAGATAAACTTGCGATCGTGGATTGGGGATACAATGCGTGGGGAAACAAATATCCGCCGTTCGATCTGGATGATGTTGTGCCGACAAAGATCGCGGAGCATTATAACGTTCCTGTTTTTTATCCGGGAATTGTGATGGAGGGGGGCGCAATCGACGTGAACGGCAAAGGATGCCTGCTCACTACAAAAGCATGTTTATTGAATGAAAATAGAAATCCCCATCTCAATCAAGAACAGATCGAAACATATCTGAAAGAATATTACGGACAGGAAAAAATTCTCTGGCTGAACGACGGTATTGTTGGGGACGATACGGACGGGCATATTGATGATCTTTCCCGTTTCGTTAATCCTTCCACCATTGTTACATGTATTGAAGAAGACCCGCAGGATGGAAACTACGAAATCCTTCAAGAGAATTTGAAACTGCTTCGCACGCTTACCGATCAGGACAATAAACCATTTAAAATTATTGAACTGCCAATGCCCGGCTACGTTGCGTACGACGGACAACGGCTTCCTGCAAGCTACGGGAATTTTCTCATCGGCAACGGATTTGTGATCGTTCCGGTCTTCAATCATCCCAACGATTTAAAAGCACTCACCATTATTCAATCGCAATTTCCTGACCGCAAAGTGATCGGCATTGACTGTATTGATCTTGTGTGGGGATTGGGAACACTGCACTGTATCAGTCAGCAGGAACCGCTTATACAGTGAACAATGAGCAGTTATTAGGGAACATAAAAACCCGAGGGATAACGTTTCGCATTTTATGTTTATAACTAACAATTAAAACGTCTACACATAAGACAATCTAAATTATGACATGATGATTAATAAAATTTTATACTCAAAATATGTAATTTGGCCATTATATCTTTTTATTATTTTAACAATATCTTGCCAAAAGAATGCACCTGTAGAAACAGAAGATTCAAAACCATTTGTGCCAACTGTAACAATTACCAGTCCAACAAGTGGGGAGGTTTTAAAAGGACCACTCTATATTGAAGTAAGCGTAGAGCATAGATTGGGATTAAAAACAGTTCATTTCTATGTCGATAATGCTAAAATAAATGAAGATTCCGTTAAACCATATCGGTGTGTATGGAATGCCGGATTTTGGGCTGATGGCAAGACCCATACACTTATAGCAAAAGCTATTGATACTCTTGGCACAATAGGGACCTCGGACACAGTTATTGTAACGGTTGATAGTTCTGCCGTTGGATTTCAATTGTTCTACTATCCTCCATTATCGGGTACAAGTTACTTAGATCCAAGTACTCTTGCTTTAGGTCCATTCGATGAAGAAACTCTTAAAAGTGTTTCATTTTTAGTTGACGGAAAAATAATTGGCATCGACAGTGCGAAACCATTTGAACAATATTGGTACGTTGGATATTGGGCTGATGGTAGTTCCCATTATGTAGAAGCCATTGCAACTGCCAAAAATGGAATGGTTGCAAAATCCTATATCAATATTGTCTTCTCGAAGGATATTATATTTCGACCCATCTCAATATCGCCCGTAAACAATAAGTATGAGGGTAATTCTACAACAATGTATACATGGAATTCTTTGCCTACGGCCGAAATGTATGAAATTGAAATAAGGGAATTCCCTAATAGTGTAATTCCTGTATTTACAAAAACAACAGCGGATACATTTCTTCAAGTCCCTACTCTTCCGGTTTCGTTATATGCATGGAAAGTAAAAGCATATAACAAGCAAGGTCGCAGTAGTCATTGGAGTGATTATGCAGAGTTCGCCACAATGGTCACTTTTTCAAAAACATTTCCCAATTTCGGAAGCGGTTCGATTCGTTTTGCTCAACAATTATCCACTGGTGAATATATTCTATCGGCCCAAACCGAAGCGGGTGGCGCAACAATTAAATTAGATAAATTTGGCACTGTGTTGTGGCAACAAAACCATTCGTTTGTTGCTCGGGCAATGAAAGTTACCGCCGACCATGGATTCATTCTTGCATGCAATACCAACACCAGCACAGCGGCGCTTGTGAAGTTAAACAGCAATGGCTTGGAAGTTTTCTATAAACCTTTTACCGGCTTTCATGAACAATATTTTTATGATGTCGTTGAAAATAATGACGGGTCATTTTTTGTTGGCGGTTCGATAGGACTAGATTTTGAAACAAGAAATGGCTGGCTGCTTAAATGTAATTCGAATGGCGATACAGTTTTTACTAAAACAATCATTGAAAACGGATTCAACGAAATACAAGCTTTACAGAAGTTTGGCAGTAATATTATCGTAGCAGGAAACTACATACCCAAGATTGATTCCGCAAGATATGCGCCGGCAGTTCCATGGGTAAAAATGATGAACATTGCTGGAGATTTGTTATGGTCTTTCAAATATCAAGACCTTGCACCGAGTTATATTCAAGCCTCAACTGTTAATCCAAATGGTGAGATCCTTCTAGCGGGAACAACGAGCAATCCAAATTCATCGTTCTCTGATATTTGGATTGCAAAAACAAATTCAGTAGGAAATTTGATTTGGTCAAAAACATACGGCGGAACCGCTCAAGATCATGCTGCCTGCATATCACCTTTAAAAGATGGCGGATATCTTATAACAGGAGGATACGAAACATCTCAATGGGAAACACATGACCTCTATGTAATGAAAATCGATGAGAATGGGAATCAGTTGTGGTTTAAACGCTTTGCGTATGATGGACCGGATAACGGTTGGTCTGTTTGTGAAACAGCTGACGGCGGTTTTCTTATTGGAGGAGCCAGCACGCTATTCAACAAAGGATTTGAAATGAGACTTATAAAAATCGACAAATATGGCAGAATGAAATTTTCTGATTGAACAAAAACGCCACTCTAACGAGCGGCGTTTTTTATTCCCCAATATGCTTCCCGTTAAATTTCAGCGGAAAGTAAAGCAAAAATTGAAATTACGATTGAATGATCTGAAGTTTCTTCTCTAATTTTGCCAGTCGGGCGCGCAATTGGTCATTCTCTTTCGTCAGCAGTTCAATCATTGTATTCTTCTCTGACAGCTCTTTTTCTATTGATAGAGAAACCGCGTATTTTGATTTGTTCTGCGACGGCTTTTGTGCAAGCGTCTTTACCGGAGCAAAATATTTTTTGGTCACTTTCATTGCAACGGGTGCGTTTGAGCATCCGGTAAGAATAAATGCAAATGATAATAAAACAATGATCTTTTTCATAATATTTCTCCGCTAACTATTGGTTATTAAACTTGTATAAATATAGGTGTACCGATTGTTCCGGTCAACCATTTTTGGATTAGACTTTTCTATAACGAATAAACATCTCAAATCAACGTCATTCTGAGTTCCAATGTTGTTTATTGGGACGAAGAATCTGGCCTTTGCAGTGGGATTGACTCTTTTTTCCAACACCACTAGCAGATTCTTCCGCTTCGCTGCGCTCAGCGTCAGAATGACCACAAACAAAAAACTTTCTGGTGCTTCAGGGTATCATAGATCTGCCGCCGGTGTTTTTTTCTGCGAAAGAAGATAGATCGCCACACCGAATACTCCTGCCGCGATCATAATTGGAACAAGATCGCTCCCCGCACCCGCTTCCTGCAAATTTGTTTTCGGAACAGGTGGACGACTCTTCACAGGGGGAAGCACGTTTGACGGAAGAGGAGTAACGGCGCTTACTTTGAATACAAATGGATATTCGACAATAATCTCGCCGATCTTGACCGGGATCGTTAATGTCACTTCACTTCCAACCATTCCGGTGATTGCTTTCTTATATCGCTGCGAACCGCGGTCGTTCGTCAGAAAAAATTCTTTTTCAACCCATTTCTCTTTTTTAACAAACACATTTTCCCGCGGGATTACTATTTCGCGGATATAACCTAATGAAGGAATAGCCAGAGGCAGAGGTGCTGAGTTTCCTAACGAATAGAAGGTGCTGGTGTTCCGAACCGCAAATGTCCGTTTGTTCACTCCAAGAGAAACTTTTTCCCACACAATAGACATTGACGCTCCTGAAACATTCTGCAATTGAAAGCTGATCGCCGATTGATCAATAAAAAATTGAATGAACAAATAATTATCACGAAAAATCAGTTTGTCGTTCTTCTGCGGCTGCGTCATCGTGTATGTATATATATAATTGACGGCGGCGGGAGAATTCATTGCCCCGGAGCAGCTTGACAGAAACATCGAAACGATAAGAACATAGATCAGCATCGGCGAACAACAATTAGCTGTATGGCCGGACTTATCTTTGCTAATGCAAAGGTTTTTTTTCAGATTATTTAACATAAATCATCTTCTTTGTTGTGAGGAAATTTTTTGTGATCAGGCGATAGAAATACACGCCTGTTGCTACGCGTTCGCCGTTATCGTTCGTTCCATCCCACGTTACTTGATGCGGACCGGGATCGTGAGGTGTGTTGACAAGCGTTTTGATCTTTTGACCAAGAATATTAAAGACCTGGAGCGCAATTTTCGTCTCTGCAGATTTGATATCAGGAATATCATACCGAATGATCGTTGAGCCGTTGAACGGATTCGGATAATTTTGTTCCAATCTGTAGGTTACCGGATATGCCGATGCCGGAGCTGATTCGGTCTTTACTTCCGGTCTCACTGCAATGTTTGATGTGATCGATAGAATCACCTGACTCGTATCGATCTGAGCGAGCGACGTGATCTTTGGTAATCGCAGAATGGTTCCTTCACCCGGTTGAATTTCCGAATTTAGCAAGCTGTACACAAGAATTGTTATATCGTTATTGATCGAACGAACCACCACATCCATCTTTTGAGCGCGGGCGAAAAGATAGTTGATTCTGTCAACTGCGGTGGAATCTTTTGTTCGGATGCGCAATTCAATTCCGCGTATAGGAACATTGTTCACCATATTCAACCGTAATCCCTGTGAAGTAACTTCAAGCTGTGCTGTTGCATCACTGAAATATTGCTGCTTCGCAAGTTCTGTTGTAGAATCCGTTTGGTTTCTTGATCCATTAACAGGACCAACCGGAGCAGTTCTGTTTACCAGAAGAAGCGGACTTAATAAAATATTTTCCTCAAGAACTTTTACGTCCGCCGTATCAACTTTTCCATCTTTGTTCAGATCAGATTTGATCGAGTCGCCCATAGAGAATACGTTCTTGCTATAAATATGATCGATCATCATTGTGATATCGGCAATGTTCACATCAATATCATTGTTCGGATCGCCGTAGATATAGAACGCATTCGATATGAACTGCGATGAACTAATTCCCGACGATGTTGCAGAAACAACATACGAACCTTCAATATCGCCAAGTGTCAGGAATGTTGACGCAACACCAAGCGAATCCGCCGTTACAAGTGTATCCGTTAACCGTTGACCGGTTGCATTTGCCGGACGGGAAGTGATCGTGAACGAAACTTTCGCCTGTGGAATAACGTTTCCGCCGGCATCTTTTACCGTTACAACAAACGCAGTATCAAGCATTGTTGCCGTTGGGCGTGTTTGAGCGTTGCCCAAAATTTGAGCGATCTGAGCAATTGCTCCGTATGTTGCTGTAGCGGTAAATGTGATCGGTGAAACTCCTGCGCCGCTTGCTTTCACTCGATATAATCCTACTTTATTTCCTATGGTCAATGTTGTGCGCGCAATACCGTTTGCATCAGAAACAACGGTGCTATCCGTAAACAATTGTCCGTTTGCATTTGCAGGAATCGAATCGAATGTAAAGTTAACAGTTGTACCAGCAACATCATTTCCGCCGACATCAACTACATGAAGAGTAAATGGAATATCAAGTGGAGTAAGGATCGGTTTTGTTTGATTGAATCCTGCGCTTGCAATCATTGCGCTTGCTGCGCCGTGTGTTGCCGTTGCCGTAAAGAATGTATCAGGAACTCCGACACTGCTTGCTTTCACTCGGTACAATCCGACTTTGTTTCCAACGGTGAATTTCGTTCGCGCAAGACCGTTAGCATCGGAAACAACTGACGGCGTTGCGATTAATTGTCCCGTAGCATCATTCGCAGGAATTGAATCAATAGCAAAGTTCACTGTTATGCCGGCAACATTATTTCCGCCTGCATCAACAACACGAACAATAAATTCGTTTGCCAGCGCCGTGATGATCTGCGTTGATTGATTATTACCGGAGACGGCAGCAAATGATACTGCGTTACCCGGAATTGCAGTTGCGTTAAATGTAACAATTGGAACGCCGGTTACTTCTGCGTTGACAACATAGAGTCCGGCTTTATTTCCAAGCGTTAATCGTGTTGATGCATTGCCAAAGGAATCTGTAGTTGTATCAATAACACTTAATATTCCAACACCGCCAATTGGAGCTGATGTAATCGTGAATTTCACGGAAGTGTTTGGCACCGGATTTCCATTAGCATCAGTTATGTGTACAACAAAGCTATCCGTAAGCACTTTGCTGATAGCAAGTGTTTGATTATTTCCCGAAATAATATTTGTTGCCGAAGCTGCACCAGGAAGTGCGGTTGCCGTGTACGTTAATGCGCCGCCAATAGATACTGATTGTGCTTGAACGATATACGGAACATCAGTTTTTGTACCGAGCGTAAGAATCGTTGTTGCAATTCCGAGACTATTTGTTGGAACTTTTGTTTGACTTAATGCTGCACCGTTTGTTTGACCATTCAGAATTGTAAATGTTATCGTATCACCAGCAACAGGATTTCCTCCTGCATCTGTAACGAACGCTTCGAACGGATTGGCAAGTGGCTGCCCATTCACTCCGGATTGATTGCTTCCTCCATTGTTCACAATATTCGTGGGACTTCCGGGAATTGCATTAGCGTTAAATATTGCAGTATCAGAAAGTCCATCTACGAATGCTCGAACAGTATATGGTCCTACTTTGCTGCCAAGAGTCAATATCGTAGAAGCGCGTCCAAATGAATTCGTCTGTACATTAGCAACGCTTAATGAAGTATCAGACGCACCAAATGGAACTGATGCTATGATAAAATGTGCCTGCGCACTGTCAACCGGATTTCCGCCAATATCAAAAACGGTAATAGTAAACAGACTGTCGAGCGCCGAAAGTATTGGTTTGGTTTGAACAAAATTGCTTGCTTGCAGCACTGAATCCGGAGCGCCGTATTTTGCAAATGTTGATATTTCAATTGGTGTTAATGACGACGATGTTGCTGTTACCGTATATGTTCCAACTTTGTTGCCAAGCGTTAACACTGTTGCTGCATATCCAAGCGAGTCGGTTGTGGTAAGCGTATTGCTCAATTTTTGTCCAACAGCAGCAGTCGATGGTGTATCGCTGATTGCAAATGTTACCGAAATATTCTTCAATGGAGTTCCAAAAATATCTGTGATCAATACTTTGAAAGTGTCCAGCGTTGTTAATATTCTTGGCTGAATATTCGGTTTGCTTGCATTCGCCATTGATGATGGAATTCCTGCGGCAAAATTCAGCGGTCCCAGCGCACGAATGGTATCCGCTATTGCCCAGAGTCCTTTAAGCACCACATCGGTATCTGTTTTTGAAATTGTTTTTAATAACGTATCCACAACGGGAATTTGTCGCAGCCACGTCGCTCCATTATCAGTCGAACGCCATAATTGCAGATTGTTAATTTCGTGTCCATTCAATTCCGCATCGGCAAATTTAAATGATACTTTCCCTGTTGCCGTAGCATCGGTCGGTTGAATTTGATAATACCGTTTGACCGATTGATTTCCATTTCCTATTTGCAGCGAATCCGATGCACGGATGACGCTTGTAATTCCCGGAGCTTTGGATGACCAGCTGATCGTGGCTCCAATATTCCCGAAATTAGAAGACGTAGTACTTCCCGTAAGATCGACAGATTTTTGAATGGCACCCTTTACTGTTCCTGAATCAAACAACGTGTCGCCAAGTGTAATGATATCACCTTTCGGTATTTGTAATGTTATTGCTGGTGCAATTGTAAGATTTTTCTGAACTGATAAATTTCCTCCTGATGTTGTTTTTGTTCCCGTTCCGGATAAACGAATGTTCTGATATTGCTTTGCAGGCAATGTCTGGTCTGCACCTTTCAATTCAATCTCGCCGCCGACATTCGGTTGAGTGATTGTTGTTTGGTTCTTTACCCGAATTTTTCCGGTGTTATTCAGCGTTCCGTTGACAATAAGATCCTGCGCCGAACCAATATTCAGCAGCAACATCATTGTAACAGAAACGAATATCTGCATTCGCCGGATGAACCTCGGTCGAAGACCGGACCCGTTGGGCGGAGCGCAAGCATATCGTGTCAGTTTATTTTTCATAAGTGTACCTGTTCGTACGTGTTATGCATAAGAATTTTTTTGCATCCGTTCGATTCCACGAATGGAATCCAGCGAATAAAGAAAACAAATACGTCTTTTCATCTTGTTCGTAATGCATACAAAATAATAACTCCGATTAAAAACCCGCCGCACGGAGTCCGTTCAATACGGACTCCGAACGACAGATCCATCATTATTATTTAAGTCAAAGGTCATCACCCATTGACTGATTTCTTAAAGGAATGAAGACAGCAGTGTCATTCCACACTTAATTATGAACTATACCATTTCATTTTTTAGAGACGCACATCAATACCTATTCACATGGACATTGTGTTCCCTTGATATTTTATGGCAATCTTCAGTTTCATATATGATTTCATCGCCGCGATTGCTGTATCCGAACGCGCAAGCGATAATCGCATAGGCTCTTGACGATGCCAACCATATGTACGATTGTGTGCTACCATATTTTTCTCTTTTAATCGAATCTCATCCCGATGAATCAGGATGAACGACCAACAGTGAAAATTTTTCTATCGTTTATTCACGATGCTTTCATTCAAGCATCGTGTGACCATTATTTAAATATTAGTTACCAACGTCGATTGTTCCGGCGTTCTGCAGATCACCATTAACTGTTAACGTTGCTGCTGCATTATTTAAGTTAAGAGCTGCTGTTGCATCAAGCTGCAAACTGATGAATGTAGGAACTGTTAAACTTGCACCAGTTGTAACCGTTGTACCGGTAATTGTTCTGTTTGTCAGAGCAACGTTTCCTGTTGAAAGAGCCAAGGTACTGTATGTTCCAGCAGTAATTTCTTGAGCAATTGTTCCATTATACTCGATTGTTCCAGAGTTGATCGCTAAACCGTTGGTAGCTCCTGCAAATTGAATTGTTCCGCCGGTATTGGTTGTTGATCCACCGCCAAGTGTTAAGCTGTTTGTTCCCATTGTTAACGTAATACCGCTTCCGTTCAACAAATTGTTTGTTAAACCAATATTTCCACCTGCTGTTTTGGTTCCGCTTCCGCTGGTTGTTAAATTGTAGAATGCTGCAACCGCTGGGATACTTTGTGATGCACCGTTGAAGTCAACAGTACCGGTTCCATATCCATGTGTTCCTCCACCAACTGTATATGTTTCAGCGATACCAACTGTTGAGTTCGGGAATGTTTTGTCTCCCAACGTAAGAGAAAGGTTTCCATAGTTAGCTGCAAAGATATTTTGTGAGTTCAGTGCATAATCAACCGTACCAGTAGCGTTGCTTGTTAAAGATCCAGCGCCCGTAACTACTGATCCTGAACCGTTCAATGTTAATGTTTGACCAGCATCTACATGCAATGTTCCAGCCGTTAATGTTGCTGCACCGGCTAATGTTAATCCGGAAGAGAGTGTAACTGTATTGGCTGCTCTGTTAAGAGTTAAATTATTAAGTCCGTTGGTAACTACAAACGTCGCAAGATCTCCGCTTCCGTTTAATACGATATTTGAAGTAGCTCCACCAGTTACAGATCCACCGGAGATATTATATGTTCCACCTGCGGTGAGTGTATTTCCGTTGATCAAGAGAGCTCCTGCGGTTGCTGAAATATTATTGGAAGCTGTTACATCACCAACCATTGTTTTATCGCCGGCGTTGCTTACTGTTAAGTTGTAATATGTAAATCCGCTGCTGCCCCAAACGTTTTGTGCACCACCATCATAATCAACCGTAGAACTTGCTCCGGAAAAAACATACGGTATTGTTGCTCCACCAGTGTTTGCAATACTGCCTTGAAGTGTTAATGTTTGTCCATTTAAATCGTACGATGAACTTGCATTTGCAGCTGCTGCAATATCAATCGAAGTTGCAATTGTAGATGCAACGTTGAATGTTTTTGCGGCGCCAGCAGACGCAGGGATAACAAGGTTGGCAAAATTAATTGCAGTAGAAGCTGCTGTACCAATTGATTGTACTGCGTTTGCTTTCAACTGCACGGTACCGCCAATTGTTGTTGCACTTGCAACGCCTGCGTTGGTGATATTTCCTTTTACTTTAATTGTTCCGGAATTAGTAATTGTGCTTCCGTTGACAATGACAAAATCTTGGCTCATTGCTAAACCAACAAAAAGAACGAGTGCAACTAATGCGCTCATTCCACGACGAAAAATTGAATTCTGTTTCATAGTATAGCTCCTTGTATTAAGTGTGATTAATAATGATGATGTATTGTTTGTTGTTGCTTTGCGTTTTGCATTTTCTGTTGTCTTCATTGTTGTATCCTTTAATGTTTGTTTAATAATAATGATTGATGATTGTGAATTTTTGCTTAACCTTGCGAAGGTTTAAAACCTTCGCAAGGTTTCCCGCTGCGGTGGAGCTCTATTCTTCATTGAAACCTCCTTTCGATATTGAAAATGTATTTTCATTTTTTTATAGTCCTATTGTTAAAATTCCTGCATTCGTTATATTTCCCATGAGATTGAAATTTCCGCCGACTGTTACGTCGCCTGCACCGGTGATATTCAAAATGTTGTTGATGTTCACAGTAATATCACCGTTTGTCGTTACCGTGGTGGATATTGTTTTTGTAACACCCGCGGTCGATGTCAAGGTTAAATGCCCGTATGTCGGTACCGCCGAGATCGTCTGAGCTTGATCGGAATTATACACGACCGTGCTTGTCGAATTCAGTGTAATATTTCCAGTGATAAAGTTTGTCGGGAATATTGTTGCGGTTGCCACATTTCCGAGTGTCAATGTTGTACCTGCTGCAAGAGAAAGTGTTCCACTCGCATTACCAATAATTTGGAATCCGCCATCAGCAAGAGTATTATTTGCATTGACCGTTAGATTTCCGTTGATGGTTGTAGCAGCATCCAATGTTTTCGTCACTGATGCTGTTGCATTCAACGTGAGATTTTGATATGTCGGTGTTCCCGATATCGTTTGTGATTGATCTGAATTATAAATGACTGTGCTTCCGGCGGTCAAAGAAATATTTGCATTCGTAAAGTTTGTGGGGAAGAGTGTTGCTGTTCCCGCACTACCAAGAGTTAATGATGTTCCGGCAGCCATTGATAATGCACCGGATCCGTTTCCAACGATTTGGAAACCACCATCATCGAATAATGTCGTTCCGGAAAGGGTGAGATCACCGGCAACAGATGCGCTTGCTGGAAGTGTTTTGGTTCCGCTTGTGCTGAGTGTGAGATGATGATAACTTAACCCTGCAACATTTTGCGAACCTGAACCATTATAATTTACTGTCCCTGAGGTCGAAGAGTACGTACCGCCATTCGTCCAGTTTCCCGTAAGATTGATCACTCCATCATTTGCTATCGTTCCGCTGGTATTTTCAACATCAACGATTTTATCGACAACGGTTCCGGTAACAATGGTGATGTAAGCACCGTTATTTTTAATGACCTGCGCAGAAATATTTTCACCACTTATCATCAACAGAACAAAACAAAGCAGAGCGATTCTCTTTAACAGAGAATTACTCTTTGTGCTGGTCAATGGTGATATATTATTTCTGTAGAACATTATCTTTAATTATTTTTACAATCCTGAATTTATTTAGGATGATCCTACGAATATTTTTTAATAAACGGTTATTGTCTCTGCTCCTGGAGCCACACTCGTAACACGACAGAAAAAAACTTTGGTTGTACGTCCGGCGATTGCATGAGTATCAAGAGTAATGCCAGCACCAGCAACTAATGTTACAAGCCTCGTAACTGTTGTTGCACCATTGGCAACCATAAACGTAAAGACATCTCCGACGGCCGGTGTTCCGGGAAGATTTTGAACTAAACCAGCTGCACCCTGGGCGGTAGGTAATGTTAACGTTCGACTTGCTGCCAAAACACCGAAGCCGATGTAACCGGCATTGAGTATTTGTGCTACGGTCGCTACAGTATTTGCAGCCAATCCGGTAGTAGGAGCGGTTGGATAATTCATTGTGACCCGATTTGTAGCAAAACGTACTCCATCACCATTTGCTACATATGGAACTCCGATGGTGTTTTCTCTTGCGCCAATAGTAAGTGTTGATGCTGCACCACCGATGCTTATTGTGTTTGCCGGTGTAGCATTGTTAAACATATTTACTGTTTGAATGGCATTTCCTGCTCCAACATTCCACGTTCGTGCATTTGCACTATTGCCAAATGTAATTCCACCCGTGCCTGATTCTAGCGTAAGTGAAGTGCTTGATGTGTTTCCAATGGATACCGCTCCCGTAGAAGTCCCAGTGTTGATATTGGTCGCAAAGTTAGAACTCGCATTTAAATTCACAACAGCACCTGTTGAACTTAGACCTGTAAATGTTGGACCGGTTGCAAATACTGAAAGACCGGTACCCGTCTCATCGGAAAGAACTCCGGCAAGTTGTGCCGATGTTGTTGCAGAAAACACACTGAGATTATTAGAGGTAAATGTTGCTGTCCCTCCGGTACCAAACGCAATGCTTGAACCATCTGTACCCGTAAATGTTAGTGTATTACTTGTCGTCAACGTTTTTCCATCCGCAATGGTCAGTGTTGAACCTGTTGCCGGCGTTGTAAGCGTAACTTTGTTTAGTGTTGTTGCTGTTGCATCGCCTAATGTTGGAGTTACAAGAGTCGGACTTGTAGAGAAAACTAAATTTGTTGATGCAGTTCCGGTAGTACCGGTCGCGGCATTTAAATAATTCAACTGCGTACCGGTAGAGGTTACTGAAATGGCTCCAAGAGTAAATGGGGTTGGCAAAGTCACTGTTCCCGTAAATGTTGGAGATGATAATGGTGCCAACGAGAGCCAGCCGCCATTATAAAGATCCAAACTGTTCGTTGAGCTATTGTAGAGTGTCAATCCTGCCAGCGGTGAACCAATTAAATCTCGTTCTCCCCCAGTCATCCGAGGCAATAAAAAACCTTTCGTTATTGATCGTAGTTCTAAAATAGCAGAGGCATCGGGTGTGAATGATGTTGCACCAATTCCCACTCCTTGAGCAAACGCTTGACCGCTCAATAAAATCATCGAAACAACCAACAACGAAAAGAATATTCGTTTTTTCGATCGAAGTGTTTTGATGGATTCAATAATTCGTATTGATTTCATAATATATCTCCTTGCGTTAGATAGATATCGCAATTGCTGATTGTTCAACTTTAAGAAGCCTCTCAACAATTTCCGAAAATGAGTAGAAATGACTTGGTTGAGTTATTACAATTCCGGTTTGTTCTTTTTCGAAAAAATTCGATGTGTAGACATTCCCGCCGTACAGATTCACCCCGGAAACAAGGGCGTTGAATTGTTGGATGATCTCATCGGAAGAATGATCGAGCGAAAGCACCACAAATACATCTTCGGGTTTGCATTGGTCAACTATATCGTGTGCGGCATATTTGGTCAATACAGTACCAAGATTATAGATGGTCATCCCTAAATTTTCGAGAAGAAGTTCAACAGCTTTTAATTCAACCTCATTCATTCCTTCGTTCACCGAAAGACAGTACAGCTCGATGTTCTTCTTTTCAGATTTTGGAACATTGTCGACAAAATGGATCAATGAATGGATCAGTGTATTCTTTGCAATTTGAAATTCTACCGATGTGATTTTTACTTCTTTTTGTGCTGTATGTATCTTGCGAAGAATGGGGGTTAGAACATCATCAAAGATATTGGCAATGCTAAAACCTTGTGAAGATAAATCTGAAAATATTTGTTCAATTATTTCATGTTTTCCTTTGATTGCGCCGGCATAACATGCTTCAACCAATGAAAGAACGTTTGAATCATGTTGAAGTAAAAAATTGTTTGGAATATTTTGTAACAAGGGTTTTAACGAGGTGGCTATCTCATAATGAAATTGCAGGATAAATTGGTGCACATTTGCGGGTCTAAATTTTCGATGTCCGCCGGGGGTTTTGAAGCATTTCAATTTCCCTTCATCCGTCCAGCGTTTAATCGTTGATTTACCGACATGGAACATTCTCGATATATCATCGGTGGTGTAAATTATTTCATTCATTTTACCTCCGGTTAAATATTGATTATTTTGTTTCATAAAATTCTATTTTGGGTGTTATGAACGTTTTGGGCTATTTGGACTGTTGACAATGTAAACCATTTAAAGCAAAAAAAAAAGAGTAACTCTATTAGATTTAACTAATTAGAGGTAGCTAATGATTATTAGCTTTGTATAATAATTCCTTAATAATTGATAAATATGCGTTTTTGTTAAAAAAAGATGTGTAAGATGGGTTGCATTTTTCATTGCAAAAACTAATTTTTAAAATATTATCATTTTGTGATAATATTTTATCTAAAAATGGTGTTATTAGTAGCGGTCTATATCAATTATGGAGATGACAAATGAAATATCTAGTATTTATGTACTTTTTATGCAGTGCAGTAACTGCCCAAAACAAAGGAATAACGAAAGGAAAGGTTATGGAACAAAATTTAGAAGTGGCAACTCTTGGTGCAGGTTGTTTTTGGTGTGTAGAGGCAATTTATCAACGACTTGACGGTGTTGAAAAAGTACAGTCAGGATATTCAGGCGGCTCCGTAAAAAATCCATCGTACGAACAAGTATGCACCGGCAGAAGCGGGCATGCAGAGGTCATTCAAGTTACATTCAATCCAAAAAAATTAACCTATAAAGAATTATTGGAAGTTTTTTTCAAAACACACGATCCGACAACATTAAATAAACAAGGTGCGGATGTAGGAACCCAATATCGTTCAGCAATTTTCTATCACAGTGATGAGCAGAAAAAAACTGCCGAACAAGTAAAGAAAGAAACCGATGTGGCAAAAATTTGGGACGATCCGACCGTAACAGAAATTACACCGTTCACTGAATTCTATAAAGCAGAAGAGTATCATCAGGACTATTACAATCAAAATTCGTATCAGCCATATTGCATGATGGTAATCAATCCAAAATTGATTAAATTTAAAAAGGAGTTCAGCAATAAACTAAAAAAATAACGGAATGAACAAACGGTTACAGAAAGACGCTCATACTTCAGCACTTATTCGTATGCAAGTGTCTTTTTTTATTGTTGTATCGTGCATTATCAATTATTCATTGCTTTTTAACGGCTGCTTCATTCTTCGTCCCGTTGCCGGTGCAAATGTTGACTTTGAACAATTACAAAAAGCACGTGAAGCAAAAGTCTTAGATGTTCGTCTTGCCGGTGCTCAACGCCTCTCACAGCGATTGGCGAACGGAGATTCGGTCAGCAATGCCGACCTTACATTTTATTTCAGCGAAGCGTTATTGAACAAAGCGTCATCGCAACTGGACGGTGCTACCGGATGGATCGATTCGCTTACCTCGTACACTATTCACAACATTCGCGTTAAATTATACAACGGATCATCCATTGCAACCGTGTCGCTTTCGGCATTCAATCATGAATATGATGTTGATGTGAATCTATTGATGGATTGTGTGCTGAGTTTCAAAATAGATAGCGCAAAATTCTACGCAACGCTTGAACCGTTTAACGTTGTGCCGAACGTAAAAGCGGGCGGGATGATCGGACAGTTCGACGGCATCATCCGGGATGTTGTCACATTAAAACTTTCTACGCTCAGCGATAATTTACCGCCGATCCAATTCCCTGTTGATTTCAACAATCAGTTTCCTGTTCAGGCTAATTCCGTTCAGATTCGTGCAGGTTTGAATATGGATATTTCCACACCGGCGCACACACTGAAATATTTCCTTGCACTAAAAGAAGTTCTCATCTTCAAAGAAAAATTATTTCTTGCCATGAATGTGAAGAAAGTGGGGGTGGGAAAATGATGAGAATATTTATTTTCTGCTCACTGATTATTTTTATCGGATGCGGCTCATCCGTCAACATTCCCTCCAAAGAGGAATCGCAGCAAAAGATCGCTGAAATAAAACCGCAGCTCGATTCGCTTGCTGCGGTGATCGATCAACAGATAACATCACTTCCGGGTGGACACGATCTTATTTCTCGAACAAGAGCATCGGCGATCAATATGCTTCTTGCGCGCGTTGCAAACCGTACGCTCACTGATATTCATATTGATTTTCTGCCAACACGTCCGTTGTGGAAAGAAGAGAAATCGGTATTCGGTATCAGTTATACGAATTTCGTTGATGTTGATACAGGAGCGTTCAATATCGATCTGAAGAAATTCCTCTTCACTTCGTTTACAAAAAATATCATCAATGCACAGATCGAAATAGAAGGAACGGGATCGATCGGTGTTTCCGGAAAATATACCGGAGTATCTGCGCATTCAACACCGCAGGTTCATTTTTATCTTGATGAAGAGATCCAATTCTCGGTTTCCGCCGCCGATTCGGATTATATTAAACTGATGCCCATTCAAAAAACAATGATGCTGAAATCAAAAGTAACGATTGCATTGCTTGGCTGGAACCTTCCATACTATAAAGAGATACCATTACAAGCGACTGATCTGATCAAACCGGTTCTTATTCCTTCGGCATTGCGTTCCGAAATTGTTTTTCCACTTCCCGCTGCACAATACGGAAGTCAACGATTAGAATTTGTAAAACGGTATTTGCGATTCAGCAGATCGTCTGTTCGTGCAAATGATAATGGTTTGGAATATCGGAGCAATATTGATTTTGAAAAAGAATAATATCTCATTAGGAAAAAACCATGGTCCCAATTTCCATAGCGTATAACGGCGAATTGCGCTGCGTTGCAACACATGATAAAAGCGGCGTGCAATTCATTACGGACGCACCGACCGACAATCAGGGAAAGGGAGAAAGTTTTTCTCCAACAGACCTTGTTGCAACCGCACTTGGCGCTTGTATGATCACTACAATGGGCATTGCCGCGCAAAAAGATGGCGTTCAACTTGCAGGAACTGCCATTGCGATCGAAAAACATATGACCGCTACACCTCCAAGAAAGATCGCAAAATTAGTTGCCAAACTTCAAATGGCATCAGGCATTCCAAAAGAATACCGTGTAAAGACCGAATCCATTGGGCGCAATTGTCCGGTTGTAAAAAGTTTGCATCCCGATGTTGAACTTGACATTCAGTTTCACTATCCTGGTTGAAATTAATGACACAATATTGTTTGAGGAAAACCACAATGAAAAATATTTACACGTTTGGATTTTTATCGATCACTTCTTTGGCACTCCTTAACGGTTGCGGAACCAGTGCACCGGAATCCTTTATGCGAATGACGAAACAGTATTGGGAGGTCGTGGATGTAAAACAATCGATCAAATATGATGATGCGTGGCAGCGCGTTATCTATATTGTTACAAAGAAATTCGAATTGGAAATGATCTCTAAAGAAGACGGATACGTACGATCGGCGTTTGGACCTTCGTATTTTTCCGAAGATATGATAAATGACAAATATCAGGTTCGCATTGTTGCTAAATTCACACCGGACAGAAAAAAAGTTGAGTATAAAATCGAATCGAGGATCTGGACCGGAAAGATATGGGAAAATGGATCGGACGTACGCGTTGCTGCAAACATGAGAAAAGATTTTGTAAACTCACTGGTTGAACCGGTCAAGAAGAGTCCGGCAGGAACAGCGGCACCGACAGACTCACTTCAACAACAACAGCAAATACAACAATAACTTTTTTTCATCGTTTTTTTGTCCCCTTGTGCTGCTGTATGCGCGAACAAGAAGAAGATGAAGGGGGATGTTAAAAATTGCATAGTGAAATAAAAATATTTCCCGCAACCACCACAGAACAAACCGAAATCGTTCGCTTGTTATTTGTTGAATATCAGCAATCGTTGAATTTTTCTCTCTGCTTTCAGGGATTCGATCAGGAACTTGCAACGCTTCCCGGAAAATATTCTCCACCGAATGGAAGATTATATCTTGCCGAGTGTGACAATACAATTGCGGGTTGTATTGCATTACGACCGATGGAAGAAAATGGTGTCCCCGCACGCCGAAGTGCAGTGTTTCCGCACGCAGGCGTGTGCGAAATGAAACGTCTTTTTGTCCGTAAAGAATTTCGGGGAAAAGGAATTGGTAAAATCCTTAAAGAAAAAATAATTGCTGATGCCAAACAGATCGGATATCACACAATGAGATTGGATTCGCTTCAGCGGATGGAAACTGCGCGTTCTCTTTACAAAAAACTTGGATTCATTGTCATTCCGGCATACTATAACAATCCGTTGGATGAAGTGGTGTATATGGAAATGAATTTATAAAAGAGGTTTTATGTTCATCGGACATTTCGCAGTAGCATTAGCGGCAAAAAAAGCCGCACCGAAAACTTCACTCGCAACATTATTTGCTGCGGCTCAGTTTGTCGATCTTCTGTGGCCTATTTTTCTTTTGTTCGGGCTGGAACATGTTCGAATTGATCCCGGAAATACTGCAATAACACCGCTCGATTTCTACGATTATCCGATCACCCATAGTCTTGTCGGCGCGATTGGATGGTCTTTGCTATTCGGAGCTGTATATTATTTTCGAAGAAAACTTTCGCGGCAAGCGGTTGTTGTCGGTCTTCTTGTCTTCAGTCATTGGATTCTTGATCTCATCACTCATCGTCCTGATTTGCCTCTGCTGGGAAATAATTCTATGAAATTTGGACTGGGAATGTGGAATTCGTTTGCCGCTACGGTAACGGTTGAATCGCTGATGTTCATCGGCGGTGTGTGGCTGTATATGAGTGCGACTCAGTCAAAAAATAAAATTGGGACGTATGCATTTGCAGGATTAGTCGCATTTATTGCGTTCATTCACATTGCAAATATCTTTGGTCCGCCGCCGCCCAATATACAAATGATCGCCATCGCAGGAAATGCATCGTGGCTGTTTGTCTTGTGGGCGTGGTGGGTGGACAAGAATAGAGCGGAAAAAATTTCTGTGTAATTTATAATTGTAAGCAACACTTTCATTCATTGAACATCGTTAGGATACTATGCCTCCACAACAACCATCATGCGTTTCCTGTCAGCGAACACAGGAAGAGATCCCGTTGATCGCACTGTTGTTTCAAAATAAAATGTATCATATTTGTCCGCAGCATTTACCGGTGTTGATCCACAATCCTCAGATGCTCGTCGGAAAACTTCCCGGCGCTGAAGGATTGACTCCGGCGGAACATCACGATTGAATATTTGTAGCTATACCGTAATGACTTTATTACTTAAGTTTTGTAATTTTTCTTTATTAACAATTAAGGAGAAAAACAATGTCGCAATTTTTGGTTATTTCCCCTCATACTGAGGAAGATTGTACAAAGGTGGTAAAATTAACGCTGGCCATAGGATTTTTAACCCATTTTTACTGGGGATGTAAGGTCGACGACCATACCGCATATGCGATACTCGAAGCTGAAAATGAAAAAGAAGCGCTTCTTTCTGTCCCCACTGTTATACGAAATAAGAGCAAAGCGATCAAGGTTGTTCAGTTCGATCCGAAAGAAGTCAAGGGCTGGTAGAACAATTTTTTAAAAAAGGACAACGTTAGAAATATCTTTCGTGTGCTTTTATTACACTTTGAAAAATTTATTATTCGTTAATGGAGAAAGAAATGACCCGAACATTCGTTGCAAAAGTCACCATCGAGATCAACGCAGACAGTGCAACAGTTTGGAAATGGCTCACAACCCCGGAATTGATCAAACAATATTTTTTTGGTACGCAGACCGAAACCGATTGGAAAAAAGGAAGTCCAATCTTTTTCCGTGGTGAATGGGAAGGGAAGAAATATGAGGATAAAGGAACGATCCTCGATATTCAATCGGAAAAATTTGTGAAGTATAATTATTGGAGTTCAATGTCCGGCACACCAGATATTCCGGAAAATTATGCAACCATCGTTTACGAATTGACCGCAAAAGGAAATACCACGATTCTTTCTATTATGCAAGACGGGATTAAAACGGAAGAGTCTAAAACACATAGCGAACAAAACTGGAACGCCGTGATGGGCGGAATGAAAAAAATGGTTGAACAATAAATTTCATGCCCACCGCAACAAATATTACTTTTTTTAAAACTCCGGCAACACTGAGAATATGGTTTGTAAAGAATCATGATACAGTACAAGAACTGTGGATCGGGTTTTACAAAAAAGATTCCGGAAAAACTGCCACAACATACAGAGAGGCTCTTGATGAAGCTCTCTGCTTCGGCTGGATCGACGGTATTCGGAAAAGCGTGAACGAGTTGAGCTACACAAATCGATTCACTCCTCGAAAGGAAAAAAGCACATGGAGCGCGGTAAACATTAAACGTGTTGGAGAGTTGAAAAAACTAAAATTGATGAAGCCGCCGGGATTGAAAGCGTTTGAAAAACGAGATGTAAAACAAACCAATCTCTATTCCTTTGAACAGCAAAAGAATCCAAAACTTCCTGCTACATTTGTAAAACAATTCAAAGAAAATACAAAAGCGTGGAAATATTTTTCTTCTCAGCCTCCGTGGTATCAGCGAATATCTGTCTGGCTGGTGATTAGCGCAAAACAAGAAAAGACGAAATTAAATCGGCTAACAGAACTGATCAAACACTCCGAAAACGAAACAACCATTCCGCAATTAACAAGAAAAAATTACAATGAAAAAAAACGATAACCGGATCGATGCATACATTGCAAAATCGCAACCGTTTGCACAACCGATTCTCTTTCATATCAGAGAACTTGTACACACTGCTTGTCCTGATGTAGAGGAAACAATCAAGTGGGGGTTTCCGCATTTCGATTATCGCGGAGAGATGATGTGCAGTATGGCTGCGTTCAAACAGCATTGCGCATTCGGTTTTTGGAAAGCATCGTTGATGAATGACAAAGATCTTATTTTGAATGCTCGTTCCGAAACATCAATGGGACATTTTGGAAAAATTACATCCTTGGATGACCTTCCTTCCGATAAAAGAATGATCGCTTACATCAAAGAAGCGGCAAAATTAAATGCTGATGGGGTAAAAATTAAAAAACCACCAGTTTCAAAAGATAAAAAGAAACTGATTATTCCCAATTCCTTTCTTTCTGCCGTAAAAAAGAATGAAAGGGCATTTGCGGTATTCAATGCGTTCAGTTATTCCAATAAAAAGGAATATGTCGAATGGATTACCGAAGCAAAAACAGAAAAAACACGAATTTCACGCTTGGAAACAGCGGTTAAATGGATGGAAGAGGAAAAAGCCCGAAATTGGAAGTATCTCAAAAAATAAATATCTCTTTGTAATTGACTTTTCATGGCTCAAATGGTACACTTGTAATAGACAGGGAATCGTAATTCTCGTTCACGTGTAAATTTCAACTCCACTCTCTACACTCTTCGTCATATGCAATCCGCGATTCCGGTCTATAATTATCGCTGCCTTCTCTTAAAAGGAGAGTTTGAGCATGAACAACAGGTCGTGGTTCAAAGCATCTCATCCCCAAACAGATCATCGGTGGGGAGTTGTTCTTGCGGGAGGCGATGGAACACGTCTCCAGCGTTTCATCAAAACACGATTTGGCGAGTATCGGCCTAAGCAATATTGTGCGCTGATCGGAAAGCGAACAATGTTTCGTCATACGATCGACCGCGTTTCACCCCTCTTCGCTCCTGATCATCTATTAACATCGATCAATGCCGGTCACACGTCCTGGGCTTCGGCAGATCTTCACGACCGATTATCGCAAACAATAATCACACAGCCGTACAATCGCGAGACAGGACCGGGAATTCTTCTTCCGCTTCTCCATGTTCATCACGCCGATCCGCAGGCAATTGTTGCATTATTTCCTTCCGATCATTTCATCTTGCAGGAAGAGCGATACCGTGCATTTGTCTCCAAAGCCTTTGAATTTGTTTCAAAACATAACAACTACATTGTTGCCTTAGGAATTGTTCCAAGCACATTGCAATATGGATATGGATGGATCGAAAAAGGAGACAACTTGTTTTCAGAAGGACTGTGGTCTGTAAGAAAATTTTGGGAAAAACCGGACGGCCGCGAACTTCAACATCTTTTTGAAAAAAAATGCTTGTGGAATACAATGACGCTTATCGGCACATCGTTGAATTTTTTGAACCTTTGTAAAGAACATATGAACGAAGTGTTCGTTCCGCTGAATCGAACAGTGCAGTATTTTGGAACGTCGTCCGAATCCGATCTGACCGATTTTGTATTCAAAAGAATTCTTTCTGTTAACTTTTCGAGCCGGGTCTTGGAACGAATCCCTGAAACATTATGCGTACTGCAGATGAATGGAGTCTATTGGAACGACTGGGGCGATGAATCACGCATACTGAAGGATATTGATCTTCTTGAACATCGCGAGCAGATAAAAACCGAGGAAGAAGTTCATCTTGATGTAGAATATTTTTAAGAAAAAACTTTTATAATAATTTGCGGTAACAAATGTTCCTTCTATTGTATCCATAACTATTCAACAAAGTTTTTTATGTCGGCATATGGCGTCTGACATTTTAACAAAAAAACCATTGTAGAGCAGAGTGCGTGTTGTGTAGTTACGATCGTTTTTCTATTTTTGCATATCTCAATCCCATTCCCTAACTTTATCCAAGGTAATTATAATCATTAACTTTTAACATAAAAGGAATTGTTGTATGCCGACAATGGAAGAACGAAAACAAATGATTCAAAAAATAAAAGATCTGCCGATAAAACTGGAGAATGTTCTTAAAGGATTGAACGATCAACAATTAGATACGCCGTATCGAGACGGTGGATGGACCGTTCGCCAAGTGGTACATCATCTGGCAGATTCACACATGAATGCTTTTCTCCGTTTTAAATTTATGTTGATGGAAGATTTTCCGAAAATTAAAACGTACGATCAGGATAAATGGGCAACATCAACTGAATATGCGTTACCGCTTGATGCATCGTTAACACTTCTTCGCGGGTTACATGCGCGATGGACTGCAATGCTTGATGCAATCTCCGAACATGATTGGGAAACACGAAAAGGAGATCATCCTGAAAATGGGATTGTTACTTTGGATAGAATGTTACAGATATATTCCAATCACGGGGAAAAACATTGCGGGCATATTAAAGGTCTGCGTGATAAAATGAACTGGTAACAAAATATATACTTGTTACAGTCCAATATTGACGGCTCTTGATAGATGGTTTTATTTTTTCCTAGAAATAATAACTACTATGTAGTTTACCGCATCTTCTCCGCTTTTCACCGAATTTTCAACTGAATTTTGACTGTTCTGCACTATATTTACAGGTGTAATTACAATTTTATTGCTTCGTTTGTCGCGTTGCCTTTTGCAGTTCTTTTTGGGATATTAACAAACAATATTTTAGAGAAACTTAGAAATCATCATTTATTATGTCTGAAACTCAAAATACCGACCTTTCATTTTTAAAGATCAATCGTAACGAACCGAATAAAACAACTGGGAATTCGAGAAACAAGATAATTTTATCTATTTTTGTTGCTCTAATTATTATTGCAATCGGCTCATTTTTTGCCGTAAGCTCCGGTTCTTCTTCAGAAAAAGTTGAACTTGGAACCGTAGCACTCACAACATCGGGACAAGAAAGCGCAATTCTTTCTGCAAGTGGATATATTGTTGCTCAGAGAAAAGCAGCAGTTGCTTCCAAAGGAACTGGACGACTCGAATTTCTCGGAGTGATCGAAGGAGATCGTGTTAAAACCGGAGAGATCATCGGACGATTAGAGCGAAGAGATGTTGAGGCTTCGTTGGGTCAGGTGAAAGCAAATCTTTCCGTTGCAAAAGCGACGCTGGAAAGTATGAAAGCAGAGCTTGAAGATGCATCGGCAAGTTTTGAGAGACAAAAAACATTGTTCGCTCAAAATTCCATTTCACGAGCAGAGTATGACGGGGCAAATGCACGATACAAACGAGCAGTCGCAGGAGTGACATCTGCAGAGGCATCGATCAAATTTGCCGAAGCCAATGTCAATGCATCTGAAGTTCAGTTGGAATATACATTGATCCGCGCGCCGTTTGACGGCGTTGTGCTGACAAAAAATGCGAACGTCGGCGAAGTTATCTCACCGTTCGGCGCGGCGGCGGGTTCGCGTGGCGCTATTGTTACGATTGCGGATATGTCTTCGCTTGAGGTTGAAGCGGATGTTTCGGAGTCGAACATTGAAAAGATCAAAGAGGGAATGCCGTGCGAGATCACTCTTGATGCGTATCCGGAAAAACGATATTCAGGATTTGTGAATAAAATTGTTCCTACGGCAGACCGCGCTAAAGCAACAGTGCTGACAAAAGTACGATTCAAAGAACGTGATGAACGCGTGCTCCCAGAAATGCGAGCCAAAGTGAACTTCTTAAAAGAAGGAAACCAGCAGACACAAAATTCCGCACCAAAAATATCTGTTCCTGCTTCTGCAATCACCACCAGAAACGGTCAGAAGGTTGTTTTTGTCGTGAAGGATGAAGTACTTGTAGAAACCGCAGTAACTCTTGGTGAAGTCATGGGAAATCGCATTGAAGTGAAACAGGGTGTTACCGCAGGACAAAAAGTTGTTTTGCATCCAGCAGAAAACCTTTCTACGGGAACACGATTCACAACCGAAAAATAATATCATCATAATTTTTCATCAACAACAATCATAAAATCATATGGCACAACTTGTTCAAGTAACGAATGTCACCAAAGTGTACAAACGCGATACATTGGAGATACCGGTTCTGCAAAACATTTCGCTCGATGTTCCCGAAGGAGAATTTCTTGCGCTGATGGGACCATCCGGTTCAGGAAAAACAACACTGCTCAATCTTATTTCAGGCATCGATCAGCCGACAAGCGGATCGATCCATGTTGCGGGAACCGATATTGCAAAACTGAGCGAATCTGCTTTGGCAAAATGGCGTTCGCACAACATCGGTTTCGTGTTTCAGTTCTACAATTTAATGCCGGTCTTAACAGCGTATGAAAACGTTGAACTTCCGCTTCTTCTCACTAATCTTTCAAAGAAAGAAAAGAAAGAACGTGTTGAAATGGTGTTGAAAGTGGTTGGCTTGGGAGACCGGATGGAACATTATCCGAAACAGCTTTCCGGCGGACAGCAACAGCGTGTCGCTATTGCCCGCGCGGTCGTTTCCGACCCGACGCTGATCATCGGCGATGAACCGACCGGAGATCTCGACCGCAAATCAGCCGAAGAAATTCTTATACTGCTGGGTAGATTGAACAGCGAGTTCAAAAAAACAATCATCATGGTTACGCACGATCCTCATGCGGCGCAAAGTGCACACAAAATTCAACATCTCGATAAGGGTGAATTGACGAACAATTAACTCGTACAATTATTATGAAAATCCTAAAACTTGTTTATAGAAATCTTCTGCGGCATAAACTACGCAATCTTTTAACGATCCTTGGAGTTGCTGTAGCATTGTTTATGTTTGGAACTGTCCGCACTGTTGTAACCGCATGGTCATTCGGCGTTGAAGCCGCATCAGTAGACCGGTTGGTAACACGGCATGCCGTTGCATTCATTTTTCCGCTACCGTATTCCTACCGCAGTCAGATATTGGAAATTTCCGGTGTAAAAACAGTCTCGTATGCAAGCTGGTTTCAAGGTACCTATAAGGATCAGAGTTTTGAAAACTTCTTTCCGCGGCTTGCGTGCGATCCGGAAACGATCTTCGAGGTCTACCCGGAATATCTTATTCCCAAAGAACAATTGGCAACATTTAAGAAACAGCGGAATGGATGTGTGGTCGGACAAAAATTGGTAGACCAGCATGGATTCAAAATCGGCGATGTGATTCCGGTAAAGGGTGATATTTATCCCGGCGACTGGGAGTTTACGGTTGTTGGAATCTATAAAGGAAAAGACAAGACCGCTGATGAAACACAAATGTTCTTCAATTGGGAATATTTGAACGAACGAAATCGTCAAGTTAGCTCGTTTGCAACCGATCAGGTTGGATGGTATATCGTTCAAATAAAAAACCCGAATGATGCAGGAACGGTTTCTCAATCAATCGATGCGTTATATTCTAACTCCGCCGCAAAGACAAAAACAGAAACTGAAAAAGCGTTCCAGCAGAGTTTCGTTTCATTGTCCGGGGCGATCATCACGTCGCTTGAATTTGTTTCATACGTTATCATCGGAATTATCCTGATCGTGCTTGCCAATACCATCATCATGTCTGCCCGTGAACGAATCCGGGAGTATGCGGTATTACGAACGCTTGGATTCAAAACGTTTCATGTTGTTGGATTGATCGTAGGGGAGTCGATTTTTATATCGTTGATCGGAGGAATTCTCGGAATTCTATTGACGTTCCCAACCGCCAAAGGAATAGGTGCGGCATTTCCAACAATGTTTCCCGTATTTGCCGTAGCAACATCTACGGTTGTTATTGCGTTTGGGTTTTCAATCTTGGTAGGAATTGTTGCATCAATATTTCCTTCGGTCTATGCTGCCAGAATGAAAATTGTAGACGGTTTGAGACAAATAGGATAATATTTTCAAAAATTTTAAGTACCCACTTCAAAAAAACTAATATTCATATGAAAATTCCTTTTTCTTATAACATTCGAAATTTATGGACGCGACGTTTAACAACAACGCTTACTGTCGGCGGAATTGCGCTTGTTGTTTTTGTCTTTGCCGCTGTCTTGATGCTTGCGCAAGGAGTTGAAGATACCTTGGTTGCGACCGGCTCCAATGACAACGTAATAATTATCCGGAAAAGCTCCCAAAGCGAAATGATGAGCGCGGTAAGCAGAGATCAGATCGGTATCATCTCAACGTTTCCTGAAGTCGGCATCACACAGGAAGGAAAAGCATTTGCAACCTCCGATGTGGTTACGATGGTCAACCTCAGCAAGAAGAAGTCGAACGACATGGGAAATGTTTCCATCCGAGGAATTTCCGCCGGTGCATTTACTCTTCGTCCGCAGATATCGATGAAAGAGGGACGATGGTTTCGGCAAGGAACAGCGGAAATTGTTGTTGGAAACAAAATTCATGAACAATTCAACAATGTTGAAATTGGTCAAGAAATAGAGATCGGATCAAAACGGTGGGTGATTGTTGGTGTTATGGATGGCGGTAAGACGGGATTCGCATCTGAAATTTGGGCTGATGCAGATAATATCATGAGCGAATTCAACCGCGGAACGACCTTCTCATCATATACATTCAAATTAAAAAACCTCAACGACTACGAGACGATCAAAACGAAATTAGAAACAGAACAACGGCTGCAGGATCTTGACGTAAAACGCGAGCAGGATTTTTATCTTGAACAATCAAAATTTATGGTCGGGTTTATAACATTTTTAGGACTTTTTATCACTATCGTATTCAGTGTCGGTGCAATGATCGGAGCAATGATCACAATGTATGCCTCTGTCGCAAATAGAACAGTAGAAATCGGAACGTTACGCGCATTGGGATTCCGGCGAAGAAGTATTCTTACAGCATTTTTGATCGAAGCACTGTCGCTTTCATTCATTGGCGGGATCATCGGTTTGTTCTTTGCATCGTTTATGGAATTGGTTTCGTTCTCCACAACAAATTTTGGTTCGTTTTCTGAGCTTGCATTCGGATTCTCGTTGAATCTCAGCGTAGTCCTCTGGACACTCGGATTTTCGTTGTTCATGGGATTTATCGGCGGATTCCTGCCGGCGGTCCAAGCTTCACGGTTGAACATCATCAATGCATTACGCGCTTCATAAGTTGTGAAAAAACCTTCCGAAGGTTAGAGTAAGGGAATTATAGTATGGCAACAAAAATAACAGTCAATAACAACGGAAGTTTTCGTGTAGAGGGGGAAGATATAGTGCTGGTCGATACCAACGGAAACCGGTACGGACTGAATGGCCGGATAAAAATTTCTCTCTGCAGATGCGGACAGAGCAAAACCAAACCGTTCTGCGATTCGTCTCATAAGACCAACGGATTTTCGTCTGTTTGTGAAGCATATGAAATGCCGCCGATCATTCCCAAAACCTGATACTGCCTAAACAATTGTAACAAGAAAAAGGTCAGAATAAATCTGACCTTTTTCTTTTGTATAAATAATTTGTACACTTACCCACACCATTATCACTGAGGTTTATATGAAACATATCGTTAAAGCGCTCTGCATTCTTACTGTATTCATTCTATCTGCAACAGCACAACAGAACACCCGCACGCTTGAAGTGAAAGGCGTCGGCACCTATAAGGCACTGCCCGATATCGGCGTATTGACAATAGAAGCAACCATCGTTAGTCCAAAATTTGCTGATGCTGTAAAAACTCTCAATTCGAAAACTGAACAATTGATCGCTCAACTGCAGACGGTCGGTTTCAAAAAAGATGAGATCAAAACAACCGATTTTAGCGTATCAAAGAACATGGTGTGGGAAAATAATGTCAACATTGATAAAGGATATATTGCACAACAAAATATCTCTGTTGAATTTCCAAACTCAAATGAGAAGATCGGTACAATTATCTCTTCATTTATGAACAGTGAAAATGAAGTCCGATTTGCTTTTCATTTTACTCTTTCCGGTAAAAAAGAAATCTTGGTGAAGAATGAATTGTTAAGACTTACGGTAAACGATGCGCAATCGCGTGCCGATGTTATCGTGGCGGCATCTAAACAAAAACTTGGGAAGATAAAATATATCTCTTACGGAATTACTCAGGAACAAATTCCGTTTCGAAAAAATACTCTTTCCGTTTCTGAAATGGCAATTACTTCACAGCGTTCATCCGGATTTGATGTGAAAGAAATGACATTTACCGATGAGGTAACAATCGTGTGGGAATTGAAATAAATGTTCTCCACACGAAAATCTCGACCTTGGTTTAAAAGTTTAAAGACAATTGTATTCAGCGGTATTATTGCTGGCACTCTTGATATCATCGGCGTAATTATTATCTATGCTGTACTTTTAGATAAAACAACTGGTGAACGAATTCTGCAAAACATTGCAAACGGCCTGTTTGGTAAAGCAGCGTATGCGGGAGGAATGGAAACCGCATTCTATGGATTGATCTTTCATTATATCATCGCCACTTCGTGGGCAACTGGATATTTTTTAATTTTTCCAATCATTCCATTCCTGAGAAAACAAAAAATTCTCAGCGGTTTATTCTACGGTGTTACTGTGTGGTTGATGATGAACCTAGTTTTACTTCCATTGTTCAATGTTAAAATGCCTCCATTCACATTGCAGGGTGTGCTGATTGGAATTGGAATGTTGATGTTCTTTATTGGTCTGCCGATTTCATTGATCACGCATAAATATTATGAAACCATCTCAGAATAATATTATTGGCGATCAATTATTCATCGAACAGATTATCAACGCCTGGCAGACATATAACAAAATCAATTTGTTATTAATCAAAAGCATTCGGGCATGACGGTTCTTGTGTGTTAGGTCTTTTTTGAGTTGGCTTCATCTCTTCGTATATTACAGTATTATGAAAAAAATATTTTTTGTTCTTTCGCTCATCATTCCCATCACAAATACTGCCGCTCAAACAGATCAAAGCTGGAAAGTGTATTCCGATACCACGCTCGCACGCATCGATATTACAATCGATACAACGGTGTTAAAATGGATCTACGCTAATGTAAATAGCGACAGTGAGCACCACGCAACAATTCACTTCAAAAATAAATGGATCGATGAAACGGTCGATTCAATCGGTTTTCGCTTACGCGGAAATACTTCGCGCAATGCAAAGAAAAAATCGTTCAAGATATCGTTCAACTCATTTATCAAAGGAAGAAAGCTGTACAGTGTTGAAAAACTTAATCTGAACGGCGAACATAACGATCCCTCTATTATCCGAAGTAAACTTTCATTCGATCTGTTCAATGATGCCGGCGTTACTGCGTCACGAGCAAGCCATGCCGAAGTATATATCAACGGTGCGTATTATGGATTATATGTTTCTGTTGAACATGTTGATGAAGAATTCATCCAGAAGAATTTTTCTGACGACGGCGGAAACTTGTGGAAATGTCTTTATCCGGCAGATTTGAAATATCTCGGAAGCGATCCGATGCTCTATCTTAATGTGAAGCATGACGCGGTAACACCCGCGTATGAATTAACAACAAATGAGTCGTCGAATGATTATGCTAAACTTGCCAAGCTGATCGACGTGATCAGTAATACTCCGGCAAATACCTTTCCGGATTCGATCGAAAAATATCTTGATGTCCGCCGTGTGCTGGAATATTTTGCTCTAAACACACTCATTGGCAGCTGGGATGATTATCGGGCAAATATGAACAATTATTACCTCTATCATATTCCATCGGAAGATAAGTTCACATTAATTCCGTACGATTACGATAACACGTTTGGCGTTGATTGGTTCAATATCGACTGGACAACAGCGGCCCCGTATAATTTCCCTAAATTAAATTCAAGTGCACGCCCCTTGTCGGAAAAATTGTTGACAAACAATCAATACAAAGATCTTTTCACACACATCATCTCTTTTTATCGAAGCAATGTAACGCTTCTACCGTTGTGGGAATCCCGCATTGATCGATTAAAAGATACGATCACCGCTGCTGCCGCTAATGATGTTTACCGAACTTTGGATTATAGTTTTACCATGAATGATTTTCACAATTCTTATTCGTCATCATCGTATCAAAATAAACATGTGAAGTTCGGATTAAAACAATTCGTCAATGCGCGAAATGCAAGTCTTCCTGCTCAGTTAAGTTATACCAATGCAGCACCGATTGTTTATCATATCGACTATTCGCCAAAAAATCCCGGGCCAAATGATTCGATCATTGTTACGGCATCCTGTTTCGGTAATGCGGGGTTGAAAGACGTCGGTATTTCTTTCCTTCCTCTAGGATCGGTTACTAAGAAACCATATCCGATGAAATTTGCTCCGATCGTCAGAACAAAAATAGTTGAAGAGGCTGATCGATGGATTGGGGTTATTCATCCGCTTGGAGCAGGAAATTCGGGAACATTTCAGATCGTCATCACCGATTCATTGAACCAAACACAATTGTATCCGCGGCATACATCGCTGACGATAAAAACTTCATCTGTTGCCGGAGTAAATATTGTTATCAATGAGTTCAAGGCGGATAATAAAACATTTGCTGATTCGATTGGCGAATTTGATGACTGGGTAGAATTATTTAACCCGACAAGTTCGCCAATTATTCTCACCGGAAAATATTTGACAGACAAGAAAGACAATCTAGCAAAATGGAAATTCACTCAACCGAATCTTACGTTGAGTGCACATGAGTTTAAAATTATCTGGTGCGATGAACAGGAATGGCAGGTTGGAATTCATACAAACTTTAAACTAAGTGCAGGTGGAGAATTCCTTGCGCTGACCGATAGTGACGGGGTTACAGTGATTGATTCTATTACGTTTGGCGCACAATCTTCTTCGGTTTCGTACGGCAGATTCCCTGACGGCTCGGTGCCATGGACATTTATGCCTGCAACCCCGGGGGCAGCAAATGCTTCCGTTAACGCAGTAAGCAACAATACTGCTATTCCAAATCAATTTGAATTATCGGCATTCCCAAATCCATTCAATCCTTCAACAACGATACGATATTCAATTCCAGGAGCACAAACGGTGTCAATAAAAATCTTCGATGTTCTCGGCAGAGAGGTTAAATATTTTTATGAAGGAGCAAAAGAGACAGGATCGTATTCGCTGCGATGGGATGGAAGAACAACATCGGGCGTAATGGTCGGTTCGGGAATATATTATCTTCGTATTGAAACCGAAAATTTCTCTATGACAAAAAAATTGATGGTTATGAAATAATTGTATGATATGTTCAATGTTTATAACAATCAGTGATCGTAACCTTTAAAAATATGAAGCAACCGATCAATTTTGTATATTATAACCTGATGTTACGCAGAAAGTTATTTTTATAATAAAATGGTTCGACGCGGCGCAGAAATAACAATCATCCTGAGCAAATCCTTTGTTGTTTGAAGGATGCGTCGAAGGATGATTTAACTATATTAATCTGCGCCTTGCTCACCATGACCGATTTTCTTGTTTTGCTTAACATCGGTTATAACAATAACAAACAGGATTCTATATGGCGAAACATTTTTTGCTCTTTCTTTTTGTTCTGACTCTCTTCTCTGAAAGAACATTTTCTCAAGATTCTACTATTGCAACAAATACCTCATTGAAATATCAATCAATTGGGTTTCAGGTAAGTTTTGTGTCCGCCGTAGGTATTGCATACGGATTTAACGAAGAAAATAATTATCGTGCGTTGGTTAGTGCCGGACTGTTGACAGATAATGAAAAAACATATTTTGCGTTTGGATTTGATTATCAAAAAGAATTAACAACAACACAGAATTTTCGGGTATTCGTTGGACCCTCTGTAGGAACCAGAGGAGTAACATTTGAGAAGCCAACACCTCGAATCGCTTTGGGTACCGGATTAGAAGTTCCCTTATCCGGTAACGGAATTTTTCAAAATATCACAGCTGGCGCAACAGTGTACTATCCAACATACTTTTTCCTAAGTAAAAATATTTCATTTGCCGGCGGAATATTCCTTTTGTACAATTTTTAAGAAGCAGCTGAACTACCATTTTAATAGGACAATATTTTGTTAAAGAATTTCGTTACAAAACTAAAAACAATGTTCGGCGCAAAACCGAAAACAGTTCTGCCCCCAAAGGCAACCCCGCTAAAAGAGACACCGAAACAACATCAACACCAGCATAAAAAATATTCGACCGAAAAGGGAGCCGGTGCTCATCATCCGCGCGATCAACGAAAGAAAGAAACACGCGAAGAATACCGTTTGCGGCACGAACGTCAAGAAAAGGAAGGCGTATCTAAAAATCAGCATATCGTCGAAATAGTAAAAGAAACACAGAAAAGAATCGTTCCTTCAGAGCCTTGGGACCAATCGTCATTCAAGGTACCAGTCCTTGACGGCAAGACACGATTCCAGGATTTCGACCTTCCACAGGAAATTCTTCACGCAATTGCAGATTTGGATTTTCAATATTGTACAGAAGTTCAAGCTCAAACACTTCCAATCTGTCTGCGTGGAGATGATGTGACAGCGCAGGCACAGACCGGAACAGGAAAAACTGCCGCATTTCTTATCACCATTTTTTCTCATATCATCCGCAATCCATTAAAAGATCAGAAAAAAGGAACGCCGCGTGCATTGATCCTTGCGCCGACTCGTGAATTGGTGATGCAGATTGAAAAAGATGCGCGGCTGCTTGGCAAATACGCTCCGTGCACAGTTCTGTCGCTCGTTGGGGGAATTGATTACAACAAACAGATGCAGAATTTGAAACATGAAACCGTGGATGTCATTGTCGCTACTCCGGGACGATTGATCGATTTCAAAAAACAAAAATATGTCGATCTTGGAAAAGCGGAATTCCTCGTGATCGACGAAGCGGACAGAATGTTGGATATGGGATTCATTCCTGCGGTACGAAGCATCGTCTTGAGCACACCGCAAAAATCCGAACGACAAACAATGTTCTTTACCGCCACAATGAACAGCGAAGTGAAAAGACTTGCGGAATCGTGGACACGCCAGGCGATCGAAGTAACAGTTACGCCTGATACGATGGCTGTTTCTGCTATCGAACAGATCACATACATCACCACAAAGGATGAAAAATTTCCTCTTCTGTATAATTTGATGCAGCAAAAACATTTAGAGCGTGTGTTGATCTTTGTGAACAGAAGAGATGTTGGAAGAGATCTGAAAGACAAATTGGAAACGTATGGTATTCCGTGCACATTATTATCCGGTGAAGTTGATCAACGCCAAAGAATAAAACGGTTGGAGAATTTCCGTGAAGGGAAAGTACGAGTGCTTGTTGCTACCGATGTCGCGTCTCGCGGACTTCATGTTGATGCGATCTCGCACGTTATCAATTATAATCTCCCACAGGACGCAGAAGAATTCGTTCACCGCATTGGTCGAACGGGACGCGCAGGTGCAACGGGAATCGCTATCAGTTTTGCCGATGAAGAGGATTCGTATGAGATTCCGAAGCTGGAAGAATATATGAAACGGAAGATCGAATGTATCTATCCTGATGAAACATTGCTTACGCCGGTCGTTGAAGTGTTTCCGCGACACGATCAAAAAAGAGAGAGACCTCCGCGAAAAGATTTTAACCGTGGAAAGAGTTTTAAGAGGGCACCGAGAAAACGATCGTGATATTAATTCTTGTCTGATTGTTTATAGACACTTGCGCAAGTCCGTGAAGAAACCTACCAGGAAAACTACTTTACACCTTCAATTTCCGGAATTCCCAACGGTATCATTGTCTCAGACTCTGTTTCCGTTGTTCTAATCTCCTTTGAAAAGAACGTATACATCGCGGGAATAACGAACAGTGTCAGTGCGAGAGAGAAGAATAACCCGCCAATAACAACAATTCCCATTGATACACGGCTCTTTGCACCGCCTCCGAGCGCAAGAGCAATCGGCAGCGCGCCAAGCATTGTGGCGAGCGACGTCATCAAGATCGGACGGAAGCGCGATGCGGCGGCAACTTTTGCCGCTTCCATTAATTTCAATCCTTTTTCTTTTTGCTGATTCGCAAATTCAACGATCAGAATTCCATTTTTCGTCACAAGACCGATTAACATAATAATGCCGATCTCGCTGAAAATGTTCAGCGTTTTACCGAAGATCCATAACGAAAGAACTGCGCCTGCAAGCGCAAGAGGAACCGTAAGCATAATCGTAAATGGATCGACGAAACTTTCAAATTGTGCCGCTAGCACAAGATAAATCAGCACCAACGCAAGAAGGAATGCAAAAATAATATTGGAGGAACTTTCCGCGTAATCGCGCGATGGACCGCTTAATGCTGTGGTGAATGAATCATCAAGAACTTGTTTTGCAATACGATCCATTTCAGCAATACCGTCACCGATCGTTTTTCCGGGAGCAAGCCCTGCAGACACTGTAGCCGCCTTGAAACGATTAAAATGATACAACTGGGGCGGTGCACTTTGCTCCCTCAATTGAATAAGATTATCAAGCTGTATCAACTGTCCTGCGGTGTTGCGCACATACAACGATGTAAGATCCAGAGGTTCATCGCGGTCCGAACGATTCACTTGCCCGATCACCTGATATTGGAATCCATTCATTTCAAAATATGAGAACCGCTGTCCGCTGAATGCAAGCTGTAGTGTCTGTGCAATATCAATAACAGAAACTCCAAGCGCTCGTGCACGATTGCGGTCAATTGTTAGATCGATCTGCGGTTTATTGAATTTCAAATTCACATCCGCACCTTGAAATACGCTGCTCTTGTTTACTTCTTCCAAAAACTGCGGAAGCTTTTGGCGGATTTTTTCAAACTGTTGATTTTGGAGAACGTACTGCACGGGAAACCCTCCACGACCGCCGCCCCCCGCAGTGATCGTTTGCTCCTGAAATGCAAAGACCTGCGCCTCGGTCATCCGATTGGTCTTTGTAGAAATATAATCTGCAACTTGCTGCTGTGTACGTTTCCGTTCCGAAGGCTCAACAAGCATCATTCGAACAAATCCGGTGTTGACGGCACCGGAACCGCTGAATCCCGGAGCAGTAACACTAAGTGCAATACGTTTTTCAGGAATTGAATCATTGATAATGGTGACAAGTTTATCAATAAAAGAATCGGTGTATTCAAACGATGCTCCTTCGGGAGCAGTGATGGCCAAACGAAGAAAGCTTCTGTCGTCAAGCGGAGCAAGTTCCGATTGTAATGTGGAGCCAATCAATACGATAATCGCAAGTGAGGCTCCGACGATCGCCGTGGCGATCCAGCGATGATTCATAAACCGCGTAAGAAGTGATTCGTACAGTAAATTCATTTTTTCAAAGTACGGTTCTGTCATATCGTAGAAGCGGCTGTGCTTATGATTCTTTCTGATCATTCGCGCATTCAACATTGGTGTCAGCGACAGGGAAACAAACGCGGAGATCAGCACTGCGCCGGCGATAACGATTCCAAACTCGCGGAACAATCTTCCAACAAATCCTTGTAAAAAAATAATAGGGAGAAATACTGCTGCAAGTGTGATGGAGGTCGAAATTACCACAAAAAAGATCTCTTTGGAACCAAGATATGCCGCACGAAGAGGTGGGTGTCCCTCTTCAACTTTCTTAAAAATATTTTCGGTAACAACAATTCCGTCATCAACAACAAGACCTGTTGCAAGAACAATGGCAAGCAGAGAGAGAACATTGATCGAAAAGCCCATTACATACATGATAAAGAACGCGCCAATAAGTGAAACAGGAATATCAATGAGGGGACGAAATGCGATCAGCCAATCGCGGAAGAACAAATAAATAATGAACACAACAAGAAGTATTGCAATGAATATTGTCTCTTGAACTTCTGTAATGGAAAGTTTGATGAAGCGTGTATTGTCCATCGCAATATCAAGCTTCACATCGTTCGGAAGATCTTTTTTGATCTGCTCAAGACGTTTATAGAACAGATCTGCGATCTCAACATAATTGCTTCCCGGCTGAGGAATGATCGCAACTCCGACCATCGGCGTTCCGGATTGCTTTAAAATCGTCTCTTCATTTTCCGGACCAAGATTGGCAAAACCAATATCACTGAACCGCACGATCTTTGTTCCATCGGACTTGACGATAAGATTGTTGAACTCTTCAACCGTCTTCATTCTTCCTTTGGTATTGACGATCAATTCGGTTTGGTTTCCTGCAATTTTTCCCGAGGGAAGTTCAACATTTTCCTTTGTCAATGCGCTCCGCACATCCAGTGCTGTTAATCCGTATGCGGCAAGTTTCGCCGGATTCATCCACAGACGCATCGAATATCGTTTTTGTCCCCAAATTTGTGTTGCACTGACACCGGGAATTGTTTGAAGGTTCTGCGCTATTACATTCTCTGCAAAATCACTTAACTCAAGGTGGTTTCGTGTGTCGCTTTGAACAGTGAGAGAAATAATTGCATCGGAATTTGCGTCAGCTTTCGTCACCACCGGCGGTGCATCAATATCCTGCGGAAGCTGCCGCGTTGCACCGGAAACTTTATCGCGCACATCGTTAGCCGCCGCTTCAAGATTCGCATCAAGATTGAATTCAACGGTGATGTTGCTGCTTCCCTGGCTGCTGCTGGATGAAATGTTGCGGACGCCTGCAATTCCGTTGATCGCTTTTTCTAACGGCTCAGTGATCTGCGATTCGATCACATCGGCATTTGCACCGACATAACTTGTGCGCACACTGACGATTGGAGGATCGATGGCGGGATATTCACGAACGCCGAGGAAATCAAATCCAATAACACCAAAGAGAATTATTGCCAGCGACATGACAATGGCTAATACGGGACGCTTTATACTAATGGAGGCAAGACTCATGGTGACAGTATTAATTTAATCTACTTTAAAACAACATTCACCGGCATTCCGGTGCGCGCTTGCATAAGACCTGTAGTAAGAACGGTATCTCCCGCAGAAATCCCGCCGACAATTTGAACAAATGACGGCGTCCGTAATCCGATCTGTACCGGCAATGAAACAACAACACCGTATCGTTTCACAAGAATTGTCTGCCCTTTTAAAACAGGAATGATCGCCTGCGACGGAACCATCAATGCATCGGTGATTTTTTTGAGACGTAATTCTATTTGAACATACGCACCGGGAAATATCTTCTCATTTTTGTTTTCACACATTGCTCGTAATTGTACGGTGCGTGTGGCGGCATCGATCTTTGGTTCGATGGCATAGAGTGTGCCGGTAAATCGAAGTTTTGTTTCGTCACTGCTGAACTCGATAAGATCGCCGACAGCAACTTCGTTCGAATATTTTTCGGGGATAGAAAAATCAACTTTTAAAGAACTGATCTTTTGAATGGATGCAATGCGTGTTGTGGATGAAACGTAACTTCCTTCGCTGACATACCGCAAACCTATTCGTCCTTCAAATGGAGCACGGATCTCCCGTTTTCGGATCGAGGCAACAATATTGTCACGGTCTGCTTTTAATGTGTTTACCTGGTTAATGGAGATATCGTACTGTTCTTTGCTGATGCCGCTTGTTCCAAACAACTGTTTTTGCCGTTTTGCTTGTTCCGAAGCAAGCTGTAACTGGAACTGTGTCTTCTTTAGTTGTGCCTGAAGATCGTCGTCGTTGATCTTCAACAGAAGATCGTTCTTCTTTACGCGTGCTCCTTCGTCGAATGATATTCTTTCAATGCGTCCGGCTGCTTCTGCAACCAGATCTACAGATTCTGATGCAAGCACTGTTCCCGATGAGCGCACAATATTGTCCAATTCCTGCGGTTTGATCACAACACCGCTGACCGTTAATACGCTACCTTGGATGGATGAACGTGGTTCGGCATTCTTACTTTTTGAACCGCATGAAGAAATGAATACTGTGCTTAGGAAAAAAATAAAAACGCTAAGAGAGAGGGTGAATTTATTCATAAATGATTGGATGATTTCCTTGGTAAACATTCAAGAAACACGATGTGCTCAATATACCACAATTCTATAACAGTGTGAAGAGGGAAAATGTTTCGACGAAACAGGTAAACCTGGTCTTTAACATTTTCATTCTCTTTTCTGCAAACCGATACACCTGCACCTAACATACCATTTAGAGCGTCACCAATTAACTGTTCTTATGATCAATATCAAGGAGAAGATGATGAAACCATGGCTGTTACTTTTTTTGTGGCAAATACCGCGTTTACTATTTGCACAAACCGATACGATGAATATTGAATTAACCAATGGATCCATAAAAATGTATCCGATTACTGAAGCAGTGCGACTGAACTTTTCTCAAGAAAATATGACAGTCGATGATGTTCAAAAAATAAATGCAATTTTTGCTTCATTTTTGCTTAGGCAGAATTACCCCAATCCCTTCAACCCAACAACGACAATTGAATACGAAATCCCAAAGGCGGGAAATGTGGAGGTTGCAATTTTCGATATTCAAGGGCGAAAGATTCGGGAATTGGAAAAATCAGTTCATGATGCTGGAAGTTTTCGAGTTGTGTGGGATTCGCGTAATGATGCCGGACGAACTGTTTCAAGCGGAACATATTTCTACCGCGTGCAATTTAATGGTTCGCAATTGGTAAATAAATTATTGCTGTTAAAATAAATAATGTAAGAACGTTTGACAAAACGTTCCTAATGCACGGATTTTCATCCGTGCCTACAATCAAAAGGAGAAAAATTATGAAATCGTTTTTTGTGTTTATCATTATACTGTTTACCGTTATAATAACCAGTGCCCAAACAAAAATGTTTATTAATAAAACTAATAATACCACAGATTCCATTGCTTTGAACGATATCAAAAGTATTACATTTAGAATTGTTACAACACCACCCAAAAATGGATTAGTTGCGTGGTACCCGTTTAATGGAAATGCCAATGATACAAGCGACAAAGCACACCATGGGACAGTAAATGGCGCTACCCTAACAACCGATCGATTCAACAGAGTAAATTCAGCATATAACTTTAACGGCACAAGTAATTTCATTTCAATCCCGCATTCTTCCGATTTTAATTATACAGGGTCGGATACTATTTCTTTTAGCTATTGGATTAAAATGAATGGTGTCTCTACTGGCGGTGCTATTGTTTGCAAGTCTGCAATTGGAGGTGTTTCAAATTATTGTACTCTTTGGAATGGAGATTCCACTCATGCGACAATTAGCAATCATTTTGGATCTGGTGATGTAATGTCAAGTTCAATTAAGTTGTTGCCAAATCAATGGTATCACGTTGTAATTTTATTCAATGAAAAAAAATGTTCATTATTTGTGAATGGAGTATATAATACTACTAAGACCTTAGTAATCTCACCATTAACTAATTCATCACCGTTATATTTTGGAAATGACGCTGATGGAAATCAAGAATTTATGAAGGGAGTTATTGATGACCTAAGAATATATCGTCGCTCATTGTCAAGCGAAGAAGTAACAGCATTATATAATGAAAATTAGCTTCGAGTGTTGCATTAAACGAGATACAATTTTTTATTTTACAACTCGTCGATTTCTATATTAAAAATTGTCTTGAAAGTATCGTTCTTGTTCCCAAATTTATTTGGGAACAAGAATATTTTATTTTTCAGATTTGTAAGCATTCATCAAAACCACATCGTTTACCCACTTTTCTCCATCCCAGTATTGAACATTATTTTTCAAATTATTCAAGTATTGTTGATTAAACATGCTGTGGATTTTTCCTTCCTCTTTCAACTGCTTGTGTGTTCGCTCAGTGCCAGTATTAAATTTTACCATTTTGACTGACATATCTCTTTTATTGAAGACATAGTTAAATCCTGAATATGTTACTCGATCTTCTTTCTTACCAGAGTAAACATCAATGTAAATGACTGAACTATCTTCATAAACAACCTGTTTTGCACTTGAAATTAAATTCGTGAATTTTACAATATCTGATTCGGGAAATTTTATATAATACATTTCAGACTCTGATTTTTTAAATCCAAATCCTTGTGATACAGCGCTTTCTTCAACTCCAATAAGTTTTTCGGGGTCAAGAATTGCCATTACAGCATAATCACCCATAGAGACATCATAAACATCGTTCTTTCCAGTAAGAAGAATTACCTTTTTATTATTGAGTAGTATGAGTTTATGTTCTAAATGTCCAAAATGCCAGTATTGTCCTATGATGTTAAAATTACTGTCTAATTTGACAAGAAAGGTCGGTGAGCGACCATTGTTTGCAATTGTAACTATTCGAAGTTGATTTTTTATATCTCGATACGCAAATATATTGTCAGCCGTAAAAGTTCTATCGTAAGATAAATTCCTAAATTTAAAGTTTTTATCTTTAAATTCAATCGATTTAACAACCTTTCCTTTGTTGTTAAAAACTTTTATAGTTTTTGATGTTGATTTTTCACTACCTAAAATCAGTGTTGTGATTACCTCGTTCGTACCATCTCCATCAATATCCTCAAAAACAATTTGATTACCTCTTCCAAGTTGTTCATCCGAAATTAAACCTGCAAGATTTTTACCGGGTATAGACCATAACAAATGATTTTGAGAATTGTAAATTTCCAATTTATCATCTCTAGTATATCTATGGTAATTCGGATTATCATTCACTGGTTCCAATACTCTAAATACTTGCAATCCCAACAACCAAAAAAATCCCAACATAAACAGAGACATTGTTAAACTCACAATCGGGTGCCGCTTTGCAAATAAAACCACTCTTCGTATTGGGGCTCGTTCAACCTCATAATTTGATCGTATTTCTTGTAAAGGAGATGGTGAGTTGAGGATGGTTAAAGATTTTTTCGCCTTCATTGGTAACAAAGAATCCGATTTTTGTTCATTGGATTTCTCAATTGTATCAAAAAAGCCTGCATATAGATCTTGCATTCGAGCATACAGCTCCCGGCAACCCGCACATTCTGCAAGATGTTGTTCAATCATTTCGTGCTGCTGCAATGCATTTTCATCCCTTAGCACGTACAATTCTAATATTTTTTGATCTATATGCTTCATGTATATAGTATTTAGTTGCAAGTTCAATTATTTACAGATTTTTTCTTTCAAGTAATTCTGTTGCAATGGCTTCACGACACAGTCTATAATAATATTCTATTTTTGTTCTGTGATTCTTTCGATATTCGATTGAATCCAAGTGCGCTATCTGTTGTTGCAACCCTTTGAACAATGAATCTGAAGAGTTGTCAGAGGCATTTATTTTTGATAGAAATAAATTTTGAATTGTTTGAAAATATTTTTCGATTATTTCCGAAGAGGTTGTTCCATGATGATTGTGAGACAAAATTGTTGTTTTCACATCCAAAATATTTTTTTGGATCACTTCTGTTACCTCAAAATTATTTGAAGATTGTTCGGTTGTTATAGGGGCGTGTCTTTGTTTAACGATAAACAATGTGCGGAATACTAATGCAACAGTTAACAACGGAACAATTTTACTGTAATCGTTTTGTTCCCGAATTATCCGAGAATAGATCGAAAGTAATTCCGGCACAAATTCATCACCTCGTACATAAGATGAGAGCAGATCGAATAATGCTGATTGATCTATTGTTTGCAAGTGTTCATTCAATGTGATGTCAATTGGTGCAATACATGCTTCGTCAAACCGATCAATATCAAGGAATGCTTTATGAGCGGTAACGGATAATTTGATATTGCGAATAATCTTTCCAAGGCTTGGATCAAAATCACGATAGACATGCATCAGGTTTTGATTTACTGCCGATGAAACCAGTCTTCGAAAATGGAAAAGAATTTCTTTTTCCAAAAGTGCATTGAAATCAAAATTAGAAAAATACGTTTTAAAATGAATTAATTGATTTTTAGAATCTCTTTCAAACAGTTCTGCGATACAATCATATCCAAGGTCATGTTCATTCAATCCTAAGTGGTTTTTAATGCTTGGTGATTGAGAAAATTTTATTCGGAGAATATTGGTTGCAAGAGCATGGGCAGAAGTAAGAAGATGCTTTTCTTGATGTGTGGACAATGAATCCTTAAGAAGTGAAACAATTGCTTCCCGCAGTTGGCAGAGATATCTGTTTTCTATAGAATGTGGCATCTTCTCCATTGAAGAAAAGATACATTGTTTTTATAGGAAAATCTCTAAAAGAATTGCTAAAAATTGTTTCGACAAAACCGATGGAGATTTACTATTGTCTTCATTGCATTGAGAAATTTCTTTCGTTACTTTTCAACCGTATCCAACCATCAACCTATTGAACTTCTATGAAAAAATCTTTCTTTCTCATTGGTCTATCACTTTCTCTGTTTGCCCAACAGCCAACTCCGTACGCACAAGAAACCGCCCGTCCATCGGAAGATTGGGTGAAAAACGGAATTATCTACGAAATTTATCCGCGCGCATTTTCCAAAGCAGGAACCTTTGCGGAAATTGAGCAGCGTCTTCCTGAACTAAAAAAACTCGGTGTTACTACATTATGGCTGATGCCGATCCATCCTGTTGGAATTGAAAAACGAAAAGGAACTCTCGGTTCACCGTATTCCATCAAAGATTATTACGGCATCAATCCGGAATTTGGGAATATAGATGACTTCAAACAACTGCTAAATAAATCGCACGAATTGGGGTTCAAGCTCATTATCGATCTCGTTGCAAATCATACTTCGTGGGACAGCAAAATGTTCACCGAACATCCGGAGTGGTTCACCAAAGATTCTGCGGGAAATTTTATTCCGCCGGTCTCTGATTGGTCTGATGTGGTCGATCTGAATTATGATAATAAAGAAATGCGCCGGTATATGATCGAGATGTTGAAATATTGGGTACGCGATATCGGCATTGACGGATTCCGGTGCGATGTTTCCGAAATGGTGCCGACCGATTTTTGGAATGATGCGCGTGCTGCACTCGATTCGATCAAACCAATTATGATGCTTTCTGAAGGACAATATCCTGAACAGCATCTCAAAGCATTCGATCTTACATACAGCTGGAATTTTTACAATGCAGTGAAGGATATTGTCGACGGGAAAAAAACGACAGTAGAATTAGATTCCGTCCTTTCTCGTGAAGCGGCGGCATTTCCGAAAAATTCCATTCGAATGCGGTTCAGTTCAAATCACGATGAGAATGCCTGGGATAAGCCGGATGTTGAACGGCTGGGAGCAGAAGGTGCAAAACTTGCCGCGGTATTGGTCAATACTTTTCCCGGCGCACCACTGATCTATAACGGCCAAGAGGTTGGCAACAATATCAAACTCGGATTATTTGAAAAATTCGAGATCAATTGGACGAAAAAAAATTCATACACCTCGTTCTATCAAAAACTGTTTGAGATCAGAAAAAACAACCCTTCGCTCGCCGGCGGCGACCACCAAACAGTGAAGAACAACCGATCAGACCACATCTACACATTCATCCGAACAGATGGAATGAATACGGTATTGGCAGCATTCAATTTTTCCAACAGCGAACGGACCGCTCAGCTCGAACTTCCTAAAATATTCTCTTTGCTGAAGTTCACCAACGCCTTCACCGGAAAAACAGTTGCATATAAAAATGTAAAAAAAATCACTCTGCCGAAATTTGGTTATAGAGTATTTGTTGTAGAATAATTAACCCCCTCTTTTATTCTCCCCCTTTTTAGGGGGAGATGTCCAAAGGACAGAGGGGGTCATTAGGAGTTAAAATGAAACCCGAACGCCTTACCTCACTTGATGCATTCCGTGGATTCACGATCGCGGGAATGATCCTTGTAAACAATCCCGGATCGTGGGGACACATTTATCCACAGCTTGAACACGCCGCATGGAACGGATGGACGTTTACCGATTTTATTTTTCCGTTCTTTCTCTGGATCGTCGGTGTATCTATGACTTTTTCTTTTGCAGTGAGGAAAACAAAGGGAGACAATAATAAGAAACTGTTGCTCGGTGTTCTTCGCCGTTCGGCAATTATTTTCGGGCTCGGGCTTTTTCTTGCCGGATTTCCATTCGGATTACTCTGGGGACATCACTTCAATATTGATACCATTCGCATTCCCGGCGTGTTGCAGCGAATTGCAATCTGCTATCTTATTGCATCGTTTATGTATTTATACCTCAGTATTCGCGCACAGATCATTGCGATTGGCGTGCTGTTCATCTCATATACCATAATGATGTTCTACATTCCAATTCCGGAATTTGGAGCGGGATTATTTGAACGCGGGAAGAATTTTGCAGCATATATTGATTCAATCATCTTAACCGGACATATGTGGAGTGCTACAAAAACATGGGATCCAGAAGGACTTATCAGCACCATTCCTGCGATAACAACAACATTGTTTGGCTCTCTTGTAGGAGATTATCTTCAAACTTCGAACCATGATAAAATAGAAAAATCGACTTGGTTGTTTACATTTGGAGCAGGGTTTCTACTGCTCGGAGCAATGTTTGATATGTGGATGCCGATCAATAAAAGTCTCTGGACGGTTTCATATACGGTATTTATGGCGGGCTGGGCAATGTGCATCTTCGGCGTTTTTTATTTTTTGATCGATGCAAAAGGAATTAAAAAGTGGGCATATCCATTAACCGTCTATGGAATGAATGCTATCTTTGTGTTTGTTCTTTCCGGTGTTGCCGCGCGGACAATGGGACTATGGAAATTGAATGTGCAGTTGAGCGACGGAACATACGCCGATGTTTCTATTAAAACTATTCTCACACAAAACCTATTTGATCCGTATTTTTCTCCACTCAATGCATCGCTGATGCACGCAATTATTTGGGTGAGCGTGATGTATCTTGTCGTGTGGGTAATGTATAAAAAGAAATGGTTTGTGAAGGTGTGATGAATCCCGTCACCAAAAAAGATTATTCCATTCCCATGAACAAAGTATCGACGGCTTCGCTGCCGTTCGGTGTATTCGCCGTTCTAGAATTTTTGATCTTTGTTGCGATATGGGAATTTGAACCAATTAAAGCGGCAAGCGACATTTTGCTCCCTTGGTTTTTCCTTCCAATCTTTGCCGTCGGAATAGTGCTGCACGAACTGATCCACGGATTGTCGTGGATGTTCGGCGGAAGACTTTCCTTCAATCAAATGAAATTCGGATTTCACAGTAAAACATTAACGCCGTACGCACACTGCACTGTTCCAATACAAAAAAGTGCTTACGTTTTTGGGACACTTATGCCGGCGGTTGTTCTCGGATTTTTTCCTTTCTTGTTTTCACTGATCAACGGTAACGGATGGATTGTTCTGTTCAGTATTCTTTTCACTTTCGCAGCGGTTGGAGATTTTCTCATTGTCTATCTTATTCGTCATGTTTCCTGGTCTGCGTTAGTAGAAGATCATCCAGTAAATGCTGGATGTTTTGTGTATGAATCAGAGAAGACAGATTCCTCTTCTAAAGCGGAGTCTGTTTAAAAGCTATGGAACTTCTCGTCATCATTATTGCGTCAGCCTTCGCTTCTCTTGTTACGCTTTTTTCCGGTTTCGGACTTGGAACAATTCTTACTCCCGTCTTTGTGTTGTTTTTCCCGATTGAAATCGCAATTGCGTTGACCGGTATTGTGCACTTGTTGAACAATATCTTTAAGTTTGTTCTGCTGGGTAAATATGCACAGTGGAAAGTTGTGCTGCAGTTTGGAATACCGTCGATGCTTGGTGCTTTCTTCGGTGCAAAACTATTGTTGTCGTTGACGATGTTTACACCAATTGCTGTATATCATTTTTCGGGAAAAGAATTCGCTGTTGAACCGGTCAAGCTTAGTATTGCAATCCTGATGATCTATTTTGCCCTTGTAGAAATTTTCCCTGCGTTGCAATTATTTACTCCAACAAAACGATCTCTTCCCGCCGGCGGATTATTGAGTGGTTTTTTCGGAGGTTTTTCCGGACATCAGGGTGCGTTGCGGAGTATCTTTTTGATCCGCTATGGATTATCAAAAGAACAGTTTCTTGCAACGGGAATTGTTGTTGCTTGTCTTGTTGATTTTACGCGTTTGTCACTCTATTCATCGCAACTGCTTTCGTCCAACGCAATGCAACATTGGGAATTTATTACCGCCGCGGTAATTTCTGCATTCATCGGAGCGTACGCCGGAAGTAAAATTTTAAAGAAAATCACTCTGGGAATTGTTCAAAAAATTGTAGCGGTAATGCTGATTGCAATTGCATTCGGTTTAGGATTGGGATTGATCTGATGAAAAAAATTTTCCTGTTTACATTTATTTTTTCTACTGCATATTCACAGAATGATTCGGTTTACCGTGCGGAACATCTTGCGATGGGAAATCCAAATAACGCCGTCAGCAAAATATCTTCTCCCCGAAATTATTTAATGGTAAAACCGCAGTTTGTTCATTCCTATAATCGTTTCTATGGAATTCCAAATTGGGTTGCGTGGCATGTGGACTCAACGTGGCTTGGAGAGATCAAACGCTCAAATGATTTTCGTGCAGACAGCACGCTGCCTGAACAATGGTATCACGTTAACGAAAAAAGCTACCGCCGCAGCGGCTACGACCGCGGACACATGTGTCCTTCCGGCGACAGAACAACTACGCAAAAAGATAATTCAATTACATTTTTAATGACCAATATGATTCCGCAGGCTCCGAATAATAATCAGGGACCATGGGCTGCGCTGGAAATTTATTGCCGAGAATTAGTGAAGCAGGGAAAAGAACTGTACATCTATTGCGGCGGAAACGGCGAACAAAAATTTATAGATAGCGGAAGGGTTCTTGTTCCTAAGTTAACGTGGAAAACAATTCTTGTATTAGATGCGGGGAGTGATGACATCAATCGTGTCACTTCTACAACACGAACAATCGCGGTCGTGATGCCGAATGATAATTCGCTCATCAGCAAACACGATGACTGGAAAATATTTCGTGTGAGTGTGGACTCAGTAGAATCGCTTACCGGATATAATTTTTTTTCTTCTCTGCCAAAAACATTCCAATCAATCATTGAGCGATCTGTTGATTCTGAGTGATCATTCTTCTTTACAATCCGGTAACAAAGAAATAACCCTCCAACGCTTTACAAAACGCATTGAAATACATATATTTGCGACGTGTGATTTAAACAAATTCATCAACTAATTAGAGGTTCGCATGAAAGTTACACTCCGTATTTTGGCGGTTACAATTGCTGCCGTTCTTCTTCTCACCATTCCATCATGTCAAGAAACACCCGTAACACCATCTCCGCAAGAATCAATTGCAAACCAGAATGTTTCACTGAAAAAGATCACCGTTGCCGAAGATTTTGAAGCGGGAACAAAAACTGCATATGCGGTAGCAGACGTGACCCTTGGTTCTGGTGTATGGAGTTTGGATGACGCATTGATTGGAACATCAACCAGTGATCCGAAAAATGGAACGAAAAGTGTTCGTACACGCAATAGCGGCAAGCTCACAATGAAATTTAACCGAACAGACGGTGCCGGGGTTGTAACCGTGAACCATGCAAAATACGGAACCGATGCAAATTCGACATGGCAGTTGTGGTATTCTACCAACAGCGGAAGCACTTGGACTCAAACAGGTTCAACAATCACAACTTCCACAACAACTTTATCTTCTGCTTCTTTTACCGTCAATATCACGGGAACAATTCGTTTTGAGATCCGAAAAACAGACGGCACAACAGCACGGGTAAACTTTGATGATTTTGTGATCAATGATTATGCTGGAGGCGGTGGAGGAAGTACGGCATGGGAATCTTTTGAAACCGGAACGAAAACCTCTTACACGACAGCAGACGTTACGCTTGGTTCTGGAGTTTGGAATTTCAATAGTGCTCTTCTCGGAACATCCACGAGTGACCGTAAGGTTGCAACCAAAAGCGCCCGCGTTCAGAGTACGGGTAAATTGACAATGAAATTTAACCGAACAACCGGTGCCGGCACCGTAACAATCCAGCATGCGAAATATGGAACCGATGCAAACAGTTCATGGCAGTTATGGTATTCAACCAACAGTGGAACGTCATGGACGCAAACAGGTTCTACGATCACAACAACATCAACAACGCTTTCGACAGCAACATTTACTGTTAACATTGCCGGAACGATACGGTTTGAGATCAGAAAAACAACCGGAAGCACATCGGTTCGATTGAACTTTGATGAAATTAATATCTCTGATTATTCAACAACTCCAACAGTGACAGAAGTAGAACCAAATAATACAACGGCGTCCGCAAATGCAATCACTGCGGTTCCTGCAACACAAACAGGATTGGTCAGCACAACAAGCGATGTTGATTTCTTTTCACTTAGCGCAACATCAACACAAACCGTTGCGCTCGGTTTAACGGTTCCCGCTGGAGTTAATTACGATCTTGTATTATTGAACTCCGTCGGAACAACGGTTGCAAGTTCCGCAAACGCGACGGGTGTTTCAGAAAGTATCTCGTATAATTCCACCACCAACGAAACGTATTACATTGAAGTGCTTTCAACGTCTGGTTCGAGCACAACAACTGCTTATACATTAACAGCTAATCTCTCAACGTATGGCGGAGGGGGAGGAGGCGATACAACAACATCAACAAGCGTTCATACAACTCTCGGAAACCCGAGCAACGCTGCAAATAATGTTAATTTGCCGACAAATTATTTAATGGAAAAAGCACAATATGTTCTTTCCTATCACCGAGACAAAGGGACTGCAAATTGGGTTGCGTGGCATTTGAACGCATCGTGGATCGGCAGCACGGCAAGGCAAGACGACTTTAGAGCCGACGCAACTCTTCCTGCAGGTTGGTATCAGGTTGGTTCTACAAGTTACAGCGGTAGTGGATACGATCGGGGACATATGTGTCCCTCCGCGGATAGAACAGCATCTGTTGCAGACAATTCTTCGACATTTTTAATGACGAATATGGTTCCTCAGGCACCAAACAACAATCAGGGGCCGTGGGCGAGTATGGAAAATTATCTGCGAACGCTTGTCACTGCGGGAAAAGAACTCTATATCTATTCCGGTGGATACGGTTCACAGGGAACCATCAATTCGGGACATGTTAATGTTCCTACCCGCACATGGAAAATTGTTGTTGTGATCGATGAGGGGACAAACGATCTCGGACGAGTTACTACATCAACACGAGTAATTGCTGTCGATATGCCAAACAGCGATGCGCTGATCAGCAGAACGGCAGATTGGAAAACATTCCGTGTAAGCGTTGATGCAGTCGAAGCGGCAACAGGATATGATTTTCTTGGAAAAGTCTCTCCCTCAATACAGACAACAATTGAAAGTGTTGTGGACAATCAATAATGTATCGGTGTAGCTAACAATAAAAAGACCCGCATTTTGTGCGGGTCTTTTTATTTATATGAGATTTTCTTTTCGTGGTAAGATCAATTACTCAACGGAAGTTTAAGAATAATTGGTGGCTGTAATTTATCGTCAGAATAGATCGTCCAATCACTGTTGAAACTTCGCAGCTGGCTGTTTGCAATAAAATACAACTCATCGTTGACGACCACTCCGGTTGTCGGCACATTGAACAAAGGGTTTCCTGATTCCAGAATTGTCGATCGAACAACGCTGTTCAACTCTTTGTTCAAGTCAAACCGCATCACTCGTGACTGCTGACCAACTTTGTTTTGGATGGCAATTAAATTATTATTGTAAAAATACAAACCATCGATACCGGAAAGCGTCGTGTTCAATTTTGTTTGCAGCTGAATGTGCTGGGTATCGGCAAGAGAGATCCGCGTAATTCCGCTCCAGTGCGCAACAAAAAGATATCGTTGATCCTGTGAAACAGCAATTCCGTTCGGATGAAAAGAATCATTGTTTTGAAACCACGGCTCTATTGTTTGTTTTGACGGAACGATCTTATACACTGCAGATTGTTTTGTATCGGTAACAAATACATTTCCGCCTACGATCACAAGATCATTGAACATATGTTGAAGCGTATCATTCATTAAATATTGATGAATAAGCTTTTTTGTTTCAAGATTATATTGGAACACTGCTGCTTTTGTTGACTCTCCTTTATTTCCTAAACGCGCTTTGGGATGATTAAGTATGCCAACCACCCATAGTTGATTTTGAGCCGCGTCAACTTTCATTCCAAAAGTGCTGTATAATCCCTCTTGCGCCTCTGTAAAAAAATCTCCGAATGTTCCGTCTGAATTAATAAAAACGATCTTCCGTTTATAGACACTGCTAAGATAGAGCCGCTGCTGCCGTGGATCATATGTTATTCCTTCGGGAATAAGATCCTTTTCATTGAGAGAGTACGCCAGATCGCTTGAAATAATTTCTCTGTTTCTTTTTACGCGTGCCGTGATTTCTTTAAGGAGAGAATGCCTCCAAATATTCATGAAACCGCCGTCGTTCTCTACATTATAATCAACACCAATGATGGAAATATCATCAAGCAATTCGATACTTTTTATCTTTTTTCCTGTCATGGCAAATGCTTTTGCAAGATTTACCATGATGTCCGGATGCTTTGGAGCAAGGGCATGCGCTTGTTGTGCAAACTGTAAAAATGCAGCCGTATCTTTTTCCGAAAGTTTCTCTAGCGACTGTTGATACACTTCCCATGCGTTTTGAGAAAATGCGGTGCAGGAGAACAGACAAAAAAAGAAAAGCATCTGAAAAATTAAATTTTTGTCATTACGAGGAGCGACTTGTCCGCCATCTTTTAGGCGGAAGCGACGTGGCGATCTCGTTTTTCGGACATTAAGAAAGATTGCTTCGGCTAAAAACGCCTCGCAATGACCAACTATTTTTACAATATTTTCTAACGATATTTTCATCATTCCATTCATTGTGTCAAATTAAATAATTATTGATGATGGTCTTTTGTTGACAATATACATAACCAAATGTTTAGCACAAACTGAGAATTTTGAAATATTGTATAACCTTGACAAGGTTACACAACTAAATGAACTAAACCTTGTCAAGGTTGATCGCGTATTGCGGGACATTGCGTCGAAGCATCTTCTTATCACAAAACAAAACTTACGTCATTCCCGAACGTTTTTATCGGGAATCTATTTATTGAATCTAAACTAAAACCGTGGATTCCCGCTAAGAGCACGCGGGAATGACACTACTCTGGTTTTGTTTATCTCCACAGCGCTGTTACCAATATCTGTGCTAAAATTATTTTTGCTACAGTAGATGCAGGATAAACGCTTGTATAGAATAAGTTCGGCTGTTCGTTTTGCGCCTGCTGATTTGCATACGCAAGCGCCGCGGGCTGTGTAGAAATTGCACTGACTATTCCCATCAACGCTGTCATTGGAATCTTTAAAAACTTATATCCGATCACGATCGTTGTGATTGCAGCAAAACTGGTGATCACTGCTCCGGCGATGATATAGGTAAATCCTCCTGATTGGAACGTACTTCCAAATCCGAAACCGGCTTTCGTGCCGATACCCGCAAGAAAAAATATCAAACCGATCTGTCGGAGAACCATATTTGCGCTGAAAGGGAGCGTCCAAATGATCGAACCTGTTCGCTGCAATCTGCCAAGAAGCAACGCCACCACAAGCGGGCCTCCGGCAAATCCTAATTTGAATGATGTTCCGTTGGGAAGCGGAATCGGAAACATCCCGACAAAGACTCCGATCACAATTCCAAAGGAAAGGGAAAGAAAATCCGTTTCCGAAATTCCTTTGATCGAATCGCCGAAAAATTTTGTCACGGTGTCCAGATTTTCTTTCCTGGTCACAACGCGCACGCGGTCACCAAGTTCAAGGATCATATCGGGCGAGGGAACCAGATCAATATCTCCGCGCCGGACGCGCGTGATGGTAGCGCCAAAATCTTTTTCCAAATTCAGTTGAAATATTTTTTTTCCTGCAACGTTATGACTCGACACAAATATTCTTCTATATTCGATCCCGTCATTTTCCGTTGTAAGATGCTGTGAAAGTTTTTCGCCGAACAGCATTGTGGCGCGTGCCAGAGACGATTCTGTTCCAACAACAACAATTTCATCATCCGCGGAGAGTACAATATTGGGCGCGACCACAACAATGTTGTTCCCTTTTTTTATCCTGCTGAGAACGAATCCTGTTTTGACAAGGGTGTGCATCAACTCTTCAACCGTTTTACCGATCACCGCCGGATTGGTAATGCGAAACGTTCTGCTCATGATATCGGTAGATTCCGATTGGCTGATTCGATCTTTTTCTTCCTGCGCAAGATCAACCTTAAACAGTTTAATGAATAGGTAAAAGAACAGAACCAATCCGAGAACGCCGAACGGATAGGTAAGCCCGAATGTAACAACAAAATTATTTGCGAGAGCGTCGCGCGTTGCCGCAGGCATTCCTGCAGAAAGTGATTTTACGGTTTCAATCGAAGCGGCAAGCGCAGGAGCATTCGTCAGCGCGCCGCAATAGATGCCGGAAATGATCGAAGCGGGCATATCGGAAAATGTGGAAATAAGAACGGCAACAAGAGCACTGGAGAAAATGACAAGCAGTGCAAAAACATTCGATTTTAATCCGTGCTTGTTGAACGATGCAAAAAAATTCGGACCGGCATGTAATCCAATGGAGTAGACAAACAACACCAAACCGAGAATATAGATATGATCGGGAAGAGCAAGCCTCGGATCAAGTGCGCCGAGCGCCATTCCGACAAAGAGAACAGCGGTGATACCAAGATTGAAACCAAATATTTTTATATTGCCGATCAAATATCCAAGACCAATAACCAAAAACAATACTAATAACTGATTGGCGGCGAGCAGTTCAATAAAATAATTCATAGTAGTATGCGAGGTAATACATAAGAGGAAAATAACTGATTGCAGAGTAAATATACGGAGAAATGATGCGGGAAAAAAACGGCTATATTGAACTTTGGTCAATGATACTGTAGATTAAGCCAGGCAAAGATTCATGGTTAAAAGCGTTTTTGCGGCACATCTAGTGGAACATAATCAGAGAATATTGCGTAGATGGAAGCCAGACAAACTATAGGAGAAAAAACATGAACTCAATGAAGAAGAGCGCAAGGCTTACCGGTCTGCTGTATCTTGTTTTGATAATAACAGGCATCTATGGATTAATTTATATACCATCACAAATTAATATGAAGGGTGATGCCGTTACAACAGCCCAAAATATCCTATCCAATGAATTTTTATTTCGAACGAGTATCATTAATGATATTATCAGCAACACCATTTGGGTGTTTTTGGCATTGGCTCTGTACCGATTGTTCAAACAGGTAAACGAGCGTCTGGCTAAACTTTTGGTTGCATTGGTGATCGTACAAATTCCCGCCGTTATTTTTATGGAAGCATTCAATATTACTTCGCTCATGATTTTTAAAGGCGAAATATTGAAAACGTTTGAACTTACTCAGAGACAAGATTTGGCTATGTTCTTTCTTAAAATTAACGATTACGGAGTTTTAATATTAGAAGCATTTTGGGGACTGTGGCTCTTCCCTTTAGCCATTCTTGTCTACAAGTCAAATTTCCTTCCCCGTTTTTTGGGTGTTTGGCTGATCATCACCGGCATTTTTTATGTGGTCTTGAGCTTTACGGGTATAATGTTACCTCAATATAAAGATACGGTCCTTAACAACGTATTCGCCTTGCCTGCAGAAATCGGAGAGGTTGCGTTTATGTTGTGGCTTTTAATTATGGGTGCGAAGGAGCAGTCAGTGGATAGCGCGCGCTATCAAGCGTAAGTCAATTCATCCCGTTCCTAAATTTTATTTGGAAACGCATATGAAAGCAATTGTCTACACAGAATATGGACCACCGGAAGTTCTTCAACTCAAAGAAGTACCGAAGCCCACGCTCAAGAACAACGAAGTCCTTATAAAAATACATGCGACAACCGTCAATAGAAATGACTGCGGTTTTCGTAAACCCGAGTATCCTGTTATCATTCGATTAATCAATGGACTCTTTAAACCCAAAAAAACAATATTGGGAAGTGAACTCGCCGGAGAAATTGAAGCAGTAGGAAATAATGTTAAAACATTTAAACCAGGCGACAAAGTTTTTGGATTAAGCACAAACAATTTTGGAGCACATGCGGAATACATTTGTCTGCCCGAAGAATCGTCGATCACAATAAAACCGGCAAATATGTCTTACGAAGAGGCTGCCGCCGTTTGTGACGGACTTTTTCTTGCAATGAACCTGATTCGTAAAATGGATTTTAAGAATTCACCAAATATCCTCATCAATGGTGCCACCGGATCTATTGGCTCTGCCTGTGTGCAGCTTGCAAAACATTATGGTGCAACAATTACAGCCGTCTGCAACACCGTGAATTTTGAATTAGTGAAATCTCTCGGTGCCGATGCCGTCATCGATTACACAAAAGAAGATTTTACGAGCAACGGACAATTGTACGATGCTGTTATTGATGCGGTGGGCAAAAGTTCTTTTTTTCGATGTAAGAAATTGTTAAAACCAAATGGGATTTATTTTTCAACAGATCTTGGTTATTTATCGCAGAATATTTTTTTAGCTCTGCTAACACCAATCATCGGTGGTAAAAAAGTGAAGTTTCCAATTCCAAAAGAGAGCAAAGAAGATATTCTTCTTTTCAAAGAACTGATTGAGGCCGGACATTACAAAGCGGTTGTCGATCGAACATATCCTATTGAACAAATTATTGAAGCTGTTAAATATGTTGAAACAGCACAAAAGATAGGAAACGTTGTAATCACCCTGTAAGATAATCGCTCGTAACATCACCGCTGCAAACAACCCTTATGCAGGTAGTGTCTTAATTTAAAATATTACGTCATGCCGAACTTGTTTCGGCATCTAATAACATTGTGAAAGATGCTGACATTCGTCAGCATGACGATACTTTTAATTTTCAAATTAAGACGCTGCCTCCGTTTCTGCTGCATTGCACTTTGACCAATCATAGCGTAGATTAAGTAAAAGTATTCTCTAAAAAAATATTTCTTAACCGAGACATCTGAAAAACCTCACATCAATGTCATTCCGGGCATAATAGTCAAAAAGTGTTGCTAAAATCACTGTAAGTTGTTCTTTGAAATAGCGTTATTGGTAGAAAACTCCAACAAGGTGTAGAATCGTGACGAAAAAAACATTGTGCTCGATGTAGTTCATCAGATGTCAAACGATATGGACGAACTACACAAAATCGACAACGATGGTATTGCTTACAATGTCATCATACGTTTCTATGGCGGAAGTCGTCAACAAATCATTTTCATTGGTTCAAACAATGGATCATCGAAGGATACAGTGTCCGTCAACTTTCGAACATCAGTAAACTAAGTCAAACAACGTTGAACCGTTGTATCTGGTATTGGTTACACCATCCACCACAGTGTAAGTATTCTCTTTCGACAGTTCAATATCTTATTTGTGATGGAACATTCTTGGAATACCGCACAGGAATTTATGCTGTGATGAATGCTCATACCAAACAACTGGTGTATGGAGCTTACGACGTTCCAGAAGGTGCACACGCATTATCAATAGTATATCAATCTCTTTCTGCTGCTGGGTTATCTCCAAAAAGTGTCACTGTTGATGGAAACCCTCAGCAAATCAAGTATTTACATTTGATATGGCCTTCGATAATACTTCAGCGCTGTATCGTGCATGTTCAACGTCAAGGATTAAGTTGGTGCCGTCGAAATCCAAAACGAACTGATGCAAAACATTTACGAGAGATATTTCTTCGCATCTGCACAGTGAAAACATCTGCTCAAGTTCGTCGGTTCATTGCTGATGTTCTTGCTTGGGAAAATCGTTTTGGTGATGCAATAGATCAATCCACGGTTCGTGGTTGGGTGTTCAATGATTTACTTCGTGCTCGCAGTATGTTACTGAAAGCATTACCGGATCTATTTCATTTTATTTCCAACACGAATATACCAAGTTCTACCAATTCGCTTGAAAGTTATTTTAGTCGTCTCAAAGAACATTATCGTCACCATCGCGGACTCGCTCTACATCATCGCGATGCTTATTTTAAATGGTATTTTTATTTTGTACCTGGCAAAAATAGCAACACTAAATGACTATTATGCCC